>NZ_AODK01000026.1 GCF_000525975.1 Listeria rocourtiae FSL F6-920
TACAACTTATTTCTCTATCTCTAGTATGATAGAAAAGTGGTTGTAGGTCGAGAGGTTTTTTCATGATGATTGGTGTCAGCGGAAGCTGACATGGGAGTTTGTCCCAGCCCCCTCTTTTTTTTTAGCCTTCTATCTCTTTTTGACGATATTTCGGTAGTTTTCGTAAAACTTGCTCATAACCATGTGCCAACAGTTTTGCCAAAAATTCCGGATTATTCTCCTCATCGAGTAATACTGATACCCAGTGAGATTTATTCATATAGTAACCTGGGATAATGGCTGGATTTTCTGAGCGCAAAACCTCTCCTTGATTCGGTTCCACTTTTACCGTGAGAATATCGCGACCTTCTTTATTTGTTCCAAGCATCGCAAACATTTTTTCACCAACAAAAAAGCGATCCGCGCCCCACTCTCCTTTGTAATCATGTGTCGCACCCTTCAAGCTGAGTGCCGCATCATGAATCGCTTGAAATTTCGTCACTTCACACACCTCCTTATTCCTCCAATATGAGGCAATTTACATCACATACCTACTTGATTCCGAATCACGATTTCTCGGCAAAACTTAAACAATTCTGGGATTGCATCATCATCCTTAAACTTAATCTTCACGCAACCCTTCCCAAATTCCGCATCTGGCAAGCGCCCCTTCATCTCCAAAACTAGCTCAAAATCTAGCGTATGCACCGAAAAGTGAGTTTTTGCATTCGAAAAAGCGATATATTGCTTACCAAATTTAAATGTCGGAATCTGATACGAAATTTTCTCCTCAAAATCCGGATAATTTTCGCGCATAAATGAAACAAACGTCATCGTCCATTTTCGTTGCTCATCCGTCTCTAAATCTGCCATATATTGATCCACCGTTTCAGCCATTTGAATCCCTCCACATCGTAATTGTGCTTAGTAATTTCATATAAATTATAGCTCACATTGAAAAAAGACAAAAATAAACCACCTAACACTCACTTTTTGATGGAGGAATTAGATGGACTATTTTCTGTAGCCGATGTCACCGTTTGTAACAGCTCTACCGGACGAGAGAACCAATTTCGCGCATGATGCTCTTTTCATAATCAGTATACCAAATTAAAATTCTCTTTTCAATTGCTCTACAGGCGGCTCAGAATCGCATTACTTTATTCTTTTTTATCCTTTTTGAAAGCATCGTACTGCTTCTGCATTTCCGTCATCACCGTCTTCATACCTGCATCATTCAATTTCTTCTTGAACTTCGGCATATAAGCATCTGGATCTACCGTCCCTGTCAGAAGCGCTGGCCCAAACTCATTACATACATTCGTAATCGCAGCAATCTCTGTGCGGACATTTTTCGAATCAAAATAGAATCCGAGTCCTGGTGATGCTTTTGACTCATCGTTAAACTCCTTGAATTTCTCCCATTTATCTTTTGGCTCATCAGAATAGCGCTTCAAAATGAAATGGTTTCCAAGTGCGTATGTTGGCATCGAATAATTCTCTACGCGTGCTGGCAAGTCTTCAATACTGCCATCCGCAAGCTCTTTGTAATGTGTTCCTTCAATTCCTTTGTCGACTAAATTACGCAAATATGAATCAGTATTCAACAAATTCAAAAATTCTACAGACTCTTTCGGATGCTTCGAGGTTACAGATACCGCTTGAATCGCTCCTGTCACAGAACTATTTTTAATAATTGGCGTTTTCATAATCGGCTGTGTTACCACTTTATATTGACCATTCGTTTGCTTATCCCAAATCGATTCCGCGTACGGTTGATATTTCTCAATACGCACGAACCAGTTTTCCTTCTCATAAGACCACGGATCTGTTGATGTTGCAATATCCTTACTTACATATCCATCCTTATAAAAACCATGCAAATCCTTCAAAATAGCAATCGTTTCCGGTTGTTCATAAAAATTCACCACTTTGCCTGTATCATTGTACTCATCAACTGCAAATGGAAGCGGAACCGCAGAATCAATCAGATAATCAAACGGCGTCACCGGTTTAAAATCTTTATTTCCACCAATCGGCGTAATATTCGGCTCATTTTCTTTAATTGTTTTCAAAAGCGGACCTAGATCAGCAAATGAATTCACTTTCGAGACATCCATTTTGTACTTGTCCACCAAATCTTTATTGAAAACATACACTTGTTGCTCACCGATTTCTTTGTTGGAAGGCACGCCGTAAACTTTACCATCCATCGTCACGCCTTTCCAAAGCTCCTCATTCAACTCGACTTTCATTTTCTTGCCTTCTTTATCAAGGTACTGTGAAATATCCATGAACGCACCTTTTTGCGAGTACGTTACAAATTCTCCTGCGGCAGTGTAAGCGATGTCAAAATTTTCACCCGAATTAATCATTGTCTGCATTCTACCACCATAATCACCCCAGTCAATTTGCGTCATATCAACGCCAAAGCCAAGCTTCTCTTGTGTATATTTATTCACCTCTTTCATCACCTTATCATGATCTTTTTGAGGTGTCCCAATCATATACCATTTCAGCGTGACCTCGCTATCCCCACTTGCTGATTTATCACTACCGCAAGCTGCCATAACCAACATAATAGCACTCAAAACCATAACTAAAAACAGTTTCTTCATCAAAATCCTCCCTTTCATCTTATCATAAATTTTCTAAATATTTTACGTAAAATCAACATTTCATCGCCGAACCCCAGCGGGCTTAGAAATGGTTAGATGCTAGGCAAAGACGAGTACCGGAGCGGAATGTACGACCTGTACATGAGCACCGGAACGGAATCTTTAACGACGCAGATGGCTATTTCTAAGCCCGCTGGGTCATTCTTTTACTCCGCCGATTGTAAGTCCGCTAATGAAATATTTCTGGAAAAACGGATACGTAATCGCGATTGGTACAGTCGAAATAACAACCATCGCCATTTTTGCACCATCTTGCGGGATTCCCGAAAAAGCTCCTGATGTAAACGCGATATCCGCATTTTGACGCATGAATTCTAGATTATTCTCGATTTTCATCAACAAAGATTGGAGTGGAACAAGTTGTGGGTTGTCGATGTAAAGTGAAGCATTAAACCAGTCGTTCCAATAGCCTAACGTACTGAATAAAGCGATTGTCGCGATGCCCGGTAACGATAGAGGTAATACAATTTTCAACAAAATTCGTAACTCACTAGCGCCCTCAATTCGCGCTGCCTCTAATATTGGCTCTGGGATCGAGCGAATAAAAAAGGTACGCATAATCATGATGTAAAACGCATTCATTGCTAATGGCAGAATAAGCGCCCAGATTGAATTTTTCAATTGTAGTACTTGAGTCATAACGATATATGCTGGTACCATTCCGCCACTAAATAACATCGTGAAAAAAAGCGAAAAATGTGAACTGCTTCCGGTATGCGAATTGTTTGCGGGAAATCGCGTACGAATATAACGCAATCATCGATACACTGAATATCGTCCCAACTACTGTCACGACAATAGTTACTCCGTAAGATTGGAGTAGCTGACCTTTCATATTCCAAAGATACTTATAAGCTTCCGTGCTCCACTCACTCGGAATGAGACGGAAACCATTTGTTGCCAGTGAACCTTGACTGCTGAACGAAATAACAATGATATATAGAAACGGAAATACGCAGAGAATTGCGAGAAATCCCAGTAAAATATTCATTGCAACATTCGTCTTTGGGCCAAAATCCACAACGTCAGGCTTTTTACGTTTACCTTTTTTCGGTGGCAAGCGGAGGTCGCCATTAACCTGCTCTAACTGCTCGACTTGTTCAATTTGTTCTGCCAATTAACTCGCCTCCGTTTTTAAAATAGGGCATACTCTGGATCTATTCTCTTCACAATATAATTTGTCAGCATGACAAGGATGAAACCGACAATCGACTGATAAAGACCGGCCGCAGCACTCATACTTATATCCCCAAGCGATGTCAAACCACGATAAACGTATGTATCAATAACATCCGTCACTGGAAAAAGTGGCCCTGAATTTCGCGGAAGTTGGTAAAACAAGCCGAAATCAGAGTTGAAAATTTTACCGACGTTTAGAATCGTTAAAATAATAATCAGCGGTGTCAAAGCCGGAATCGTGACATGGCGAATTTGTTGCCATTTGCCTGCACCATCAATCATAGCCGCTTCGTAGTAATTCCGATCAATCCCCGCAATCGCCGCTAGGTAGACGATACTCCCGTAGCCTAACCCCTTCCAAGTATTCATGAAAATCAATATATACGGCCAATATTTAGGTTCGCTATACCATGAAATCGGATCGCCACCAAAGGAAACAATCAATGAATTAAGTAAACCGCTATCTTCACTCAGGAAACTGTAAAGGAAATAGCTTACAACAACCCATGATAAGAAGTACGGAAATAGCATACCAGTTTGATAAACTTTTGCCATGCGCTTGTTTACGAGGCTATTGAAGACAATCGCCAAAGCAACGCCCAAAAGAAGCCCTATGATAATAAAGACTAAGTTATAAAGTACGGTATTCCTCGTAATAATGAAAGCATCATCTGTCCTAAATAAAAACTTGAAATTCTCTAAACCTACCCAGTCACTGCTCATCAGACTAGATATGAAACCGTTTCCATCTACGCGGTAATCTTTAAAGGCTATCACTGTTCCAAACATCGGCAAATATGCAAAAATTACAAACCATGCGACCCCCGGCAAGACCATGAATAACCAAATTTTATTCGCGTAGAGTTTTTTGAAGAACTTCTTCAATTCGTGCCACCCCGCTTTTGTAAGTGTTTTCAACATCTTAAGTGTACCCTTTTTGGATGTTAGGCGAATAGTGGGAGAAATATAGATTTATGGACAAAATTAGGATTTAGGGTGGGGCAACATAAAGAGAGAAGACAATAATATGCCTCCTCTCCATCTCACGCGTCAATAGCTACCACTACTTTTACAAGCCTTTCACGATGCTTTTGGCTATTTGGAACGCTACTCATCTAACAAATTGCGCGTTTTCGTTTCTTTCCAACGCGATCTTTTTCAATCACTTTTTCGATGTAGCCAGTCGCTAATGGTACTTTACATGAAGTCTCTCCCATATCTACGTGAACTTGACCGATGCTTTTTGCAACAGAGATGGCCTTTTCAAGTAGAGGAGGATAGTAGGTTCCAGTGCAAATGACAAATTGGTTCATCGTGTACTTAATGCTGTTTTTGGCACCATGAATATTTTGTTCAATATTTTCTAAAAGAGCAAGCACCTCATTCTCGTTAATTTCTTCGTTCGGCGCCAGTGATAAATAATTAGCATAACAGCTCCATCCAGTATCCGCGATTCGTTCTTCTTTCGATGCCATCCATGTTTTTGCGAGTTCGACTGCGTATGGTGTTTCTGCTGCGAGGCTTGCTACAATAGCTTCGTTTATAGCGGTACAGTTGGCTGTTTCTGCCCAATGAAGAAGTTCTTCTTTTGTGACTTCTTTTGGATTAATAGTTAAGCCCGCTAAATACTGAGCATCATAATTTCCTGTTGCGAAAAGTTCACGTGGTACGTCTTGATTCACTATTTTTTTGACTAAATATTTCTTCATATCCCCAATTTTAACACCAAAAATCGGTTCGTTAGCACCATGTTTACGGAGGGTCTTTTTTGTTTGCTCAGAACCAAGAGATTCGAGCTGTTGCATCACTTCATTTGTATTCATCCGCTTCTCCTTTTTGAACTTTATTACTTAATAGTATAGCGGATGGCGAGTGTATTGTGAAATGAATTTTGAAATCTATTTTTCTAGTTAGTTATTCATAATAAGGATACGCGCTCGCCCACGAACTTGCCTTATCAATTAATTCGAGATTTTTAAATAATAGAATCTCTTGCGGTACCTTTGCTTCATCATAACTCTCTAACTCTTGCTTCAAAGCTTTCTTTAATTCTAAAAAACCGTAATACTCCAATTTATGGCACAGTCTAGTAATTGTATTTGGCACTGTAAAAAAAAAGACGTGCTAAATCAACAATTTTACTCTGGATAATCTCTTCTCTGTTCTTTTCGATATATAGAATAATTTCATCTTCTAAATCAGTAAACCGATAATCAAAATTAATCACTCTACTATTAAAGTCCATTCTCTTATCTCCCTTGATTCGTCATGTATCATGAGTTTGTTTGGGGTTCATTGTACTTGACGAACTTCTTATTTGAAGGCGTTTACATTCATAACTATGCTATTTCCAGTATTATTGACGGTTAAATATACCAAACACAATTCAGAAGAAATTGCCCACGACAACTATCCTAATTTCGAGTAAACAAGTTTGAGACACAAACCAGATAAACTGGCAAAAAGCGCTCACATTCAGAGGGTTTTGGTGGACTTCCGGTTCTGCTACACAAGAGCAGTTTCGCTTAACTTCTAGCATGGTATAAGGATACAATTTCCTCCCAGCTTTCAGTCGTCACATACACCAGTATGCACGCTTATCCGGCTTCTTCCAAATCCTCTGAATACAAACGCTTTCGCTTGATTTGTGTAAGCGAGATATACTTACTACCCGAAAAAAGGAATCGTAATATCTTGCTTATTCCTGTGTAAAAATAAGTCTTGTCCCAGCCTCGTTTAGACGCAACTGCAACTATACCATTTGTCCAATTTATTATAGCAACGAAATAAAGAAAAGTAAACGCACTACTTTTAAATCATAACGCTTAGTAAGTGGCCGTAATTCCCAGTAACTATGTGGTTTTCTGATAATCCTACTGCTTACAAAAAACATTTAGTTACAGTGAATATTAATAATTCTATACAATTTTTCCAAACTCACTTTCCCAACGTTCCCATTCCAGCAACTTCCAACCACGTTCTTCTTTCAGCCACCCCTCTTCTATTAGCTGCTTCTTTACCAAGCATAAATACTCTCTAGTACAACTAACATAGTCACCCATTTCTTTTTGTGTTACGACAGACGGGATACAATAGTCTGCACCAATCTGAACACCTATTTCCTTTCCTAATTGATACAACAAGACAAATAATCGATCTTTTGCTGGTACAGAAAAAAATTGTACGCGCATGACAAGTGCTTGTATCAACTTTTCTTTCATGGCGTCCTGTCGTTCCAATGTGATAAGCAAGGATTCTTTTGGCATTCTTACCAAGATAACATCTGTTTTCGCCTGAAACTGCAATAACCGTCCACAGCTGTTGCTAAGAGATACAATCGCGTCACCCGGCTTGGCAAAATACACTAATTGTTCTGCTGTTTTACAAGCTAAAAAGCCTTCGTGTACGATATAATCGCCTGGATACGGTAAACTTTCATTTTTCTTTAAATGGATGATTTTTTTCATTTTATACATCGTGTTCTCCTCCGATATTCCTCGTATCTGCATTTTCCCACCGCCTGATTCTCATTATTTAAGTGCTAATAGATAGCTTTCCAAAAAGAGGGATTAAAGAACTTGCCCAATCTTCGACTAACATCCTATATTATTGATTTATTCTTACTTTTCAAACTAATTATTTCACTAAGTACGCTAACATAGCTAGCATATCTTTTTGTACACGTAACTGATCATAACGAATTGCAGAATGGAAAGCATTACTCCTTAACGTTTGTTTTTCTTCTTCGCTATTCGCAAGGAATTTTAGTAGTTTTTCAGCAATGGAATAGGGATTTCCTATTTCTGTGAAATAGCCGTTTTCCCCATCGATGAGGTAGCCTTGAATACCTGCAATCTGACTGCCAATCACTGGAACACCACAAGCCATTGCCTCAATACCGACAAGGCCTAGACTCTCACCTTTTCTGCGGCTCGGAAAAACAAAGACATCCATCTCATTGTATAGCGCGACTAGTTCTTCTTGCGGTAATAAATCATAACAGCGAACATCTTCCTGTAGCCCTAACTCTTGAATTAGCGCTTCTTTTTGTGAGTTCTCCTTGCCACTTCCAACCATGATCAGCTCTGCTTGTCGGTTCGATTGTTGCTTAAACTTGGAAAAGCCACGAAGCGCATCATCCCAACCTTTGTCTACATCAATACGCCCTACATAACCAACTTGAAAAGTAGAGGTATCTTTCACTGCTTCTTGAGGTGCGAACAAGTCGCGATTGATACCGCCTGATGGTGATATCCAAATGTATTCTGGCAAAAGTTGATAGCGATCGATGACCGTTTGCTTAAAATAATCCGAGGGAACAACGACATGACTTGCCTGTTTCAATAGTCGTGCCACCCATTTTTGTAACCTCTCTTGGAAAGGGGTTTCCGGAAACACATCACTTCCATGTACATTCACAACGAGGTTAATGTAGCGGTTCAAAAACTTTGCACACAAAATTGGAAACGCACTGTGTGAGGCATAATGCAGGTAGACAATATCGTATTTCTTAAATAGCAAAGTCAAGAAAATACGGCAATAAAAAAGGAGATAGTGCCAAATTTTCTTCATTTTATTTAATTCTTTCTTCATCGTAATTGTCTCTATTTCATCTGCCGCTTCCTCCATTAAGCAAACATGATTTTTTACAAAAATACCGTACGATGGGTAGTCCTCGGACGGAAACATATTGGAAATAACAAGTATTTTCATAATTCCATTCCTTTCTTTTCTATACTAGATGGTTGTTTTCTAGCGTAATACGAGCGATACAATGTGCGAAGTAATGGAAGGTAGATGATAACAATACATAACAAAAAAAATGATATTAATCAACGAAATCAGCCAAACCGTGTGAATCAGACTGTTTAAACTAGCGGCAACAACTAGCAGCGCAGTGGTTATCAGATGACTTTTTACAGAAAAACCATTCCAAATCCGCATGGAAAAATACGTCCGTGCTAAAAAAAAAGGCAATGTAAGCCGAACCAGTTGCAACCGAAGCTCCAATCGCGCCATAGGTTGGTACGAGCAGAAAATTCAAACCAATAGCAACGCCTAGCGCAATAACCGAAACAAGAATATTCAGCGAGCTCCGTTTCAGAAAAACGATACCTAGATTCGTTGTATCACTCACCGTCATCATTAGCGGGTAAAAACAGAGAAACGGGAATATATATTGCGCCTGACTGTACTCTGGGGATAAAACCATCAGAATAACCCCTTTAAAAAGTAGTAATCCCATAAATAAGATCGCGATTAGAAACATAATACTGTCGCTCACCAATTTAAAATAACGCATCGGCTTTTGCTTTTTATACCATTCATACGCCGTTGGTATCCAAAAATTAGAAAACGTTGTCTGCAGAATCAGAAGTGCACTCGCAATTTTAAAAGCGGCAGTGTATAAACCCAGCTCGTCAAAATTACAAAAATAACGAAGAAACAATTTATCAATAATTACAAATAAACTATAAATAACTGTTGCAACCGCTATCGGTAAGCCAAATTTCGCTAATCTCGGATATAAATACGGATCTGTTTTCATCGGATTCATATATAACAACCGAATGTTTCGAATCATTAAAATCGTATCTCCTAAAACTTGTCCAATAATAGTGGCATAAATTACTGTGATAAATGTATGGGGAAGGAATAGGAGGAATAAAACGGTGCAAACTAAAATACTAAGCTTCACTAAGATATTAAAGAACGAAAATTCCAGCGCCTTATTCTGCATCCGAATGTACAAGAATAAAAAAACGTTCAAATATAAGAAATGGAACCGAAGCAGCGATAAGATACACGACATGGTAGTGTACAAGACTGCCAAACAGAAACGAAGAGATAGGCTTGGCAAACCCGCACATCAAGCCAATGACAACACCCGAGAACAGGAAGGGAATGACCATCGCCGTGCTGAGTAGCTTATTCTTATTCGGATATTCATAAAATTCGCGCGCAAACGCCTGATCAAAACCTAAATAGATAACGCAAATTAACAAAGTTTGCACAAGCATAAACATACTCGTTTTCCCATATTCTTCTGGTGAAAGGAAAAAGGTAATGACTGGAATCGTCATCAAATTTAATACTGCCGAGCCAAGAGAACCAATCGCGAACTGCATCAAACGCATTACAAGAGCTTTCATTCTTTTTCACACAAACTTTCTTCTTGCAGGAATAGCCCACCACACACCAGCCCAAATAAGGTGGATGATAAAGCAGAAAATAAAACATGCCCGGCAAAGGCTCCGTAACAAATGAGTATAAGAAATAGTGCTGTATAGATACTCCGTTTTTGGCAGGATTTAACCAAGAAAAAGAGTAGGAGCGCTAGCATCACCAAAAGCCCCAAAATACCCAGAGAGAATAGGACATCAAAGAAATCCATTTCCACTAAATCGCCTAATCCCCATGTTTCTACACGTGCATTAAATCCGAAGCCGATGAGTTGCGTCGCCAAGTTGCCAATATTAGTAAACGCTTCAAAGGCAACATCTAAAAATTCACTACGTGAACTCGTGAGAAAACGGACTAAATCACCATCATACAGATCATAAAAATACGTGAGCCGCTGTACAAGACTAGAAATGGTTGCTAAGATAAAAGCTCTGCCTTGGAGCACAATTAACATCAACACTGAGATAACTGTCACGCCAATACCCCACTTTACAGCGAGACCGAGGCTATTTTGAAAGAAAAAGAAACGAAGAAGCAATACAATGGTCAAAACAACACCATACACAATCCCTGTTTTTGTTCCTAAAAGCAACAAGCCCAGTAAATTACCAAGATAAAGTAATCCTAGTAGCAGACGCGCGCTTATTTTTGTCTGTTTTGTTTGCTGAAACAAATACCAACCTGTGAATGTCGCTGAAACAATAAATCCAATCGTCGTATCATTATTAGCAAAAAAGAAAGCTTTATATCCAGCATCTGAAGCAGCGTACGTTTGATTTCCAATCCCAATAGCATAAGGAATAAGCAAGCCGAGCGTAAAAAGAGTACTAATCGTCAAAAACATCTTTTCATAATTTGCCTTCCTTAACACATCTGCACGTTGATATACGTAATAAGGAATAAGTACCCAAAGGAAAAATTTAATCATATTAGTCGTATCATACAAAAGAGCTGATGCATTATTATGCAGTGAGATTGTTTGTATGAAGAGCGAGACAATACCATAGACCACAAGCGATACGGATAAAAACGTGTAGAGATTTTTTGAAAAACCTTTTCTAGCAATTTGAAAAATGATAAAGCCAATACAGACAAGGCGATAGACAACACCGATAGGAAAATTAATTCCAACTGACAACACAAAGCCATTCAGTGCATCGATGATAGGAAAAATGGCGAATAAAAAGATGAAAATATTGTTTTCTTTGAACAAAGTTATCCTTACCTCTCTTGTTTAATCACTTTAGCAGGCACGCCACCAATAATGCTATACGGCGGATATTTCTTGGCTGGAACAACCGCTCCTGCTGCCACTACGCAACCATCTGGAATTTCAGCTCCCGCTAAAATCGTCACTCGCGTCCCAATCCAAACATCATTCCCAATAAAAACAGACTTTTGCGCGGTTCCGCTATCTAAAATCTTTTCTTTTCCGTTGATACAATGCGTATCGGTCAAAATCACCACGTCTGGTGCCATCAATACATCGTCACCAATATGCACTGAGGCAGTAGCAATAATACGCGCATTGTCACCAATTGATGATCGCGCTCCGAGATAAATATTTTTAGGATGGCGTAATTTTAATTTTGGACGCAGGTTACTATTTTTTGCACAACTTCCAAAGAAAGATTGTGCCATTTGATTCTTAATATAACGAATAATACGTCCTAAAGCTTGCCGATTCGGCATCGGAAGCATATTGAAAAACGAGAATGCCCATTTTGCTAACATATTATTGTCGCCACCTTTCTTTCACAACTTTCCATACAAAGCTTAGATTACCAACAAAATATCGACGGAACATCCGCTTTGGTTCTTGCATAAATCGATAGAACCATTCCAGACCTGACTTCTGCATCCATTGTGGCGCACGTTTTGTGACACCGGCTATAACATCAAAGCTTCCGCCAACACCCATTACAAATGGAGCGTTCATCTTCTCTTTGTATGCATGAATCCATTGCTCTTTTTTAGGGCTAGAAAAAGCAACAAAGACAATATCGGCTTGCGATTTACGAATATCCAGCGCGATTTCTTCTGATTCTTCATCTTCAAAATAGCCATGTCGATAACCCGCGATTTTTAAATTTGGATACTGCTGCTGATGAAGCTGAACCACTTCTTGTACAACATCCTCCTTTGCGCCAAAATAATATACACGATAGCCTTTCTCCGCACTTTTTTTTGACTAATTTTTCAAACAAATCAATACCCGTAACTCTTTCTTGCGTTTCATGAGCAAGTATTTTCATCGCCCAAATAATAGACTGACCATCTGCATTAATAAGTGGCGATGCATTGACAATGTTCGCAAGTTCTTTATTTTCTGCCATCAAATTAATTTTGCTGGCGTTAATCACAACATGCTGTACCGGCTTTCCAACTCGAATAATCGCTTCTACTTTCATCAGCGTTTCTTGCATTGTAAGTACGTCCACATAACTACCTAACAAAAATCTTCTTGTCATTCTATCTTTCACTTCTCCTCTTACTTAGTAGGCACTATTCGGGACAAAGATAATCCATACTGTTCGGAGTAATATTCGGATGTCCAACGTAAAACTGACTTTTTGAATATACTCCAAATCTAGATTCACCATTTCCGCAAAACTAACATTGTTTCGCCCACTGACTTGCCATAAGCCCGTACACCCTGGCTTAACAGATAACCTTCGATAATCACGTACAGAGTATTCAGCAACCTCACGTTCTAGTGGGGGGCGCGGTCCAACAAGGGACATATCGCCTTTTAGCACATTGACAAGCTGAGGCAGTTCGTCAATACTTGTCTTCCTTAAAAAATGACCTACCTTCGTAATACGCGGATCATGCTTTATTTTAAACATTGCGCCTTCTACCTCATTGAATTGAAGTAGTTCCGAGAGTTTTGCCTCTGCATTCGGAACCATCGTGCGGAACTTATACATCATAAACCGCGACCCATTTTTTCCAATCCGTTCTTGTTTGAAAAAGACAGGAGCACTAAAATCACTTAACTTAATCACCAAAACTAACACGATAAATAGTGGGACTAGCAGAAATAAACCAATACTTGCACCTAGAAAATCCATCCCTCGCTTTACCAGTGAATAACGTTTCGCAGCTTTTCTAGTGGACTTAGCCACCGTTTTCATGGATTCCATTATATTCTCCTTATTGATAATAATAGTAGTTGTTTGCATTATTTTTCACATGATTCAGAACCGTGCCGATAATTGGCACCTGCGTATTCTGTAGTTGCATCACGGCTGTTTTGGCACGTTCTTTTAGGGTTTTTTCACTTCGCAGGATGATAATTACGCCTTCCACATAGGGGGTTAAAACAAGGGCATCAGATGAAGCTAAGATAGGTGGGGTATCAATAATAATTTGATCAAATTGTTCTGCAAATTTCTTAATTAGTTCCTCCATTTTTTTAGAAGCAAGCAATTCATTCGGATTAGGCGCCATTGTCCCACTCGTCAAAACTGTCAAATTTTCGATGTCCGTTTGATGACTTACATCTTTAAGCTCTGTTCTACTGTCTGTGAGCATATCGGATAACCCAATATTATAAGGAATGCCAAATGTCAGATGACTTGTCGGTTTTCGCATATCCGCATCAATGAGTAATGTTTTTTTTCCTTGCTTGGCGTAACAAATAGCCAGGTTCGCTGACACCGTCGATTTACCGCTTTCTGGTTCTGGCGATGTTACTAAAATCGATGTATACTCACGCTCCGCCGAAGAAAAATGAATAGCTGCTCGAAGTGTCTTGAATTGTTCCGCAATTGGGGAACTTGGATTTGTTTCTGTAATCAACTTTCTTTGGACTTTCTTTTCTCTATTCACTGGCCACTATCCTTCCTATTTCTTTCTTCTTTTACCTGCTTTGCGCTCCAGTACATCCTCATCTTTTATTTCATTAATCATGGATAACACAGGAAGTCCTAACGTTTGCTCCACATCTTCTACTGTTTTAATCGAGCGGTCAAATAAATTACGAATAAACATAATCACGATTCCAAAAACTAATCCTAACAAGCTCGCCACAATAATTAATAGCGCTGTGTGGGGCTTCACTGGTTGTGTATCCGCTTCCAACACTGCTTCTGACAGTATATAAATATTGTTTATTTTCATTATTTTAGGAATTTCTTTTGTAAATATACGAACCGTTTCATTAGAAATTTTGACGGCATCTGCAGCGTTTGAACTCTCCACATTGATTTTGACGACTTGTGAATCAGATGTGCTATTTACTTTAATCATCTTCTCAAGCTCTTTAGTGGAATATGCGTCATCCATGTTATCTGATACTTGCCTTAAAATTCGCGGACTTGTGATAATTGATGTATACGTATTGATAAGTTGCAAGTTTGCCTGCACCTCTTGTGATTGGACAACAGTATTCTGTGGTACCGACTGATTAATTAATATTTGCGTTTCACTTTGATAGATTGGAGCGGAGAAGAAATAAAGGTAGCCACTCATAAGTAATGCACTAGCACACATACTTATTAAAATAATCCATTTATTCTTTTTCAAAAGATCCCATATTTGTTTGATGTTTAAACTATCTTCCATTGTTGCCTCCTGGCTTATTCCGCTATTGGAACTAACTTTTTACTGCTTTTTTGCATCTCATGTAAGTTTCCCATATTGTAAATCGCCACTGTTTCAATCTTCGGAATCACATTTTTTGTATCAAATATATGTTGCTGTCTCATACCTGCAAGCTTTTCTGCTGTAATCATTTTAAATTCACTATGATCTGTTAACACACAAATTAAATCTGAGCCCTCTACAGCCTTCTCCAAATCAGGTTCAACCCAAGATGCTTTAACATGTGGATCAAAAATAGCGAATTCAAAAGTCGTCTCTTTTCCCAAAAGCTCGATAATTTCAAGAGCTGGGCTTTCACGAATATCGTCCACATCACCTTTATATGTTACACCCAAAAACGTTATTTTTTTGCCGTTAATGGCTTCCATCAAACCTTTTACTTTTTCTGCAATGAAGTTCGGCATCGAATTATTAATGGCACGTGCTTGTTGAATTAGTGGTGTGTTTTGGGGCGTTGTCGCAACAATGAAGTATGGATCAACAGCTAAACAATGACCACCGACTCCTGGTCCAGGTTGATGCAGGTTAACACGAGGATGTTTATTTGCCATCTCAATGACTTCCAGTGCATTAATACCTAGCGTGTCACCAATTTTTGCAAGCTCATTCGCAAGAGCAATATTGAGGTCGCGATACGTATTTTCCATCAATTTCGAAAGTTCGGCAGCGCCTGCAGTTGCCTCAATCAGTTCACCTTGAACAAAGATGCCATACACTTTCTTTCCTGCTTCTATACAAGCTGGCGTCAAACCTCCTATAATCCGATTATTGTGCACCAACTCATGAATAATTCTCCCAGGTAACACACGCTCTGGGCAATGAACTAAAAAGATATCTTCTCCTACGATAAGCCCGTTTTCTTCCAATATCGGCTTTACCACGTCTTCTGTCGTACGTGGTGCTATAGTAGATTCTACTATCATGACGTTTCCTTTTTTTAGATAAGGTAGTGTTTTTTTTACAGCATTTTTGACATATTTTAAGTCGCATGTTCGGTAAGCATCTGCTTTATTAGGCGTTGGTACAGCGATGATAAAAACATCCGCTTCTTCTAGGTCCAACTGTGCTTTAAAATTACCTGATAACAAAGCTTTCGTTAATTCTGTTTGAAGTCCTGGCTCCTCAATATGAATTTTTCCAGCATTAAGCATATTCACCGCGTCTGCTTTCAAGTCGATACCTATAACACGCTGATCATGATTGGCAAACATAATAGCTGTTGGTAGACCAATATAGCCTAATCCAATGACTGCGATTTTCAAAAAATCATCTCCTCATAGATTTTAAAAATTACTTATTATTTGGAAGCGAAATTTCCCATGTAGCCAGTGCCTTTGGTTTTTCTTTTCCAGGTGTCACCGGTTGATAAACGAGCTCGCCTGTTTTTACATCTTTCGGCAATTCAAAATTCACCGCACCAGTTGCTGATTTACCGGAGGCAATTTCTGTTCCAATATTGTTTGCATCACTTTTTACTTGGTAGGTTTTATCGCTAGATTTCAAAATAAAATCATTGCCACCAATACCATATTTACTATCCGATTCATTTTTAAAATGCATCGTCAGTTGCATAATATTTTTATCGCCTTTTCCGTTTTCTTTCATTTCTACTTTTTCAATCTTCATGTCCACATTGTTAACCGATTTTGTTACATTTTCTACTTTTTCTTGTTTATTTGTCTTTTCTTGTTTTGCTCCATCAGTGGCACATCCTGATAGTGAGAATACAAATAACACTGATAAAAGAGCTATGAATATTTTTTTCATCTTATAGTTCCTTTCTTTAATAAACTAAATAGGATACAATCTGGATAAGAATATAATCTTACAAATCCTTATCCAGATTCCTGATTGATTTCTTTCAAATCACATACTATTTAATTGTAATAAATTTACTATCGATTACTTTATTTTTCGCTGAGTAGGCAATGACTTCTACTTGCCTTGTTGCTCTGGTAATTTTATCTTTCGCATAATATTTAAATGTTCCATTGTCCTGTACTGCTACAGCCATATGCTCCACACCATCTACTTTAAGAGCAACTTTACTCACACCACCGGTATAAATCCCAGTAACCCAGCTATCAGTCCCAAATGTATAAGGATTCACATTGATAGATCCGCTAGTTCCTGATGCATCTGTCACTTTCACCGATTTTGTGTCCATCAGAACTCCTTGAGAGTTGTAAGCAAGTACTTTTACTGTATCAGAGGTGTTTTTAATTTTATCCTTTGCGTAGTATTGGAAGCTTGATTCATTGATCACATTCACTGGTGAGTATGTTGTTCCATTTACCTGAAGCGCTACATTCTTAATATCTCCTGTGTACGTTCCTTTTACAAAACCGTCTGTTTCAATATTATAATCCATAGGTGACACTTGCCCCGTTGTGCTGTTAGAAGCAACTACTGTTACAGACTTTGTATCCACTACTGTACCGGTAGAATCATAACCATATACTTTAACATTATCAGAAGGTTTTTTAATCTTGTCTTTTGCATAATATTGGAACTCAGAGCTATTCATAACTGCTACAGGTGCATACTTAGTGCCGTTTACCTCTAATGCTACTGTTTTTACTGCTCCTTTATATGTGCCCTTGACAAAACTATCATCGGCTATCGAGTATTTGACAGGTGTTAACGTTGCGTTTCCTTCGTGCGATTGTACAACCTTCACTGGCTTGCTATCTACTAATAGATTTGCTGAATTGTATCCTAAGACTTTTACATCGTCCGTAATATTTCTAATTTTATCTTTCGCATAGTATTGGAAACTTGAGCTATTTAGAGCATTTACCGCAGGATATGTTACGCCATTTACTTGAATAGCTACTCTCTCCACATTTCCAGTAAAGCTTCCTTTAACAAAGCTATCGTCAGCAATAGCATATACTGCTGGTACTAGATTACCTGTTTGTTCACTTGCATCACTCAAGTCAACAACTGTACGAGAAATCTCAGTTCCTTCTGCGTTATAACCTATAATCTCGACTACATCTTTTTTAGATGAGATTTTATCTTTCGCGTAGTATTGGAATTTGTTATTTGCACCTACATCGACTTTGCTGTATGGTTTCCCATTAACTGTCATACTAATTTTTTTTTAATAGCTCCTGTATATGTTCCTGATACAAAGGAATCCGTACCCACAGCATATTTATTTGCTTTGATGTCTCCTTGTAGTATTGATGAATCTACCACTTTGACTTTTGTAGCTTGAATAACTTTATTATCCTTACTATAGCCCACTATTTTGACATCATCTTGTAAATTTAAAATTTTTATCTTTTGCATAATATTGGTATGATGTACCGCTTACATTGACCACCTGATGTTTTTTACCGTTTACTTCAAGTCCAACTTTAGCTATATCACCATTGAATTTCCCATTTAGCCACGAGTCTTTACCGAGATAGAATGTATTTACATCGATACTCCCATTCAAGCTTTGAACTGTTATCTGAACTGATTTTGATGCCTTATTTCCATCTGAATCAGTCACGGAATAACTAACAGAGTAAACACCACTTACTGCTGGATTAACATTATTACTCATAACTTGAATCTTAGATGTTAAATTTCCATCTTCTTTATCACTTGCTGTCACTCCTGCAAGCGGGTCAAATGTGTCGCCTACTTGAATTGTCTTGGGGTTAGCATTAATTACAGGCTTTTCATTCGATTCTACAGTTGCGGTTGTAGCTGCACTCTCCTTACCTTGCGCGCTTGTTTGTGTAACTTTTACTTGTTCACCTACTTTTTGTGCAGGAACGGTAATCGTGTAGTTACCATTTTGATCCGCTTTGCCTGTGTATTGTTCTCCGTTAGGTAGTGTAACTGTTACCGTATTATTCATTGTTGCTTTTCCACTTATTTTAGTATCATTAGCTTTGATTTTATCAACAGATGGCGCATCAGGAATCGGTGCTTCTTTACTTCCTTTGATACCGACGCTTACATAAGAATGGTCTACGGTAATACCTGCTTTCGAGCTACTATCGCTATAGTTTTGGTGTGCCGTAATCACATAGTATTCTTGTGGTAAGTCACCGATTGTTACCCCATTTTTTTAGAGCCGCTTCTATTTTTATTGAGTATGGAACACTAATGCCTAATGAACTATCGTACAGAGATTCAGCATCCATTCTTATTTTTCCATCTTCAGGTATCGATACATTATCATATACATTGCCCTTAACGCCGGTAAATTTAACGTGAGATAAGTAAGGTACTAATGCTGGATCAATTTGATACACATAGTAGCTGTCTCTCGCAAATGTCTCCAATGTCACCTGATACTGAAGTTCCTGTTTGAGTGCAATAACCGTATCTGTTTTTGCAGGAATACCATTCTCAAAACCTAACTTACCTGCTGTTATATATTTATTTGTATTATCAATGTTCAAGTCTGTATTGTTCTTCGTTAAAATAACCTGTTGTCCGGATCTGCTGATGTATTTTTCATCTTTTGTGTACATTCCCATCTGTACTTTATATCTGTCTTGGTTAAGTGAATTAACAGCAGTATCTGTAGTGATGCTAATTGTTGCTTTTTGGTTGTAACCGATGAAAGCTCCTTTATACATTGATCCCAATCTATATGTGTAATTCCCATTTTTATCTTTAACTAGAGTAACACCTTTATTTGAAGTAGATGTATTTCCTTTCAACTCCACTTTAACTACATGTTCCTGCAATGCTGGATCTATTTTTAAAGTAAAGTTTTGTGAGGATAGCGATGTTGCAGTGAGCTTATAACGTGTAATGTAATCAAAGCTAAATGTACTGGTGTTTTTATCAACCCACACTCCAGTTGTACCTGTTGAACCCAGAGATGGATAGCTTGTTTCACCTTGATTACTGATATTTTCCTCGTCTACATTTTTGGTAGCCATTTGCTTTGCTACTGTTTTTGATGCAAAGGTATTTACTGGATTAATCGTTAATACCGGAGCTATTGAGCTCATCATAAGTGCCCCTGTAGCACTTATTAGCCCTAATTTCTTAATAGATAATTTTAGATTTTTTTTTCATGCCTATCTCCTTTTTAATAAATTCTTTTCCATTCCATAAATAAACCGACACATATCACATAGCGCATCCCTCCTTTTTTAATTTAAGTGCCCTACTCTATTCAGGTCATCACAATATAATCATCTTTCATTTGTATTATTTTTTCTTCCTCTAATGACTTTAAATTATTTTTGACAGAAGCAATGGAACAACTACATAGTAGCGCTAAAAGTTTAACGTTCACCCAAGATGGCATTATTTTCTCTTCATTTTCAAGAAGAGATGCTTTGATGTCTGATAAAATGGAGAGTATGCTTTTTTTTATTGGTCAACTTTATTATTCGATAGGTATTCTGGAAATCTAGATTTATTTGTTTAGCTAAGTACCATACAAAATTAGATAGTATCATCTCTTTTTCTAACTGATCAAAGAGTTCAACTATATCGAAAACTAATAATTCTGTATTTTCCAAAGAACGGATACTAACAACGGAGCTAGTTGTCTTACATTGTATAAATCCCGGCTCTAGTAATAATGTATGACAAGCCCTCTCTTTATAGAAACCCTGTTTCAACAACAGTACGCCCTTCTCTAAAAAATAGAGGTGCTCATCACTTAAAATACATTTTTCATTTTGTTTTAATGAAATCGAATTAGAAGCCATCTTCGTCCTCATTAAGTCAAACATGATTGAATTCTCTTCAAAGTAATATTGGAATTCAAAAAAAATTCATTATTATCTCCCCTCAAGTTACTTAGATACAAGCCACATTGATAAAAATACCAGATTTAATATTTATAAATACTTAGCAACAAATTGCTTTACAAACATTATGATAATACATATCCTTATAAATTTATTTGTATTTCAAACTATTTTTTTTGTATTTGGCGTTACAAAATAAATTGATTTTCTTTTTTTATTTTTTTTACTGTACAATATATGAACATAGGTATCTATTAACAATAAGGAGGAGTTATTATCAAAATTACAATTTTTGAAAATGAATTTCTACATGCAGAGTACATAGAGTGTGCTGTAAAGGAAGTAGAACATTCTCTGGTCAGCTTCGAGGTAATAGTAGTACAGGATTTTACAAGTTATTTAAAAAAACTAAAAGAAAGCGCTATATCTGATTACGACATCTTTTTGATTGATATTGATTTAAATTTTTATTTCAATGGAATTGAAATTGCTAGCATACTACGAAATTATAATCAACAGTGCTTTATTATATTTGTCACTGGTGATCCGTCTAAAGCACTCTCTTCTATCAACAGCGGTACATTACCTACTGATTATATTATCAAAGAGGATTTCCATTCTGAAACTGTGAAAGAAAAAATTAAAAATACTATTTCTCAGATTATACAAAAGCAAATACAGCCTGCACTTGTAAAGGAAATAGTCTATCTAAATATTGGTTCTAACTCAGAAAAGGTGAATATTTCTTCAATTAATTACATTTCGTCTATACCAAATAATCGTTATAGTGCTGCGTTACAAACACAAAATTCACATTTAATTATCAATACAAGTTTAGGCAAGCTAAAAAAAACAATTAGCCACCTATAGTAATTTCATCATCTTAAAGTCATATATAATTAATCTGTATAATATAGCATCCATATCCACCTATGAAGAGAAAGTATTTTTTACAAACGGTGATCACATCACCTTAAATCCAAGAACATTAAAAAAAATAGATGTTGCGAGAAAGGCTGGTGAACCTAACAATGCAATTTAGCTTCTTTATCCTTCTAATGGTTGATTTCACCGCTTATTTACTTTTCATTGAATATAAGTTTTTTTAGTAATAAAAAGTATATTTATTCCATTTTATTTATTTATTTTATATCTGCGCTATTGACCTTGTTTACTGATAATAGCCTAGTTCCAATTTTACTATCCACCATCATACTACCTATACTATCTATACTTATCTTTTACCATGCTTTCAGAAACCTCTATAAGGTATTCTTGATGCTTTTATTTCGAACATTGGCGATTAGCTTAACTTGGGCCATTGCGCTCGATGCCAAGTATTTATATCATAAATTTTTTTCTGGATCAAAATTATATTTACTATTCAGAGACAACCTTAAAAAATGCTATCCCCCATCTCATTGTGCTCTTTATAATTATTACAACAATTCTTCTTCTTGACCGAAAATATGTTTTTTTAAACTTGTTAGCGCAGGTTAATAGAAAACGTACACTGCTAGCTACTTTTCTAATAATAGGGGCTTGTTCCATTATGATTCCCCATTACTTGCTCCCCCCACCTTCCGTATTATTATATATATACACTGAATTACTGTGGTATGCATATATTACTTTTTTATTTGCGACTATTTATTTCACACATATAAAATCAAATATTACTGCTAAATTAGATATTTTAAGCATGGAATACCAGAAAAATTTAGAATCTATTGAGCGCACGAAGGAATTTAAACATGACTACAGAGGTTTACTCATGACATTGTCTGTTCACCTCGAAAACAACCAAACCGAAGAAGCTTTAAATCTGCTTAATAAAATAAAAGCATACTCTAGAAATAATCTACCCTCACAGCAAGTTGAATATATCCAGTTGATTAATAATATTCCTATTCAAAGTGTCCTATTGACTAAATTAAAACTTGCCGATGAGCTAGGTATTCCTATTGAAATAGACTGCAATAACATTCTTCTGAGTAGTATTGACTTGTTTGACTTCCTGCGCATGTTCAGTATATTACTTGATAATGCCATTGAAGAATGTAAACAACAATCTGCCCCTTTCATTAAAGTGTATTTAAAAGAATTTAAGGATGCAGTCACTCTACAAGTAGAAAATAGCGTATCTACTGATACGCTACAAATACCTCTATCCAAATTCACAGAAAAAAACTATTCTACTAAAGGAGCACATCGTGGCAAAGGTCTATTTACATTAACAAAGCTTGCGGCTAAGTACACAAATGTTTTTGTCCAACTTCAAGTCAGCTCTACAGAGAAAATTTTTCAAGCAAGTCTTGTTGTAAAAAAATATCACTGAATTTGGACACTAGCGTACCTAACCTCAAGCTCATCAGATATACAAAAGTTAATATATTAATGACTTACAATTTTTAAAAGGTGGATAACCTATTGTGTATAGTCTTTGTACATGGATTAACGCCTTTCTGACCCAGAAAAATAACTCTCCAAAATCAGCAAATGGATTTTGGAGAGTTATTTTTCGATGGAGTCGCGCGAAGCCGGTAGTTTTCGCCTATCATTTGCCAATAAAGAAACACCAAAACAAGTTCAGACTCACAAGTCAAATAAATTGGTGATAAGCACCCGATTTATGTGAGGCAAGATTCACGTCCTACATTAGGAAAGGGAATCGCGATATCTTGCTTACTTTCGTACGAAAATATGTTTTGTATCGGCTGGATCCCGGCTTCATCTTCTTTTTGTCATATAAGTCTGACTGTAATTTTGTGCATAGCTACTTGTTGCTTAATTTTACAAGCTCAATTCCCGCATTGTCCCACATTTCATTCATCATGTCATAATATCTATCATCCATAGCGACATCTACTAACATTTTTGTTTGATTGCCTACTGGGTCGAATACGTAATGTTCCAGCATATCTGCAAATTCAGCAACCTCAACATATTTCCCATCATTGATTTCACCTAAAAATGCAAATCTAATTTCTTTTTCTGGCTCAAAAACGACTACTTTAGAAACTAGACCATTGCCCTCTGAATCAACAAAGTTAACGGTTTCATTAAGTCCCATCTCACCAGTATAGGTTGATCCTTCATGGAAGGCTGCTGCCCATTTTTCATATTTTTTTCGATCGACAACTAATTGCCAAGCCTCTTCAGGTCCGCAATCAAGCATGAACTCTTTTTTTTATGTGCTTCATTATAAAAAGCCTCCTTTTCCATATTTTCTTAAATCAATGCCTGTTTATATTGTAGTGCATTCAACACGTACTAACAAGCGATAAGATGATGTTATTGTGTCAAATTGCAGAGTACGCTATACTTTGAATATAAACAACTTATAATAGTTCAGAAATGGAGAGATAGTGAATGGCAAAAACACCACAGTGCCAAAGTTGCGGCATACCTATGAGTGCACCAGAAGCATTTGGTACTGAAAAAGATGGTACACGTTCGGAAAAATACTGTTTGAAATGTTACGAAAATGGTGAGTGGACTAATCCTGATGCAACATTTGATGAGTTTTACGAAATCAGCTTAAAAGGATTTCAAGAATCTGATATGAGTAAAATCGGAAAGTTTTTCCTTAATAAAATGTATACTAAAAAATTCTTAAAAAAGTTGGAACGTTGGCGCTAATTAAAGCATTATGTGTTGTAGTTAGCAACTTTATATGCATAAATGTTGAGGTAGAAGTAATTTGCCTCAACTTTTTTTCTTATCTTTTTAAAATAAATGGCCTAGGATTGGTTCTTTCTTTGCATTCATTTATTCATCACGCTTTTTTGGTTTGAATAGAAACATTCCAATTCCCAGTAATACAATTCCGATAATCAATAAATACATCGAATCTGCATCGCCGGTCGTTGGTAATATACCATACTTATTATCAAAATCGCTATTTCCTGTTACTTGAATCATATAGCTAAGTAGTATAATCACCAAAAAACATCCCCTAATAAGCGTTTTTTCATCTACAGTCCTCCCTCTCTCACTTCACTTGATACATTTAATAGCTATATACCCTACATTAGTAGATTCTTAACTTAGGATTTTTTTGCAACAAAAATGTTTCATCGTTCTTTGAAGGTGGTATTGTCTATTAATAATTTACAAAATATAGTTTGAAGGAGTGATTGTCATGTCTGCCAAGAAAATATCTGAAGCAATGTCCCAACAATACAAGGAGCTCGAAAATGAAAGAATCGTTATGGATATGTTCATCGACTGTTTCATGACAATGCTCGCACAAAAACAACGGATGGAACGTATCCAAAACGAGATTGATCTTGCTTTGGAAACTCAAAATAAAGAACGTTTTTATCGTTTGACTACACGTATGAAACGCCTTGAAGAGGAACAATTTCATATGTGATGCCAAAAAAGGGCTGGGACAAAATATGTACCTAACCAAAAATAAGCAAGATATCACGATTCTCTTTTTTTCGGGTAAGACGTATATCTTGCTTCACACAAATCGAGCGAAAGCATTTGTATTAAAGGGGTTTGGCGGAAGCCGGAGAGCTGCGCATACTGGTGTATGTAATGACTGAAAACAGGGAGGGAGTCGTATCCTTACCGTGTAAGAAGTTATGCGAAGCGTCAGTGTAGAAGAACACCGTAGCCTTGTTCAAAAATATGGAAGGATTGCCTATGAGCAGCGCTCATAGGCATGTTGGGGTTCTAGCTCACTTCATTTCGAACAGTCTAAGAAGGATTACATGCTCGCTTTGCTCGTATGCATATTGGGACTGTAACTCACTTCATTTCGAACAGTCTAAGAAGGATTACATGCTCGCTTTGCTCGTATGCATATTGGGACTGTAACTCACTTCATTTCG
>NZ_AODK01000027.1 GCF_000525975.1 Listeria rocourtiae FSL F6-920
AAGTTTTTCGAGGAGTTGGCCGTTGAAGCTGGATCCGGAGGCGCTTCACGGGATTGCTGTACATGGATTACATGCTCGCTTCGCTCTCATGCATATTGAGGCTCTAATTCGGCATACTACGCTTCTTAAGAGCCACAACAAAGCTGAAACGGCCCGTTCAGCTCCGAAAAAAACTGGAGCGGCCGTAGTAAAAAGCCGCTCTTACTTTTTATGGAGGGCGTGAAGTTTTCGAGGAGTTGGCTAAGAAGAAGGCAGTTTCATTGCATTCAACTGCATATTGAGGTTCTAAAAAAGCATACTTCGCTTTTCAAGAACCACAACAAAGCTGGATCCGGAGGCGCTTCACGTGATGCAATACGTGGATTACATGCTATGCATATTGAGGCTCCAAAGAAATACAGTACATTTCCTTAGAGCCTCAACAACTTGACATTACATGCATACTAATCTATATTCTACATAGGTATTCGTCTATATACGAGGAGGTTAAAAATGAACTATGAAAAAACTTCATTAGTACTCAAAGCTATGGCAGATCCAAGCCGAATGAAAATCATCCACCTCTTATCATCCGGTAGTTTATGTGCCTGCGATGTCTTAAAACATTTCGACTTCACTCAACCAACGCTTTCCCACCATATGAAATCGCTAGAGAAGGCCGGAATCGTTTCTGTAACAAAACAAAGTCAATGGCATTACTACGCATTAAAAGAAACGTTTATAAGAGATTTCATGGATTCCATGGTACAATTACTTTCTGACCAGAAAAACCAATCATACACAAAAAAGGAGATAGTTATTACATGACATATGCACTCGAAATAGCAGGCTTAAAAAAAAGTATATGCGACCGGTGTCCAAGCGCTACGGGGGATTGATTTATCCGTACAAGAAGGGGATTTTTACGCACTGTTAGGTCCAAATGGTGCCGGAAAATCAACGACAATCGGTATTATTACATCACTAGTCAATAAAACGTCAGGAAAAGTAAAAGTTTTTGGCTATGATATTGATACAGATTTAGTCCGCGCAAAACAACAAATTGGGCTAGTTCCTCAAGAATTTAACTTCAATCCATTTGAAACCGTCCAACAAATCGTTGTGAACCAAGCTGGCTATTATGGTGTTTCTCGCAAAGAAGCACTAAAACGAAGCGAAACATACTTAAAACAATCTGGTCTCTGGGAAAAACGGGATGTCCGTGCTCGGATGCTATCTGGCGGTATGAAACGACGATTAATGATTGCCCGAGCTTTAATGCATGAACCGCGCCTTCTCATTTTGGATGAACCAACAGCCGGTGTCGATATCGAACTAAGACGTGAGATGTGGGACTATCTCAGAGAATTGAACATAAACGGTACAACAATTATTCTGACAACGCACTACCTCGAGGAAGCCGAAATGCTCTGTCGCAATATCGGAATTATTCAGTCGGGCGAGCTAATCGAGAATACAAGTATGAAAGCACTTTTAGGCAAATTACAGTTTGAAACGTTTATTTTTGACTTAGCGCCTTCTAGTAGGAGACCTGAGATTACAGGATATAAATACAATTTAGAAGACGATGCCACTCTTGAAGTCGAAGTAGAGCGCAATCAAGGAATTAATGACGTTTTTGAGCAACTGACCAAACAAGGAATTCAAGTTTTATCCATGCGCAACAAATCCAATCGTCTGGAAGAACTATTCCTGAAAATCACAGAAGAGACACACCAAGCGGAGGGGAATCATGTTTAATCTTTATTTTACAGCTTTAAAAAGCCTAGCAGTCAAGGAAACCAACCGCTATATGCGAATTTGGATTCAAACCTTAGTACCACCAGTCATTACGACATCTTTATATTTTGTTATTTTCGGTAACTTAATCGGAAGTCGGGTCGGCCAAGTTGGTGGATTTTCTTATATGGAATTTATCGTACCTGGACTTATTATGATGTCTGTTATCACGAGCTCCTATTCTAATGTATCATCTTCCTTTTTCTCGCAAAAATTCCAGAAAAATATTGAGGAAATATTGATTGCGCCAGTGCCTACACACGTTATCATTTGGGGTTTTCTCCTCGGAGGAATTGGTCGAAGTATTCTAGTTGGTGCGCTCGTAACACTTGTTTCCCTATTTTTCGTACCACTCGCTGTCCATTCATGGCTACTCGTCGTTCTCACACTACTCATGACAGCGATTCTATTCTCGCTAGCGGGTCTATTAAACGGTATTTTCGCCCAGTCTTTTGATGATGTATCCATTATTCCAACCTTTGTTTTACAACCGTTGACGTATCTCGGTGGTGTTTTTTATGCGATTTCGATGCTGCCGCCATTTTGGCAAGCCATATCAAAAGCCAATCCGATTGTTTATATGATTTCAGGATTCCGTTTCGGCTTCCTTGGAACGACAGATATTTCAGTCATGTGGTCTATCGCTATCCTTATTCTTTTTATCGTTGTGCTATACGCGATTTGTTGGTATTTAATCGACAAAGGACGCGGACTGAGAAGTTAATAGTGAAAACAATAGCCTAATCCCGATAACACTTGGGATTAGGTTGTTCCATTTTTATACATTGCCATCCTTCTCCTCGCATAATATACTAAAGAAAAATCGCTCTTGAAAGGAGCACAACATGAAGAAAAAAACATTCCTTATTCCAGGCATCATCATCCTCTTTTTTGCAGTAGGTGTTTTTTGGACAGTCCATACTTTGAATCAATCGCCCACAGCCAAACCGCTCAAAAGTGTCACCCAGAAATCCGTTCAACAGCTTTCCGAACAAACACAAGCCACGCTCCAAGCCTTAGCTAATTCAGGAGGCGATTCTGATTCACAGGAACAATTAGCAACACTTATCAAAAACGTAAACAGACTCGAATTAACGAATAATTCCAATAGTTTCTATGTCAAGAACTTGAAAGCCTGCTTAGAAGCACTACAACAATACAGATTTGGAAACGCCGATAAAAAAGCGCTCGGTAAAGTTTATCCTGCTTTTATCGAAAGTGAAAAGAAGTGCAGTGATATCACCAAAACAACCCAATATCAATGGTTTTACGCAGCTGCGGCAAACTACGAACAAGGTCTCAAACAAAAAGGTGTTATCACGCTAACGATGGTCGGTGATAACTCGTTTGGTACCTATCCCGAAACACCTGAACACCTCAAATTCGATAACGTTTTTAAGAAAAATAATGGCACCAACACCTATGTTTTTCAAAACTGTCTGCCATGGTTTAATTCAGATGACTATACGGTTATCAATGCGGAAAGTGCCTTTACGAACGCCACGAAAGCCGAAGTAAAAATGTGGCGTATCAAGAGTGACCCTGCACATGTCGCCTTTTTACCTGCGAGCGGTGTTGATGCAGCAAATCTAGCTAACAATCATACCATGGATTATTTTCAAATTGGTTATGATGACACCTTGGAAGCCTTTAAAGACAATAATATCCCTGTTTTCAATAAGGACATGCCGCTCATCACTAAAATCGGAGGTATCGAAACTGTCTTACTCGGCTATGATTGTCGCTCCAGTCAACAATCAACGAGCTATCTTGCAAAAATAGAATCCGACGTAAAGAAATACAAAAAGCCGAATACTCTAGTCATTGTAAATATGCATTGGGGTGTTGAATATCGTGAAACACCCGTAGATTATCAAACCCAATACGGTCATGCGATTATTAACGCCGGTGCTGATATCATCATGGGCTCCCATCCCCATCGTCTAGAAAGCGTCGAAAAATATAATGGCAAGTACATCGTGTATAGCATGGGTGACTTCGCTTTTGGAGCTGATCCAACGCTGCTTTCTCGGATGACCTCGATGTTCCGATTGCGCTTTACAGAAGATAATGGTAAGGTAGTCTTAAAAAATCTTTCCATCGTCCCAACTTATGAGAATTCAGATGGCGCCCTGCATGAAAATAATTATCAACCTCTTCCTGTTTTTGGCGATGATGCAAAGAAAATTGTGAATGAATTAATCAGAATAAGTAAGCCAATTCAAGGTGGAGTGACAGAGTACGACTACTTTGATCCCTTCATCTAAAGCTAAACTAGAAAGAAGGAAAAACATTTGAATGAAATATTTCAGTTACTAAAAAAGGGAAACAAGTCGGCGCTCACTGCTGCAATCGTCAACGTTCTTGTCTCTATTATTAAAGGAACCACCTATATATTTACAGGAAATGTGGCGATGTTCGCTGAAACGTTACACAGTCTAGGTGACGCTGCCAATCAATTTTTCGTGTTTGTTGGTTCTGCACTAAGCAAAAAACGCCCGACGAAGCGCTTCCCCAATGGTTTTGGTCGTGTCGTAAACCTTGTTCTTCTCGGCGCCGTTTTGATTGTAGGTATTATGGCATTTGAAACAATTAAAGAAGGAATTTCGCATATTTTCCATCCGACAGAATCGACCGGTTTTATCATTAACTTGATTGTTCTCGGAGTCTGTACCATTTTAGAAGGTTTTGTTCTCGTAAAAGCAATGCACGAAATTGCGCACGATGTTGGCTTGGAATCCCGCGGTTTGAAACTTTTCAAAGATAGTCTCGCGAATTTCGGTAAAGCAAAAGCCGCGACTCGTCTCGTTTTCTTAGAAGATTCCGTTGCAACTGGCGGTGGACTTTTGGCAATGATTGCAATTATTATTTCCTATTTCACACCGTACCATCAAGCAGAGGGAATCGCATCTGCCTTAATTGGGATTATGATGTTTATCGTTGTTGGTAAAGTATTCTTGGATAACGCAGCTGGGGCGATTGGTGAGTCCGATGAAGTATTGCAAGTACAAATTGGCCAACTCGTAATGAGCGATCCAGACGTTAAAGACATCCAAGTTATCACTGTTTTAAAAGAAGGCGACTTTTTCCATGTGGAAGTGGAGGTGGAACTCGATCCCGAAATGACGCTTGCACAAGTAGATGATGTCAAAGATCGCCTTGAAGAAAATATTCTAAACGTCAAAGGAGTTGTTGATGTTCTCGTTTCATTTGACGAAGATGATGCCATCCGAAGCTGGGAGTATGGTGACGGTAGGTAATTTACAATACGAAGAGGGTGGGACAAACTCATTTCTACACAAAAATAAGCAAGATATCAGGATTCCCTTTTTGAGGGTAGGACGTAAATATTGCTTGACACAAATCGAGCGAAAGCGTTTGTATTCAGGGGATTTGGTGGAAGCCGGAAGCGGAGTGTACGACTGTACATGAGAACCGGAAGTCCGCCAAATCCCCTGAATGCGAGCGCTTGTCGCCGATTTATTTGGGTTATGTCCCAGACCCTTTTTTAGTTGCAACTGAGTAGTACAAACAAAGATAGCGCAATCATTTCTGCCTTATCAAAATAACAATCTGAATACTTGCAAATTTTTTTAAATTTTTTCCATTGACTCTTTTCGTAAATTGCCCTATAATAGTCAAATAGTTAATTAAGTGAACTAATTATTTTTAAATCAAAAGGAGATTGAACATGACACAAACAGCACACGCGGAACAACCCGTTGATATTCACGGGAAACCTTATAATCGTATGTTATTAATGACAGTAATGCTTGTGGGGGCATTCGTTGCTATCTTAAACCAAACGATTCTTTCAACAGCTCTTCCGCACATTATGGTCGATTTAAACATTACAGCATCTACAGGGCAATGGCTAACAACAGCATTCCTACTTACTAACGGGATTATGATTCCAATTACGGCAATGTTAATCGGTAAAATTAACTCGAAAACGCTATTTTTAACAGCGATGATTGTCTTCACAGTTGGTACAGTAATCTCAGCTTTCTCAGATAGCTTTGCGCTACTTCTAACTGGGCGGATCATTCAAGCGGCTGGGGCCGGAATTCTAATGCCTCTAATGCAAACCATTTTCCTACTTATTTTCCCACCTGATCGTCGTGGGGCAGCGATGGGCATGGTCGGATTAGTTATCGCTTTTGCTCCTGCTATCGGACCGACTTTATCAGGTTGGATTGTGGATAGCTATGATTGGCACATGCTTTTCATTATCTTGATTCCAATCGCAGTTCTTGATATTATTTTTGCCTTTTTCGCAATGAGAAAAGTAGTTGAACTTACGAATCCAAAAATCGATATTATTTCGATCGCCCTTTCAACAATTGGATTTGGTGCCCTTCTTTACGGCTTTAGTAGCGCGGGTACGGATGGTTGGACAGACGGCCTTGTGATTACAATGTTCATCGTTGGTGCTATCGGCTTAGTCCTATTCATCTGGCGCCAACTAAAAATGGAAAAACCGATGCTCGAACTTCGCGTTTTCCAATCACCAGTTTTCACGCTATCCACTATTATCAGTGCGATTGTTATGATGTCTATGATTGGTGCAGAAATCGTATTACCACTTTATATTCAAAATATTCTTGGTGAAACAGCGCTACATTCTGGATTACTATTGCTTCCAGGTGCTATCGTGATGGGTGTTATGAGCCCAATTACTGGTATTATTTTCGATAAGATTGGGCCGAAATTGCTTGCGATTACTGGTATGACATTACTCGTAGCTGGAACAATTCCGTTTATGTTCTTGACAAAGGATACGTCTACTATGTACATTATCGTCTTTTATGCCGTGCGTTTCTTCGGTATTTCAATGGTTATGATGCCGATGTCAACAGCTGGTATGAACTCGTTGCCACTGAACATGATGAGTCACGGTACTGCGGTGAATAATACGATTCGTCAAGTTGCTGGTTCGATTGGTACAGCGATTCTCATTACTGTATTGAGTAACGTAACGAAAGACAATATGCCAGGAAAAGCATTAGCAATGTCTGATCCACAAGCATTCCAAAATCAAGCTATGACAGCAAACCTTGACGGCATGAAAGCGGCGTTTCTCGTTGCCGTAGCCTTTGCGGTTGTAGGCTTGATTCTAAGCCTATTCGTGAAAGATATTCGTCCTCAAGGAAAGAAAACTGTAACTAAATAATGAAAAAGAAACGTGTACGCTAAATTTTTTCTTAGCATCGCGTTTCTTTTTTCAGTGTTACTCGCAAAATATGCTAAGATAGTAAAATAAGTTGATATTTACAGAAAAGGGGATTTTTTTGCATGGAGTTTGTTTTGATTCTATTGCCGATTTTCGGGATTTTCGCAATTGGTTTTATTGGACAGAAAACGCTTAAGTTTGATATCCCGAATTTATCGAAGTTAACGCTTTATTTAATGTCGCCGTTTTTGGCGTTTAATACGTTCTATACGAATAAATTAACGATGGACTATGCCTATTTATTGATTTTTGTTGTGGGGCTTTGTTTATCTATTATCGCGATTATTTATGTCATTGCAAAGGTGATGAACTATGATATTCAAGATGCGTGCGCGATGATTCTTGCTTCGGCTTTTATGAACAATGGGAATTATGGAACGCCCGTTGTTTTGCTAATTTTTGGTGCTACTGGGCTTGATATTGCAGTTATTTTAATGGTATTGCAGCAGCTTGTAATGAGTACAATTGGGGTCTTCTTCGCGGCACGAGGCAGTGCGCAAACGGCCAGTATGAAAATGGTTTGGCAACGTGTCGTCCGGATGCCGGTCGCTTATGGGGCACTACTGGGCATTGTCCTCCAACTCATCCATCTACCAGTTCCAGCGGGCGTGATGACTTGTGTGAAATTGGTCGGGGATGCAGCAATTCCAACGATTATGATTGTATTGGGCATGCAATTAGCGGTTATCTCATTTCGCCGAATCGATATTACTAAAGTCTCGATTTCGCTTATTTTGCGTCTCCTCATTTCCCCTCTTATCGCTGTATTGTTCACACTTATTTTACCAGTAGATCCAATGACGAAACAAATCATGATTTTACTTGCTGCAATGCCAACAGCTGCTAACACAACTTTACTCGCAGTACAATTCAATACGAAGCCAGATCTCGTATCCAGCACAACTTTTATCAGCACTGTTCTTAGTATTGTCACAATTCCGGTTGTTTTATGGCTTCTTTTTCCTTGAAAGTGATGACAAATGAATTATGATATGATATAGTTAACAAATTGAACAAAATAGCAAACATATCTTCATGCAACTATGAGCCACCGCGCCGATTCGAGGCACGGTGTTCCTTCACGTCTGTCCCATAGCCAAATGTGAATCTATGAGCTAGGAGTGTGTCTATTTTTGGAAAAATTTAATTGTCGCTTCGGAGTACCGTAAACTCAATTTACTACAGACATTATTTAAGTCCCCGCAAACATATCAAAAGAAAGAGTTAGCTGACTTATTGCACTGCTCAATCAAAACACTAGAGCGCGATATTTTATCGTTGCAAGACCTGTTCAATCCTAACATCGCTCACGTATATGAAGACAGCTCTCGAAATATTTTGCTTTCTGTCGGTAAACATGTCAATTTCGACTACCTCTATGCGCTTGTCGTCAGCAGCTCTCATTTATATTTACTTGCAAAAGACATTTTTACTGGCAAAAAAAAATAATTTAGCCGAATGGGCGACTGATAACTATAGTAGCCTACCGACCATGTATCGCCGTATTCGTCAAATTGATACGTATCTGGCTGATAGTAACCTTGTTTTAGAAACACAGCCTCTTGCTATCAAAGGGCCTGAAATCAATCTTCGTTATTTCTACTACCAAATTTACAGTAAATCTTATCCCTACACTAAATGGCCCTTTCCAGACATCCCCTATGAAAACATCAATCGATTTATCCTCCAAGTAGAAGCCTTTTATCACATCCATTTTTCACTATCTTCACGAATTAAATATGCGATTGCAATTGCCGTTACATTAAAACGCGTGAAGCAAGAACACGCCTTTACCATCCAAAATCACTGGTTACAAAAATGGGATGAGCTCAATGCATTGCAACCTGAGAATGCCACCATTGATTACACCATTCTTGAAAAAATCATCGGCATGCCTCTTTCAAAACACGAACGCTATTTCACGCTAATCACTGCTTTTTGGACCCATTTTACGCATACAGATAGTTTTTTCCTAGAAGCTAGAGCGCAGTGTAACTCGGAAATTTACTTGCCAAACCACGTACTAGCCTCTGAACTTACTAGTATACTAGATGAATATCCTGACAACGAGAAAAATATCGCCCTCACAGAAACACTGGACTTCTTAGTAAACTTCACGTTTATCAATAAAATAAATGTTTTGCCAGATATCCCTCTTCCTCAAGTTTCTCCAGAAAAAGCTCATCTCTCCAAACAAATCCACAACATCTTAACAAAATATGAAGAAAATCCACATTTCTCATATATTCGCCCAAATAAGTCTGTGATTACCAATTATCTAGTTGCTGTTTATTACATCTTAATGCAGCAAGCCCAACAGCATGATGCCCTTCACGTCAAAATCATTTCACAAAACGGTTATTTATGGGAAGAGTTTCTTCGTGGCGAAATTAAGCGGAAATACTCTGCGGATCAAATTATCGTTTGCCAGGAAGTAACAACACACGAGCTACATTCTGGAATTGATTTAATTATTAGTGATTTTCCTCTTTATGAGCAAGCAGACATGCACACCAATGGATTGCTTTGGAATATCCCGCCTTCTCCTACAGATTATGCCCAGTTGGATACTATTTTAGAACGAGAAAAAGCATAAAAATAGCAGGAAAATCGGACTTAAGCTTAGAATCCGATCTTCCTGCTATTTTTATGGTATTAATAAAATTTTTCCGGTACTTTTTCTGCTCTCCAGCAAGTCATGTGCCGCTTTTCCATCTGATAATGCGAATTTCCGTGGCTTGTTCACTGTTATTTTCCCGGTACTAATCATTTCAAAGAGGGCATGCGAGCGCTTGATTCGCTCTTCTTTACTCGTTAAAAAACTCCACAAATCACCGCCAGTCAATGTTTTTGAAGCATCCATCAACATCCGTGGATCCACAGGTACAGGATCACCACCGGACATACCGTAAAAAAACGACTGTGCCTTTCTCACGAACAGTTTGGAAACTATCCATTAGCGTTGAACCCACAGAATCATAGACTACATCGATTTTTCCAGTTAATTTTTCGGCCCAACCATCACTGTACAATAAAACCTCTTCCGCGCCCAATTTCTGTGCAATTGCTGCTTTCTCCTCACTCGAAGTCAGACCAATTACTTTGCCGCCAAGCGATGTGATGATTTGCGTCAACATTTGGCCAACGCCACCTGCAACAGCATGAACAAGCGCCACATCCCCATATTTAATCGCATAGCTATCCTTTGCCAAATAGCTAGCCGTCAAACCTTGTAACAATACCGAAGCCGCGATATCATCTCCAATCAAATCTGGTATGGGAATTGCCTGTGTAACAGGGATCGCAACAAGTTCCGCATTTGCAAGTGGCACATCAACAAACGCTACACGATCACCAATCGTAAAATCCGTCACATCCTCACCAAGTGCTACAACAACACCAGCCCCCTCATATCCAAGCACGTATGGCGCTCCACCAACAAGGTGATAGTTCCCCTTACGACGATAAATATCTGCAAAATTCAAACCAATCGCAGTCATTTCTAGTAAAATTTCTCCCTTGCCAGCCACTGCATCTGGTATATCTACATATTGTAATACATCTGAACCTCCAAATTCATTAAACACCAATGCTTTCATCTTTCGCAGCTCCTTATATATAGAAAAAGCCCGCATCATCCGCGAACTTCTTCTTAATTCTAAATATTATTCGGCAGTAACTTGTTGTTTTACTTTTGCTTCTGCTTTTTCACGCATCCGCTCACGAACGCCTTTTTTCTTAATTTGTTTACTACGCAATTGCCCACATGCAGCATCAATATCTGTCCCATGTTCACGACGAACAACACAATTAATTCCTTTGCGTCTCAGTGTCTCATAGAATGCATCAATAACTGCAGCATCACTGCGTTGATACTGATCATGCTCGTCAACCGGATTGTAAGGAATCAAGTTCACCCAAGCCAAATGACGCTTCTCACCAATTAAAGCTGCCAGCTCAAGCGCTTCTTGCTTATGATCATTGACATCTTTTAGCATGATATACTCATACGTGATACGACGATTCGTTTTCTCCAAATAATATTCGACTGCTTCCATCAATTTTTCTAATGGATAGGTTTTGTTAATCCGCATCACACGCGTACGCAAATCGTTATTTGGTGCGTGTAAAGAGACGGCTAAATTAACACGAATATCTTCATTAGCAAAATCAATAATACGCGGTGCTAGACCACTTGTTGATACCGTAATATGGCGCGCTCCAATAGCTAAGCCCTTCTGATCGTTCACAACACGAAGGAAATCCATCACATTATCGTAGTTATCAAATGGCTCACCAATCCCCATGACTACGATATGGCTGACACGATCACCATTGCCCTTCGAATCCAGATAAAGTTGCACATTCATAATTTGTTCGACAATCTCGCCAGCGTTCAAATCACGCTGTTTCTTCAGCAACCCACTTGCACAAAAAGTACAACCGATATTGCATCCCACTTGTGTCGTTACACAAACACTAAGCCCATAAGAATGTGTCATCATAACCGTCTCAATCAAGTTACCATCCGATAATTGGAACAAATACTTCGTTGTCCCATCTTTAGATTCCTGTTTAATTTGTTCATTCAATGTGTGCATCGTGAAGTTCTCCTCCAGCATGTCCACACATGATTTATTTAAGTTCGACATTTGCGCAAATTCTGTGACACGTTTGACATAAAGCCAATCCCACACTTGCGTCGCACGGAATTTCTTCTCGCCCTTTTCCTCAAACCAGTCCCCAAGCTGCGCCATCGTTAACCCGTAAATCGAGCTTTTTCCCATTCTTCAAAAACCTCTTTTCAAAATTTCATTACGCCTTATCCAAATTATAACGGTTTTAGCGCCTCATCGCAAGGCTTCCTTTGCTGCATATTTGGCATGAAGTTCCGCAGTTTTAAAGATTGGTAGCGCAACGTCCGACTCACGAATCAGTAATTCCAGCTCCGTGCACCCCAAAACAATACCCTGCGCCCCTTCTATGCTCGCTTTTTCAATAATAGCTAGCACTGCAGTCCGCGATTCCTCACGGATAATACCCAGACACAACTCCTCAAAAATAATCCGGTTCACTATCTCCAAACCAGCATCAACTGGAATCTGGACTCCAATCCCGCTCCCTGCATAACGCCCTTTATAAAAATCCTCCACCATCGTATAACGCGTACCAAGCAATAAAATTTGCCCCAATCCCCGCTCCTGAATAGCCCTAATCGTCGGCTCCGCAATATGTATAATCGGAATCTTAATCATTTCTTCCACCTGATGTATCACTTTATGCATCGTATTCGTACAAATCAAAATAAATTCTGCACCTGCTTGCTCCAATTTCACTGCTGCATCCGCGAGCAATACCCCAGCCTCATACCATCTATTCTCTTGTTGCAACTTCTCAATTGCATAAAAATCCATACTATACAAAATAATTTCAGCTGAATGAAGCTCCCCCAATATTTCACGAACCTGCTCATTGATAATCCGATAATACTCTGCTGTTGATTCCCAACTCATCCCACCGATTAACCCGATTTTTCTCATCTCCACACGTCCCCTCCTAAAAAACTTAGCCCTATCTATGTCAAATAAGTATACCATGGAAAGAAGCTACCTAAAAACTCTTTTTGGATTGCATAGTGTTACGAAAGTGTAAGCTTCTTCATTCATAATGTCATCTTAGACAATGGTTTACAATTACTTTTATCGCTACACTGAATAGTATAAGTCATCTATAAATAGGAGGCATTTACATGGAGGTAATTCTACAAGCACAAAATGTTTGTAAAGTTTATGGTATAAAAGGAAATCTCTATACAGCTTTAGACAATATTAATCTGGAAATTGAGAAGGGGGCTTTTGTCGGTATCATGGGGCCAAGCGGTGCCGGTAAATCAACGCTGCTTAACGTCTTCTCCACCATCGACCAATCTACTTCTGGTGAAATCAAAATCTCTGGGCAAGAACTGGAAACAATGAATGAGGAACAGATGTCTTCGTTTCGTCGCGATAAGCTAGGATTTATTTTCCAAGATTATAACCTGCTCGATACACTGAGTGTTCGCGAAAATATCATATTACCCCTTGCACTCGCAAAACATTCTGTATATGAAATGGAAACACGACTAGAAGAAGTAGCCGACACATTCCATATTCGCGATATTTTAGATAAATACCCTAACGAAATCTCTGGGGGACAAAAACAACGAACAGCTGCAAGTCGCGCAATAATAGCCGATCCCAGTTTAATTTTTGCAGATGAGCCTACTGGTGCTCTTGACTCAAAATCAGCGACAGATCTATTAGAAAATTTAAAGAGACTGCATGAACAAAAATATTCAACCATCATGATGGTAACACATGACGCCTACGCTGCTAGCTTCTGTAAACGAATTTTGTTTATTAAAGATGGCACACTCTATACCGAGGTTTATCGTGGTGCACAAAGTCGTAAAGAATTTTTCCAAAAAATTCTTGATGTGTTATCACAGTTAGGAGGAGATATAAATGACATTATTTGACCTAGCAAAAAAGAATATAAAGCATAATTTCATTCACTATTTTCTCTACTTTGCCTCCATGATTTTCTCTATCATGATTTATTATACATTTGTATCACTGTCGAAAGATCCAAAAGTCGTTACTCGTATCGATAATGATGACAATCTTGCCAGTATTTTCAACGCATCATCTATCATCTTAATTATTTTTGTCGCTATCTTTATTTTATATTCCAATCACTTCTTTACCCGTAAGCGTAAAAAAGAAATTGGCATATACTCCCTTCTTGGTCTTCGTAAAAAAGAAATTGGCCGGATGCTCTTTTATGAGAATTTTCTAATGGGGGTTGTTGCTCTCGTTATTGGGATAGGTCTTGGTACACTCTTGTCAAAACTATTTGTCGCGATATTAATCCAGATCATGAAGCTTGATGCGATTAGTAATTTTGTCTTTTCTATCGATGCTATGGTTAATACGGTTTTGATTTTTATTATCATTACATTGATTACATCGATTACCAGTTACCGCATTATTTACCGAACGACATTACTTGATCTATTCCACTCAGAAAGTAAACGTGAAAAAACACCAAAAAATAATCCACTCTTAGCAATACTCGCGCTCATTTTAATTCTAGGTGGCTACTTTATTGCATTGCAACCCCTAATAACGGCGGATTCTATTTGGGGAAAAATCAAATTTGAACCTGGCATGCTAGTCATTCTGACGTCCGTTATTACCGGAACCGTGCTCTTACTTAACAACTTCCTGCCATTCCTACTCAATAAAATTCGTAAAAATAAACGTATTTTCTATAATGGCACGAATATTATAGGCAATTCACAACTTGCATTCCGAATCGCTTCAAACGCCAGAACGCTTTCTACTATCGCCGTTTTGACTGGCATGACATTGGTTGCAATTGGCATGGTTGCAGGCATCTATAATAACACCAATAAAGATGCTAGTTTAAATAATCCTGCTACTTTTGAATATCATATTGTGGATGAAAAAAGTAATAAAGCAGCATTAACACTTGCCCAAAACAACATACAATCCCCAATGGCTGGGCATCAGGAAACAACCATTAGTTATGTAAAAGCGACAAGTGATAGTAAAATGCCATTTGCATACGAGCCTAAAGATGGTTTTGCAGTTATTGGCCTTACAGCTTACAATAAACTACTCGCTCTAGAAAAACAAAATAGTTCAGAACTAGCACCACTAGAAAACGATGAAGCCATACTTATCTCACCTGATTCGGCTACTGAAAACGATGTACTAAATCAAAGCTTCACCTTAAAAAATAGCACCGATCAAAAAGTAACAATTACAAAAATCATTACTGACTTACCCTTTAGCACGCTTTATCAACTCATTATCGTCTCCGATGATATAGCAAAAACGCTACCTAGCAAAAATAACATAGCAATCCAGTCAATCATGATTGAGCAGCCAAAAGATGCCCTTGCACTTAGCAAACAAATGTCGAAAGTGCTTCCAGAAAATGCAATGTTTCGAAGTTATCCAGAGAATTACGACGCACTGATGAGAGGAAATGGTGTTCTGCTATTTATCGGTATGTTTATTGGTATGGTTTTTCTAGCCGCAACTGGGAGTATCATCTACTTCAAGCAACTAACCGAGGCCTATAATGATGTAGCAACTTATGATATTTTAAAAAAAATTGGTTTAGATCGAAAAGAAATTCGCAAAACCATTGCCAAGCAAGTACTCGCTACTTTTTTAATCCCTCTTATTTTAGGGATTACACACAGCTCTATCGCACTGATCTCCCTTGCCCACTTGTTGCAAATGAATATAGCATTCGCAGCCATTATAAGTACGGGAACCTTCACTCTGATGTTTATCGCTTATTACTTCATAACAGTAAATACGTATACCAATATTGTAATAGGCAAAAAAAGAAATGATGGATGACTTATTTTTTGTCTAAGTAGCATATACCCCTATCAATTCTTCTTTTCTACACTATTGTTTCTCATAGAAAAACCTCTTAATGTAAATTTTACAAATAAGAGGTTTTTCTTTTTCATCCTTTATGTCAATAAACAAACTCTGCAACAATTGCATCCACTGTCGTATTCTCATGTAAATCACTATGTTGCGCGCCCCCTCCTGTCACAACCTGCTCACTATAATCAGCCACCGCATCATCGAAAATCAGGCGTGATGCTAGAGCGCTCTGAACCGGCACAACACCATCTGATACAGAATCTCCATCCAAGTCTCCGGCAATCGAAAGTACCTTCAAGTTTGCATCTAAATTTCCATTTTCTTCAATATATGTCTGCAGCTCTGTAGTCCGCTTCTTCACATCCATAAAGTCCGTCGTAGCCGCATTATAATCTGTATCCAAATCATTAAATGGCGTCCCGATAACGACCATTTTTTCCATTCTCGGTGCCGCATCATCCACTAATTTTTCCGCATATGTCGTCAGCGCCAAGCCACCATTTGAGTGACCAATCGCGTTGTACTGCGTTACGTTATACCGCTTCTGAAGATCCTTCATCACCGTATCAATCCACTCTGCTTCTTGATCGATTGGCGCATCATTATTCTCAAACACTACTTGAATAAAGGGGTTTTGCGGCTTACTACTCAGCGTCCCTTGGTATTCTAGCGTGCCATCTTTTTGTACCAGCACAATGACCCTATCTGTAGATTTTCCATATGTAGACATAATTCGTGCAATCATCCCATTAAACGAATTCGCCGTTCCATGCGTTCCATGAACAAGCAAAATCGGCGTCGTCTTCGATAAATCAACATCCTTAACCTTCGCCGAATACGCCCTAATCGATCCAAAAACCGCAACCGCTAAAAAGAAACATCCACCAAACAACGCCAATTTCCGCCACATATCCCATCCACCCCTTCGACTTGCTATCATGCATTTACTTTACCCATAAAAGATGAACAAATTATTACTAAAATATTAGGTTTTAAAGAAGTTTTGAAAACGTGGTTTAAATCTTGATTATTTATATCCAATAAAATTTTAGGCCCTATTGATTGAGAAGGTTTTTAGTCTGACTGCAATCTATTCGTTTGGCTGGGGTTTCGTATGCATTTGTAAGTGTTACGGGTGGATTACATGCTCGTTTTGCTCTCATGCGTATTGGCGCTCTAACTCAGGCGAGATCTTTTTTGTATCCCATCTTATTCTCTGCTAGAATCGGGGGGCTCCTTTTTGCTTGCTTTGCTGGCTTATGGTTTCGCCTACTCGCTTACGCTCCTAGCCATATTGGCACTCTAACTCAGGGTGGGGCTTTTGAGCTCTATCTTATTCTCTGGTGGAATCGAGGGGGGGGTTCCTTTTTGCTTGCTTTGCTGCCTTTATGGTTTCGCCTACTCGCTTACGCTCCTAGCCATATTGGCACTCTAACTCAGGGTGGGGCTTGAGCTCTATCTTATTCTCTGGTGGAATCGGTGGGGTTCCTTTTTGCTTGCTTTGCTGGCTGATGGTTTCGCCTACTCGCTTGCGCTCCTAGCCATATTGGCACTCTAACTCAGGGTGGTTCTTGAGCTCTATCTTATTCTCTGGTGGAATCGGTGGGGCTCCTTTTTGCTTGCTTTGCTGCCTTATGGTTTCGCCTACTCGCTTACACTCCTAGCCATATTGGCACTCTAACTCAGGGTGGGGCTTGAGCTCTATCTTATTCTCTGGTGGAATCGGGGGGATTCCTTTTTGCTTGCTTTGCTGCCTTTATGGTTTCGCCTACTCGCTTACGCTCCTAGCCATATTGGCACTCTAACTCAGGGTGGGGCTCTTAGGCTCTATCTTATTCTCTGGTGGAATCAGTGGGGTTCCTTTTTTCTTGATTTGCTGGCTTCATGGTTTCGCCTACTCGCTTGCGCTCCTAGCCATATTGGCACTCTAACTCAGGGTGGGGCTCTTCGTAAGAGTGCCAATAATTACTTTGACACATAGAGTAATTCGTGTTATTATTACTCTACCAGGTAGAACACTGTGTGCGCAGTTGTATTTTTGAATATTTTGGAGGGGTAAAAAATGATAACTATAAAAAAAACATGTCGATCAGTTATTTAGTGATATTCCAGCGACGGAGGAGAGTTTGTTCATGAAAGAGGAGATTCTTCGTGGTTTGGAGGATAAGGTTGATATCTTGATAGCTAAAGGGAAATCGGAGGAGGATGCGGTTAATAAAGCCATTGTTGAGCTTGGCGATTTGACGGATTTGCGAATGGAACTGGCTGAGTATCGTGTGAAGCCATCTAAATCGTACCTTGCTTGGACGCATTTCCAATTTTCACTCGTTGGAACGGCGCTTATCATCGGCTTGCTTCTTTTTATTAATATTTATTATACGCCGACTGTTCTTTGGGTCGTTTTTCCAGCTTTTGCGATTGTTTGGTGGCCACTTGCAATGTACTTTAGATGTCTGCGTGTGCAAGGGGAGGTCATGAATTGAAGGGGTTAGTTAGCTTTTCCATTGTTGGAAGCGCGATTTGTATGTTTTTTCTCGTCATGCTGAATTTTTTCCTAACACCAACGCTTGATTGGAGTATCTATCCATGTATCGCCCTCCTTCTATGGCCTTTGTCAATGTATTTCGTCTACCGCCAAAATTTAACGCAGTTTGCTTTTTTCACTAGTTTCGTCTTCATTATTTTGCTAACTGTCATTAATTTGCGTGAGTCGCCAGAAGTGCTTTGGGTTTTATATGCTCTATATCCGCTCGTTTTCTGGCCAATTTTTACGTTTTTCGGAAAAAAAGCGTACACGATGACTGCCGCAGTGATTGGTGCTACGACAACAATTATTTATTACGCCTTGCTTAATCTAGCGTTCTCACCAAGTTATCCTTGGGTAATCGCGATTATTTTCGCTATCGGTTGGTGGCCTTTATCGCTATATCATTCCAAACACAAAAACTTTTTTGCTTTTTCAATCCAAGCAAGTATCTGGATTGGCGGTTTTGTGATTGGAATGAATTGGGCTTTCTCGCCAGACGTAATTTGGGCGATTTATCCGATTTTCGTCGTTGTTTGGTGGCCTATTTCCATGCATTTTTTTTAGTGCAAAACGTCACATGAGAACTTTATAATCTGACTCATGTATGGTACATTCAAATAGGAATATAAATCTTATTTGAAGGAGCTACTAAAATGGAAAATCAACTAGACGAAAAAGCTATTTTGCGGGCGCAGTTGACGAACCCTCGTTGGATGACGCTGACGCTCGCAATCATTTGTTCGCTGTTCGCAATATTTACTTTGTTAGGTGTGTTTGTTCTTTTTAGCTTGTCTACAGAAGGCATTAAAGCCGACGCCATCCATGCCTTAAAAATCGCTCGAATTTTAGCCTCTTTATTCTGTTTACTTTATGCTATATTCGCCTTACTATTGTTCAACAACTATTCCAAATTAAGAAAAGGAATTCTTGTCCCTAAAATGCTCTATTTTGCGCTAAGTGTATTCGTTATCTTATCCGCAGCGAATAGTATCTTCAGTGGCCAATTAGGCGGCGTCTTTTTACCACTTATTATCTTGTTATTCACAATCAAAATCATCTTGGATCTAGGGAAAATTAAATAGTTTATTAAGAAAAACTGCTGAGATTCAGCAGTTTTTTTTTGCGTTCACTAAAAAATAGAAAAACAACGCTATCTAACAAATTAAAGCATTACAAAAAATTTTTTTACAGTAAATATCAAAAAGTACTTTTTTTTTTTACTTTTTTAATATAAAATGACTTAGTTTCACCTTGAATTTAAAAGTAATATTTTTAACTTATATAGTATGAATCCGTTACCAAATTGTGTCTATTTTATGTCTATTTAACTTTTTTTTGTGTTTTTCATCGCATTTTTCTGGGTAACAAGTAAGGAAACGTACTTTTATCAAACGAATGTGTCGAAAAAGTGAAAACGGAGGTGTCGTTACCATGAAAAAATATGTTATTGCTCTTCTGCTAGCATTATTCTTGGTAATCGCTATAGGCGATAAAACATTTGCACAAACTGTCGCGGAACAAAATATGTCACTAAATAATTGGAAGATATCTTTGACTGGTAAAGCTTTCCCCACTTCCAATATTGCTTTAAAAGTAGCTTTGAACGAAAAAGAGAAGGCTCTACAACAAAGTGTGCTCTCTAGGCTAAATAAAGATTCCAAGAAAAATTATCTCTTTTCAAATATAACAGCCTGGAAAACTAGCCCTACACAAATGACAATGATTGCTCTTAACATTGAGAAGATGGCAACTTTATATCAAACTCCTAACTCAACTTATTATCGTAATGCCGCTTTAAAACAGGATATCCTCTATTCTCTTAATTGGCTGTATACCAATATTTATAACGAAAAAACGGTTAGAACAGATAAAAACTGGTATGATTTCCAAATTGGTACACCAATCTCACTGGTAAATGTCTTTACTTTGATGAAAGCAGATATTCCAAACGCTACTTTACAAAAATATTTAAAGACAATTGACTACTTTGAACCAAAAGCAGCCAATGCCAAAGATGTAGGAACTGGTGCTAACCGTGTCGACAAAAGCTTCGTCATAACATTGCGCGGTGTTCTTGGTAATGACCAATCTAAAATCAACCTTGGAGCTGATATGGTGAAACGCGCTTACATGCCAGTAACTTCCGGTGATGGTTTTTATGCCGATGGCTCTTTTATTCAACATACAAACACGCCTTACACAACAGGGTATGGTGCGGCCGTTCTTGCTCGCAGTGCAGATTTTTATCAACTGCTTTCTGGAACAAAATCGCTGAGTAATTTCCGCTCCCTACCAACTATATTTACTTATTTAGATACTACTTACCTTCCTGCTTTTTATAAAGATGAGGTTCTTGATATGACTCGTGGACGTAGTGTTTCTCTAAAAGCAGTCACTAATCAACAGGTCGCCAATACAATGCTCTATGATATGTTTACAATTAGTCAAAAAAATACGAACGTTACCTATCGCAATAAGTACGCCCGAATTCTGAAATCTTCTATTATCAGTCAATCCTTAAATCCTGATTTTTACAAAAACCTAACACTCGCACAGGCACAAACATTCCAATCTATACTACTCAACAAGAAAATAATCGGCACCTATCCAGCGTTGACCCAAAACAAAATGATGTCAGCCGCCAGTCAAATGATTGATACAAAACCTGGTTACGTAGCTGGAATTAGTATGTTTTCCAAAAAAATCTCCGCATTCGAGACCATTGGTGGCCAAAATAAGCTCGGTTTCTACACAGGAACTGGCGCTTTCTATCTATATAACGATGATCAAGCCTTTGAAGGAAGCTACTATCCAACTGTTGATATGACTAGCTTAGCCGGCACAACAACAGACCACAAAACAAAACCAATTGTTGCAGATAACTTAAAATATTTCAACACTCAAGCATGGTCTGGCGGTGTATCTGATCAGCAAAACGGCTCCGCAACGATGCATTACAGTATGAAAAATGTAACTGGAAGCTCGCTCGAAGCTCGCAAATCTTGGTTCTTTTTAAACGGCAAAATTGTGGCGCTTGGTGCCGGTATCACATCGAAAGAAAACTTAAACACCGAAACCATTGTCGAAAATAGAAAATTATATAATACTCGCCTTAATACATTTATCGTCGGAGGTCAAACTATCAATCTTGGTCAAACAAAGAATATCAATACAAAATGGGCTCATCTAAACGGAGCGCTCCCAAGTCAAAGTATCGGCTATGTTTTCCCAACGGCTACAAACGTCACAGCCTACAAAAAAACGAAATCAGGCAATTGGAATACTTTAAACTCTCGCAACGGCAGCATCATTGCAAATGCAGACTATGCCGGCATCACAATATCTCATGGCAAAAAGCCTACAAACAAATCTTACAGCTACATCATTTTACCAGGGAAATCCAAGCAAGCAACCGAAGCTTACAGCAAAAAAAATCGATGTTGAAATCCGTGCCAATAATTTGAATCAACAAGCCGTATTCGATAAATCACAAAATCTTTGGATTGCGAATTTCCGTCAGGCTAGTACACTAAATGGTATTGTCGCTCAAACTCGAGGCTCCATCATGATTCGTAAATCAGCAACTCTACAAAAAGTAACTCTTGCAGATCCATCAATGGAGCAAAATAAAATCGTCTTTTTAGTACCAAAAGTTACTGGTCACAAAGTAAAAAGTAAATCCCCAGAAGTTAGCGTTACAACATCTGGTAAAAATTGGCGCATCCAAGTGAATACTTCCGCAAAAAACGGAAAATCCTTCAGTGTTAATTTCGGAAAATAATATTTAAAAAGACACTAAGATGAGTAGGCGAGACCATGGCCGTGGTCTTTTACCTACTCATCTTAGTATCTTTTATTTAGCGTTCAATACATGCAATAAAAGTTGCATAATCCTTCAGCCCTAGAATATCCGCTCCATCATGCTCGTTCAATACATAATAAAGATAACTAAAAACCTTTAATTCCGTACTCACATTTGGATTTACACAAGCAACTAAAGCATTTTGTACCATTGTTCCATCCACAAGTACGCTATGCTCAAGATGCACAAACACCGCAAAAAATGCTTGATTGCGCTGCGTTGTACAGTGTGGTAAGGCCAAATGGTTAATTACTAAGTTGTTGCCTTTTTGCTCTCGTTCTTGAATTTTAATTGACTCATCTGCACTTAGAACTTCTCGCGCCTCTAATTCTAAGCAGATTCCTTCTACAATTGCATTCCAATCATCTTCCGGCTCATTGTTGTATGTCATCGCTAAGTTTTCAGGGAAAAATGTTCGGATATTTCTACGTACATCAATTTTTTCCAACATATCTTGAATCGCTCGTAACTCTGGCTTCGTGATGACCTGCTTCACATCCATGCAAGCTACATCACTGAACTCCTGAAAAGTAGGGTGATTATTCAAAATTAGCTTAATATCCTGTTGTTCGAGCGCCATTTCCAATTCTTTCCGATGCGTCACGATGATGACCTCAACTCCTTGTATCTCTTTCTCAATCATCTGCTTGTTGATGCTCGCAACCGCATATTGATCTGAAAACAGGAGAACCTTCGCCGCAACCTGCTTCATCCGTTCCATCGCACACGAAAAATAGAGCCCAATTAAGTCAATATCATACATTTCAATGCCAAACGCTTCATTCGCACTCGACACAAAAGCAATACTTAAGTCAAAAGCAAGTGGATAGACCGCCTTAATATTGGCGATATTATGCAACTTCCGGTCATGAAGAATAATCGGGTATGCAATACTCCGCCTCAGATGTCCCACTAACTGCTCCACCAACTCCAAATCATAAACGGGTGTGCTATACTGCTCCGCCAGTCGTTGCAACATTACCTGAATCTCAGCCTCTGTCACTGATTTGGCCTTCTTTTGTTGCTCTTCCATGAAAAAGTGAATCAACCCTTCTGAAAGCGAAAACCTTGTCGTTACATTTTTCACTCCATCATCCAACACATCCGCAGCCAAAATTAAACTAACCAAATGGGCAGAATGAATATTCGGATAATAATTCGCCTCAGTCAGCGTCCTTATTTCTTGCAATAAGCTCCGATAATCATCCTGCGAAATCCCCAATCGCTCACAGAAAAAAGAAGGATTTTTATCAATCAAATTCGCAAGCAAAATCATTTTCCGGTACAACGGCTCATCCAAATAATGTCCATAATTCGGCTTCGATTTAATATCCAAGCGTTTTGTGTAATGTCTCCGCAAAAAGATAATTTTCTCCGATATCATCGGTTTTGACAAAAACAGAGTAGCAGCTAAATCATCTAATGTCCGAAAATCATGGCGTAGTAGTTCCAACAAAATGAGCTCATCATCATACATTGACTGGTGCAAAAGATTTCTATAAGCCACTTTATCCTGAATATGCAATTGATAACCACCCGCTTGACTCGAACTAATGCCTCCAATCGCTTGAAGCAAATGATTTATTTGAGAAATATCCCGCAAAATCGTTCTTTTGGATGTTCCTGTCAATTTTGCAAGTTCTAAGCCGTTTGCTTTCCCATTTTCGAGTCGTTCCATGATTTGTACTTGTCGCTGATTTAGCATCGTTTTACCCCCTTAATGTTAACATTGCCTTATGCATCCGCTCTAAACCATCGACTAATTTACTTCTTGAACAAGCCACGTTCATTCGCAAAAAGCCTTGTCCCCCATACGTTTCACCTGGCATAATAGCCACTTTCCCAACGTGTATCAACGCTTCTTGCAAGACGTCTTTCGTTACGCCCAACGCCGAAATATCAAGCCAAGCTAAATATGTTCCTTCTGGTATTTCAAATTTAATTTCCGGTAGATAGCTTGCTAAATAATTTTTCAAAAAAATGCATATTACTTTCCAAATGCACCACTAGCTCATCCACATAGTCCGCGCTCTCATTATAAGTGGCCATCGTGGCATACATCCCTAAAATACTAACAGAAGAAAGCGCATCACGCTGTTTCAATTGTTTCAAGAAATCAGCACGCAAATCCTCATCTGGTACTAACAAATAAGATCCCATCAAACCCGGCGTATTCATCGTCTTGCTTGCTGACGTGCAGATACACATATTAACAGGTTGCTCTACTAGGCTCAAGATTGGCGTATAACGCGCATCTCCATACACAATGTCCATATGAATATCATCAGAAATGATAAAAACACCATGTCGCTCACAAAGTTCAATAATAGCGCTTAATTCTGCTTTTTGGAAAACACGTCCCGTTGGATTATGTGGATTCGTCAACAATAAGATCTTCGCTCCCCGCAACTGTTTCTCCAAAAGTTCAAAATTAACACGATAAGTACCATTATCCCATAAAAGCTCATTTTCGACTAGCTTACGATTATTCTCCTGAATCAGGCTATAAAAAGCATCATACATCGGCGAAAAAACTACAACCCGATCCTGTTCCGCACTTTTCAAACGCAATAAAACCGAAATCGCATAACAAACCGTTGGGCTATACAGCACCCAATCCATTTCAATATGCGTATGAAACCGCTTCTGATACCAATTTACAATACTACCTTTAAAAGCTCCATGATTCCATCGTGAATACCCAAAAACTCCGTGCGCCACCCGTTCCTGAATTGCATCAAGCACTGGCGTTGCCACTTGAAACTCTGTATCCGAAATCGAAAATGGCAATAAGTCTGCTTCCCCAAATCGATCCTCAATATAATCCCACTGCGTACAATATGTATTTTTACGATTCACAACCTCATTAAAATCGTATTTTCCCATCCCAATTCAGCTCTTTCCTATGAGAAGCCCAGCGCGTCCGCCAAGCTTCAAATTTTTATCCAATGTAACGACAAATTTCAGCATCTTTCTCTGTACCATATCCCTTAAAAAACGCTCAATCAGCTTTACCGAACTATAATAATCTGTCTTTGAAATCATTGATAAATTCGCATACAAGTAACGTGTTGGCAAACAGGACGCCACAAATGGACGACCACCAATATTTTATGCCATTTCTATCAAACACTGCTTCAATTTTCGATGAGGGATTCGGTACAAAAGTTCACGGACTTCTTGCCCATCACCACTAGTTCCCGATGCCATCACCAGTTGTTTCAGTAAATTCGTCTCCATCTTTACGTTTCGCCTCTTTCCGTTTTAACCACCATGTTTTCAGCACAATAATGAGGAAAATATTCAACGCTAAACCAAATGCTAGAACAAGATAGAACCAGTACCACGGCGACATTAAACCAATAAGCGGATCAAACATTCCAATTCCAGGTGCTAGCCTTTGAATTCCAAACATAATGGTCAACATCCCAGTGATACCACCACTTAACGTATTCGCCGTAATCATTGGCAATGGAGCAGCAAGCGCATATGGAATCGCCGGCTCTGTCGCAACCGTCGAACCAACAATAATCGAACTAATCGCTGCACCTTTTTCTTGTTTCGTAAATAATTTTGGTGCTAAGAAAGTCGAAATACCAGCAGCCATTGGAGGCATCAATGCAACAACACCAACAATCGCGTACCAATCATAAATTCCTTTGTCGAGCAAAGAGAAACAGAAGAACCAAGCCGTTTTGTTCACCGGTCCACCCATGTCAAACGCAAGCATCGCGCCAACTAAGAACGCCGCAGCTAGTTTCATTTCAGTGGGAATCGTGTTCAAGAAATGAAGCATACCATCCATCATACTACCCATCACAGGTCCTAATACATAAAACGTCAAAATCCCGAAGATAAATAACGTCACAAACGGAATAAGCATCGAACCAAGCAGTGGCTGCAACGCTTTGCCCAGCTTCACTCTTCGGAAGTATTTTACAAAATAACCAATTGCAAGTCCTAGAACTACCGCACCTAAGAATCCAGCACCCGACTCCGTTCCGAGCATCGTATTGTCATTCGCCAAATACGTGACCAGAAACGCAGGTGCAAATGCTGGTTTATCGCCAATCGAACTCGCAATATAGGCCCCCATAATCGGAATCATGAACTTGAAACCTAAGTAACCAATCGTTTCAACGACCCAAGCAAACGACGGATCACCATTCGCCATGTCCACATATGGCATTCCAAACTGTACGAGCATATTTGCAATCGCAACGAGTAAACCGCCACCGATAACGAACGGTAATGCAGCCGAAACCCCTGCCATCAAATGGCTCATCACGCTTCCAGTCGGTGCCTCTTGACTCCCCATTTTAATGTTGTTATCCGCTGTAAATAATGTTGCCTTGCCTTCTAAGTCATCGTAAATCGTCTCAATCTGCTTCAAAGCCTCCGAAACCTTCAGCTCAACAACCTTCTTATCAGCAAAACGGAATCGGTCCTCCTCACTAATAGTCCGTCCCAACGCCAGAATCACATAGTCTGCCGCCTTAATTTCCGCTGGTGTCAAATGATTCTCTACACCACTCGCGCCTTGCGTCTCCACTTTTATCGTATATCCTAAGGAAACTGCCTTACGCTCTAGGGCTTCTGCCACCATATACGTATGCGCAATTCCCGCAGGACAATTCGTAATCGCTACAATATTTAAACTTGTCATCTTTACTCGCTCCCTTTTATGAAATAACCCCTTGAACTAGCGCTAAAATCTCATTTTCCGTCCCCGTTTTCAATTTTCCAACAAACTCTGGATCCACCAATTTTCGACTCAACTGCGACAACAATCGTAAATGCTCCTGCCCGCCAGTTTCCGGTACAAGCAGACAAATCCAACATTGTACTGGCTGTCCATCCATTGCTTCCCACTCTACTAAATTAGCTCCACGACCTACTAAAACACCCACTTCCGATACAAAAGCTGATTTTGCATGTGGAATCGCAATCCCCCCACCGAAACCAGTTGTAGACTCATCTTCTCGCAAACAGAGATCCTTATAAAAGCCCGCTGCATCCGTTACCTTTCCATTTTCTACAGCTAAATCCGCCAATTCCCGCAAAATTTCCGATTTCGTTGTACCTTGCATTGCTACATTTATTCCACTAGTCATCATGATTTCCATTACAATCAACTCCAAATTCTATATTACTTGTCTTTTTGACACCATTTCTTTGTCCTATTTCAGTATAGTTGATAACGCTTACTAAAAAAACAACAGAAATGTCACACTGATGATGACAGAATAGACGCGAATTATTTAAAGTAATATTTGAAACTTTTATTCTTTGTTTTTTATCTCTAAATGCTAAGCGGTAGTTTTATCGTCCATATGTGAAATCTTTATGAACTTTCCAAAGTAAAATGTATGCTATGTTCAACGTACTTGACGCTTCGTTGCATAATCCAAAACTTTTTTCTTAATTCCAGATTTTAGTTCACTATTCATATAAAATTATTAATAATACCTTATAATCATATAAGAGCTTATAAAATTGATGAACAGCTCCAAAAAAAGAATTTTTCATTACTTTTATAGAAGCGTATCTATCCTTTTTATAACCCTATTCCTTCCATTGTGAATCCCATTGCCTTTTACTGGTTCACCCGCTAAACTAAAAATAGAACCTAAAAGGGAGGAATTATTAATGAAACAGTTTTTCAACAAGCGTGTCGCTGCCCTAGTCATTATTTTTGCAATCTTTTTTGCATCTTTTGCACCAGCAGCAAACGCAAGTATTCTTAATCCAGCTATCTACACAGTTTCTGGAACAGTTTACGCAGATACAAACGGCAATGGTGTGATGGAATTGCACAACTTAGATTTACCACTGGCAAACATGACGGTAACACTTCACAAAACATTAGCCGACGCACAAGCCGGAACAAATGGAGTAGCAACAGCGAAAACAAATGCAGTTGGAGTTTATAACTTCACGAAACTTGTAAAAGGGAACTACTTCATCAAGTACGGCACAGAATCAACAACAAAGCCAGTCGTTCAAGCGAATTCAGCAACGGATGCAGCTGGTAAACAAATCGCAGGAATCGCTGCGGTTACAATCAACACACTAAACGTTGTCACTTGGGCTGATTTAGCAACAAAGAAAACAACAAACTTAACAATGACACCGTTCCAAGACCTAAATGGTAACGGCACAAAAGAAAGCAATGAGTCAATCATGGACGGCAAAACACTTATCTTCATTAATCTACAAAAAACAGCAGATCTTATCTCAAGCGGTCGTTTGTCCGAGCTTGATTTAAACTCTAAAATTCTAGGCGCGCTTGGCGGTAGCTTAGATATCGAAGACGCAATCCTTTTCAGAACGAGTAGCAAAGGAGCTGCAATCACAATGCCCAATGTTGATTCAGGCATGTACGTGATGGTCCGCTCACCATTTAATCTAACAGTTGGCGACTTACTTGGAAACATCGACAAAGTAACAGCTATCATCGATATCATTTCAGGTGGAGATATCCAAGGCATCTTAGATAATCCGACATTACTTGACACCGGCGACATCTCAACAACACCGAATAACGATTACATTAAAGCACTTGCAAACTTCTTACCAAAAGCAATTAAAGCAACAGAAAAAGTCGATGTTGAGAAATATCTTGGTACAGAAACAGCTACAAGCTTTAACTCAACACTTGCAGAAGTTCAATCTGTAGCAACACTTCTAAACCATATACCAGCAATGCGTTTTGCTAAAGTTGACATTTGGGGTAACTCTTATGATCTTACCGGACTAAAATTCACAAAAACAACTGATTTCCAATTCGGAATCCGCAAACTTCCAGTGATCACTGGTGACCTTTTCGTGGATAAAAATAAGAACGGTAAAAAAGACTTATTAGAGCTTGGTAAAGCAACGAAAGTGACAGCCTATGATGCAAACGGGAACGTTCTACAATCCGTAACAACATCGTCACTCACTACCAAATTCACGCTAGATAAATTAGCATTTGATAAGACAATCTATATTGGTATTGATGGCACAAATGGCTACAGCCCCGTTTATACAGGAACAGTTCCTCCTGCATTGCAAGGCTTACGTTTAGTTGGTGCATATACGTTTGATTCAACAAGCTCTGTCCAAGAAATCAAACAGAATATACCTTTATTACCTTAATATGATAAACCACTATGTGATTCGTACTTCTTTCGTACAACATCACATAGTGGTTTTTTTAAGTTAATTGTTGATTTTTATAGACAATTCGATTTTTTTATAACATAAATCCTTTAAAGACAAACATTTTGTAAAATGGCGATAGCGTAATCGTGATAAAAAAAAGGCAAGTTCATGTAAAAGGGCGGTGCCTAATGCCCGAGGGACTGTAACAACGGAAAACTCTAAGTATCGCGTGATAAAGTCAAAAAGAGACAACCGTCCCCACAGTAACGGTCATCTCTTCGCTATAATACGCCATTGTTTCAGGTTGTCTTTATTGTATCAAACCATCTTCCTAAATAACTCGTACTTCTTACTTTGCAAATTTTCGTTTTAGTAGCATATACAATCCAACTAGAACTGCACCAAAACCTGCTGTCATTGGAATGACCGGTATTGTGTCACCTGTTTTCGGCAAATCTTTACCATTTTTTGATGTAATCGTTTCAGGAGTCTTTGCTACTGGATTTTTTTCACTATCAACTAATGCAGGCGCAGTTGGCTTATTATTGTTCCCGTTTTCAGGTACTACAATCACACCTTTATCTGGCTTCTTATCAGGGTCTGTCACTTCTGGTAACGCCGCTGCTTCTCCAAGTGTTACATTCGTTGCTGTAGCCCAGCTACCTATCGGTGAGATTGTGTAAACTATATCCTCACTTAATTCCCCACTCACGAGATCAAAAATCCCTGTTGTACTTTGACGAGAAGAATAACGATATTGCGCAACAAGTGTCGTACCGTCAGCGCCCTTCAATTCGACTTGGCGACCTGCTAATAAATCCATTCCAGGATCTTTATCCAATGTTAACTCAAATGATTTTGAATTGATTGCCGTGGCTTTTGCAATAACTAATGGTGCCATTTCTTTCGCTGTAAAACTAGCATTAGCAATGTCTGCCCAATCAGAGGTAATCGTATATGTCACACCCGGCGTCAATTCTTCACCAGCTGGTAAACGGAATTTCGGTGCTTGGCGACGGTCAGATGCCTGCGTAAATGGTACGTAGTTGGCCGTATAGATATCGCCATTCGATCCTGTAAGCTTTACACTACGATCACGTAATGATGAAATTACTTGGAACTGTTTACCGCTTGCATCACGGTTACTGTCATCAATCGCGAAGGCTTGATTGCCACGTCCACCAGCATACGCTGCGATAATATTGGCGTAATCAACCACGCCGTCCGCTTGAAATGACTCAAGCTCAAATGTATCGTTAGTTACCTGCTTGGAATCTCGCATATTAATTTTTGCAGAACTACCAACAAAAGTCTCCACTGGCGTACCTTTATAGCTAAGCGTGTAAGTTTTACCCGGCTGTTGCACCGTTACAGGCACGATATAAGTACTTTTAGAGCCAGATTTTAAACGCGGTACATTCACAATACTTAAACCATCACTGAAGACAAAATTTTTCTTAATCGCATCTAAATTGCTATCCGTCACTTCATCCGCAGAAAGTGCCTCTGGAAAAATAATTTGTAGCGTTATCGCGTTCAACGACTCCACTTTGTATGCCGCTTTTTGACCTAACGTTACATTTGTGGTTGCTGCCCAATTATTTTGCGGTATAATTTCATAAGCGATTGCGGAATTTAACGTACCACCACTTGTCACATCAAAAGTACCAGTCGTACCTTGGCGCGAAGAGAAACGATAACTCGCTGTCAATTCACTGCCATCAGTCCCTTTTAGACGGACGCTACGCCCAGCTAGTAAGTCCATACCGGGATCGGCAGCTAGTGTTAATTTAAAAGATGTTTCATCCACAAAAGTAGCAGAATCGATGGTTAGCGGTGCCATTGCACGAGCTGTAAACGAATTATTAGCAATCGTTGCCCAATTTGAAGTCACAGTATAAGTCACGCCCGGTGTTAATGTCTCTCCAGCAGGTAAGCGAAATTTCGGTGCTTGACGACGGTCAGATGCTTGTGTAAATGGTACATAGTTAGCCGTATAAACGTCACCATTTGTTCCAGTAAGTGTCACACTACGGTCACGCAATGATGAAATCACTTGGAACGATTTCCCTGCCTCATTTTTATTATCATCATCAACTACAAAAGCTTGATCCCCGCGTCCACCAGCATATGCAGCGATAATATTCGCATAATCAACAACACCGTCTGCTTGGAAAGACTCAAGTTCAAACGTATCACTCGTCACTTGGTTCGTGTCACGAATCCCAACCTTCACATTACTTCCCGTGAAAGTCTGCACCGCTCCTCCTTTATAACTTAGTGTGTAAGTAGCGCCAGGATTTTGAATCGTCACTGGAACAATATACGTATCCGTAGAGCCCGATTTCAAACGAGGCACATTGACAATGCTAAGCCCACCGCTGAATTTAAAATGTTCCTTAATCGCGGCCAAGTTACTATCTGCCACATCTTCAGCAGGTAATGTTCCATCAAATTTAACTTGAAGTGTCATCGCATTTAGCGAGCGTAATTCCGTAATTTCCGCCACACTTACTGTTTTCGTACCAGATTCTACTGCCGAAGCTTCGATTGATAACACTTGCGGCGCGACACCTGCGATAATGGTTGTAGCGACTAATATAGAAGACAATACTTTCTTTGATTGCGTCATTTTACATTCTCCTTTTATTTCAAAAATTTATTGTACTTACATCGTAGCATCCAAATCTAAACTAAAGATATGCTTGTTATTAAATATTTCTTAACCAACATTAAATTCCAATATCATTTTTTTCAGCCTCTTGAAAATTTATGATAGAATTCCTAATATCCTATTTTTATAACGTATACTTAATATGTCAACAGCTTCACACTCCCATACAAAAATCCCCATTTTCCTCAAAAGCTCTCTAGTGCGTGCCCCCTCTCCACTAGAGAGTCCTTATTACAGTTATTATTTTTTAGGAGGAATTCTGCATGAAAAAACTAATGACCCTATTTTTAATCCTACCTTTACTGGCCTCATCACTCCTATTTCCTGTCCACACCGATGCGTCCGAAATGAACTTCTCTGTGAGTGCGAACATACCTGAAAACCAAATCGATAAAACAAAAAGTTACTTCCATCTGAAATTAGCGCCTGGAAATGAACAAACTGTATATGTAACAATTACGAACGAAACCAGTCAAGAAATCACCATCCTGACTTCTGTGAATACAGCTGTTACAAATGATAATGGTATCGTCGACTATAGCCAAGAAAATCCAAAAATTGATAACACACTGAAATATCCGTTATCTAAAATCACAGAATCCGCTGGCGAAGTTGTTCTTCCAGCCCATTCTAGCAAAAATTATCCCATTAAGATAAGCATGCCAGATAAAGCCTTTGATGGAACAATCTTAGGTGGCGTGTACTTTAAGGAGAAAACAGCAGATAAAAGCGAATCCCAATCTAAAGATATTCAAATTGAAAACCAGTACGCTTACGTCATTGGCATGATGCTTTCACAAAATGATACGCAAATCAAAGCAGATCTCAAGCTAAATGAAATTACGCCGACGCAAGTTAATTATCGAAATGTTGTGACCGCTAACCTTCAAAATACTGAAGCTACAATCCTAAAAGACTTAGACATCGAAGCGCAAATTTTTAAAAGAGACGGTTCAAAAGTTTTGCATGAAAATTTTAAGCAGAATATGCGCATGGCACCGAACTCCAATTTTAATTTTCCAATAAGTTGGGGTACAAAGGAATTCGAGCCCGGTAGATACCGACTTGATATGATTGCAACAAGTGGCGAACAAGTCTGGAAATGGTCTGAGTATTTCACAATAGATGGTAAAACTGCAGATGCTTTAAATGAGACAGCCCTGGATATTGAAAGAGACTACACTTTGTTATATATTATTGCTGGATCTCTACTCACTCTCTTGATTCTCTTCCTCGTATTCTTACTAGGCAGAAAATCAAAAAAAGACGAAGAATAAACGCGAAAAAAGGAACTGATCCACTATCACGGGACAAAATAAAAAAGCATCGCTTAATTCAGTGTAACCTGAATTAAGCGATGCTTTTTGAATGGGAACGAGAGTGGCTTATCCATTAGGGGTCAAACAAGAAGCGATTAAAAAGAATCCTGACATTCATCGCTGACTGGAACTCCTTTTTGTGACCGCCAATTATTGCAAATGCTGAGAAATACTACACACTTTCCGTTGGATTATCCTTATTAAAAGGCCAATACCTCAGCAACTACGCACTTCAAATGGCAGGCTTCAATGTTTCAGGTTTAAAATAATATCACGCTTGCCCCCCTAACCAGCGAGCAATTACTTTCTAATAATAGATACCAAAAACCTGAAAACTGGTCATAAAATCCAAGCTCTCAGGTTTTTCGGTATTACTTATCCTCAGCCTTCCTCCGATACCAAAAATAAAACATCGCAAGTGGCCACCAAAGTACCGCAAAAATAGGGAAAATACACCACAAAACATCCGGCGAATATAGTATATTAACGACGATAAACAAAATAATCAGTAACGCTGCGCCCCAAATAGAAAAACCTAAGTTCACCTTTGCCAACGCGCGTCTCTTCTTCGTATTCGGCTTGGCTACTTCTAATTCCGCGATAATTTCATCTATATCACCAAACTCAATAATCGCTTTATTCACTGCATCCTCTTCCGATTTTCCATCTTCCATCAAGTCCGCTACTTTTTCAACTAAATTATACGTAATCTCATCCTTAATTTGCGCCGCCTGTTCGCTTTCAGGGACACCTTCAAATAATTTATCCACAAATTCTGTAATCCTATTCACGAATCAATCTCCTCCAAAAACAGGTTCATAATGCCCTTAATCTCTTGCCATTCACGCGCCATTTCACGCAGGTAAGCACGACCAAGACTTGTAATCGTATAGTACTTCCGTTTACCACCATGTGAGCGCTCTCCAAAATAAGATTCAATCAACAATTTCTTTTCTAACCGTTGAAATACCGCATATAGCGTTGCCTCTTTAATTTGAAAGCGATCACCCGTCCGTTCACTAATTTGCTTCGAGATCTCATAACCATATGAATCTCCCTCCGCCAAAATTCGTAAAATAATCGAGTCCACATGCCCTCTTAAAATATCACTACGAATCAAAATCACCCCTCAAATTACTCTACCTGATAGAATTATCATCCTCTATAACTTTACCACCTGACAAAACATTTTGCAACCTACTAATATTCGTGGTACGCTTATCAAAAAAAGGAGATGTTCCCAATGCAATTACGCTTAGACAAAACAAACTATACCATTGCCAAATTTCCACCTAACTTTCCAGTTCCCATATGGTTTCAAGCCAGCATAGCAACATTCAAAAGCATCACATACACCGACGAAGAATGCTCCATTATCATTCCAACTGAAAGCTTAGAAACAGAAAAATCCGAATCCATCGAATCCGACTGGTTCCTACTGAAAATTGAAGGGATTCTCGACTTCTCTCTTACTGGCATCCTGCACAAAGTAGCCACACCACTCGCCGAAAAAGAGATCAGCATCTTTGCCGTCTCCACCTACAACACCGACTACATCCTAATGAAACAATCCAATCTAACGGAAGCAACCCAAGCCCTAAGCCAAGCCGGATACCAAATCCTAGAGTAACAAAAAACACGATTCCCAAAACCAAGAGAATCGTGCCTCTATATTAAATCTTGCATCCACCGCCAGACCAGCACGAACCGAAAAACGCTTAGCTGCTAAGCAAAGGCGAGTACCGAAGCGGAATGTACGACTTGTACAAGAGCATCGGGACGGAGCCTTTAACGACGCAGATAAGCGTTTCTCGGTTCGTGCGTTACTGGTTAGTTGTTGATGCCGCGGTAAGCGTCACCGTTGTCGTTTCTTTCTTACCTTCACGATAATACTTCACTTCCATCTTGTCCCCAACCTTCACATCATTCGAGTACAAGATTTGGCGTAGTGTCATTGAGTTTGTTACTTTTTTTACCGTTCATCTCAACAATAACATCGTATTGTTTCAAACCAGCTTTCTCAGCAGCTGAACTGGCTACGACTTGTTGCACCATCGCACCATAATCAACATTCTCTGGCAATTTCAAGATTTGTTGTTGCTGCACTTCTGGAATCGTATCGACATCACGCAAGGTTACTCCAAGTGATGGACGCTCTACTTCTCCATTTTTCTCCAACTGAGCAATAATTGGCTCAACCGTATTACTTGGAATCGCAAAACCGATACCTTCCACATTTTCTGTTGAAATCTTCATCGAGTTAATCCCGATAACCTGACCTTCAATATTGACTAGCGCTCCACCACTGTTCCCAGGGTTAATCGCCGCATCTGTTTGAATAACTTCCGCTTCCCAATCCTCTGTACCATCGCCATTCGTGTCAACAGGTACCGTACGATTTAGGCCAGAAACAATGCCTTCTGTTACCGTCCCAGCAAATTCTGTTCCTAGCGGACTACCAATTGCAATCGCTGTTTCACCAACTTTTAACGAATCTGAATTACCAAATTCAGCAATCTTCGTCACATTCTCATCACTAATTTCAAGAACCGCTAAATCATTCCATTTATCCGTTCCAACAAGTTTCGCTTCCGATTTCTTACCGTTCGAAAACTTCACTTCTAATTTATTAGCACCTTCAACAACGTGATTATTGGTCACGATATATGCTTTACCACCAGATTTTTTTATAAACAACACCAGAACCAGATGAAGCTTCATCTTCTGTTGATGTACCAGAACTAATCGATGTTCCAGCTTGGAAATTCAACACGCTAACAACCGCATCCTGCACCTTTTCAAGCGCTTGTGTCGTAGCAGTTGTATTTTCAACAGTTACTTTTTTGGTTGTTCCACTGCCAGTCGTTGTTGTATTTGAAATTGTTTTGTTATCATCTTGAAGCGCGCTCCATGAGAAGGCAAGTACAATTAAAGCACCAATTAAAACACCTAAAAGACCCGTCAAGAAGACTGCCAGCATTGTTTTCTTCTTACCTTCTTTTTTCGGTGGTTCGCTACCATTTCCACCACCAGTGCGTGTTGGAGGAACAGGTGGAACAACATTATTTCCACCGCCATTACCAGTCGCCAATCTCACTTCTGGCTCGCTCGCCGATTCATTAAAGAAAGCATGTGTCGAACTAGCAGATGCCTCCTCTTTCGTCGCCGTGGCAAACTTTTCACCCTCTGGCGTCACGCCTTCTGTAGAATGAACAGCTTCAACTGGAATGTCGCGTGCAACCTGTGGCTCGGATGACGTATGTACCGCCGATTCCCCAGCTGGCTCCGGTTTCTCATAAGATTGTGAATCTGGTAATCTTTCAGGAGAAGCTCCACTCGCTAACTCATCCTTGCGTGTTTCTAAATCTTTGTTATTCTCATCCATGCATCAATCATCCCTTTCCAATTTGTAGACGAATCCATATAATTATTCTATACCCTAATTATGAAAAAACTATGAAATTTTATTAAAATTTTTTGCTACGGTGCCCATTTAAACCGTAAAAATCGATGTCGGAATCTCAGGATCCGTGTCAAAAAGTTCAACCTGCTCGCCAACAATGATTCCTTCGCCTGCCAAAGTTTGCGCAACTGCCATTCTCGCTAAATCCTTCATATTATTATCTTTGCTCAAATGCCCTAGATAAATCCGCTTCGTCGCATCACCAATCACTTCACTCATCGCGATGCCAGCATCCTCATTCGAAACATGTCCTTCATCGCCCAAGATACGTCGCTTCACATTCCAAGGATAACGCCCCATTCGAAGCATCTCCACGTCATGATTGCTTTCAAAAAGATACGCATCAGCATTTGCAATATGCCCTTTCATCCTGTCACTCACATAACCAGTATCAGTAATCATTACGAACTTCTTTTTCCCACTATGAAAAATGTAAAACATCGGCTCAGCGGCATCATGCGAAACGCCAAATGACTCCACTTGCAAACTACCAAATGATTTCACTGTTTCCATATCAAACTGAAATTTCTGCGCTATATTAATTTCTCCAATCGATGTCTCCATCGCAGCCCAAGTCTTCGCATTCGCATACACAGGCACCTCATAACGACGCGCTAACACGCCAAGTCCTTTAATATGATCCACATGCTCATGTGTCACTAAAATCGCATCCACATCAGACATACTTCGTCCAACCTCGCTAAATAAATGCTCAATTTTCTTACCACTCAAGCCACAATCCACCAAAATCGTCTGGTCCGCTGTCTCAACTAACGTCGCATTACCCGAGCTACCACTTGCCAATATGCTAAAACGGAGCTGATCCGTCGCCTGATTCACTATCTTGACTTCCTTTGCAAACATCGCTCCTGCGCCTCCTTAAAAATTCCATACTCTCATTGTACAACGAAAAAAATACAAATGCACGAAAAAGGAGAGACCTCAGTACAACCGAAGTTCTCCAAATCTCTATTTTAGCCGCTTAGCCTTAGCCTTTTGAGCAGCATCTTCTCTCATATTTGGCACTTCATTCGTATCCACACCACTCGTATTAATCACAGACCCTTCCAACCCGTTCACAAGGAAGAACGTCGTCTGCTTATCATGTATCACTTCAAAAGCCCAAACCGGCAAATAAACATCCGAGCTAGGTAAACTAACTAAGTTATAATAGCCCAACGTCGTATTAACAATCTTACTATTCTGTTTCAAATCACCGTGTTGGTGTAATACTTCCAACGCATCTGTTCCCGAAATCACATCGTCCTTTTCATCAAACATCTGCGTATCGCCAAGCATCGTTTGCCGATATGAAATAACCTCATTCGCCTGATTCAAAGTGAATATGATTTGACCGTTCGTATTAAATAACACCGGTCGCCCATCAATTTTCTGATTAAATGTCATCTCGCGTCTTTCACGATCAAAGCTCCAATACGTGTACCGATCCCCTTCAAAAACATCACTCTTTAAAAAAGGCATCAAATCAGCGCCATACTTGTCCGGATCAATCTTTACCGGCTTTTTCAATATCGAATAAATACGCTGATTATCATTTTGCACCATAATGCTTTGCCCTTTCAAATCATTAATATCTGTCTGTGTAAAAGCAAGCGGCTCCGTTGATAAATAAGAGCCCACCTCCGGATTAGATGGAATTTTTCCATACGTAATGTTCTCCGACTTCAACTTCTCCTCCAGTGTTTGGCTCACTAGCGGTGTCGGTGAAGATGACATCCTCGAATCAATAAATAGCACCAATAGAAAAATATCCAAAATCAAAAAAGCGATGATAAATATAGTTTCCGTTTTCTTCCAATCCATTACAATTCGCCTCCCACTACAGGAGTCCAAGTGCCATTATACTTATAAAACCAAGCAGGCTTCAGCTCCACGACACGATTATAGCTATTATTATTCTGCTCGTATCCCATCACATAACCTGGAACAATCATCTGAATATCATCAGGATCTACCTTCTTAATTAAATCTTCATAAACACTCACAGAACTAGGCAATGTCACCTCTTTAGATTCGGTAGAAATTTGCGCACCTAGCTTAAAGAACGGACGTTGATACTTGTACACGCCTTCTGTCCCTTCTGTCACTAAAATCTGCGACATCCCGTCATCATTAAACACTGGCAATCCCTGCACAAATAGTGAGAATGCTGTGGTAGAGCTATCCGCTGCGTACCCCGAATAATAATAATTCCCCGTCCAACCCCAATGATCGTTCACAAAATTAAAGCTCGACTGGATCTGCTCCGACTTCATCGCACTGCTTAGCTGAGATGTATCACGACGTTCTTGCGCCGGATCAACATACAAAAGCACTTTATCATCTGGGTTCACAGTCATTGAACTCGAACCATTCGTAAACGAGTTATCCTGTCCCTTCACCTTGCTACCATCGCCAAACAAGGCATTCTTGAATAATCCAATATCAATCGTTTCAATCACATACTGCTGTTGTTTCAACTTTACAGGCGCATCACTAAGAAATAGATGCTGCTTATTCTTATACACTTCGTTCACTGGTGCCATCACAGCTTTCTGATCTGTCAAAATCTGTTTCAGCGCATCCACTTGATCCTGCTGAATCGATCCTTGGTAAATCTGCTCATTCGAATCATTCCCAAAATAAACCGAAAACAATCCATTCTCTGACTTAGTTAAATTAAATGTAATCCGATTAAATGAATTCAAATCAAAATTATCACCTTTTAACCGAAAAACCTGACTATAAATTGAAAGCGGCACAGCATTCGGAAAAACAAGTTCCATCGAGTTATTTTGATGCATCATCCCTTGATAACTCGCCGTCATTTTATCCGTACGCACTAATTCAGAAAAATCAAATGTTGTCCCTGCCTTCACAAGAGCATTAATCATCGTCATATTCTGTGTCATATAATGGTTATCATTTTGATGCGAATAAACCATCGTTGGTCTAAAAACTTGCTCTGGTTGCCGTAATTTAGCAATCTGCTCTTTTTTTTACAGTTTCATTGTCAATAACCTCATAATCCGGTTGCACTTTCCAGAGGCTGTAGCTTAGGAAAATACTGATAACTACAAGAACGGTAAGGAGAATTCCTCTTATTTTTGTACTTTTCATTCCCAATCATCCTCCGGTAAATCATTGTACGGCAGTGTGAACGAAATAGTTGTTCCTTTTCCTCGATTACGTTCTGCCCAAATTTCACCGCCGTGTGCTGTAATAACATCACGTGCAATCGCAAGCCCCAAGCCAGTTCCGCCCATTTCCCGTGACCTTGCTTTGTCCACACGGAAGAAACGATCAAACACTTTCGTCAAGTCCTCCTCTGGAATTCCAATACCTTCATCACTGATACTAACTTGAATTTTATCCTCTCTTTTACGCAAGAAAAAAGCGATACGACCGCCGTCTGGTGAATATTTATTCGCATTCGAGATAATATTATCCATTACTTGCATAATTTTATCCTCATCGATTTCAATAATAACCGGCTCGCGCGTAAAATGACGTTTAAAAGTGATGCTATCCTTCTTCATCATCTCAAAACGATCAATAATATGATTAAAGAAATCATTAAAATTCACAAAATTCTTATCTAGATTCGTGCGCCCACTATCCATCCGTGACAATTTCAACAAGTCGTTTACCAAGCGAATCATCCGCTCTGTCTCACTTTGCGTCACTTCTAAGAATCTAGGTGCAATTTCCTCATCACGCCAAGCACCATCACTAAGCGCTTCTAAATAACTATGCATACTCGTAAGCGGTGTCCGGAGCTCATGTGACACATTCGATACAAAATCGCGGCGTTCCTGATCCACTTTTTCCTGATCTGTAATGTCATGTAAAACAGCGATAATTCCATTTACAAAACCAGTTTCACGCTGAATAACCGATAAGTTCGCACGTAAAATATATGGTACATCAAACGTACTCCGATCCATCGTCAACTCATCTAATTCCATCAAATCATCAAAAGAATAGTCCTCCGACACACCAAGCACATCAATAATTGGTTGCCCATTCGCACTCTCATGCGCCATTTTTAACATCTTCTCCGCAGGTGTATTAATCAGGATAACTTTTCCACGACGATCCGTTGCAATCACGCCATCTGTCATATAAGAAAGAACCGATGATAATTTCCGCCGTTCCCCCTCTGTCATTGCTTGCGCCTCTTGCACCCGTTTCGTAAGTGCATTAAAGGATTCCGCCAGTTGCCCAATTTCATCCATGCCGTATACTTTTACTTTTCGCGTATAATTTCCTCGAGCCATCGCAAAAGCTTGGCGTTTCATATCCGTAATCGGTTTTGTAATCGTCCGTGATAGTAAAATACCAAGAATCGCCGTAATAATCATTGCCAGCAATGTTCCTGTTATAAAAATACTCGTAATACTATCAACCTGCTCATAAACCGACTCAATATCTGTAGCCAAATAGATGGCGCCAATAACCTCTCCTTTTGAAGTAATCGGGGTAACATCCACCCAAATTTGTCGTTTTGGATTTTTCCCCATGAAGATTTTATTTTCGCCATTCCCGCTATTTATTGTATTTTTGATCATCTTATTCGTTGAGACTTGCCCAACAATGCCTTGATTGTCCACATCTGATGTCCCAATAATTTTCAATTTGTTATCCACAACTAGCACATCTTCAAAATCATTGCTACCGCGAACGAAATCGAGCAACATACCTTGGATGTCGCTTTCAAGCTTCGTCTGGTCATCGTTCGTATATTTCAACATTGCTTCGCGAACGTTGTATTCCAACAAATTCACACTATTTGTAATCGCTGTTTTAAAGTTCTTCTCCAACTGATCCTGCAACTCCCGCACAAAATAAGCCCCTATTACTTGCATTGCTACTAAAATGAGCAACAAATAAATCATGACAAATCTAAACTGGACCGATTGAAAAAACTTCATTCTCCGCATAATCTTTACTCCTGTTCAGGGTTAAATAGTTGGCTATACCACAACGTTTATAGTGTATGTGCCACAAATTAGTGCCACAAATCATTAATATTCTTTCATTATACCACAAATATAGCAGTTATAAAAAAAGACTCCTAGCTAGCACATTAGGAGTCCTTTTTGAGTGTCTTTATGTCGAAGACAATTCTATTATACCATAGTTCGATATATATTAAAATAATGCTTGACTTTATATGCATATGCATATATAATAAGTATATAAGGAGGTGAGGAAATGCTAGAAAGTATAGAAAAAATCGCCAATATCGTTTTTCTAAGCGTATCAACATTAGCCCTGTTGAAAGCCTTGAATAAACAAAACGATAAAGACGATTCTAAAAAGGATTGAGTGTGAGGGCTAAATGCCCTCCCTCATTTATACTTTCATTATAGCATATATCTCATGAAAAAAAATATTATTAATTATTTTATTGGTTGCTGTTGTGTTGAACCTCGTCATGGTACTATTTAATATGGAAAACAAAGCCTTATCAAGTGTCGTTATGGTCGGTATGGTTCTCTTTATTTTAGATCAATTTAGAGGTGGTAAAAATGAATGAAAATAAGACACCTGAATCTCAACTTAGAGCATCTGAAAATTGGACAAACAAAAACAAGGAAAGAAAGCAGTATATAAACCGCCGTTCCGTAGCTAAACGCTTCATCCAAAACGATGCCACGATGGAAGATTTGGACATGCTGCTAGACATAATTGAACAAAAGAAAAAAAAGCCCTCGAAATTAATCGGGGGCTTGGTTGTGTTTAAAATCCGCGCATCTTCTTCAATAACTGCAAGTTCTGCGAAGTGCTACCCTTATAGTCTTTAATACCGTACTGCGTGGCGTATTTCGAACGTGAACTGTAGTCAGATGCCTTCTTAACTGATTTTAGATAATCAACCAGTGAAGTACCTTTATATCCTGATTGCACTGGTTTAGATGGGACAGCTTTTAGTTTATTCAATAAAGCCGTGTTCTGTGCCGCTGTTCCTGTGTAATTTGCGATACCATACTTAGTCGCTATTTTTTTTACGATTCGCCATGCTGGAATCGATTTTTTTACTGTTCAAGTAATCTACAATACTACCACCTGTGGGCGGTTTAGAAGGAGCCGGCTGTGGCTTACTCACTGTATTTCCTAAAGTATCGGTACCATAACCCTTATAATTGTTCTGCAAGTGTGGTTTATCCACAAAGCTAGTCCAATCTCCGCCCCATTCAAATCCTAGCGCCTTAGCTTTAGCAATGAATTTCTTAATATCCGCACGTCCATATTCATCCCATTTTGTTGCTGATCCTTTCGTTGGAACAAAATCAAGCGCTTGACCTACTAAATGATATGACTTCATCGTTTGCGATGCACCAGACGCAACGTTAGCCTCTTGTTGCGCTTTTGTTCGGATAGTTTCATAAATTAATACCTCGATGTTGTTATCCTCCGCATACTTGAATAGTGCTGTTGCCTTTGCCTTCGTATCATTTGCTAGTTTTGCAATGTTACCCCAACTTCTATCACTGTAATGTAATTTACCCATTATTTATCATCCTTCCTTGGTTCCGTATACTTCATAACTTGCTTACTATCAGAAAATCCAGCCGTTGTAGGGTCAACGTATGTTGCAATCAACGCTGTTACTACCCCAATAATCGCAACTGGCTTACTTAGAAACTCTCTGAACGCTTGACCTAAAAGGCTCCAACTTTCCAAATCTGATATTTCAAATCCTCCTGCTGTCCACACTATTGTTACTAGGGTAATAAGAGATAATGTCCATGTGCGCCAATTGTTTCGTAACTTCCAGTTTATCTTTTTCATAGTATCACCCCTATTTCTTTTTACCACATCGTGTGCATTTACCGTTTTTCCATTGATGAATTCCCATATTACAAAGCATTTTACCTACTGCTGACATATTTTCACCCCCCTCCAAGATTGTTCAAAAATACAGCTATATAAAAACTGATTACACCGCCGATTACCGACGTGACAAACACAGCGATTAATGCCGCTATAACAATCCGTACTAACCAACGCTTCTTTTCTTTCGATTCTTCTATAACTCTTTCGGCAATTTCAGCCCTTTCTCGTTCTCTGTTCAACTCGATATTAGAAAATTTTTGATCGTGGGCTAAAACTTTTTCGAGAACAGGTGCCATACCGTTTTCTACCGCTTTTTGAATCGAAATTGGTAATTTTATTTGATTATCTTCTAATTCATCTATTCGCTTACTGTGCCGATTTAGCCGTTCTAAATTCGCATTTGACTGTTTATCAACCTTATCCACTCTACTTGTAAGCTTTGTCCATTCTCGGTTCGTAATCTTCACCTCTTGCTCCAAAATAACCACCTCACCCCATAAAAAATACACCTTTAGTAGGTGTTATTTTCATCTTCTATTTGACGATTGATTAAATCGCCGTTTTCAACCATCACCACTTGTTGCCTTTCCTTATCTAATACGGCGATACCATCAACAATTTTAACGGCATCTACATTGTAAAATAGTTTTTCATCTGCTTTAATTTTAAAGAAACGTTCTGGTGAATCATCATTTTCTTGCACATTACACCATTCCTGAATATAACCATCCTCGCCTACAGATACATAAACATCCTTCATTATTATTCCTCCTTATCTATATCCTATAGTGCGTACACACCATCCGTTGTTGGGTGTAGTTCCGTTGTCAGCATGACCTCTAATTGAAGTGGCGTTGTAAACTAGTACTTTTTTTGCACCATCAGTTCCCGCCATTCCTTCCCATCCTGTACCAATGCTAGGGTTCAATGATGATTTTGGTATAAAAATGGTTCTTGTACCATAGTTAAGTGGTCCTGTTCCTGGTGTATATCTTGAAACTTGTACAAATAAACCTACTTTCACAGCATCAGCCGGAAAAGTGAAAACGTTTGTATCTAAAAAGTAAGCAGAACCATTAAATAATTCAACATACGGCGCAAACGCGTTTACAAATTCTTGTGTGGCAACATCCTTTGTTGCGATTTTTAAGTTTGTTGCATCGATAGTACCTGTAACCGTTGAGTCTCCCGCTTTTTGCACAGAATCAGTTGTATTCGCAACCGGCTTACTATCAATCGTCAAACTGTTAATCAAAAAATTCATTTTCTTAGTAGCCGTACTATATGTCGCAAATCTAAAGTTGTTCGTCCAATCGCTCAATCCAAAACCAGATTGGTTAAAGAATATGCCTGCGCCTGCTGTATTCGTCGCGTAATTGAACCCTCTAACTAACCTTTCACTCGCAACATCAAACTGCAAGTTACCAGTCATTGAATCCCCTGTTTTCTTAACCACATTCATAGCCGTTATCTGACTTTGTAATGTGTTAAATTGCGTCTGCAAAGCCGTAACCTGCGCTTGAAACGCGGCGAAGTCACCTATATAATCTTGCGCGTCAATCTTGCCTTGTGCCGGGTCTTTGTCCACATGATACGTAAACCGTGGCATCCCTGACAACTGTGTACCATCTTGTTTTATTAGTACAAAACGGGCATTGTCAATCCCGTTAGGTCCCGAAGGTGTAGAAAACGCCTCTTTTACAAACGTATATTCAAACTTCCCATTTGTCGGGTCCGTAAAATTAATCACGGGATCAGTAACAATGTGGATATCATCAGGTGATGCAACAAAATTCGCTCGCCATCCTGTTATATTTACCACAACTCCTGACGCAACGACTGTTACCTGTAATGTAAATGAACCGTAGTCACCCTGTACAGCCTCTAATCGCGGTATATCCCACGAACGTGTATTTATATCAAGAACTGCCTGCAACACTCGCAATCCTGCCATTATGCATCACCTTCCTTGTTTATTAATGCGTGAACCATTTCTTCTAAATCGGATACTCGTTTTTCGAGTGCTTTCTTTTCGGCTTCATTTTCACGGGCATACTGCCATAGCCACATGATTGTTTTTTGCATGTCCATTGCCATCATGTCGTCTGAACGCAATTCAGGCGGTAACAATTCAGCTATAAAGCCGATTTTTTTATCAAAGCTGACATAATCACCTGTGGATTCTTCATTGAACGCCGATTCTACATCTTGCCTTAATCGATAATTAAACACCTCTACTGTATTAATCATGTCTTTCGCTGAATATCTTTTTGCCATATCCGAATCCGTGAATTTCTCAATATCCTGCTTAATCAAAGCGCTAGACATTTGAGTAAATGATTTAGCCACATGATCTGCATACACCAATGTCGGTGTGTCCCATGATGTGTACACGATACTAGCAACTTTCCCGCCTGATGAACAACCAAGAGAGAGCCAAGCTGTCGAGTATACCAGCGGAACCTCTGCACCTGCGAATGGAGATAATCGTATAACTTTATCGGGATTAACTGCCCCCGTATTTTCATTTATCGCTTCAATCGCTAATCCTAAATCGCCATTGGTGTTCAAACTAACACGCATAGCTGGATAAAGGCTTGTATCTCGTTTTGCTGATAAATTAAACCCAGCACCTCCACCCATCCGCATTATTTCGCGATATTGTGGCGCCGGTAATGGTGGCATGAAGTCAGAGTATATTGTATTGAAATAACCTGCGGAGCCTCGAATAGTCACCCCTTCGATATTAATCGCTCGCAATGTACCTGCGCCTATAAAATCAGCTAAAAACACACTGTCAATGCCCCATGCCGTTGTGGGTATGCTACCAATTCCGTCCTTATAAAACGCAATACCTCGCCTGTTCATCATCATAATGTTTTTAGCTGTGTTTATGTCGCCTGTGTCAAGGAAATACATTGTAGACGGTCGATACGTCGGCGCTGTTAAGATATCCCCGCCGTTTGCACCTTGGATGTCTTGTCCTAAGCGATCAAGTTCTGATGTCATCCAATCCTGCGTGGGTACTTGTTCAATAACACTCTGGATATCCTTCTTAAAGTTATCCGTGAAATCAGCCTTCACATCGCCCAGTTCAATGGATTCATAACGCTCTGTGATGACGTTAAAACGAGTACGTACAACCTTCGCCGTGATATTTATTTTTAACTTCGGATGGTACACAGTGACTGTATCACCCAGAACAACACGTTCCAGGTTCGCGTACTTTTCGTACTCTTTCGTTTGCCACAGTGGTTCAAATTCCACTTTGACGTTCAACGTCGGTTCATCGTTTTTCGTCTCTTTGAAATACTTTTTAGCAGCAGTACGTAATGATGCAACGTCCGTTACCGTTTCATCTTGCGAATAATCTACTTCTAAGATACGGATAAACGAATAATTATTGATATAGTCACTATCGATGTATTTTTCAGGAAGTATAATTTCTTGTTCCGCACCACTCGCATTGTTTTTAACAGCAAACGGATAAATACGAGTGATAACACTTTCCACATTGACATCCATTTCCAAGCCAGTAAGATTTTTACGATATAAAATACGGGCTACATTATCGCGCCCGCGTCGTTTTAATAATCGAATTTGGAAGTTATCACGTGCTATCTCACCGCCCCACACGTCTAAGAATGAGCCTTCTGTACCCGCAACACATTGTAGTGCGTTCTTACGTTTTAACTCGACATTGTTCTGTGTAGCTATGTCTGAATAACCGCTGAACTTCGATGTGTAAGATGTGCTTTGAAATAATTTTGCAAATGCCACGGTCGGCGTTGTGTTCTCAACCTTCAAACTCTCAACAAAGTTACCTGCTAGATCGTTTGTGATGTGTTTTGCCTTTATAACGATCTGGCTATCAAGCATCTGTTTCACTGGATTATATGCACGGAATAACTGCGCTTTTTCGTTTGTCTGCGCATCATCTGTCTTTACCTTGAATATCGATTCTTCCCCTATTTTCGAATATAACCGGGACTCAATTGGATACGTTAATTCTAGTTCACATGGTCCGTTTAACGTTTCATCTACAACGGCTGATATCGTATCTTTTAATAACCCTTGCCCGTTTTTCGAAAAGTCGGTTTCTCGCTTGTCGTATAAAACTGGAATCATTAGAAATACCTCCAGTATGGATTGACTTCTATTTTCGTCACATTACCAATCCAATCAAAATAATTTTTGCCTTCTTCTAGTACTGGAAATTCGAGTGTCTCCATAAGGTTGTCTGCTAATACCATAGCGCCGTTCACAGTTCGAAAAGCAACCATTGCATCACAATCTAGCTCGATGAAATCGGTTAATCCTTTAAAGATAAACACCTGGCTATTGATGTACAGTGTGATGTTTCCAGTACCGTATATCTTCATATAAGGTTGTGAGTAAATTGTTCCTTCATTTTGAATAAAACTACCCTTTTTGATTGATACAGTTTGCGTTGTTAAATACTCGAATGGATCAAACGTGAATGTCACATCAAAATAACCGTATTCGCGAATTGTGTTATCCGCATCACCAAATTGTACTTTCTTCATCTTTCTATACACGTGCGGATCATCAGACATAATAAATTTACTGCCTCGCTTAAAATACGGTTTCGCGATGCGGTACGTCTGCTTAAAGTCTTTCACATCATCTAAAAAGTTGAACGGTATTTCATGGTCCACATCATTATAGGCGTACGGTATAGTCAAACTACCGTTACGCCCTCTGATTATTTTTGTATCGATATCCTGTTCTGCTGTAACAATCTGCGGTCGTTCCGGGATGCATAAGCCGTAATCAGAACAGGAAACGTTATCTATCAGCACGGTATACATCATGCACGACCTCCCCAGGCGGTTGTTTTCGTATTCGTGTTCTTGGTAATGCCTTGTGTGATTTTATCGACCAATCTATTTTCATCCGCTGCGCCGTACAAATTGTTCGTCATATTAATAGTCACATTTGTATCACCAGCTTGCGCAAGCTTATTCTCCGCCATTGCCGGGAGATTGGAGAAAATGCGATTTGATACTGCATCAGCGAACGGGTCCATGCGTTTACCCATCAATGGAACAGCCGCTTCGGGTCCTTTCTCACCAATACCGATTACCGATGCTTGATTGAAGAATCCACCGTTTGCGTGCCAGTCAACGCTTAATTTTGGAACACTTGGCGGTTTCAAACTAAACTTACCGTCTAAACTAAAATGCGGTAATTTCGGCATATCAATCTTAGGAAATTTCAACTTTAATCCGCTGAAAAAGCCTTTGATCGCATCAATTGCTCGTTTTATGCCATCTTTCGCCGCATTGATTGGTGTCATGATTGCAGTTTTAACGGCATTAAACGTGCTTGATGTAATGCTTTTGATACCATTCCACACGTTCGAAACAGTGGATTTTACACTGTTGACGGCACTTGATACAACCGATTTAATCGAACTCCAAATGCTTGATATAGTGTTTTTTATACCATTCCACACGTTGCTAGAAATACTTTTAACTGTATTCCAAACACTATTTATTACGTTTTTAGTGGCATTTATAGCTACAGTAACGTTATTTTTTATCCTATTCCACACAGCCATAATCACACCGGCAACCGCATTCCATACGGTAGATGTTATGTTTTTTATTGTGTTTGATACAGTCCTTATCACATTGCTTACCGCATTCATTGCGCTTGTAATAACGTTTTTGATTTTATTTAAAACGCCAGCCATAAAGCTGTAAATCACATTCCAAACGTTTACAATAATCGTTTTTATTCGATTCGTTGTATTTTGGATGAAGGCAACAATCGGATCAAAAATAACATGAAAAGCATTTGATATTTTTTGCAATACACTTAAAAATACGGAAACAATCGCATTCCAAGCGGTTTGTATTGTTGTTGAAATGCTGGTCCATATACCAACCAAGAAGCTAGATACTGCATTCCACACCGTTATCGCTACCGTCTTAATACCTTCCCACAACATCGTGAAGAAACTAATGAGTGGTGTAAATATGATAGTCACAACACTAACAAGGATGTTCCATGCGCCAATGAGCAAGGATGAAATAATTGTCCAAGCGCCCATAATTACTGTTTGAACCAATAAAAAAAATGAACGTAAATACGTTCACTAGTCCGTTCCATACAGTCATTGCTATGTTTACGATTCCTTGCCATACACCTGTTAAAAAACTAATTGTGCTATTCCACAGTGATACAGTTATATTTTTAATGCCCTCCCATATCATCGCAAAGAATTTAATAATCGGAGTCCAGAAAGCAGTTAAGATGGACCAATAAATATCCCATGCTTTTACAAAGAAGTCGGATATCGCTTGCCAACCTGCCATGAATACGTTTTTTATACCTTCCCATACGCCTGACATGAAGTTTTTGAAGTTATCCCATTGCTTGCCAAGCCACTTTGTGATGTTCCCCCAGTTTTTAATTATCACAATAATTATGGTTATGGCAGCAACGATTAGTCCAATCCAAGCAAGAACTGTACCCCCTACCACCGCAATCGCGGCAATCGCTGGTAACAATGCAGACACAGCAACTAAAACAAGTCCCAAGATAACAATAACATCCTTAGACGTACTAGAAAGTCCGCTAAACCATTTAGCAACTTTCTGCAAAATACTTGATAAACTATCTAATATTGGCGCTAATGTTTCGGATATCGCTGCGCCGAGCTCGCTCATTGCTAATTTTATATTGTTTAATGCTTGATCTTGCTTATCGATAGAATCTAGCGTTTCATCGAATGTGGTTGAAACCGTGCCAGACGTATTTTTTGCACTATCAGCTAAATCGTCCAAGTTCAAAGTACCGCGCTTGATAGCATCAACCATTCTTACAGCACCCTTTGTACCGAATACTTCGGAAGCGATGTTTAGTGCCTCTGTTTCACTTTTAGCTCCCTTTATTTTATCTATTGTTCCTTTCAATCCTTGTTCAAGTGTCTTACCATCTTTTGCATATACTACTGTTGCTTTTCCTAAGCTAGATAAAGCCGCCGCGGAATCAACACCATTTTGCTCCAATTGACCGATTAAAACAGCACCTTCTTGATAAGACAATCCCATCGCTTTAATTTGCGGTGCGCCAGATATAATTTTGTCGTTCAGATCATCCACACTCAAACCAGTTGCTTGTGCTACGGATGTTGTCGTATCTAAAACGGTACCTAAATCATCATACGATAAACCATAAGCCTCAATGCTTTTTCTAGCATTAATGGTTGAATCTGTAACGTCCGTGCCGTTAATTTCTGCATATTTCAATAGTAGTAAAGAGTTTTTTTCTAATACGTCATCAGTGAATCCAAATTGCGTATTTAACTCACCTACAGCATCACCAATGGATTGAAAATCAAACTTGGAGTTACCAGCAATATTATTAAATACTTCGCCTAGTGCTTCACCAGCCTTACCAGTCGCACCCGTTTTGGTGATAATAGTGTCCAGTCCGTCGTCCACATCGCGGAAAGCATCGAAAGCATATTGTCCAACTTCTTTTAATTTCTCTCCAATTTCCGCCAACTGTTCCGCTGCCGCTATCATCATTCCGCCACTAAGCGTTTTATTTAGTTTATCCATGCCCTCATCAGCATTATTTGAACTAGTTTTCAGCTCGTCCAGCTCATTTTCAAGCTTAGAAACCCCGCCTTTAGCTTGGTTTAAAGCTGTTTCCATTCGTAAAGCTTCTGTGGAATTCTCGCCATATTCCTGTTTTGTGAGTTCTAGCTGTCTTTCCATATTTTCTATTTTCTTTTCTGCTAATTCCGTTTGATCCGCGACATATTTTTCAGCGTGTGCTAGTTTTTCAGCTTCAGTTGCCGTATCTGCCATCGCTTGTTGTTCTAATTTAAATTCACTTGATAATTTTTCAGTTTGTGCTTCAAGATTCTTTTGAGTATCTTCTAAATTTTTAATAGAAGAAACACGACTTTTTTTCTGCTGCTTTGGCTTCATCTAATTTCTGACTGGTAACCCCAATCTTATTAGCCAACTGCTGTTCTGCAATCTCGGCACTACGCAATTTCGTTTCCATTGTAGCAACTTCGGTTGAGTTTTCGCCGAACGCCGTTTTTGCTTTTTCGAGCTGGTCCGCTGTGGCTTTCGTTTTTTGTTGCGCTACATCGTATTGTTTTTGCAAACCGTTTAAATCCGCCGCTAACTTATCCGATTCGGAACCCGTCAATTTCAGTTGTTCTTGTTCCAATTTCAACTCTTGCCGTAACTTTTTACCATCGTTATTCATTTCAGCTATTGCTTTATTAAATTCCTGATTGAATACCTTGAACGTTATTTTAGGTTGATTATTTGCCACTTATATCACCTCTTTTTCTTCGCTTGTTTTTCTTCTTCATTATTAATAAATGATTCGATTGCAGTTTTATTCTCCGCCATAATGTGGACAGTTTGAATGGGTAAATGCCAAAAATCGAAATCATTAATACCGATGATGTACACATAATAAGCATGTAAATCCTCGACACTATCAATTTCGAATTTCGGCATTTTTTATTTTTTTTGCGCCCGCTTTACCTGTTTTCTTTTCGAATTTTTCTGCTAGCTTATTGCGCCCTTGTTTCGTAATAACAGCAAAATAAACAATCATATCGACTTCCATATCTAGGACGTAGGACTCCAAAAACTCATTGTATGATTTACTATCTTGCTTGCCGTTATGCTGAATATAAGCCGCGTACACTGCTTGTAAAAGTGGTAATGGACTCATATCTACTTCTTCTTTCATGAAACCTTTGAAGAACGCACCATCAATCACACCATCGTTTTGTAAAGTAAGTAAAGTTAAACCAGAAACTGCTGTTTCCACAGTTGATGTTGATCCATCGATAAATTCAATTTGCTTTTCCATTTTATTTTTCCTCCAATATAAAAAGACGGGGATTAGCCCGCCTTCTCGGTTTATTATGTCGCTGTTACTTCTTTATAGGCTGGGAAGTAACTTCCTACTTTTGCCTCTACCTTCACAATAGCGCCTACCGTAATACCGCTGATATTACCTGTGTAGTTACCTGTTGCATCAGCAGTAAATACCGTTTTCGCTACATTGTTCACGCTAACTCTCACTTGTCCGTTGTTTTCGGTCGTACCAGATACAACACCCGTTGATGCAACAACCGGATTAATCGTAAGTTTCGGTAATTCAATGACTAAGTTACCCGGCATACCTTCAATCGTTGTTGCACCTCCTGATGATGAACCATCTAACGCTTTCACTTGATACACGGTATTAAATGTACCGGTAACATAATTATCTCCAATCACATAAGGATTAGCCGTTGAACCGTTATTCGCATTGATGACAGTAGATGAGACAGATACAACTTTCACTGGTAAGGTTTCCATAACTGCATTACCGCGACCATACAACAACACTTTAACCACATCGCTTGTACTTGTGATTAAGTTTTTCGCATAGTATCGATATGTGCCATCCTGATTTACCGCTACGGTAGGTTTAACCTCTCCGTTGATTTCAAGTGCAACCGATTTTGCATAGTATGCGCCTAAAATTCCTGTCATGTAGATGTTTACGACACCAGCCGCTGCGGTTCCTGTTGCAAGATACTGACTGCCTGCGTATACTCTTACGTTATTTGATGATGGTGTATTTAATGATGTTCCAGTTGCGTAGGTTGTATCTAATAAATAACGATTCATAACTGGCGCTGGAAGCCTTGTTTTTTGGCTAACTGCTGTTGTCATTTCGCTCTCTAAACCATATTTAGTCACAGATGACACTTGAATTCCGTGTGTACTCATATAACTCAAATTATTAAGTGTATATGAGTTGGTTGTTGCTTTAACTGGGATGGTTGAACTATCTACATATACATAATAAAAAGAAGCCCCTGTTGATACGTCCCAAGTCCACGTGATACTAGTATCTGTGAAACTTGAGACTTTTAAGTTAAGGGGCTTAACTGGGAAAGACGAAATCAGCACGCGTCATCGCTGATGTGAAATTGGTATGCCACAGTTCGACGTACTCATCAGCAGTTGCTGGTGTTAGTTCATCAATAAACGCATCGTAGTAACATTTGCGATAGTCATCAATCATAGCTGTAAATTCGATTTCAACCTCTGCTACTTCATCCGCGCCATTTTCTACCGTGATTTTTAGACCGGTACTTGATGTACAATTTGGGAATGCGATCAGTTTTGTAACATCTTCGAATTCGTCAATCACATCTGCGGTCAATACGAACGGTTTACTCATACTGTCTGCACCGTATGCGTACACGCCGACTTGCAACCCTTCATTAGATAAGCCATAAATATCACGCAATACAGCTACTTTAATGTGCGCTGAAATAGTCAATGTCATTTTTTTGCGGTGTGCTTCTTTTTTTTGACCTCTACACCTTCACATTTTTTTTTACTAATTCCAATAATTCCGTTTCACCTTCGACACTACCTGTACAACCAAACGGCGTACTTGCAGTATCTCCATCAAATTTAATACCTAGGTTCGTGATGCGCGTTGCGTCAAAATCTTCAATAATTGTTGGCATTATTAATTACCTCCTAATGTTCTATTTATTTCTTCTAATACGTCTTTTTCGAGTTGCTCTACTATTTCTGGAACTGATTCATCCAGTCCCTTTTGCATAAACCCTTGTGCGTTTTTGTTATGCGCACCGATACCTTCATCTGGAAAAACGAGATAATTAAATGGCTTTTTACTTGTGATTTCAAAGCCTAGATTACTCGGCGTAACTTTAAAAGGACTAGCAGATTGGGCGTGTTTTTTATTCAAAACGCGACCTCGCCAGTCCTTCGATATATTAATTTTCTTTTCGATATTCTGAATAGCTAACGGTGCGCCTTTTTCTTTGAGTGATCTATTTATTACTTCCTCGGAACGATTCGGTAATTTAGCCATCACATCAAGTAACCGGTCAACATCAGACGATTCTAATTCCCACTTAGCAGACATTTTTAACCGACCTTGTAAATTCGAATGTCAGTGCATCCACATACTTATCTTGTTTTCCTTTTTGTATCTGCCCTTTGTCCGATGATAAAAAGAAATATGGACCAGCGTCTGCTACACCGCCAAGCGATGTAATAATGTCAAGTTGCAAACCGTCTAAATCTGCGATTGTTTCTGCTGCAACCTGAATCGTAACAGATTGTAAAAGAGTGAATTTTGATGTATCTGATCTTGTAAATCCACCTGTGGAAAAGATGATATATTGGTATACCTCGTCTAATTCTTCCTTTAATTCAGCTTCACTCACATTGTCTTGGAAAACTTTCAAACTTGTATCTCGTTCTAAACTCTCAATGAGATATTTATTTAGTTTTTCAAGACGCGCCTTATTTTGTTCATTCATTATCATCACCCGACTTTTCAAGGTACCAAAAAAGACGTACATTACGGTCTGGATCAATCGTAATAACGTCGTAAATGTCTGTACCTATTTTTACTTTTTGATATACCTGGGCTTCTTTTCTGTACGGTGTTTTTATTTTAAGTGTCAAATTACCACCAATGGCATTTACTAGCATATAATCCTGTTCTCGGACAGACATTTCTTGATAGAATAGCTTCCCCTGCACCGCAAAAATATCTTCGGAACGCTTTCTATTGTCATCCCTAACAGTCTTTAATGCACCATAGTATAAAACGCCGTCATTAAAATAATCATGGTTGACTTTCTGCATCAGCAACCGCCACCTTAAACTGCAAGCTTTGAATTTGTCCCAAAAAGTTTTCTTGGAAATATTCAAATGCGTTATTATGTGCATACCGTGTACCATCGAAAAGTAGTTGTTTCGCTTCATCTTCTTCAACAAAAGTGAAGGACGTACCGGTTACTCGCTCCATGTACGCCCCTACTCTATTAATGATGTTTTTTAGTCGTTTATCCTCTGTGGTGTCGTCCCATGTAATGCGGAGATAATCTTTTACTTCTTGTAACAATTCATCAGATACCGTCATGATTATCACTCTCTTCTAACAGGGAGATAAGTGTGGCTTTGTTATCATTCGCGGAGTACGAAACACTACGACTGTCTAACTCTGCTCTTAACTCATTATTCGTCATACCTGAATAACCCGTACTTTGTAATTGTACGGGACTATCAGGGTGTAGGCGTTACTGGATTCACCACATTCACATTGATTGCTGGTGTAGTAGTAAGATCCGTGATATCAAACACTAAGAAAGAATCGTTATCTTTCGGACGACCATTCGCATACTGTTTAGAGTAGTAAAGCGTTTCGTCATCCAATAGGCGATATTCCGTTGATGTACGGATTTGTTGTTCTGAACCAATGCCCATGAAGTAATCGCGCGCACGACCCGCTACGGCTTTACCAACTGGTACCGCTACAGATTCAATGATTTTCAATGGGATTGGTAGAATACCTGTTACCCATGCGCCTTGCGGTGTCATGTATGTTGTAGCTGGGAAAATCTTAGCCCAATAATCCGCTGGGTTAATGATTAGAATTGCATCCGTTACCGACTTCAAACCTTCATTCGTAAGTGGCAGCATGATTTCATTAGCCAATGTAGCAGGTGTTAAATCGTTCAATGGTGTTGCTGGTTTTGACGTATGTTCACCACTAACAACGTTGTCCACATCGCGCATCATACCGATAGGCATGTCTTTCCCAGTACCGTCAACGATACCATGTTCCAAACCTAGCGCCATGGATTCAGCTAGTACTGTACGAACGTAACGATCTAACCATGCAGGACCAAGATCAAGCATCGCATTACATACCGGGATGTAAGCAGATAGTTTGTACATGCCTGTTTGGATTTTATCGAAACCGTTGTCTAGTAGTTCTTTAATCTCCGCACACAACGGTCCCCACCAAGCTGTACCAACATCACCGATTGAGATAATCCATTCTGTTGTTGCGGTTGTATTCACGAAATTAATTTCAGATAGCAACGGATGCGCTACAGTTAAATCTTCAAATACACGTTCAAAAACGGTTGGCGGCAATAGGTCCGTAACGCCAGCGAAACCATTACCTGCGATAACTGCATTGTAATATTTCGTTTCTTGAGCAGTTAGGACATTAGCGCCACGACCAGCCAATACGTTATTATCCACATTGCGTGTTTCCACTTCGCTTTTCGCTTTCTCTAAGATGTTATTTTGAATCGCTTCCGCCATTTTCGTAAATGCTTCCACCTGTTCTTCTTCCGTACCACCAGTTTTAACGGCGTTTAGGAATGCGTTCTTAAGATTAATTTCGTTTTCATTTTCTTTTGTTTGAATGTTTTTCATTACCATTTTAATTTTCCTCCTCTAAATAAAAAATCATCGCTTGATATTAGCGATGTTCATAAAAATATTTTTTTTGTGATGCCGCTACTTCTGTTGTGTCGAAGTTGTATTTTTCGCGTAGACTTGCTGCCGTTACGTTATCTTCCACAGGTTCAGGTGCCACAGCGTCTGCAATCTTGTCACAGAAACCATGTGTTACACAATCCTCTGCGGTAATCCAATCTTCTTTTGCTAATAAGTTTACTAACTCTTCACGTTCGCCTTTAAAACGACCTGTATACGACTCTGTGACAGCGTGGTCGATATTATCCATATCGTTCGCTACCTTGCGTAATTCGTCCGCATTACCCGCAACAACCGTCCACGCTTTATGAATCATCATCATAGCGTTTCTAGGCATAATAATTTCATCCGCCGCCATCGCAATAACACTCGCGCCTGATCCAGCCAAAGCATCAACATGTACTGTAATCTTCGCGCTATGTGCTTTCAATAGATTATGAATCGCGATAGATTCGAATACGTCGCCTCCGCCACTGTTGATGTGAATATGGATTTCATTTGCGTTCGATTCGTTAATTGCTTGGCGAACACTGTTTGAATCAATTTCATCAAACCAACCAGTCCCAATACTTCCGTAAAGGTAAAGTTCGGCTGTATCTTCGCCTTCAACACTGTTCTTAAATTCGAAACGTTTTTCAATTTTAGGCATTTTCATTAACTTCACCTCCCTTCGTTGGTTCGACTTCTTCACCTTGTGGTGCATAGTTTTTGGAAATATAACGTTCTTCATTCTCTGGTAGCCCTGTCCGCTCTCTGCCGACCATTGCCAGATTGTCATCCACAGTATTAGTGCCAGTTCTAAATAGTAACTCCAAAGCACTTGCGCTGTCTTTCAAGTCCTGAACCTTAATCATGCTCGTGTCCATTTTCATGTAGGTTCGTTTCAGAACGGCATCGCGCCCATAGTATTTCCTGTTCACTTCGGCGTTTACCATTTCAGCAATTGGGTTTAAACAGAACATTAAAAAAGCATTCATTTGGTCGTTTAACCCGACCGTATCACCCTTGGCCAAACCTAGCGGAATGTGAAAACTATTTGCTATCATTTCGAAAACATCATCAATCATCTTTTTAATGTCCCTCGAATCGGCTATTTTCCCGTCACTTTTCAATTCCTCAATGTCCATTCCATCTTGGAGTGGGAGTGCTGAATCTTTTTCAGATAAGAATTTTTGCATCCTGTCCGTCATTAATTCTCGAACTTTTTCTTCTGCTTCTTCACCTTGACCAAACATAGCTTTCAATTTAACCAATAATTTTCGAGCGTTCATTTTCTTATACTTCGCAATACCAGTATTGAGTAGGTCAGCATAAGTAACATAGAATGCATCAATGATCTTTTTAACACTTTCGTTATTCAGGACTAGGTGCATAACATCTGATTCATTAAACGTCTTACTCATTGAAAACTCTTTTAGTACGACATCCGTATAAATATTTTCTTTGAACGCATATTTCACTTGCGAAAAACTATCCGCAACATATAATGCGTCGCCTATTTGGAAAACTAATGCTTCATTTTCATATACTAATTTGAAAACAATTTTCTTCCAAAATTCAGTTGCGTTCTGGTTCGGACTGGCTTCTATGTTGAATAAATACCAGTTCAAATCGCGTTCTTCTTTGCCATTCACAAACGTTTGTATCTCGGCTTTACACAATGCGTTAGCAATCTTATTGACACATGAATCAATCGCCCATCGTTTGATTGCTAGTTCATTTAGTCGATCCGTAGAGATACAACAAAAGGCATTATCAACTAATGTAGCTGTGTCTGATTTTCCAAATACACCTTTCACCCAGCTATTGAAACTCACTTTCTCACCTCCCTAATATGTGTATGCGTCAAATAACTTAAACTCTCGTGATTCTGGTAATTCTTCATCCAACATCAAAGCATGCAACAACGCAAAAAAGCCGTCCGTCTTACGCGTTTTCGGCTCAATTTTGATATAGGTTTTTTCGCCGCGATTATCGAATTTAACAGCGACATTGTTACAGTACCAACGCATCATCATATCATCACCAAACACAATCGAATGCGATGCAAAGAGTTTATCAACCATAGATGACAATCTATTATGACTGTATGGACCAGAACGAACTTGTACTAATGGCGCTCCCGCTTCTTCAAATTCATTTTTTAAAGACTTGAATCGGAAACTATCTGTTGCAATATTGATAATACGATAATCCTTAGCTTGCTCCATGAACCACTGCAAAGGGTAACTTTCATCGATATAATTATCTTGAATAATCGTCGCCAATCCCTTTTCCACGGCTTCATGGATTGGGAATTTGAATTTCGTTATTTTCATTGACTCTGCACAGATGAATGTATGATGTTTAAAATAATACTTACCGTCCTTTTTAAACATCAATCCGACTGCACAAAAATCACGGACATCCGCGAAATCAATTGCCCCAACGCAAGTTGCTTTTTCCAATTCAGGGAACGGTTGGTTCGTCGCTTCAATGTCACCCCATTTAACAGCTACTGTCGTAGGGTCTTGTGACGGGCGATTCATCCGCTTTGTCATGAACTCGACCATCACCTCGGATGATGCTTGCGCTTCTTCCCAGTGTTGATGTATTTCCGTTCGCAATGGTTTGTAATATAGAATCATCGGGTTCGCTTTGGGCCAATTCTTCGGATCATTTACTTCCTCATCGTTATCCAGTTTACAAATGAACGGGAGCATCCTAGAATTAGGCTTCTCACCGTTTAACACAGCTTGCGCTAAAATCTTTCTATCATCTAAAACACTGCCGCGAACATATCCATCAGTAGTTAAATGGAACCTCCGTGGATGTCGTTTCTTACCCAATCCAGATGTATGGACCGTGTAATTTTGGTAATCTTCATAGGCGTGTTCTTCATCAAAAGCGACCGCACCTGGTCGTCCGCCATCTTTGGTACGCGCATTTGATGTTTTGTATTTAATCGTTGAACCATTACGCCGATGCTTGATATATTCCAAGTTCCATTGATACACATTTTTCATTTGCTTCTTGTTGTTTTCTAACATGTTGTGAATATCTTCAAACGACGTTTTCGCTTGATCTTCTGATGTTGCGATAATATCGATGTTGTATTGATCGATACCATGATTCGCCGTTGTGCATTCAAAGATCATGCAGCTTAAAATCCCATTCTTACCAAATCCCCTACCGGCATAAATGAAATAATCATTGAACATCAGTTGCTCGTCGCCATCCTCATCAATTTCAAATACAGCAAATACAAACGCATATATAAATCGTTGAAACGGATAGAGTGTATAAAAATACCGCTCTGCCGTAGCAATAGCGGTGTCTAATACATCATTTTTGATTACCACATTATCAGCCTTTAAGCGCTGTCTAATGTATGTCATTAATTGTTTTTGTTCCTTACAACTCACAACGTCGTCTTGCTCAACCATTTGCATCCATTCGGATATCGCAGGGTGCCAATTGTACGTATTATAAGTTTGGGTCATCGTTACCACCTACATCCTTTTTAACATCCGTCGGCGGTTTTAATCCCATGAACTGCAATGTGTCCAGCATTTGTTTTGTATATTTTTGCAAAAGAATGGTACTATCGTTTTTCTTAGTACCAACTTGCCCGCCACCATTATTGTATTCTGTGAAGAAGCCACGTTCATTTATGTCTTTCACTAACGCTTGTTCCATATCCCAATAGCCAAGGTAGGAATCGATGCGATCTAGGAAAATCGGGTTGTTTAAACCTTTTTCGTCAAGTTGTTTTTTTTAACTCTGTTTCGATTCTGTCACGCTTCTTCATGCGTTCCTTTTCTGACAAAAGCTTGGTAAAAGCCATTTTATACACCCCCTTATACGCGTTTTTGCTGCGCGAAATTTTGGCACCTCCATCCCCCGTTGTCGCACCCTTCCAAAAGTTTTGAAATATTTTAGGGCGGGGGTTATAGCCGCGGAAAAACTTTTTCCATAAAAATAAAAATAGAATTTATTTCTTCATCATCAAACGGAAGATATTTTTTTATCTTCTCGCGATCTGCATTCACTTTTAATTTAACTTCATTCAGCTTAAGACCTTGGCACTTGTTGTCCATGATTACATTGCGCATTGCTTTGTAACCTTGATACACCGTGCTTCGTATCTTGTTCTGTGTGTACACATTGTATGTCTCATACTGATCCGTGTCGTACTCTATTCCATCTATATCTAATTGCATTGGTAATCACCACCGTTCCTGGTTGATAGGTTCCTTCTTCTTTTGATTAGGTAATCGGTCATGCTCTTCGTTATGGCATGTGTTGCATAGACACTCAAGGTTACTTAATGTAAGTGCAAGATACGGAAACTCCTTCACATACTTTATATGATGCACACAGTCAGCCTTACGATACCGACGCTTCTTCTTACATCGTTGGCACTCATAGTTATCACGCTTCAATGCTACCAGTCTAAGCTCTAACCATTCGCGAGACTTATAGAACTTAATCAGTTGGTTAGTCTGGATTAGTTTGTATAACTTTGGTGTCATGTGCATATCTATTGTTTCTTTCTGTTTATCAACAGTGATAACGATATGATGAATAGCGCAATAGATAACCACAGCCACCAATAGTTAATAAGCTTCTCGCCTTCCGTCATATGGATCATATCGTGTAGGAACTGTTTCATATCATTCACCGCCTAATAATAAAACTCTATATCATCACCGAAATGAGTATCCATTGTGTGTTCCTGAATCTCGGTATAAGATAACTTATGTTTCTCCGCTTCTTCTTTACTACTGAATACACCATAAACAATCCCACACTCACCCTCATAAGAAGCAGGACTAAACAGTACAAACACTCTCATATCATTCACCCCATAATAAAAACGCACCATACAATTGTATAGAGTGCGTTTGGTTTATATATTAAGTACCAGAAAAGTAAAAGATAGAAGTTATCATTCAATTTATTTGGTTATCTTCACTTTCCTGATACTATCATCATACATCAGATAAGCACCTCAAAAGTCGCACGAAAGTTGCACTACTTTCTAAATCCTAACTGTTCAGCTATTTCTTTAATGATTACATCCCTATGTCTAATAGCTGTTGACCTTTCCATAAACGATTGCGTTGCAATGTATTCCCATTTGTGTTTATAATTCGACCAATACCGTAATTGAATCATTGTCTTGTCACATTCAGAAATCTTACAAATTACACTCTCAATCGCACTTACAACCTTACCCATCCTATTAATCTGCTTATCCATTTCCAGTATTGTCGCCTGTCGTTCCACTGGATTACTAATGCCACCACCAGATGAACCTCCTATGTTATCATCCCTGTACTCACGGTATATAGAGCCAGTGATGACGTTAGAACGTAACTCTTCCAATTCTTTCTTCGTCTCATGATAATGTCTTAACTCATCTTCGATATACTGAAATTGCGCTTTGGTTAGTCGTTTGCTCATTTATCATCACTTCTCTTTCCGAAAATAACTACTATCGAAATGTAGAACAGCAGCAACATGATGGATATTTCAAACTTATTACCTAAGAAGAAAAAGCCAAGAATATTGCCACATATCAACGCAAACATAAAATTCTTAAACCCCATTCACTCAACCCCTTCATAATCTTCTAATATCTGCCTGTGTTTCACTAGACTAATCTGCATCAGCCTATTAATCTTTTCAAAACTATATCCCATCTTTTGCAATTTTATGATTTTTCGATATACTTTCAATCGCTTTACATCATAATGCGTGATGAATATGCCGTTCTCCTTTTTCCACAGTGTGAGAGCTGTATGTGTGATGTCCCATTTCTTCGCTATCTGCGCATCATTCCAATGATTCAAAAGACTACGATACTCACTGTACGAATGTCCTTTTATCATTTTCATGTCAATTGCTCACTTCTGGCTTGATTGGGTCGTCATATAGGATTGAGCCTGGATTATATCCGTCACACTCCGATTCAGTTACACCATCTACAGTAATGGAAGATGTGTCATTTACTCTGATAAATGTTTTTCTTGTTCCATTTTTTAAACTAATAACCGCATCATAATCGTTTTGATATGATTCTGAAACAACATCTGAGATAACAGACATATCCAATGCCACTGTTTCTGGCTCCGATTCCCCACCAAAGTAATCCACAGTTGTACCGTTTTTATATAGCGCTGTTAGTTTTATTTTCATTTATTTGTCCTCCTCATTCAGCTCATTTACATACTTTTTTAGTGTTTTGTATGACATTGCAAGTAGAGCGCCTATAACTACCGTCTCTATAGTCCAAATAACTAACACGCTAATCATGATGAACAGTGTAAACGAATTACTCCAAATTAATTGAGCTGTAACACTTATGATTGGCACTATCGTACTGAAAAGCCAAAACACAAAGTATACCAACATCGCCTTAGTGATATGTTCCGTTGTTCTGTCTGTTTTTATTTTTTTAAATCTATTCATTTACCTTCACTCTCCATTTGTTTAATCAAATCATCCAAATAAAATCTAGCTTTCTTCAAATCCTCAATGCCATTTTTATGCTCATACCGCGTGATGTATTTCATGATGTTCCCGACTGCATAACTTGGATAATCCTTTACTTTAGCCTTAATGTAATCTAGCGTTTCGATTCCACCTGTATTGTAATGTGATGGATTATTTACTGTATCGTTGGCTTTGTATTTTTCGATTTTATAACCGTTGAAATAAATACAAGTTGCATAAGTAATTTCATTCCCTTCTTTTTTTACGCACGTTTCATTTCCATGAATACCCCATACGTCAGATGCAGTTGGTTTGTTCCCAGTGACTGCCCAAGTTACACCCTCCTTCTCCAACTCAACCATCAAAGCATCATAATCTTCTTGTGTTTCCGTGTGATATATTTTCATCTTTGGTTCCTCCTTCTTAAATATGGTAAGTCTGTGTGTATCGTCTTCATTCGTATACGTTTTAGATATTGAATCTTCGGTTTTCAATGTGTAACCTAGGACGTTTTTTATATAATCTTCGCTGTCCACTGGTGGTTCCTCCTCGTATTGTTTTAATTTTATAGAATTATATTTAGTTGGTTTTGTCATAAATTGTTTTAATGGGTTATCTTCTACTATTTTTTCAATAAGTTCTTCCGCTAACCGATTTTGCAGTTCAATCAATTTTTCATCTATTACCGGTCGTGAATAATATACATGTTCTTCTGGAAATGGTTTTTTATTCAAAACTGGTTCCTCCTTTTTATTATGTGTAAAAGGGATATGACTCATAAAACCGTCCTTATCAATCTTAAAACCGCCCCTTTTTAGCCATTCTTCATCTTTTAGGAATTCTTCGTAATTTGCTTTTTTTCTTTGCAGTTTCTTGCACACTTATCATGGAATCACTTAGTAAGTCATACGTATATCCAGTTTTAGCAGTAGGTATCACATCGTTAGTAGTTTTTTTCATAGTAACACCACCATACGCCATTTTATTCGGTTTACTCTTGATCGGATTTGGTCTACTGCCTTTTGGTGGTACACTATTTCCCTTACTGCCTCGATTCTCACAATTAATTCGTAATAATCGCGATGCATACATGCCTATGCAAAACACTACAAAGAATAAAACAAACAGTTCTAATCCCAATTCTGGCATTCTATCCCCTCCCAAAAATACGTCTTATTATTTTATAAACTTCTTCCCACAGTGGTTTAGCTATCAGTATCAGCACTAAAAACATTTGAACAACGGTGATACTCATTAATACGTCAATCATTGTACTGTTACTCATGTTATCCCCTCCACAATCCTAACCGCATCCTCGACACTCCGAGCTACTCCACAAAGTACATTCTGCTTACTCATAGCATCTTGAAATTTAACCTGTTCCGGTCTCAATCTACCTTTCTCGTTCTTCACTTCAATAAAGAATATTTTGCCGTCTGATTTTCGGAATCCGAATAGATCGGGAAATCCCTTCGGCAATCCGGTATCGAATATTCGTCCACCAGGTAATAATATTTTGCCCACATTACTACGAAACACATAATGACCTAATTTACCTAATTCACGCCGTATTGCATTTTGGATGTTTATTTCTGCTGTCATTTAATGTCATTACCTCCTTTATTTATATATTTATTATTCTTTTTGGGACAGTTGGGACAAGATAAGAGTTAAATATAGAAAGTAGTATAGGAAAATAAAAATAGTAAAGGTTTAGGAAAAACGGGTCAAACCTGCCCAACATGTCCCGTTTTAAAAATTGAAGTTCATTTGTGAGTATTCATCATTTAATTTTATACCTTGATAGAGACGAACTGACCCACTTTTTTTCTTTTCAAACTTCAATCCCATTTCCCGACCGAACTTTGTAGAACTCATAACATATTGACCGTTATCTTTCGCCCATTCTCGATAGGTATCATATAATGTCTTTGATTTTATTTTATTTTCTATATCTACGTCGCAACAATCATCAATAAATGCCGTAATAACATCCATTTCTGATTTATATTCATTGCTGGCACGTTCTACAGCTGCGGGTAATTCCAACCCTTCGCGTTGCCATTTCAAGCAACCTTCTACCGCCCAATTCAATATCCCTGTGAGTTCACCTTTTAGCTTGTATTTCAGTTGTTTGTCTACTTTATGATCTGGTATCTTCACTGTGAAAGGAATTAGATGTAACCTTCTCCATATGCCATCATCACGACCGCGAATAATTGGTTTATGATTCGTCGCCATCCAAATTTTAAATTCTGGTGTGAACTCAAATTCATCTTTGTACAGATGCCTTGCGGTAACCTTGTCACCACCTGTGAGCTGTTTAATTAACCCTTCATCTAAACGTACGCCTTCGTTTGGTTCTGTTGTTGTAACGAAGCGTGCAGCATGTAGACGGGCAATATCACTATTCGCACCACTTGATTGTTGTTTTACCATGATTGTCTGTGGTTGAATGTTTGTGGAATAACTACCAAACACATCATTGATAATATCCAAAAATACACTTTTACCATTTCGACCGTTTCCAAATAAGATAAACATAACCTGTTCGCTCGTACTACCTGTTAGAGAATACCCAACGGCTTTTTGAACATAATCAATTAATTCCTTATCATGATTGAAAATATCAAGTAAGAAGCTGTTCCACAATGGTGCATCGATTTTATCTGTGTATTCAATATGACTAATCTTTGTGAACATTTTCGAACGATCGTGCGCATTCAATTTGCCACTTTTCAAGTCAATGTAGCCATTTTGAGTATTAAAAAAGTGTTTATTTACATCGAATTGTTCTGGCAGCACCGGCATTAAATGCTCGGCTTCTTTTAACATGTTTGTCTTTCCTCGATTACCCCGCGTTGCTTTCAAATGCTTCACAAATGCTTTTTCAATATCGGACTCCGATTCCATGTAGGCGAAATCTTTTTTCATATTTTGAATCACGCGATCAGCCAGTGTTTTAATAGCACCTGTGTTATCAAACATCCATATTTTCGAATTATAGTAATACCATCCTTTATTGACATATGAGTAACGGACCATATTATTATATTCATCTCTAAAACGTTCTGCGTTGCCAGTGTCATCAAAACTATATGCTTTTTTAGCTTTACCGTTATCTAATATTTTAATCTCATAATCATCAATGGAATTACCAGGTGCATACACATCACTTGTGTTTTGAATAGCGATATTTAATACTTTCTCTCCATACAATGAAGCTCCGCGTTTTTGGTCCCATTTAGATCGCATCAAGCCAGAGGAACGAAAAATTTCATCCATCTTTTCATAGTCGGCGCCTGTCCAAAAAGCAAGCATATTAGCAAAAGCAAGGTCTGCCTCTGATTGTGAAGGGTACAGACCGTCCCACATGCCATCGTATAGTGTTTTAAACTGCGAACCTTGCTTACTTTGCATAGCTCTTTGAATAATTTCATTAGAAGGTAAGTCCACATGGCTCATTTCGGAATGGTTGACAATAGGCGCCTCATTCACACCAATATATTTTGCGTGTAAGTATTGAATACCTGTGGAACCATCGTTTATTTTAGTGAAGTTATTGATTACATTGCCCGTCATAACGAAAAATCGACCATCATTGTACATTTCTACATTATTCTTTCTTCTCCCACCATCTGGAAACTTACCTTTGGAAATGATGTGAATACCAGTGCCACTAACGGAATACTCTGTATAACTCGCCAGTGTGTGAATAAATTCAGCAACAATATTTTCTTGGTCGCCTAATAAATAGTCTTCGATTTCGTCTTTTATATCATCAATATCTACACCGAAATATGGCGCTTTGAAGTAAAATCCTAAACCATCAAACCCATAATCCTCTAAAGAAGCAAGGGCGGTCGTGAAATCCGCCCATGTGCTTTCGTCGTTACTTTTACCATGTCTACCTGTATTGGCATCCATTGGCATTTTTTTTATATTTTTGTCGCTCTTCATCCCAAAGTAGTTTGTAAGCGCACCATTGTTTTAACTGTTTTAATTCGTCTGGTATTCTTTCGAACATTTCCGCACGCTCCTAACTTTTAAAATGGAAGATCATCATCCGTAATATTCAAAGGTTGATTATCTTGCTGCGCGATATCTTTAGCTTTGAATTTATGATTAGATGGACCAGTAATTTTCGATTCAGCCCAACTTTTCACATTAAGATTGTTATACGTTTTGCCGTTATACTCTGACGTTTCATTTTTCACGGACACAAGACACGTTTTCAATGCAAAATCTTCTAATACCTCTGTCAATGAATTGTATTCTTTACCATTTGCCAACCCAACTGCCTTACCAATTGTGTTAATGGATTTTGCATTGTATTGGTTATCCTTTTTTGATTTCCAAATACTATGGAAAATATGCGCATTTTTAAACTTTTGATTGATATCATTACGGATAATTAGATCCACATTGATGTACTCCGCGCCACTTTGTGTTGCATCTTCTGTTGCGTGATTAATAATAACTTCATAAATCCCATCTTCTACTTGCCCGCCAAAAACATCTTCTGTATCTAATTTGAATACCATTTTTACATTCCCACTTTCGTTTTTTTTATTTGATAAAACCTAGTAATTTTCCTTGGTGGTACGCCCACCCTTGTTTATAATTCCTGCTTTTTGCTAATTCATATAACTCACCCATATTTTTGCAATCCCCCGGCTCTCTGTAGTCAAGGGTGAACGATGCTTCATCTATTTCTTGTAACTCGGCTAATTCATCCACTTCAACTGCCTTCACCTCAACCTTGAACTCTGCCCCGCAATGTTCACACCGCTTAACTGTCTGGCTCACAGTCATAAAACATTCTTTGCATATTTTAACGGGTGCCTCGGCTTTCGTCGCATTACTGCCCTTACGAGGCGTTAAGGACCATGTGCGTTCCATATCTGGTAATCCGAAACGCGTTACATTTCCTACATGATCGATGATAATGGATGTTTTACCTGGTCTATAACGCATACCCCGCATAGACTGTTGAATATATAGCGATAGTGACTGCGTAGGTCGCAACATAATCACGGTAGAACAATCTGGCACGTCGAAGCCTTCGCCAATTAAATCCAAATTGCAAAGGACCTTTATTTCGCCTTCACGGAATCGTTTTATGATGTCATCACGAAGTGTTTTAGGTGTCTTACCGTCAATATGTGCCGACGAAATGCCTACAGCATTAAAGCTCGCTGCCATTTTCTCGCTTTGATATATCGAGCTGGCGTACAATATCGCTTGTTCTCCTGGGGCTAATTTCTGATAATGCCGTATCACATCACCCCATACCATTCGAGCGTTGAACTGGTCGTCTAAACCGCTCATATCGAACTCGCCTGTACGCTTGATGTTTAATGTATCTGTTTGAACGATTTCAGGCGCATAGTATTTGTAAGGGGATAGGAAGTTATTTTCTATGAGCCATTTTGCGGTTACCTTTTCGATTAGTGTATCGTTGATATCACCAAGCCCACCGCCGTTTAAGCGAACAGGTGTCGCAGTGAACCCGACGACTAAAGCTGTTGAGAAGTGAGCGATTATTTTCTTGTAACTGTTAGCTAGGACATGATGGCTTTCATCAATGATAATTAAAGAAGGTACCACCATTTTATCTAAGCGCCTAACAATTGTTTGGACCATGCCGAGTGTGACAAAATCCATGTCTACATCATTTGATTGCAGCGTGTTACGAATTTGATCTATTAATTCTTTTCTGTGGACTAGGAACAGCACATTATTTTTATTATGTGTTGTTCTGCGGATGATTTCGGATAGAATGACCGATTTTCCAGCGCCTAACCACAAGGAGCTACAACACATGGTGTTCTATATCCTTGCACAAACGCCTCCTTTACATCGTTGATGATTTCGATTTGATACACTCTAAGCTTTAGCATCCACATCACCGCTATTAAATAATTCTTCCTGCAAACAAAACTCACGATCATCTATCTGGTTCTTCGCAAATACTGCATCAGACGGTGTTAATGTAAACCCGCGGTTCCCTGTCTTAGGTGATACAGACAACCTTGCAACCTGTAAACATAAACCCATAACATTCGTCAAAATCGGTTTCCGAATCTGTGGGTAGGACCTATTAAATATCTGTCCCGCTTCCGTTTGCCATTCGTCCGACACTTCCCAAGCCGTGATTAGAATATTTTTACCAAAAGTTTTCAGATATCGGATTAAGTCAAGTTCCCAAAATTGCAACTGTTGATAGTTTTGAATGCCTGGTACACCGTTGTTATTGCCGTGTTTCCCATACTCCGTGAGCATGGCGGTTTCTAACTCCGAAATATTATCAAGAACGATATTGTCGTAACTGTCTAGGTGATTTGTTTTAATTTCTTGAAGCAATTTAGGTAAGCCAATTCTGTACCCATTTTCTACAATAATAGGATCGTGCATATCCACAATATCAATATTATCTTTACCTTTTAAAACACTAGATGTGCCATCGATATCAATCACTAGCGTTCTACCCGGCATGAATCCGATTGTGGACGTTTTTCCTTTACCTGGATCACCATAAATCAACCTAATTGCCGACGGTGTTGTTATCTCACTTGCTTTTTTTATATTCACTTTATCACTCCTATCTTATCCGTAATGACCTACCCTGATACAGTTCCGCACCGTCCACCTCAATACCTGCCTTTAAATCGACGAGAAGGGCTTTTTTATCGAGCTTTTTAGGCTGTTCGACCAAATATGCAATAAGTTTACTTTCGTCCTCTACGCGTGCCGATGGCGGATTATTTTGTATTGCAATGGTGAGGTGCTGCCCTTTGATTTTGTCCGTCCCGATTTTTTCTAATTCGGTTTGTAGATAACGTTTCAAGCCATCGACATTATTTTTAATAGTACTTTTACGATCAGCCATCCTTTTCATTTCTACATCAAAACCAGCAACTTCCGCTTCTAAACTTTTAATAACTTTCGCTAAATTTTCTGCTTTAATATCAATACTTTCTTTGATAGCATCTAATGTGTCTTTTAAAGTCTCTGCTTCGGTTTGTCCAGCTAAATCTAATACTTTCTGATAACTATTTCCTAGCTCATACAACTTCATCATTTCGCCTCATTTCCTGAAACTTCTTATCTAATAAAAAGTACATGTCAATCACTTCATCATAGATAGAACAACCTTCTAGCGTTTTTTTTATTTTTACGAAGCCAGTTGTACATACATTCTAACCCCTCATATTCATGCAAGCTAATCCCTTCACCGCGATAGATAACATCCATCCACATAATCAATAACCCTCTTCCTGCCGTTCAATATTAATTTTTGCTTTATCCATATAGGCTTTTTCAATCTCTTCCTCGGTGAAGTGTAGCGTGTTTTTCGCGAGGTTTAACAAGATTAATAAAATATTTACAACGTCATCTTGTCCCCAAATGTCACTTGAAATACGTAGCGCTTCAAGTAATGAATACGTGATATCTGAATCTTGATTTTCTGATTCTGCTTCGTTTGTATTAAGCATTAATTCCGTGTTCAAATTACCGATATCATAATGATTGATTAGCGCTAAAGCAAACGCGATACAGTCTGCTAACTCGTCTTTTACTTTCGCATCGTCAATCACTTTGCTGTGTTTCCAGTGTTTGAAGCTTTGTAACTCATTAGCAAATTCCGCAATCTCTACTTGCAGCGCTAATTTTAAGTTATTCTGTAATAACCCCGCTTCGATATCAACCTTCTCCATAATTTTCGCATCAACCTGTGTTTGCATTTCTAACATTTTTTCAATATTCATTCTTTTTCCTCCCTAATGTCTGAAACCATCGTTCCAGTATTCGTCTACAACCATCGGATTTTCTACTTCATTGTTCATTTTTAATCACCCGGTATTTCCCGCGGTCTTTTCTAATACACACTGCACGTCCGTGATCCGCTTTCTTTCTTGAGTTGTATTCTCGGACGTTTAACCATCGTTCAAGCGCATAATTATACTTTTGCAAGAGATAACTCATTTTCTCTCAACCTCGCTTTATAAAACGCTTTTTGACTCTCTTTCATTTTAGCTGTGAGCGATTCTAAGTTGTGCATTAAATTGTCCAGATCGTTGTCACTTTTAATAATTTTATTTGCTAATTGCTGCCCTGTTCTGTTCACCGTTCTATTTATTTCGGACATAATAATTTGGCTTTCTGTCATTGACTTTAACCCCCAATCGTGCTAAATTATGCATAGTTTTTGTTTTATAAGCGCTCGTCTTTGAAGTTACAGCTTCAGGACGAGTATTATCACTTCCTTTCGTAAAATGATAGGTGATTAGTACTGTGGTTAGGATGATTGTTGCTAGTATGAACGTTAGTTGGATTAGGTGCATTTAATCAGTCCTCAATCCCATAAACATGCGTTACAAATTCGCCGTTTGAAAACATGAGAGTGCCGATAAAATAACTTTGTTCTGGAACACATTCACCAGTCATCGCGGACATAAATGTTTTCTTTTTTAATTGAACATTTCCGTGTGGCCTGCCGTCTAAAAGAATGCCTGATTCTATATAAATAACAGCTTTATTATTTTGAACTTGAACTCCCAATATTTTAATGCCAGGTGGACAAAACATAATTGTTTCACCGATCATATTTAATTCTTGTTTATAAATGCGTCTGCTCATCTACTCCGCCTCCCCATCAGCAATCCACACGCCTTTAGTAAGTTGCATATGTTTCTTAAGTTTCTTAAAAACCCGTAGTTCATCTTCTGTCCAAAATTCTGGATAAGCGCCGGAACCTTTATAAACAACCTCCGCATTCTCCCGCTCTGTGAGGAGTCTGTTGGCTAATAGAATCGCATCACCAATTCGCTCATCAAGTTCTAATCCTTCTAGTCCCATAGAGAACACAAATTCTAGCGCTGTATCCATGATTTCTCTATCCTTCTCATTCTGCGTCATCGTCTTGCGCCTCCTCTTCGTAAATGTCTAACGTCGCGTCGATAGTGGGCAGTATAGTCAAAGTATCGATCGTATCTAATTTCGTAGCTCGTTCGCCGTTTTCATCATCGCCTACACGTAATATCATCCCCTGTCCATTCGCGTAAGGTTGAATGATTGTGAAATCCGCCTCTTTTATATCGTCACCGTATAGCTTTTCTGCCGCCTCCAATGCGTTTTTTTGTGAAAACACCGATTTGTTCCATCGTATCTAATTCTTTCATTCCGCTTCCTCCTCTAAAATATACTCTTAACAAACTCGTCTTTAAGTTGCTCCTTAAAACAATTATCGATTGCGTCACGAATCATTTTCCAGTCTTTAAAATCAATATCAAAGTCGTGCTGTGATTCATCTGTGGAACTGTAGGATGCGATAATTACGCTCCCGTCCATCATGCTAAAATCAAGCGTGTTATATCCGCCAGAACCACTTTCGAAATCTTCTACATATCGCATATTATCAATGTGAACGCCTTGTTTCATTCCCTAATCACCCCAACCGCTTCAAAATCAACCTCGATAACTTCGCATACATTGCCCGTCTTACCTTCGTGTTCAAACGCTTCATGTTGCGCTGATAGCTCGTTTTGAAACGCACGTACTACTTTTTTTGATTTGACTTCTTGGACGATGAAAATGTAGTTATTTGGTGTCATTCGTCATCCTCCTCACAATACCGCTCAATCCACTCAGCAGGCGCTTGATTTACAAAGCCAGCCTTGAAAAACGTTAATTCTTTTTCTAACTCCGCTACACTCGCATGATCTTCTGCTGCGTTTGTGTATTTGGCTTTTGCTTTCCGCGCCTTTAAATCTTCCAATATCGCCTTTTCTAGCTTTTTGTCGAATTTCATTCCGCACCTTCTTTCAATAATTCGGGGTTCTCGTGAATGTTGCCGATGATTTTAATAGCGCTATCCAATCCGAAATACATTTTATATCCCTCGGAATATATTAAAGTTTCAATTGAATCAACGTAAAAGCAAAGTTTTTTATCGCACCATTTCACGATTCCAGGCTGGTTAATTTCCGATACAAAACCAGATGGCGCTACAATATCCCCCTCAAAAATCTTGTTGCCGTTTTTGTCGCTTAATCCCGTATACTGTCCGACTGTCTCAGGTCTAACTTGATACGCGAAGGGAGCGCCTGATGAATTAGAAATATAAGTGCCTACTCCCGCTCGATCTAGCTTTTCTTTGATAACAGATAGGTTACCGTATGCCCAATACCCGTTTATATTTTTACCTCTAAATTCAATTTCACGACTCATGTTCGCGCTCCTCTCCTTTTACAACTAATTCAACTGGCACAATTTCATAAAGCTTTTTCGATACTTTACGTTCCTTAAACTCAAAATGCGCGGTGAAATAACTTTCAAATAATAACGCTGTACTGTCTGAAGTACGTTGCCGAAAGCCAGGATAGCGTTTATCCGTGCCGTATACGAACTTTTTACTACGCTTATGCCTTATTGCGTACATCACACCTCACCCTCCAATTTCTTGCAAATGATTTGGCATATCTACACTTTCAATGTGAACTAGTTCGCCGTCTAACCATTTCTGAACATTAAACTCTCTTTCCACCTTTTTACTATGCGGCATCACATTTAAATTGCTAAAAAGTAAATGATCGTCATGTTCGTTTTGTATAAAATAAACCTGCTTAACTTCGCGTGATAATACATCCCCATGAACAATTGTTGCGTTCATGCCTCTTATCAATAAATTGAACAACAAGAATGGAACAGCTCGATCCGATAACTCCTCACACTGATACAGATGCTGTGATGGCAGATAAACAAATGGACCTTCTCGCAAACAATCACCCCACCATTTGCGAATAGTCATTCCTCCGGTCCCAGCTGCTATATCAAGTGTATTTTGCGATTCTCCTGTTAGTTTGGAAACAACATCACTTAGCTCGTTTGGTGTAAAGTCTTGCATGTGCTTCTTACGATCTGCGTGCTCATCTTGAAAGTAGATGTGAAACCAGTCATAGCTGACGTCCTTTTCAAGCTCCAAAAAGTCCAGAAACAACTTTTCCCGTTTTTCTTTATCAAATAGAATTTTTTTGAGTTTATCGGATGCTTGGTAACTTTCTTTAATGCCCAGCAAATGATTGATATTTTCAGTTGTTAGCATGGTATTTACTCCTTTTTGATTTTGATTGCGTATATTGTCGCCAAATGTGTGCATCATTCGTTTCTTTCTTGTATTCAATTTTACAGCGACATAGATATTCTCTAATTGTTTGTAATGGGAATTTTAGTTCTTCTGCTATTTCCCTTGCTGTGTATCCTGATTCGCTAAGCTTTCGAATTTCAGCGTCTAATAGATTTGGATAAGTTCGCTTTTTCAGTCCCATGTTAGAAGCTTTTCTGGCAACAGCAGAATAAGGTCTATTCAGCATCTTTGCAATTTCGTGCACATTCATAGCTGGATGGAACCTTCGAAGTATTTCACATTCTCTTTCCGTCCATCTGCGCTTTAATGTGCGCTTTCTTCATGTGA
>NZ_AODK01000028.1 GCF_000525975.1 Listeria rocourtiae FSL F6-920
GGGAAATTTAAGATGTATTCCCGCTTTATCGTGGATGAAAAAGGTGAACGTCGCAAATTACGCGATGGCGATCGGGTGACCATTGATGCCGGTGTTCAAATTCCTGGCTATGTGGGAGAAACGATTACTGTCGGTCAATTGTAAGACTAGCGCATTCATGATGTATTAAGAGGCTATTAAGCTGGATATTAGAATAATAATTGATGCGTAAGAGAGAATGAAACATGGCGAAAGATGTCCATGTTTCATTCTCTTTATTTATGTTGACCATCACTAAAATATGCTAATCCACTCCTCTATATCGACTACCGACATATTCAATATTAGGGCAGAAACCTAGTGGATTAGCATAACTATGCTGGAAAGGTTGGATAAAAAAGTTTATTCACGACAAAGTGTAGGAAAGCCATGACAGGACGCTTGTTTAGACTTTTTTTTCTTTCCCTACACCTCGCGTCTATGCGAACATTTTCTGTTCGCATTTTTTAATCCATAAAAAATTATAAATCCATGGATTATTTCCAAAGAGACGGGGAATAATAAAGAGCGAGGTGTTATAAATGAAAGTAGTAGGATTATACGAATATTTACCAATTGAAGCACAAGAAAGTTTCCTAGATGTAATAGTTGACACACCAAAAGCAAGTGGACATGATTTACTCGTCCGCATCCAAGCAATTTCAGTTAATCCTGTAGATACAAAACTACGTGCATCAAAAGTAACTGTGGAAGAAACGCCAAGAATTTTAGGCTGGGATGCTGTGGGTATCGTGACTGAAATCGGTGATGCCGTTGAGTTATTTCAAGTCGGCGATGCCGTTTATTATGCAGGGGATGTAACTAGACCAGGAAGTTACGCTGAATTCCAGCTTGTTGATGAGCATCTTGTTGGAGCTAAGCCAATCAATTTATCCATTGAGGAAGCTGCAGCCATGCCCCTTACGTTGATAACAGCATGGGAAGCTTTGTTTGATCGTATTCGCATCAATCCTGACGCGGATGCTGGAAAGAAGCTCCTGATTATCAATGGTTCAGGCGGTGTTGGTTCGATTGCAACGCAACTTGCGGTATGGGCAGGTCTTGAAGTTATCACGACAGCTTCTCGAGATGAGACCATTACATGGTCTAAGCAGCAAGGTGCAACGCATGTTATCAATCATCGCAAACCACTTTTACCCCAACTAAAGGCGCTCGATTTAGAAGGCGTAGAGTATATTTTATGCTTACATAATACGGATGCTTATTGGGACGCGATGCAAGAAATTATTTTACCGCAAGGTCATATTTGCTCGGTCGTAGAACTGCAAAATCCAGTATCTATGAGCCTTATCAAGGATAAAAGCGTGACAGTTAGTTACGAATTTATGTTTACTCGCTCCAAATATAATACGGATGATAAAGTGCGCCAACATGATATCCTCACAAAAGCCACACAATTATTTGAAAAAGGATTTTTGAAAACAACATTGAACCACGTGTTAACACCGATAAATGCAGCAACAATAAAAGAAGCGCATCGAATGTTAGAATCAGGTAAGTCAATTGGAAAATTAGTGGTGAAAGGATTTGAAGAGAATGACGAACAAGCGAATTGAATTATTTATAGCAGTAAGTTTGGATGGATATATAGCAGATGGTGAAGGAAGCGTAGGGTGGCTAGAAGAAATAGAAGGAGACGGTGATAATGGTTATATGACCTTCTTAAATGAGATTGACACAGTTGTGATGGGGCATACAACTTACAAACAGTTGTTTACGCTCACAGATACGTTTCCATATAGTAAGAAGCATGTGTATGTTTTTTCCAATGAAAAAGCGGGTACGAAAGACGAATACGCAGCATTTGTAAATGGCTCGGTCAAAAGTTGGTTGGAAAATACAGAAGGAAAGAGCATCTGGCTTGTAGGAGGGGCCCAATTGGTGAAAAAGTTCCTCGATGAAAATCAAATTGATCGATTTATTATTACTGTAGCACCAATTATTCTGGGGGATGGTATCCCCCTTTTTGAAAAAGGGACGAGAGAATTGCTACATTTAGAAGCCGTTGAAAAATACGGTCAGTTTACGCAGATGACGTATCGCAAAAAGGAGTAATGAATCATGAAAATAGCAACTTTTGATGTTGACGCACAGAAAGGCTTTACGCCACTTTGTCCAGCAGAATTACCGATTCCAGAAGGACACCTCATCGTACCTGAGCTAACATTTATGGCAACGCTGGGGACCATTCGAATTGGTAGTAAAGATGCACATCCTGAGAAAGCTGTTTGGACAGTAGAGGCGCCAGAAGATATGCTATCTCCCCTTGATTTTCCAGATGCTGATTTGACTTGGGTGAAGCATTGTATTCCAGGAACACTAGGTTTTGAATTACTAGACGGTATGCCACATCCATCCGAATATGATCTTTTTATTTGGAAAGGAATGGAGCCAGATTTGCATCCATATGGCGCATGTTATCACGATATTCGCGAAAACATGTCGACTGGTGTGATTGAATTTTTACAAGAACGTGATGTAGATCTTATTATTGTTGGTGGATTAGCCTTTGATTTTTGTGTAAAAACGACAGTAGAACAGCTTTCACGAGCTGGTTTTGCAGTTGTTGTATATTTGCCTGCGACGCGTGCTTTGACAGAGCGAGGTTATCACGACACAGCAGCGCATCTAGGAACGCTAAAAAAATGTCAGGATAGCTAAAGATCGAGCTGAATTAGCCGCGTATCGCCAAATTTAAACTAGGAAAGAGGCGAGACGAATGAAAAGAATTGGAATGTTTCCAAGCATGGTTATTTATAGTACGCTAGTTTTAACCTTAGCGACGTATCCCTTACTTCCAAGCGAGATAGCGGTACATTTTGGAACAGATTTTTCACCCGATATGTTCGTCCAAAAATGGCTTGGCTTGATTTTAATTCCGTTCCTTATGGTGATGTTTACTGGCACAGAATACTATGGGAAAGAGAAAGTAAAACCAGATAATCGTTTGGAATTTGAGTACATGTTTTATGCATTACTAATCCTTTTGGCAATCATTCAGCTAACGATTATTCTGTTCAGCCTAGGCTACGAAATTCCTACAGGACGTTACAGTTTATTACTTGTTGGAGCGCTACTAGTCCTGATTGCGATGTACCTTTCGAATTCCAAAAAAATATTCTTATGGCTCACACTCATTGGCTTTAAAAAGATAGACGCAAGATCACGAAATATTTTGAGAAAAATAACTGTTATAACGTTATCTGTTGTAGGTTTTACATTTTTACTTCTCGGGATCTTCATGTTTAATGACCCTTCTATTTTCATGCTTGCAGCGCTATTATCGATGACGATTGTGATTGTCGGATCTGGCGTCTACTTAAATAAAAAATAGTACAGTTCCAGTTTACAATGAATACAGTTTATGGTTTAATAAAGCCAAAGACGTGTCTTTTAAATGAGACATATCTTTGGTCTTTTTTTCGGCCAAAATACAAAGGGGGACATGATTTTGCGCAAAAAAATGTTAGGCATTCTAATGCTTTTAGTACTCATATTACTTGCCGCTTGTCAGTCAAAAGATGCAACAAAAGACACGGAGAAAAAAGAAAGCAACACGATTAACATCATGGAAACAGGCGAAATACCAGGCGTCAATCCTACAACTGCGGATAATAGCGTCAGTTTTAGAGCAATTAACCAGATATATGAAGGTTTATACCGTTTAGATAAAGATGGTAAGCCAGCGCTTGCGATGGCTGCTGCTGAACCAGAAGAACAAAATGGTGGCAAAACGTTAATTTTCAAAATTCGCGAAGATGCCAAGTGGTCAAATGGAACACCGGTAACTGCAGCCGATTTTGAATATGCATGGAAAAAAGTAGTTGACCCCAAATCAGCAGCTGCGTATGGACCGCAAATGGAAGAAATCGTGAAGAATGCGACACCGATTTTGAACGGTAAAATGGACCCAGACCAACTTGGAGTAAAAGCGCTGGACGATAAGACATTACAAGTTGATCTCGAGAATCCAGTTCCAATTTTCAAAGACTTGCTAACAACAGGCACATTTTTCCCGCAAAACCAAGCATTTATCGAGAGTCAAGGCGATCGCTATGCACTATCCAGCGAAAACCTGATTTCAAACGGACCATTTAAGTTAGAAAACTGGGATGGAACGAAGAAAAACTGGAATTACGTGAAAAATAATAAATACTGGGATAAAAAGAACGTAAAAGCAAATAAAATTAATGTGCAAGTCGTAAAAGATACAAATCAGGCATTAAATCTATATACAACAGGCAAGCTAGACCGCATTGAACTAGACGGTGAATTTGTTTCCAAATATAAAGATGACTCTGATTTCAACAAAGAATTTACAGGAAACTCTATTTATCTCAAAATGAATCAGGGTAAAGATGGGCAGAAAACCGATTTGGCTAATATCCATATCCGTCGTGCACTAGCCATGGCCATCGATAAACAATCAATGGTTGAGCGCTTACTTGCTAACGGATCCGCTGTACTTAATGGAAATGTACCTGCGAAAATCATGTTTGATCCAAAGACAAATGAAGACTTTCGAAAACAAAACGGCAATCTTTTGAACTACAATCCGACAGAAGCGAAGAAAAATTGGGAGTTAGGATTAAAAGAAATCGGCAAATCTGACTTAACAGTTGTATTAACAGCCGGAGACTCATCTCTTGAAAAGCAACAAACAGAATTCATGCAAGACCAACTTCAAAAGAACCTACCAGGCTTAACTATCAATGTCAAAACAGTAACGCAAAAAGCAAGTTTTGTAGCAGACGTCAGCCAAGATTATGAAATGCTACTCGGTGGATGGAGCGGAGATTATTCAGATCCACTGACATACCTCAATCTATTCCTGACAGACAGTCCCGGAAATCACACCGGATTTTCTAATGCCAAATATGACGAGCTAGTATTAGGTGCAAAAGGCAAACTTTCTAATAATCCAGAAAAACGCTGGGAGGCACTTTTAGAAGCTGAACAAATTTTACTAAAAGATAATGCAACATTAGTGCCACTTTACCAAGGCGGACGCGCGTATCTACAAAAACCGGCTCTTCAAGATTATTTTGCCTATCCAATCGGTTCCGAAAACTATAAATGGATTGCAAAAAAATAAATAAAAAGAAAGGTATTTCAAACAAAGCGTTTGGAGTACCTTTTTTTGCGGTATATAATAAAAAGACACAATTTCGACACATTTTAAAAAATAGAAAGCGGTGGTTCGAATGAAAAAAAACATCATGTATGGCACAAGCTTTATTTTAAGTATTCTCATATTCTTCCTAATTCCGCAGCTAGTAAAGGCAGATATAGTCCCACTAATAAAAGGCACAACACCAGAAATCGCAACAGAAAATGGAAAACTATTGCAAGATGCAATCAATCAAACATCGATATCGAAAGCAAAACAGGTAACCTTGCCAGCTGGTTTATTTTATATAAACGGTAAAATTATTTTGAAGTCACATATCATCCTCACAGGCCCAACTTCTTCTCCCACAGCGACAATGCTAACCATGAATAACGCCCCAATGACAACAGATTCCACACCAACAAGTCAAGAATCGGTGACGGACATAACCCTACAAAATTTTAGCCTACAATATAACCCTAATATATCTAAATTCAACTACTTAACCAATCCGACTAACTTTTATCAAGATAACCTATTAAATATAGGAATGGCTACAAAGGCAGAGACAAGCGCTGGTTATAAAGCGATAACTAAAAAAGCTTTAAAAACCAATATCAAGATTACTAATATGATATTCAATGCAAATAATGTTGGCTCAAGTATCATCAATGTCGCGAAAGCCAAAAATATAATTATCCAGAATAATCTAATTTTAAATTCAGGATTACAAAATGGTATTTCATTAACTTACACAGACAACATCACTATTATAAAAAATCGAATAAAGAACCTTGGCAGAACAGGTATTTTCGCTTATTATGGCAACAGCAATATTAATATTACAAATAACCAAGTCATCGATTGGATGCAACGATATGGTAGCTATCATTATGATGCCGTCAAAAAAAAGTGGTCAAACACTTGACAGTATGCAGGACTCTGCTATTGACAGTTACGGCCCGATGAATCAATATATTACCGTTAGAAACAATCAAATAAATCTCTCGGCCAGTGCAAATAAAGTCAATCCGAATAATCCACTAATCGCAAAAAAAATGGCGGCTCAAAACAGTGCCACGCTACGCACGATATACCGCTATAAGAGCGAGTGGTGCTCAATACGTATTGTACCAAGGCAATACCATCAATATTGACAGTCCAGATACATTCGCTTTCTTCACGACCAACATGCGCAAAAGCAACACATTAACCCGCCCAAAAGCGATCACGCTGATTGGTAATACATTTACATCCAGAAATATCGATTACCCTGTTCGTATTTTTGCAGGGATAAGTGATCCACCTAACTTAAATGGCATCACAATCCAATCCAATAGTTTCCGGATTATTGGTAAAATAAACAACTACTATCGTTCTCTCATCAATGTTCGTGAAGTGCCAATAACTGAAAATCGGCGTACAACATATTACCCAACTGCGCTACTATCTGTTTTTAACAATAAAATTAGAACTACAAATTTAGGAAGTGTTGTGGATGGTGCCTCGACTAGCAGGAAAGACGCGCTTCAACTTCTTTTTCTAAATAACAACACGAACAATGGTAGACCTTATCAAACAGCGAAAAACAACATTGGAACGACTTTAAAATCAATCGCATACTCTAAAAATGCACTAAAAGGAACCATCATTTGGAATGCCGATGAAACGAAAACGAAATATATCAGAATCACAAATCTGGCAGGCAAAGCAATTACTACCGAACAGAAACTAAACAAAAGTAGTGCAAGAAATTTCAGCATACCAATTAAACTCGTTCGTGGAACCCCAATTAAACTCCAAATAACAGAGGCAAAAGGAAATTATAGAGTAAATACCACCATCATTTATCAAGTCAAATAAGGATGCCAATTTTTAAGCTCCAAATAAAAACAAAAAATTTTTTTAAAAGTACTTGTAATCGTTTTCAACCTATGATATATTATATTCATCGCAAAGGATTGTTACCAATCTACGGGCATTACCTAAGCTGATTCGTGGGATACGCATGTATTCTCCTGCGAAACGGTTTGGGTTTTTCTTTGTGCAAAAATAAGGTAAGAAGGAAGGTTTATATTATGAAATATGAACAGCTCGCTAAGGACATTCTTGAGAAAGTCGGCGGAACAGATAATATTAACAGTGTATTCCATTGTATCACGCGCTTGCGTTTTAAACTGAAAGATGAGAGTATTGCGAAAACAGAAGAGTTAGAAAAAATGGATGGCGTTATCTCGATACTAAGAAGCGGTGGTCAATACCAAGTTGTTATCGGTAATCATGTACCAGATGTATACGCGGCAGTACTTGCAGTTGGCGGCATTTCTGCTGATGGTGCAGAAGGAGCAGCGAGCGAAAGTGGGGGTAATCTTTTCAACAGATTTATCGACATGATCTCAGGTGTATTTACACCAGTACTAGGCGTATTAGCTGCAACTGGTATGATTAAAGGTTTCGCATCGATGTTCCTAGCATTTGGTTGGGTTACAGAAACATCTGGAACCTACCAAATCTTGTACGCAATTGGGGATTCACTGTTTTACTTCTTCCCGATTTTCCTAGGTTACACAGCAATCAAGAAATTCGGCGGCAACATATTCGTCGGGATGGCCATTGGTGGCGCGCTAGTCTATCCAGCGCTTGCAGGATTAACAGCGGGTAAACCGTTATACACACTGTTTGCGGGTACACTTTTCGAATCACCAGTTTACGTTACATTCCTTGGGATACCAGTTATTCTAATGAACTATGCTTCCTCAGTTATTCCAATTATTTTAGCAACATTTTTTGCCTCAAAAGTTGAAAAAGGGCTTAAACAAATTATTCCAGATGTAGTAAAGACTTTCCTAGTGCCATTCTTTACATTATTAATTGTTGTACCATTAACATTTATTGTTATCGGCCCAATTGCAGTATGGGCAGGCGATTTGCTGGGACAAGGAACATTATGGATTTACAATCTAAGTCCAGTTATTGCGGGTCTATTCATAGGTGGCTTCTGGCAAGTATTCGTTATCTTCGGACTTCATTGGGGACTTGTTCCAGTAGCAATCAACAATATTTCCACACTACATGCAGACCCAATTTTAGCTATGACTTTCGGTGCATCTTTCGCACAAATTGGTGCTGTTCTAGCAGTCATCCTAAAAACAAAGAATCAAAAAATCAAAACGCTCGGCTTTCCAGCATTCATCTCCGGAATTTTTGGTGTGACAGAGCCCGCGATATACGGGGTTACACTACCGCTTAAAAAACCGTTTATCATGAGTTGTATCGGTGGTGCAGTTGGTGGCGGAATCATCGGACTTGCAGGGTCACAAAGTTATATCATGGGTGGATTAGGTATCTTCGGTATCCCGAACTTCATCGAACCAGGTAGCCCAATCGGAACACAATTCTGGATGGTTATAGTAGCGATGGTTGTCAGCTTTGTTCTAGGACTTGTTTTAACATTTATTTTTGGCTTCAAAGATCCAGTAGAAACAAGTGCATCCGTAACGCCAGTTGTAACAGAAGGCGAAACGCTAATCGAGCAAGAAGTGTTAGTATCTCCACTTGAAGGTGAACTTATTTCACTTGTAAACGTTAAAGACGAAGCATTCTCATCAGGTGCTCTAGGCAAAGGTTTGGGAATTGTACCTACAGAAGGTAAACTATACTCACCGGCAAATGGTGTCGTAACAATGGTATTCCCAACAGGACATGCAGTAGGGATAACAACCGATTCTGGTGCAGAAATTCTCATGCACATCGGTATGGATACGGTTCAGTTAGAAGGAAAATACTTCACCGTACACGCAAAGCAAGGTGATAAGATTACAGCAGGACAATTACTGACAGAATTTGATATCGATGGCATCAGGAGTGAGGGCTATGATATTACAACACCGATTATCGTAACTAATACGAATCAATATTTAGACGTTATGGTAGTCGATGAAGAAACAGTAAAACCTGGAGATCGTGTCATTACACTTGTTATTTAATATGGAAAAAGCAACGATTCTAACGCGGAATCGTTGCTTTTTTAGTCTAGATAAAGGCGATAAAATTGTTCAAAGAATGGGCAAAGATAGTAAGCTCAAGGCGTTTAGTTTTATATAGAATCCCGCCAAGCGCAATTCCTGGAACTAAATATAGAAGGAAACTGACGAAATCTGTCGGGACATGTGCCGCACAAAAAAGCAAACTACTAACAATCCAGCCAAGCCATAGCCGACTACGAAACAGTTGTTGCATCAAGAATCCTCGGAAAATAATTTCTTCTACGAAAGGCGCGATAATAACAATCGATAAGAAGCTGAGTAACCATGAAGCATGAAGGTAAACTTCTTCTAATAAAATTTCATTTTGTGTATCTGTATACGAAGAAAAATTTTGACCAAGATAATCAATGCCCGAACTAATTGCAATTGCAACAGCCATCACAATCGTTGCGAACAAGAAGCCTTTCCAATTAATACGTTCCCAACTAAAAAAATGAATTCTTTGCCATCTTGCTATCAAAAGTGTTAGTAACATTGCTGTCAAGTTGAGTAACTCGCTGTGCCAAGTAACAGCCATATCTAAAGCGTCATTCCTAGCTAAGACATCCCAAACGATACTCACAATCTGGAAAAGAAGTGATAATAATAAATAAACACCAAAAACCCAAATAATTGTCCAAATCCGTGGTTTATTTTCTTCTAGCATTTTTTCCTCCAAGTATTTGATTTGTTATTTATCATATCATTAATTGAAGTATGTTCCAAGGGAAGAATGTAGCGAATGACATGCTTGTATGCATATTGGAGGCGTAATTCGTGTTGTTCCGTGTTTTGCGGAAAGATGTTGCTTTGTTTCGGAGTAAGGCCTGTTCAAACGCCAGCGGAGGGATTACATGTTCGCGTTGCTCACATGCATATTGGAGGCGTAATTCACTTTGTTCAAACGCCTCCAACAATCCGACCTAGGACCTACCAATTTTCAGTCCATAGCCTATCGTTTAAAAAAATAAATCCAGCTATAATAAACTTATCAACTAAACAAAAGGGCGTGAACGACGTGAAAAAAGGGATTTTCGGTTTAATGTCAGCAGTACTCATTATGTTGCTAGTTGGAACGCAAACACAGCCAATCATCGTACCACTAAAAACCACAGAGCTACATACTACCATTCCAGCTGAGTCATCAACAGCTCAAATTATAGACATTAAAAATTAATCGTGACTTATAAACGATTTCACATAGATTTTAATCATGCCTAACTTTAAAAGTTGATATAAAAAACTTGGAGGTCATAAAAATGAACAATTTTTTCAAATACTTATTCACTGTTATTCTAGCTATTATCGGACTTAACATCTTATTCAAAGTTATTGGTATCACGATGCATTTCTTATTTCCACTTCTAGGTTTAGCGCTTGTCGTTTACTTGCTCTATCGTATTTGGGGCAACCCACGTAACTGCAACCGTCGTAATACAAGCAAGCACGACCGTTACGAGTGGTAAGATTTTTTTAAGTATATACTCATTTAAAACTCCCTAGGTTTTAAATCTTTGCCCGAGCTTCTATGCTGGGGCTTTTTTATGATTAAAATCGGCATATTTGTTAATTATAGTAAAACAACTTAAACTAAGAGAGTAAGGAGGCGATTATCGTGAAGAAGCAGAACTGGAATCGACTAGGGAAATTAGTAGCCACTGTATTAGTAGCCAAATTTATCTTGACGAGCAACAAGAAGCGCGTAAAATAATCGAATCAGGGGTTGAAAATCCATGATTTCATTTAGAATGCGAAATTGCCCAGTGCTCTCCAAATCATGGTGGGAGTATGCTATAATAACAACAAGATTACTGGAATGGAGTCAATGAAATGAAAGAAGGACTTGATTTATTAAAACAAGAAAATTGGCGGTTTATTGATCAAACGACAGTGCAAATTGCATTTGATGCCTTGCAGTCATTCGCAACCGATGACACATTATGCCGATCAGTTGGAAGCGAAATTTCTCCACCGACAACAAGAGCCTGGGTACATCACGATACCATTTCAATGGGAATACAAGATACGAAGTTACCAGATTTAAAAGAAGGAATTGCTTACTTTAGAGAACAAGGGTATCGTGCTGTTGTACGGAATTCTGGCGGTTTAGCAGTAGTGCTAGACGCAGGCGTACTCAATCTTTCGTTAGTTTTTCCTGATGTTGATCGAGGAATTGCGATTGATCGAGGTTATGAGACGATGTTTGCGCTTATTAAATACATGTTTCCTACATTTGCTTATAAGATGCAAGCACGTGAAATAGTAGGTTCTTATTGTCCAGGTAGTTATGATTTAAGTATTGATGGTAAGAAATTTGCAGGTATATCTCAACGTCGAATGGCTAAGGGAGTTGCTGTTCAAATATATTTGGCTGTAAATGGTGATCAGCAGAAACGAGCGGAGTTGATTCGTGAATTTTATCGTATTAGTGGGAAAGACAAGCAAGAGAAGTATGCATATCCAGATGTTAATCCTGCTGTTATGACTACGTTATCTGAGCTTTTTGATGAGCCGCTTGAGGTGAACGATGTGATGGTTAAGCTTCTTAATGCGTTATATCATTTCGCGGAGCGCTTGGAGTCGAGTCGATTGATGGGAGAAGAATTGGACTGGTACGTGAGTTATTATGAACGGCTGATATTAAGGAACGAAAAGGTTTTAGCAAATTTTAGACTGTAGAAAAACTACCTCACATGATTTTTCGCCAAACTTCAGAGTGTCGCCAAAAGCTTAAATTCCAGGCGAAGTCGAGCACTGGAGCAGAGCATACGTGGGTATGTTGACTGAAAATATATCCCCGAACATGTGAGAGGTTATGCGAAACAAAGTGTGGAAGCGTACCGGAAATGTTTACAGGCTCGCTCTGCTCTCCTGCATATTGGGATTGTAACTAATCTTACTTCGAACAATCCCAACAATGAATGTTTGTCGATACGCTGAGATTTTAGCAAATCTATGAATTAGTATAGAGAGGAAAGATGACATGTGGCATACTTAGAGACACGATTACCCGAAGTAAAAGTATTTAAAGATCCTGTGCATCGATACGTGCATGTTTCTGATCAGATTATTTGGGATTTGATAGCGACAAAAGAATTTCAGCGTTTGCGTAGAATCCATCAGTTAGGAACAACATCTCTAACGTTTCATGGGGCAGAGCATAGTCGATTTAATCACTCCTTAGGCGTATATGAGATAACGAGGCATATTGTAGAAGGTAAGTTTGCAAATGAACTTCAATGGGATAATGAAGAGCGTTTGGTAGCTTTATGTGCGGCATTATTACACGATTTAGGGCACGGTCCTTTTTCTCACGCGTTTGAAAAAAGTTTTTTAGTACGAATCATGAGCATTACACAATGGCAATTATAACTGGAAATACAGAAGTTCGGACAGTTTTGGAACGTGCTGGCGTTCATTTTCCAGAGAAAGTGGCGGCTGTTATTAATAAAACATATCAAAATCAGACACTAGTGAAGCTTATTTCTAGCCAAATTGATGCGGATCGAATGGATTATTTACTACGAGATGCCTACTATACTGGGGTTAGTTATGGGAATTTTGATATGGAGCGAATTATGCGTGTGATGCGGCCGAGCCCGGATGGGAACGGTGTCATTATTAAAGCGTCAGGAATGCATGCGGTGGAAGATTACATTGTGAGTCGCTACCAGATGTATCAACAAGTTTATTTCCATCCAGTCAGTCGAAGCGCAGAGGTCTTGCTGTGGAAAATACTAGAGCGAGCACAGAATTTGCATGAACGAGGCTACCATTTTATTCAGACACCTGTGCAACTGTTACCGTTTTTGAATCGGGATGTTTCATTGGAGGAATATATCACACTAGATGACACAGTTTTAATGTATTTCTTTTCGGTGTGGCAGTACGAAGAAGATGCTATTTTGAGTGATTTATGTAGTCGATTTTTGAATAGAAGGTTACTACAGTATATTAATTATGATTCGAAAGTGGATGCAGAGCTTTATTTGAAGTTGAAGGGGTTGTTGGAACAGGCGGATATTGATCCAGAGTATTATCTGGTTATTGATTCGACATCGGATTTACCATATGATCTATACGAACCAGGGGACGTCGCTGGGAGGTCGCCTATTCAATTATTAATGCCAAATGGAGAATTGCATGAACTGTCTACGGAATCACCCATAGTCGAAGCTATCGCTGGTAAACGTCGTATAGACATTAAACTTTATTATCCGCTTGATTTTATAGAAAGTGGACGTATTAATGCCGCAATATCTGAGGAAATTGTTAGTTTGATACATGCTCATTCTTTGAAAGAGCACAAACGCTACTAAGATTAGAAAAAGCGCTGTCTCATAACATACACTCATGCTATGAGACAGCGCCCCTTCTGGATAAGGGCATCGCTAAGCGTTTTAAATATCTGATTTGCGAACGCCAGCAACACCGTAATCTTTTTTTTTCATTTCTTCTAAGAAGACGTGGATATTTTCTTTTGGCGCGCCCAGATTCTTAGCAACAACCTCTGTCACCTCTTCGACAACAGCTTTCTTCTGATCATCTGTTCGACCTTCCAGAAATTTTATTGTTACGAACGGCATGAAATTCACTCCTAAGTATTGATTTAATGAGTGTATTATAACATAATTAAAGGACTACAATACTAAAAGGAGATTATACATGGATAATTTTTTGGCCTACTCGCTACAAGATTTGCCTTATGTGATAGTAACACTTTTAATTGCATTTACGATACATGAACTTGCTCATGCATGGGTTGCCTTACTATTTGGAGATGATACTGCAAAGAATGAGGGCAGAATTACGTTTAATCCATTAAAGCATGTTGACCCTATTGGTTTTATTTTTGTTATCATTGCTGGATTCGGTTGGGCAAAGCCAACACCGGTTAATACGTATAAAATGAAATATCGAAAAGTTGGAAGTGTGGTAGTAAGCTTGGCTGGCCCAGTTAGTAACTTACTACTTGCTTTCATTGGAATAGGACTTTACCTTTTGTTTTTACAGATGGATGTAGCTTATTCGCAAATTATTTTACATTTTTGCAATCTGTTTGTATCATTAAATCTGATTTTGTTTATTTTTAACTTGTTGCCATTACCGCCCTTGGATGGGTATCAAATTTTATCCGAATTTTTGCCTTTGAAATGGCGATTAAAAGTGCAAGCTTATGAAAATTATGCCTTGTTATTTTTCTTAATTCTTGTTATTACACCGCTTTCGAAGTATACGATATCACCGATTTTTAATACGCTTATTCCTTGGATTACAGGGGAAATGTTTAGTTTTTACTATCTTGTTTTTCAAATCTGAGGTTGCGTTTTAGCCTGATTTTAACTATAATGTAGTGCATTCGAAATTATATGGGGGGACTTTAGAGCGTGGGTAATAAGGAAAAAACGTCAGTACTGCTGCGTTTAAAGACAATTTCTAAGCAAGAAATGGAAGAGGAAATTACGGAGTTGACGCTGTCTGGTGTATTTTATTTAGATCATACAACAGGAAGTCGCTACCTTCATTATGAAGAAGAACAAGAAGCGGGTATGATTAGAACCGTCTTGAAAATAACAGATCAAGAAGTTTTGCTGATGCGTAGTGGTGCGGTTAATATGCGTATGCACTTTTTTAGAGAGCGTAAACGAAGTACTGTTAGTGTAGATTACGGAGTTGGCAAGCTGATGATGGAGTCTGAACTTTTGAATATGGAAGAGGCTTATGTGCAGGAAGCTGGTTTTTCTGGAAAGATTAATTTTCAATACGAATTACTAGACAGAGGTGTAAACATTGGCATTTTTGATGTCTCGATGACTTTAGAGGAGGATAAAGAATGAATGTTAGTCAGAAAGGTCAACAAGATTTAATTGCAATTATTAATGATGCAGTGATACAAGGATTGGGTATTGAGCAATCGGAGGTACCCGCCGTATTACTAGAAGTTCCAAAAGATAAACAACATGGAGATTACTCAACTAATATCGCGATGCAGTTGGCACGTGTAGCTAAGAAGGCACCGCGAGCAATTGCTGATAGTATTGTAGCCGCAATTGGGGAAAGTCATGTACTTATTAACAAAATTGAAATTGCAGGTCCTGGATTTATTAATTTTTACTTAGATAATGCTTATTTGACGGCTTTAATACCTGTCATAATGGAAGCAGACGATACGTATGGTGAGAGTGATACTGGGAAAGGAAAGCAATTTCAAATTGAGTTTGTTTCAGCAAATCCGACGGGCGATTTACATTTAGGCCATGCGCGTGGAGCTGCAATTGGAGATTCTTTAGCTAACATTTTGACAATGGCAGGTTATAAAGTGTCTCGGGAATATTATATTAATGATGCAGGAAATCAGATTAATAATCTGATTTTGTCAACAGAAGCGCGGTATTTAGAGGCGCTCGGTATTGAAGCCCCTTTTCCAGAAGATGGTTACCGTGGAGCGGATATTATCAATTTAGGGAAACAGTTGGCAGGTAAATACGGTGATACGTATGTAAAAGAAAATGTTGATGTAAGACGTGAGCTCTTCCGTAAAGAGGCGCTGGCATTCGAAACGGCTAAATTACGTGATGACTTGGCAGAGTTTCGGGTTCACTTTGATAGTTGGTTCTCGGAGACAACATTATATGATAATGATAAGATTATGCCTGCACTCGCGAAACTGCGGGATAATGGATATATTTTTGAAGAAGAGGGTGCGACGTGGCTTCGAACAACTGAGTTTGGCGATGATAAGGATCGTGTTCTTATCAAATCTGATGGTAGTTATACGTACTTTTTACCGGACATTGCGTACCACTTGGACAAATTAGAGCGTGGCTTTGATGTTCTAATTGACGTCTGGGGAGCGGATCATCATGGTTACATACCACGGATGCGCGCTGCAATTCAGAGTTTGGGATATAGTCCAGATCATCTTGAAGTGGAGATTATTCAATTGGTTCATCTTTATGAAAATGGCCAACAAGTGAAGATGAGCAAGCGTACTGGAAAATCTGTTACAATGCGCGATTTAATTGAGGAAGTTGGATTGGATGCGACACGCTATTTCTTTGCAATGCGTAGTTCGGATACACATATGAATTTTGATATGGGTCTTGCAAAATCAACATCTACAGAGAATCCGGTTTACTACGTGCAATATGCGCATGCTCGGATTTCAAGTATTTTGCGTTCAGGAATAGAGCAAGGTTTTGCGTTAGATAAGGACGCAAATGTTTCTTTATTAAATTCTGAAGTAGATTACAACTTATTAAAAGTGCTGGGTGAATTTCCAGATGTTGTCGCAGAAGCGGCGGAAAAAAGAATTCCACACAGAATTGTGCGGTATTTGAATGATTTGGCAACGACATTCCACCGTTTCTACAATGCGAATAAGGTTCTAGATGTGGAGAATAAAGAAATTTCAGAAGCACGGCTTGCTTTGATTAAGGCGGCTCAAATTACTTTGCGTAACGGACTCACATTACTTGGTGTTTCTGCACCAGAGAAAATGTAATTAGGATTTTTACGAGGCAAACATTTAGACAAATTTTAGATCGGGGTTTTGCGAATTATGCGCTATATCGTTTTCATATGTATCATTTTTTTGCTACTTGTCATTGCGACGGCGATTTTATATAGCATGCAATTAGGCTCTATCCCGATACTATTGCTTGCCATTTTGCTGTTTTATATTGGTTATTGTGTACTGACGAAGCTTTGAATATGAAAATGGTGTAGGGATTATTTCAGAGTATGTTATAATTTTATTGTGTTCGGCGTCATTTACATGTAGAATAGGTAGAGTCAGAAAAAATGTAGTTTAGGAAATAATTTTTTATTATAGAAGGGGCGTGCCAGCTTTGGATTTGAGCCAATTGACAAATGAAGAACGTAAAGAGTTATCTTTGATTGAAGTGGCGCACTATGTTCTTGAAAACAGAAGAGAAGTAATGCCATTCCAGGCCATTGTGAATGAGATTACGAAATTTCTTGATTTAAGCGAAGGCGAAATGAGAGATAGACTTGTTCAATTTTACACGGATATGAATATTGAGGGTAATTTTATTTCTCTTGGTAATAATACTTGGGGGCTACGCGCGTGGTACCCGATTGATGCGATTGATGAAGAAGTTCAGACGCAGACTAAAACGAAAAAACGTAAGTCGGATGATGAAGATGATGAGGATATCGATGAAGATATTCTAGATGATGACATTGAATATGAAGACGACGACATGGTAGAAGAGCTTGGAGAAGAAGAAGTTGTTCTTACGGATGGGCTTGTTGGAGACGATGATGATGACCCAGAGAGTGATCATTTACCTGATGGAATCGAAGGAGATTTAACAACTATCGTGGAAGATGATAGTGAGTTTGAGGACGAATTCGAGAAGTAAAAAATGGATACCTGCTTCTGAACTAAGAGGCAGGTTTTTTTATGGAAAATGATAGCCTCTTGAAAAATATTTTTTACCTTTGATTGCAATGCTTGAGGACGTTTTCATGAAATAAAGGGTTGACTTATTTGCGCCGGCTATGTAATATTTTATTTGGGCTCCTTTTTATAAGGACGGATATAAATATTACGCTCCCTTACTTGGAAATAACGAGTGAGTGGGGCGTTTTCTTTTTGTGTAATGGGAATGGATTGCACATTTTTCTTTTTTTAGCAATGATGTTTTGCAAGTAAAGGTTCTCCACCCCGAAAATGAATTTCGATAAGGCGAAAGGAGTAGATTTTAGAACAATGACAAAGTATATTTTTGTAACAGGTGGCGTCGTTTCATCGATTGGTAAAGGGATTACGGCTGCTTCACTTGGTAGACTACTTAAAAACCGAGGACTTAGTGTAACGATTCAAAAATTTGATCCTTATATTAACGTCGATCCTGGGACGATGAGTCCTTATCAACATGGAGAGGTTTTTGTAACAGATGATGGTGCAGAAACTGACTTGGATTTAGGTCATTACGAGCGTTTTATCGATATTAATTTGAACAAGTACAGCAATGTAACAACGGGGAAAGTTTATTCCGAGGTTATTAAGAAAGAGCGTCGTGGCGATTATCTTGGAGGAACGGTGCAAGTTATTCCACATATTACGAATGAATTAAAAGATCGGGTTTTCCGTGCGGCGCGTATGACGGATTCTGATATTATTATTACGGAAATCGGCGGAACAGTTGGTGACATCGAATCATTGCCGTTTATTGAGGCTATTCGCCAAATTAAAAGCGATGTGGGTGCTGAGAACGTGCTTTACATTCATACTACTTTGATACCTTACATCAAAGCCGCTGGAGAGATGAAAACGAAACCTACACAGCATAGTGTGAAAGAGCTTCGTAGTTATGGTATTCAGCCAAATATTATTGTTGTACGTACAGAGCAACCAGTTTCTCAAGAAATGAAAGAAAAAATCGCTCTATTTTGTGATGTAAAAGCTTCGGAGGTTATTGAGGCACGAGATGAGGAAACATTGTATAATGTCCCCCTTTCATTGCAAGCACAAAAGATGGATCAAATCGTACTGGATCACTTACAGTTGGAAGCTCCAGTTGCTGATATGGCAGAGTGGGAAGAACTTGTTCATAAAGTGAAAAACTTGACGAAAAAAGTTCGTATCGCGCTGGTTGGTAAATATGTTGCTTTACCAGATGCCTACCTCTCTGTTGCAGAAGCATTGCGTCATGCGGGTTATGCAAATGATGCTGAACTACAAATTGATTGGGTGGATTCAGAAGAAATCACACCTGAAAATGTGCAAGAAAAGATTGGTAGTGCAGACGGTATTTTAGTCCCTGGCGGATTCGGCGATCGTGGCATTGAAGGTAAAATCACTGCGATTAAATTTGCTCGTGAAAATAAGATACCTTATTTCGGTATTTGTTTAGGGATGCAATTGGCGACAATTGAATTTGCGCGTAATGTAATGGGATTAGAAGGCGCGAATTCGGCGGAAATCGATCCGAAAACACCACACGCGATTATCGATTTATTACCAGAGCAAAAGCATGTGGAAGATATGGGCGGTACGTTGCGTTTAGGCCTTTATCCAGCTCGAATTAAAGAGGAAACAAAAACTGCGGAGGCCTACGGTACAACATTGGTTGAAGAACGTCATCGTCATCGTTATGAGTTTAATAATGAGTATCGCGAGCAATTAGAAAATGCAGGGATGACTGTATCGGCAACGAGTCCAGATGGTCGCCTTGTCGAGGTTGTGGAGATCACGGATCATCCTTGGTTTGTGGCATGTCAATATCACCCAGAATTTATTTCGCGCCCAACGCGTCCACAGCGTTTATTCCGGGATTTTATTGCAGCATCATTGAAAAAATAATTTTTAGGTCGAGTAGTACGTTTTGTGTACGCTCGGCTTTTTTTGTGGTTGACTTTTATTTGCATCTGTTATATTATATGTATAACAGATGCGATCGGAAAGGGTGATTATTATGTCGAATACTCTAGCACTACTAGCACCATTATTTATTTTATACGCAATATTAACAGTGACAGCTTTGGTGGACTTGATTCGTTATTGGAGTAGCCGGCAAAATCCAGTTTTATGGTTGATTCTAATTTTATTTGTGAGTACATTTGGACCAATCATTTACTTTATTTTGGGCCGGAAGGATTATCGCTAATGGAAAAAATACTAGAAGTTACTAATTTATCGAAGCGCTTTGAGGATTATCAAGCTGTGAAGGACATTGATTTCCAATTGGTTACAGGAGAGTGTGTAGCGCTTCTTGGGCCGAACGGTGCTGGAAAGACGACAATTTTAAAGATGATTGTGGATATGATTAATCCTAATAGTGGGGAGATTCAGATTTGTGGTGGAAAGCATGCTGACATGAAGCGACAAATCGGCTTTTTACCTCAATACCCTAATTTTTATGGGTGGATGACAGCGACAGAAGCGTTACAGTTTATGGGAAAGCTTTCGGAAATGGATAAGAAGGATTTAAGCGAACGGATTCCAGAGGTGTTGGCGCAAGTTGGACTGGATGCAAATCTTAAGCAGAAAATTGCTACTTTCTCAGGAGGAATGAGACAGCGACTAGGTATTGCTCAGGCAATTTTGCATAGACCGGCGTTGTTAATTATGGACGAGCCTGTTTCAGCACTTGATCCGATTGGCCGTCGTGAAATCATCCAACTGATTCAGTCTTTAAAAGGTAAAACGACATTACTATTTTCTACGCACATATTGGCGGATGTTGAAGAAGTATGTGAACGGGTCTGCATAATTCGAGAAGGCGAGATTGTAGCAGACGACCGGATTGCTAATTTGGTGCAAGCAAATGCTGCGTCTGTTTTTGTATTGCGGAGTGATGCTGATACGACAAAATTTGAGCTAGCTATTGCAAAAGAGGTTGCAATTAGCCGAATGGAGCAAAAGCATGGTGCTATATATTTGCATTACCAAGGAGATGTTGGTGTGGCACGTGAAGCTATTTTACGCGTGTTGATGGCGACCGGGATAGCTTGGACGAGTGTGAGCCAGGCGCAGGAAACGTTGGAAGATGTGTTTTTAAGGATGGTGGAGAAATGAACAACATGAGAACACTTTTCTTAAAGGAGCAGATGGAACAATGGCGAAGTTTAAAATGGGTTTGGTTACCGGTTGTGTTTGCGATTCTTGGTATGATGCAACCGTTGATGATGTATTATTTACCACAGATTATGGGAGCTGTGGGTAGCGGTGGAAGTGAGCAAGGAGAAGCTATTGCAGACTTGATGGGTGGAGTAAATGCACAACAAGTTATGGCTGGGACACTATCTTCTCAATTTGACCAGCTAGGAATCATTATTTTAATTGTCGCATGGATGGGTGCGATTATTTCTGAGAAGAATAACGGTATGCTTGCATTTATTCTAACAAGACCAGTAAAAGCGTGGGAATATATTTTAGCAAAATGGTGTTCACAAGCCTTATTAGCATTTATTTCGTTAGGGCTAGGCTATTTTGCAGCGTATTATTATGTTTTCTTGTTGTATGGTGAAATTGAAATGACGAGTATTTTAGCCGGATTTGGTGTTTATTTTGTATGGCTACTATCGATAATATCCATTGTACTGTTTTTAGGAATCGTATTTCGAAGCGCAGCAGTTGTTGCGATAATAGGTGCAGGTGGCGTGATAATTCTAGAATTAGTGAGCGGAATTTCTGGTTGGGGACAAATGTTCAATCCTGCTTATTTGAGCGCCAATGCCACGAGTATTATTATGACGGGAGATACGAAGGGTTATTTTGTGGGAAATTTGTTCATTTCGTTAGTGTATATCGTTATTCTGCTCGCTCTATCGATTTCCTTATTGACGAAGAAAAGCTTCCATATTGGTAGTTCACATGAATAGATTCACAAATTTTAATAGAACTCTCATGTGATTTTCCTCCCAATGTTAGGTGGCTGATGTAATATAGAAAATGTAAATAAGATTACTTATTGCTTTTCCCCCTTTTTAGCAATAGGAAATCTAAACTCCTTTTTCCCAAGTTGGTTCCCCTACCTGCTTGGTTTTTTTTTGCAAAGGTAATCGTTAATTATTTTTCATGAACTTCTAGTCTGTTTCTTGATTGCTTATTATGTATGACCTGTATTCTAAAAGATATAAAGAGGGTAGTAATTACTTTTCTCCCTTTTTAGTAGTTGTTCATCCAATAAAACTCCCTTTTGACCATCGCGGTTTCCTCCTTTTTTTTCGCGATGTTTTTTCTATGTGCTTCAAGCGAGGATGCATAAGGCTTGCATTTCTGGGGGGCACTAGGTGTATAGTAGAGAGGTAAATAGAAATCGGGAGGCTGATAAAATGAACATGAATGATACGGTGACACTTGCAAATGGCGTAAAAATGCCGCAGTTTGGCTTCGGTGTTTGGCGTGTAAATGATGGGGAAGAAGCAGTGAATTCCGTGAAATGGGCAATTGAAACGGGGTACAAGAGCATTGATACAGCAGCTGCTTACAAGAATGAAGAGGGCGTTGGTCGCGCGATTAAAGAATCAGGCGTGCTACGCGATAGTCTTTTTGTAACGACGAAATTATGGAATGCTGACCAAGGTTATGAATCAACATTGGCTGCTTTTGATACTAGCTTGGAGAAGTTAGGTTTAGATTATGTTGATTTATACTTAATTCATTGGCCAGTGGAAGGTAAATTTGTAGATACTTGGCGTGCCTTCGAAAAACTATATGAGGATAAAAAAGTACGTGCTATCGGTGTTTGTAATTTTCATGAACATCATTTGGATGAGTTGCTAAAAGATGCTAAAATTGCGCCAATGGTAAACCAGATTGAACTGCATCCTTTGTTGTCTCAAGAGCCATTACGCAAATATTGCGCAGACAAGAATATAGTGGTGGAAGCATGGAGCCCGCTTGGTAGTGGAAAAATCCTCAATAATAGCGTTATTAATTCTATCGCAAAAATCTATGAAAAATCTGTAGCTCAAGTTATTTTACGTTGGGATTTACAACATGGTATTGTGACGATTCCAAAATCTGTCCACCAAAATCGTATTATTGAAAATGCGAATATTTTTGATTTTGAATTGAAGGATTCAGAGATGGCGCTAATCGACAGCTTAAATCAAGATGAGCGCACGGGTCCAGATCCAGATAATTTTAATTTCTAATATGAAAAAGCAGTAAATCCATTTTTCGAGCGGATTTACTGCTTTTTCTATTATTTGAGGTTTGCCATTAAGGTCCAACCAATAACGACGTTTCCATTTTTGAGGCGGTACCATACTTTTCCTTCAATATTTGCTTGACGATCTGCAGTTAATGTTTTACTAGCAAAATTAGTAAGCGTTCCGACTTTAATCGGTGGATCATCAACAGGGAATGAGTAGAGTATACCAGATGGATTAGCTACTTTTTTTCGTTAAATTTACTGGCTTTTCAGCAATCACAGCATCATAAAATTTGGTGATGGCATTTGCATCTACCCAGCCAAGAAGTTGACCGTTCGAGCTGATTTGGTAGTATAGACCACCAGTTGTTTTTGCTTCACGCAAGATGCGGAGCTTTTTACCACTGTAATTAGAAAGTGGTGCAATCTTAGAATTAACGCCATACGTATTTGGAACTATTTTCCAAATATATTGATTGGCAGTCGTTTTTGTTTTGCCATATGCAGTTAATGTTTTGTCGTATACGGGTTGGTCGTAGTTGGTTGGCGTAACGCTTACTGCGCGTACCCAGCCAATTGACTCAGCCCCATTTATTAATCGATACCAAAGTGTTCCATTCAGCGTGATTTGTTTGTGCACTGTTAATTTTAAGTTCAGATAGTTTGTTAAATCGCCACGTCTAGTAGAGCTGTCAACTACTGGGAAGTAATAAACGGAATCTTTTGGCAGTGCGACATAACGCGGTAAATTCGCTGTTTGTTCCATGCTCGGCGTATAAAATATTGAAACAGCCTTACTATCTACCCAACCTATTGTTTTGCCATCGATGGCAAATTGGTACCAGATACCTTTACTTGTTTTTGCTTCACGAATTAGTTTTAAATTTTTGCCGTTGTAGCTAGAAAGCGGATTGACCACTTTAGCACCGAGTGTTCCATTCGGTACAGTCCAGACATTGTTTCCAGTCGCAGTTTTGACACTAGCGTATGTTGTAGCACCCATTGTTTTATCATAAATAATTTGATCATAAACTGTGCTTGTAAGACTGGATGCACGAACCCAACCGACAGCCTCTGAGCCATTCATTAGTCGGTACCACAATGTCCCATTTAGCGTGATTTGCTTGTGTGCAAGTAATGGCTTATTCGTATAGGAAGCTAATGTTCCTTTACGCATCGAACTATCGATTACGGGGAAATAATAAACAGATTCAGTTGGGACGTTGACGTAGCGAGTTAGATTAGCTGTTTGCTCCATGCTAGGTGTATAGAATGTAGCGACCGCTTTATTCTCGACCCAGCCAATCGTTCTTCCATCAATGCTAAACTGATACCATGTGCCACTTTGGGTTTTTGCTTCGCGTAACAGTTTTAAATTTTTACCAGTGTACGCAGAAAGTGGATTTACTTCGCTTGATCCGGCTGTATTAAAGGGAGCGGACCAAACAGTATTTCCAGCGGCACTTTTAACTTGCGCATAGGTGGTAGCGGCAAATGGTACATTAGACAAAATGGTATCTTTACTCATCGCGTTGTACTTCTCAGTCACTAACGCCAAGAATTCATTGTAGCTATAGCCCCATTTGTTAAAATAACCAATTGGATCGGTATGCGTTGTACCACCGAGATATTTGCTGACTGCATTATGCGTCCAAACCGTTCCCACACCATCTGTTTCAGCGCTATCAATTGGTAACTTGTACTTATCTAAGATGTAGGCCGTATAATAGGCGTAATTATTAATAGAACGAGCAAATTCATCAAATGTTTTGTGCTCAACCAATTCATATTGAACAAAACGTGCATTGGCAAAACGACCTGCTCCCCAAACTCCGTAATCTGTTGGATGAATATTAATAATATTGCCTTTATCCACGAAGCTATGCACAAAAGCATTTTCCCAATTACGGCTCATATAGTCAATTTCGTTTTGAATCGTTGAATTCGGATTCGCTGTTTCATGTAAAACAACACCTTCTGGCTTGCCATAGCCATTGCGATAGTTGAATTTCTCGAATTGTGATTGAATTTGACTACTCAATTTAGCGTGGGTAAAATTATTTGATTTGATGTAGTTATTTACGTTTGGATAAGTTGCTCTTGCGTTTAAAGCTCTGTTACGATCAGGAATTGGTGCGTCTGGATCTTCATCAGCGTGTAAATCTCCAGTGAATGTACCCTCTCGTTCTGCTTTAGGTACATAAATTGAGTCGTCACCAATCGTTTGCGATCCATCTTTTGCTGTGACTGCGCTAGTATCAGCAGGTTCTTCATCAGCTAGGACTGATATCGGTAATACAACAGTGGTTAGGCCGACCGTCACAATAACTGATTTTAATAAAGTCTTCAATTTTTCATCTCCATTCCAAGTCTCCTTTTAGTAATAAAAATACATGGTATAAAATTAGATATTCCCAGTTCGTTCTAGATGTAAGAATACTTTCATTATGGAGAAAAACAAGAAGAGAGTCAACAGGCTTTCCCTATTTAGGGGTTAATTTGAGCGAATATAACTAGATATTATGATTAGAATACTCTCTTAATAGCAGTTATTTTAGGAGATTTACCTTAAAAATTGACAAATTGCTTACAATTGTATGTCTAAATTGCGTCAAAAGAATAATTTGAAAGAAATATATCACTTTAAAAGCCCCATATGTGCTTTATTTAAAGAAATAGAATAATAACGTATGATTTTTTGACAAAAATGATTTGTCCTGAGGCAACCAGTTTGACAATGAAGGTGGAAAATAAGAAACTAAGACTATCACTGCACGAGAGAAGGGGAAATAGTTGTTAAAGCGAATGTTGATCATATATAATCCAGTGGCTGGGCAACGCAAGTTTCACAAATTAATGCCAGTTGCAGAACAAATTTTAGAAGATGCGGGTTTTGATGTTACCTTAATTCCGACGACAGAACAAGTAAAGAGTGCGACTAAAATCGCAAAGCAAGGCGTATTAGATGGATTTGAAATCATTGTAGCGGCAGGCGGAGATGGTACGGTAAATGATGTTATCAACGGTCTAATGCAGGCGCCATCACAGCCTAGTTTTGGCGTATTGCCGGTTGGAACGACGAACGATTTTGCGCGAGCCCTCGGAATGGCTAAAGACCCCATTGAAGCACTACACATCATTGCTTCAGGTAAAGCAGTAAAAGTCGATGTCGGCCGAGCAAACGATGAATATTTTATCAATAACGCAGCCGGTGGAAAAATAACCGAGATTACGTATGCGGTTAAAGAATCGATGAAAAATAAAATTGGACGGCTTGCTTACCTGGTAAGTGGCATAAAGCTGTTACCGAAGTTAGCACCTAAGCAGGTCAAAATAACGCATGATAACGGTGTATTTGAAGGTAAAATTTTATTATTATTTGCTACACTGACAAACAGCGTCGGTGGTATGGAAAAACTATGCCCGCCGGCAATACTAAATGATGGTTATATGGATTTGCTTATTTTAAAGAAAGTTTCTCCCGCAAAACTGCTGAAATTGCTTGCCGCCATTAAAAATGGTTCTCATCTGCAAAGTCAGGATGTGGTGTACGTCAGAACAAAGCAAGCACAAATCGAATGCGATACAAGCTTAAATATCAGTTATGATGGCGTGTACGGAGGGGAAACACCGTATAAATTGGAAGTTTTACCTGAGAAGTTAGTAATTTTAGCAGATGTAACACGAATCCAGCATCGTTTGCAGAAATAAAACGATTACATCAAAATTATCAACCTTCACTGTGGTAAACTACTCACAAATCTGGTATTATAACAATGTTAGGAAAAATAGCGCTCGTTATTTTTCACAGCAGAAAATCAAATTGTGTAAGAGTCTGAAGCAAACTCGAACGAAGTCGAAGAACACTGATTCCTTCTCTTTTTGGAGGAAGTACATTAGGCTTACATAAATCGAGCGAAAGTTTGCTATCGATTTGCTCGTGGTATGCGTAAGATCTCTTATATTCCTGAGGAGGAAAATGTATTATGCCTATCGTTAGTATGACTGAAATGTTGAACAAAGCGTTAGCTGGTAAATATGCTGTAGGTCAATTCAACATCAATAACCTTGAATGGACTCGCGCTATTTTAGAAGCTGCAGAGCAAGAAAAATCCCCTGTAATCCTTGGTGTTTCTGAAGGAGCAGCAAAATACATGGGTGGATTTACGACAGTAGTTAAAATGACTGAAGGACTTATGCATGACCTAAAAATCACTGTACCAGTTGCAATTCACTTGGATCATGGTTCATCTTTTGATTCTTGTAAAGCTGCTATTGATGCAGGATTCTCATCTGTTATGATTGATGGTTCTCATCACCCAATCGATGAAAACGTTGAAATGACTAAAAAAGTTGTTGACTACGCTCATTCAAAAGGTGTTTCTGTTGAAGCAGAGGTTGGAACTGTTGGTGGAGAAGAAGACGGCGTGACTGGCGGAATCAACTATGCTGATCCTGCTGAATGTCTACGCATTGTAAAAGAAGCTAACATTGATGCACTTGCTGCAGCATTAGGTTCTGTACACGGTCCTTACCACGGTGAGCCAGTTCTTGGATTCAAAGAAATGGAAGAGATTTCGAAATTAACAGGTGCTCCTCTAGTACTACACGGTGGATCTGGAATTCCTGAACACCAAATCAAACAAGCAATCGAACATGGTCACAGCAAAATCAACGTTAACACGGAGTGCCAAATCGTTTGGACTGCCGCTGTTCGCGAAAAATTAGCTACAGACGATAAAGTTTACGACCCACGTAAAGTTATCGGACCTGGTAAAGACGCGATTGTGAAAACAGTTGTTGCGAAGATCCAAGAATTTGGTTCAAACGGCAAAGCATAATTTTATATGTAATATTAGACAACGAGCCGAGATTTCGGCTCGTTGTGTTTGTTGGTACCGTTATGAATGAAATGAATTACAGTACCAATATGCATGCGACCAAAGAGAGCACGTAATCCCCCAAGCTGTTAACCACTGCGTCCCGAATCACGAATAGACAACCGAAAAAAATAGTAGATGGTGCCCCTCCAAAGACATACCATAAGTCCGATACCCTGATCTTCCATTTTTCGATAAGTTTAAAAGAAAACGCATACAATAAGTGAGGTGTGATGATTGACAGATAAATTTTTAATTATTGGCGGTGGAATTGCAGGCTTAATGACTGGAATTGCCCTCCAACAAGCAGGTTTTCAAGTAGAAATTTTTGAGAAAGTGGATGAAGTAACGCGAGTAGGGGCTGGGATTACGGTGGCACCAAATGGGATTGCAGCGCTTGAACAGTTGGGGTTAGCAGAACAGGTGAAAGCATTAGGAAATGTTAGTTCTCAAGGGATTGCAATCATGGATGAGACTGGGAAACCAATCACCAAATTAGCAGATAAAAAACATGCATTCCCGATTTATGCGATACATAGAGCCGATTTACGGGCTGTTTTATTAGCTGCTTTAGAAGAAGGTACTCTTAAACAGGGGCAAAAATGTGATCATATAACGCAGAACAATTCAGGTGTAGTGTTGCAAATGAATGATGGATCCGAAGCTATCGGGGATTATGTGATTGTCGCCGATGGTATTCACTCTACTTTGCGAGATAGTATTTTTGGTAAGCAATCGCTACGCTATGCCAATTATACATGTTGGCGTGGCATCGCTGAAAGCTGGTCGAACGATGCTGATAGTAATTCATTCACAGAAACTTGGGGAACAAAAGGTAGAATTGGAATTGTCCCACTGTCAAATAAGGAGACATATTGGTTCGCGGTAATCGCTGCACCGGAAAATAGTATCGCACATCAAACATACGAGCTAACCAATTTAGTGGAACGCTTTGGAGTATATCATCAGCCAATTTGTGACGTGCTAGAGGCCACGAACCCAGATAAAGTTATACGCGGTGACATATATGATTTAGAACCTATGAAAAGTTTTGTGAGAGGACGTGTTGTATTGGTAGGCGATGCAGCTCATGCCATGACTCCAAATCTTGGACAAGGTGGTTGTCAGGCGATGGAAGATGCAATCATTTTGCGAAACTGTTTGCAAAAAATGGCTACTGCAGAAGAAGCATTTGAGACCTACAGTAAAGTTAGAGTTGGGAGAACAAAGAAAATTATAGAACGATCTCGGTTAATTGGCAAAATTGGACAGCTAGAAGCACCGTTTATTTGTAGGTTAAGGAATATGATGATGCGTCTGGCACCAGCCTCGTCACAACGAAAGCAATTGTCTTACCTATATGATGTTGAGCTATTTTGTTGAGGCTCTTAAGAAGCGAACTGTGCTGAATTAGAGCCTCAATATGCATGAGAACGAAGTGAGCATGTAATCCATCAGTGGCTCTTAAGCGCAGAACAGGGAATAACTGGAATCAAATAAGAAGCAGTGCACATGAGAGCCTCAATATGCATGAGAACGAAGTGAGCATGTAATCCATCAGTGGCTCTTAAGTGCAGAACAGGGAATAACTGGAATCAAATAAG
>NZ_AODK01000029.1 GCF_000525975.1 Listeria rocourtiae FSL F6-920
ACAGTGGGTACTGCGACGAAGCCTGTTTTGGATACAGTGTATGAAGCAGCCGATTACGTGAGTGGCTTAGTACCAACGGGCACACAAGTCATTCGTCTATCGATTAACGGCGTGCCACAACGGACAGTAACGCCACAAGCAAATATCGACGCTGTGACAGCGGGCGGTATTGCTTCTAATGGTCGCTTCAAAATTTACAGTCGTTTCTTCAAAGATGAAACAGGTGTATCACGTAAATTGAAAGCGGGAGATACTGTTACGGTGGATCTAGGTATCCAAATTCCTGGAGACACGGGAACAACCGTCACGGTGGTCGCTAAATAAGAAGATGCTCCAACTTCTAAAGGAAATACCGTAGAAGTGTTGTAAAAACATCCAAGTTAACATGTTAAGAGTGAGTAGGTAAGGCCATGAATGTGGACCTGCCTACTTTTTGGTGTGCTCAGCAAGCGTAAATACTAGGCGGTGAAAGTCCACTACAAGCTTGGCAGTAGGAACTTTTAGCTCAAGGCAAGGGGCTTCATCGTGAGGTATGATCTGAAGGAAGCCGATGGTAAAATCCCGAGCTGGCGAGCAGAAACTGTATATAGGGCTGTGCGAAGACGTATGAGATTGCAAATCAAAATCCAATACTGCCCGAATCTTCAGCGGTAAATACAGTGGCTACAGGAGAGGAAAGTTATTGGCAGCATACCTAGAGATGTCTTAGAGGAGCGTTAAACGGGATGCCGTGTCTTACAGAAACAAGATCAGGATAAACTCTTAAGCATTTTGAATCTTTCGTGATTGAGTATAGGAAGCTGAAATTGGGATAGTCTGAACTCTGAAAAAGTCACTGTAGGAATAATATTTTTCTGATTAGGCAACTATGTAAGTTTATTAGTTTTTTTAATACTTAATAAAATAGAAAGCCTACTTCTCAAGACCACTTCTGTACGCTCTAGCTGTGCATAGGCTGGTCTATTTTTGTACGCTCATTTTTCGTAAGATAGTTATATAACAGAAATAGAGCGCTTACTAAAAAATATTGAGGGGTTGGAATAATGGCGAAAGTTAATGAAATTACGAGAACTTCCTGGGTTCTGAATACATTTCCTGAGTGGGGGACCTGGTTGAATGAGGAGATTACGGAGACGCAAGTTGAACAGGGAACTTTTTCGATGTGGTGGCTTGGGTGCACAGGGATTTGGTTGAAGACGCATGAGAATACGAATTTATTGGTAGATTTGTGGTGTGGAACTGGGAAGCAGACGCGCCAGAATAGGTTGATGAAGGATGGGCACCAGATGCAACGGATGAGTGGTTGCAAGGCGTTACAGCCGAACTTAAGGACGACGCCGTTTGTGATTGATCCGTTTGCTATTCATGATTTAGATGCACTAGTAGTGACTCACTTTCATTCGGATCATATCGATATCAACATAGCAGCAGCAGTGCTACAAAATTGTCCGGACGATGTACCATTCATTGGGCCACAAGCATGTGTGGATATTTGGACAGAATGGGGTGTACCGGAGAATCGTTGTATTGTAGTACGTCCCGGTGATGTTGTGAAGGTGAAGGACGTTGAGATTGTTGTTTTGGAAGCGTTTGATCGAACAGCGCTTGTGACGGTACCGGCAGATGAGACACTGGTGGGTAAAATGCCAATAGATATGGATGAGGTGGCAGTGAATTACTTGTTTCATACCTCAGGAGGGTCGCTGTATCATGCGGGGGATTCACATTATTCAAACCAGTTCGCCAAGCATGGTAATGCACACAAAATTGATGTTGCACTAGGTGCTTATGGCGAAAATCCACGGGGCATAACAGATAAGCTGACTTCCGTTGATATATTGCGGATGGCGGAGTCGCTTAATACGGAAGTTGTGATTCCGGTACATTATGATATTTGGGCTAATTTTCAGGCAGACCCGAAGGAAATAACGATGTTGTGGGAGGCAAAAAAAGAGCGTTTGAATTATCAGTTTAAGCCGTTTATTTGGCAGGTTGGTGGGAAATTTACATTTCCAGTGGACAAAAATAAACTCGAATATCATTATCCACGTGGTTTTGATGATGTATTCACGACAGATGCAGATATGCCGTTTCCTTCGTTTTTATAGATGTGCAGCTTGAAAAAACTGAAGTATAGGAGTGGATAGGCTTGAATTTTTTGCTGAATGGTTTTGAATGGTTTGCGAATAATATTTTACAGAAACCAGAATTTTTCGTGGGAATTATTGTTTTTATTGGCTATGCGCTACTTCGAAAACCGATATATGAGTGTTTTGCAGGATTTGTAAAAGCAACGGTTGGGTACATGATTTTGAATGTGGGAGCGGCTGGTCTTGTGACCACGTTTCGCCCCATATTAGCGGGGTTATCCGATCGTTTTGGACTTGATGCAGCGGTTATCGACCCCTATTTTGGTTTAAATGCAGTCAATGCGGCATTGGAATCGGTTGGTTTGACGACTTCTTGGACGATGATTTCCCTATTAATTGGGTTTGTGTTGAATATTTTAGTGGTGCTGTTGCGCCGGTTTACGAAATTGCGGACGTTGTTCATTACAGGGCATATTATGGTGCAACAGGCGACAACGGTGACGTGGATGGTATTCTTTATTTTTCCGGAGTATCGGAATATGACCGGTGCCATTATGGTTGGAGTGCTCGTGGGGCTTTATTGGGCGGTTGCCTCTAATCTGACGGTGGGACCTACGCAGCGTTTAACAGGGAATGCCGGTTTTGCAGTCGGGCATCAGCAGATGTTTGCGATTTGGTTGACAGATAAGATTGCTGGCAGATTGGGTAACCCTAAGAAGAATTTGGAGAATATTAAGTTGCCCAAATGGTTGTCGATTTTTCACGATAACATCGTATCAACAGGGACGTTGATGTTGTTTTTCTTCGGTATTATTATGGCGGTGCTAGGCGAGGATTATTTGCGCGAGATTAACCCGCTGTTCACGCCAACAACGTCTTTTCCGATGTATATTTTATCGCAATCGCTTTATTTTGCAGTGTACTTAGCGATTTTGATGCAAGGGGTGCGTATGTTTGTGGCAGAATTAACGACTTCTTTTCAGGGAATCTCGAATCGAATTTTACCGGGGTCGCTTCCTGCTGTAGATTGTGCTGCAACATATAATTTTGCACCGCCAAATGCGATTTTATTTGGCTTTATTTTCGGGGCATTAGGACAGTTTATCACAATTATTGGATTGATTGTGTTCCAGTCACCGATTTTGATTATTACGGGATTTGTGCCAGTATTTTTTGATAATGCAACGATTGCTATTTATGCCAATAAACGTGGTGGGACAAGAGCGGCGATGATTTGTTCGTTTGTCTCTGGGATTTTACAGGTGGTGATTAGTGCATTTGCTGTAGTATTCTTTGGGCTTTATAAGTTTGGCGGATGGCATGGAAACATTGATTTTGAGTTGTTCTGGCCGTGGGTTGGTGTAGCAATGGACTGGATGGGACGTTTTGGATTCTTGTTGGTTGTAGTGTTCTTACTTGCTATACCATGGTTGCAGTATTTACGAGCCAAAGATCGAAGTGCCTATGATGAAGGATTGGAATAAAAATGAGCGAAAGGGATGATGGAAATGCTAAAGATTTTAGCGGCGTGTGGTAATGGAATGGGTTCTAGTATGGTTATTAAAATGAAAATTGAAAAGGCATTGAAGGAGATTGGTGTTACTACTTTTAAGGTAGATTATTGTAGCGTTGGAGAGGCTAAATCGCAAGCTGGTGGATATGATATTGTTGTGGCATCTAAACATTTGATTCATGAGTTGGATGGACGAACGAAGGGCGAATTAGTCGGTTTGGATAATCTGATGGATGATGTGGAGATTAAGGAGAAACTCGGTAGCCTAGTTAGTGAGGTGGGGTGAAGATGGTATCTTTAAAGCAAGCGTTGATTGATAATGATTCGATCTTACTTGGAAAAATTGCGGGTAATTGGCAGGAGGCTGTATGTATTGCGGTTGCTCCGCTTGTCGTGAGTGGTGCGGTTGAGGAGAGATATGCGCAGGCAATTATTGATTCAACGGAGCATTATGGGCCGTACTATGTACTAATGCCTGGGATGGCGATGCCACATGCTAGGCCGAATGATGGTGTGAATCGGGATGCGTTTAGCCTAGTAACGTTGGCTGAACCGGTGGCATTTGCTGATGGCAAAGAGGTTTCGGTGTTAATTACGCTTGCCGCGACATCTGTAGAGGTTCATACAGGTGTTGCTATACCACAAATTGTTGCGATGTTTGAAATGCCTGATGTGATTGGGCGATTAGTAAGGATGACAGAGGTGTCGCAGGTGTTGGCATTAATTGATGAAGCGGACATTAGCCAATACGTGACTGGGAAAGGGGACATATAGATGGGATTGCCAAAATTACAAATTGCATTAGATAATGATGTGTTGAGTGAGGCGTTGTATTCTATTACACAAGTTGGTGATGAGGTAGATGTGATTGAGGCTGGTACTATTTTATGCCTTGCAGAAGGGATGGAAGCTGTACGCTGTCTTCGCGCGCTTTATCCTGACAAAATCATTTTAGCTGATACGAAATGTGCCGATGCTGGTGGAACGGTTGCCAAAAATTGTGCACTTGCTGGTGCCAATTGGATGACGGTGATTTGCTGTGCCACTATTCCAACGATGAAGGCGGCGCTGAAAGAAGTGCAAGATTTACAAGTGGAATTATATGGTGATTGGACATTTGCAGAGGCAGAGACTTGGATGGAAGCCGGTTTGGTGCAAGTCGTATATCATCAGAGTCGAGATGCCTTGTTTGCGGGCGAAACGTGGTCAGAGGTGGATTTAAATAAGATTCGCCAATTGGTTGCAATGGGCTTTAAAGTGTCAGTAACTGGTGGGTTAGAAATGGAAACACTACGCTTATTTGCAGGAATTGATGTCTATGCGTTTATCGCGGGGCGTGGGATTCGTGATGTGGCGAATCCGAGGCAGGCAGCCCGTGAATTTAAGGCTGAAATAAAGCGGATTTGGGGGTAATAGTATATGGGAACACCTCTTGGTATATATGAAAAAGCTTTACCAGGTGATTTAGATTGGAGAAGTCGGTTGAAGATGGCGAGGGAACTTGGCTTTGATTTTGTGGAGATGTCGATTGATGAGACGGATGTAAGGCTAACGCGTCTTGATTGGACGGCTGAGGAGCGATGGGACATTCAGTGTGCCATGCATGAGACAGGTATTCGAATTCCTTCGATTTGTCTGAGCGGGCACCGACGCTTTCCGCTGGGATCTCCTGATTTGCTAGTTCAAGCAAAGGGAATGTCGTTAATGCGAAAAGCGATTGATTTGGCGAGAGATATAGGTGTACGTCTCATTCAATTGGCCGGGTACGATGTTTATTATGAAGAAAAAGACGTCCAGACCCGCCATTTTTTTTATCGAAAATTTGCGACAGGCGTGTTCGTGGGCTGCAGAGAAACAAGTGATGCTTGCAATAGAGATTATGGATGATTCTTTCATGTCTTCGATTTCAAAGTATTTGGAAATCAGAGCGCAGATCGATTCGCCATGGTTACAGCTATATCCGGATATCGGGAATCTTTCTGCTTGGCCGGAGAATAATGTTGGTCAAGAGTTGGAGCTGGGGATCGCACATACTGTAGCTGTTCATTTGAAGGATACTGTAGCTGTTAGTGCAAATTTTCCTGGGAAATTTAAAAATGTCCCTTTTGGCATGGGGTGTGTCGATTTTGTTGGATGTTTACGAACGTTAAAAAGGAATGGCTATGCGGGGGGCTTTTTGATTGAGATGTGGAGTGAGACAGCAGAGAATCCACATCAGGAAATTCAAGATGCCGTGGACTTCTTAAGACCGAAAATGAAGGAGGCAGGTTATGATATCGTTGGATAATAAGCGGTTGGTGGAGCTAAAGAAGGAGGTTTTTGAAGCTAATATGGCGTTGCCAGAAGCAGGGCTTGTAAAATTGACGTGGGGAAATGTCAGTGTGATTGATCGGTTACTGGGTGTTATTGTCATTAAGCCAAGTGGAGTTGCCTACGATAAAATGAAGGTGGAGGATATGGTAGTGGCGAATCTAGCGGGCATACCTATTGAAACGAATGGTCTGACACCTTCTTCAGATTTGCTGACACACACGACTTTATACCAAGCCTTCCCGAATATTGGAGCTGTAGTACATACCCATTCGAAATGGGCTGTGGCTTGGGCGCAAGCGAAGCGGGATATTCCTGCCTATGGAACAACACATGCGGATACCTTTTATGGGCGAGTCCCTTGTACACGAGAGCTAACGGATAGCGAAGTTTCAGCGGATTATGAGCGCGAAACAGGAAATGTCATTGTTTCAACGTTTACAGAGCGTAGGCTTGATCCAGAGGCCACTCCTGGTGTGATTGTAAGTAGCCATGGGCCTTTTACATGGGGGAAAACGGCCAAACAAGCAGTGGAACATAGTTTAATCTTGGATGAGGTGGCGGATATGGCTTTTGTGTCAGAGCAGTTGGCACATAATTTGAGTTCGATACCAAGTTTTCTTTTGAATAAGCATTATTATCGAAAGCATGGAGAAAATGCGTATTACGGTCAAAAGTAGCCGCTATGATATGATAGTGTTAGAAAATACACTTCACAAAGGTAGGCGATCAGAATGTTCCATTTAGACACAAATTACAGCTTGTTCCTTAAAATTTTCAGTGAAAGGTTAGAGATTGCAAGTATTACGGCAGTGGCGAATGCGACAGGGCTTTCACGGCGCATGATTTATTATTATATTGAAAAGCTGGATAGCATGTTTAGGCAAGTTAATTTACCACCTGTTCAACGTAAATCAGGTAGTGGACTACTTATTATTTCTGAGCAGGCCAATCAAGTAAAGGTATGGCTTAATGAAAGCAGAGCACATCAATATAGCTTGAAAACCAGTGAGCGACGTCAAATTTTAGAATTGTTGATTCTGCTCGAAACGAAAAAATGGTTTGTAAATGATTTGATGAGCATTTTAGATGTATCCCGAAATACCATTTTAAAAGATATTGCTTCGTTAAAAAAGACTCAAGAAATTCGCTCGAATAAGGTTCGTGGCTACTTCATTGATGTCGCAGAACGAGAGCGACGGACGCGGATATATCAGTCTATGCAGAGGATGGGTGATAGTGGACAGGATCAAACTTTTCGCTTTTTAGCTCAAATGTTAGAGCTAGATTATTCCCAATTGACCTTTCTAGAGAACGAATTACGCGAGACGGAGCAGATTTTGAATAAGCAAATTTCTGAAAATGATTTGAAAAAACTAGCTCAAACAATGCTGTTATTTATGAAGCGAAGCGATGCAGGAGAGCACCCAGTGTGGCTGTTTTCAGAGCGGATAATTATTATGGAACGCCTAGAATATAAAGCGGCTGAATCGATGCTAGGACAAATAAAAAGTATGTTTGAACAAGTGATTCCACACGAAGAGGCACTCTATTACGGTATGCTTCTTCTTTGTGTTGACAAAAATGTGGATGAGCATTATCAGAGCTCCCCGTTTGAAGAATTAGTGCAACTAACAGAAACGATGATTACAATTTTTGAGCAAATATCGGGGATTTACTTCAAGTTGCGCTATCGTATTGTCGAAAATATCCAAACACATATTAAAGTAATTTATTATCGGCATATTTTCCAAATAAATATTCATTCACCAGTACTGCGGGAAATTTCCAAGCAATATCAAAAAGTACTGCGGTTGACGGAAAAAACGATTCGAACGCTTTCAAGTAATTGGTTGTTCCAGAAATATTTTTCCAAAAGTTTAACGCTGCAAGAAATTGCCGGTATTGCGCTATTTTTTGAAGAGGCCATTGTCAAAGAGCAGTCCAAAAAAGCACCTTATAAAATGATAATTGTGTCGGATTATGCAGATGTATTAAATTCTCTTTTGGCGACACAATTGAAGCAATTACTGCCGGAAATGTTGCTCGAAGGGATTTTTACAACCGATATGGCTCCTTTTCTAAATCAAAAAATGGACTTTTGTATTACGACTGATATGCATTATATCCATATGACGGGTCAGACAATTTATGTTGGAGCTGTACTATCTGAGGAGGATAAGAAGCGTTTGTTTAACATTAAGAAAAATCCGGACAAAATAATGGAGAGACGTGACAAGTTGCGTAAACTGCTTTATAATTCGAGTAGTAATGAGGTCTCAAACGAGGCGTTAGTTGACCAAATAGAGTTACTGTATGCGGATAGAGAGCGTGTTTTTACGCATTCTGAGTTAGTAACACTATCTGATTTCAATCAAGGTGAATTATTTTTAGAGTGCCAAAAAATAACGACTTTTTCTGATGTGATAGAGTCGCTCGCTAAGCCGATGCTTGATCGAAAATGGATTCAGGCGGAATACATGCACCGAATTGAGCAAGATGTCTACGAGCTGCATCAACGACTATTTCTATTTCGTGGTGTGTTGTTGCTGCATACAGATTATCGAAATGGTTCCTTTCAATCGGGTATCAGTATGCTTTACGTGGAAGAACCGTTTTTCATAGAGGGTGAGGCAGTTCAATTATTTATTTTGCTTGCAACAGAGGAGAGAATGACACATGTACCACTTCTTTTTGAGTTGGACGCGCTGTTGAACTCCTCTTTTTTGGCTAATATAAAGAATGGTATGGGACTTTTTGAGTCGTTTCAAAAGAGTACGGAAGGATGATAAGTAATGGAAACAGTTGTAACAGATATGGATGGAACGCTACTTGCGAAGGGGGGAGCGGTGATTCAGCCACTGAATAAAGAGGTATTACTCGATTGGCAAAAGCGAGGTAAAAAAGTGGTATTGGCGACAGGACGGCTAGATTTGGCAATTATGCCGTTTATTCATGAGCTGGGGATTACGATGCCGGTTATTTCTTGTAACGGCGCGCTTGTTCGTGATTTTGTGAAGAACGAGATTTTGATGAAAAGTGATATTTCGTATGATTTGCTGGCACAGGTGATTCAGGTCGCTCGTGATTTTGGTGTGGATTATCATGTGTATACGACGGAGCGGATTGTTGGGCCGACGGTGACTGGGAAAATTGCTGGATTTGTTGAGGCGAATAAGACGCTTCCGGAAAATGAGCAGGTTCCGCTGACGGTGACGGATGATGTTGTTGGTGAAATCATTCGTTCTGGTGCGTTTGCATTGAAGGTACTTGTCATTTCGGAAGAAGCAGATAAGCGTGCGGTGGTGCGCGAGGCGCTGTCTGAACTACCACTTTCTGTGATGTCTTCTGGTGCGACATTGGTGGATATTATGAATGTTGGTATTGATAAGGCACATGGCTTGGCGTATCTGGATGAAGCTGGCTGGCTTGATTTGGAGACAACGATTGCATTCGGGGATAACGAGAATGATATTGGCATGATTGAGCTTGCGAACATGGGTGTGGCGATGGAGAATAGTATTCCAGAGACGTTGGCAATTGCCGATTATGTAGCAGGTCATCATGATACAGGTGGACTCGGGCAGTTTTTACTTGATTTTGAAAAGTAAAATGTTATGCTGAAATTGGAAGAAATTTTATCTAGGGAGCTGATTCAAAATGGAAGAAGAACGCTTTGATCTAGGACACACCGTGAAGAAAATTTTTGCGATTGGCATTGTAGCGTGGTTGATTTTTATTGGTTTTATCGCATTGATGACGCTGGTTGGGATTGTTATTGCGATTCCACTACTAAAAAAAAGCCTATGGAATGATGTCGTCTGGTGGTGGCGAGTCATGTTCGCATGAGAAACACAAGGTAAGATTCCCAATTTGTAAAGCAAAAGCAAAATTTTATGGCGAAAAAATCGAATAATAGAAAAAATGTGATTGGATATTCACGCTAAATTTGGCGAAGTCCAATCACATTTTTTGTGTTATTGTAGGTACATTTTCTTAAGCGCTTTGATATCTTGGTTTGTTAAGCCGAGCCCTTCTTTGAGGAATGCTTCTATGCTACCGTACTTGGCGTTTATTTCGTCAAATGCCGCGTTTAAATAAGATGGACGGACGTCTAGAACGGCTTTCATACCAGCCATAACTTTTAAATCATCGGTTTGTTTTGCAAGGGCATCGAGCATTTTTTTGGTTTTCTGTCTCGCGATATTTATTGGACAGTAGGTAATCATTCATAATCGTTTTTTGATCAACACCAAGTGCAGCGAGAACGAGTGCGGTTCCAAAACCGGTGCGATCTTTGCCGGCGGTACAATGCCATAGGACAGAGCCCTTTTTATTTTCCAACAGTTGTTGGAAAAATAGTTTGTAGCCATCGAGGGATTGCTGGTCGGTGACGAAACTTTTGTTGGCACTGATTAGGAATTGTTCGGGATTATCCATTTTTGCGAAGCTAGCTATCATATCTTGGGTGCTTGTCGATGAGCCGTTGTCTTTCATAATCGAATCATGGACGTAAGATACGTTTTTGATAGTAGGGTCAGGTTTTGCCTTTGCCTCGGAATTGGTACGGAAATCAATAATTTCAGCCAGACCGTATGTAGAAGTCAGCTTTTTGATATCACTTTCGGAAAGATTGGCAAGTTCAGCGGCGCGAATCAGTTTGTATGGCTTGACTGTTTTCCCATCTGTTGTTTTATAGCCGCCAAGGTCACGGATATTCACAGCCCCCTCGAGTTTAATTTGTCCCCCAGGTTTGACTTGCGTTTGGGTTTCTTTGGCGGCGAATGAATTAACATCATTCGAACCACAACCTGCGAGTAATAATGAACTTCCAACAAAGATAACACCAGTAAAAGTAATGAATTTATTCAAATTTTTCCCCTCCTCATAGGCTTTATTATAGCGAGTGAAATGCTGATTTGTTTTGAGGCTATGTAAAGAGGGTGTAAAAATTGGAGGGAGAATTGTAAACATTGTTTGTCGTCAATTATGTCGCAAAGAAAATATTATTGATGCAAGCGAATTTGAGCCAGGTTAACACCGTTTTGCTGCTGAGCTCGTATTTGTTGGACAATGGGAACTGAAATTATGATTTGTCACATTCTAACCGAAGCAAAATGGACTTGTGCTTTTTCTTGGTATTTTTGATGCATCATTTTTCCTATTGGATAGGCAACAACAAGAGTTAATTAGTTTTTTTATTATCACGTATTTTAAGCTCCACTATAAGATCAGAATTTGAAGTATGATATGTTAATGTTGCATTGGGGTAACGATCTACTAACTTCTTAAGAGTAGATAAACCAACTCCTTTATGGCTTACTTTAGTAGAGTAGCCTTTCTTAAACATATTTTTCATTGAAAAATCAGCAGGTACTGGATTTTTAACTTGTAGGATATTTTCATCTTGCTGTCTGTAAATGTGGATACTTATTTTTTTTTGTAAATCTCCACTGATTTCTTCGGCAGCATTATTTAAAATAATCGAAATGCAGCGAACATAACTTAGCGTGTCTATCCCGATGCTTTTTAAATCAGCTGTTACAATTAAAGTGAAATTTATGTTTTTTTTAGTACATTCCGAAAAAAATTGATGGAGAAATGCTTGCACTGGGAAATTCATAATATAACTAATTTGATTTGTAAATTGATATTTTGTGTTTTGATTATTCTCATGTTCTATACTTTGGAGATAATTTAGCGCTTCTGTAGAGCGATGTTCGCGAATAAATCCCTCCAAGCTAATTAAAACGGCTTTGAGATCATGTTGAAATTCCCTCGAGAACTCATAAAGGTTTTGTTCAGCCTCCATTTGTTTGCGTAATGAAATATTTTCTAAATATAAATTTTTAAACTTAGCAACAAGAAAGATGATAGTAAAAAAAAGTGTAGTTATGCTTAGTATAATAAAGATAATCCATATTATAAGCTGTTGATTTTTGCTATTGCTAATCGAGACATGAAGGATAGTTAATACCATAAGAAGGATAAAAGCAAAGGGACCTACGCTTTTTAATGGCGTCTTAGTGAGCGAAATTTTATCCCACACGCTGTATTTTTCAAATAACGCTCTAATCACTCTAGATAAACAAAAAACGAAGATACTTTGAACAAACAGCAAAATAAAAATATTTATATGTGAAAAGAATAACAAATTCGATTTTTCTGTTAATAGATTGGGTAAATCGAATGTGACGTACCATGATAGAGTAGATACACTGTATTGTATTAACAAGTATAGAATAGGCAAAGTCATATTTTTTAAAAAATGGGAGCTCATCAGCCATTGGATTAAAAAGAAAAGTAGAAAGAGGATAAAAAACAATGGTTGGTCAGTAAACAAAGCGATGCTTAGGTTAGCAATTAAGAGCATGATTGAGTACACAATTTGGCTTTTTGAAAAAAAAGTAATAGCGACCAAAAAATAAAAGAGTGATGGTGTAATTGATTGTTAGTAGGAAGGTGACATCAAAATAGGGCATCCCGGTACTCATCTCCTATTTTTTTGAATTGTGAAAGCAATTTCCGAGTACTAGGAATGTTAAATTCTGGTGTGTGATCATTATTGAAATAGACAAACCAATACTTTGATTAATGGATTTAATCATTTTCTCATATTGATAATATACGATTTTAATCATATATAAAACCCCTCTATATCAAATTTCTCTTTCATTTTGTTGATTTTAGCGTTGATATAAGATTGTCCATACAATGTAGTAACAAGAAGTGTATTTTTCATTTCTGTAACGATTGAGAGATACAAAATATCGTCTAAGCGGTAAGAAATAGCTTTTTTTTTGATTTGTGAATATTATTTGATTACTGCTTTTTCTGTTTCAATTAATTTCTGATTGTATATCAGTCAATGCAGAGAATATATCTTCTTTCAGCTACATGCTATTGAATGTTTTCGATTTATTTAGCTCTTTAAATCAATATCTAAAAAGAAGATAGAATCATTTTGAATATCTAAAGTATCCACAGAAAAAATATTTGTGATAGTCTTAATCTCCTAGTCACCGAATAAAAAGGGATTGTAAATGTTTTTTATAAGTGCCACAAGGTCTGCGCGAAATTTAAGATTATCTTCAATAATATAAATATGCATGAAAACACCTCCTTACCTTTAGTCTAGGTGAAAAAAAGTAAGAAAACAATTAAGTTGATTGTCAAATAAAAAGAAAATAATTTCAAAAAAATGTTCGCCTTAGTGTATTCTGCCTATTGTGACATTAAAAGAAATCAGTGGCTGGGAGCGTTGGAAAGGTGAGTTTGGTAGAATTGTATAAGAATGCGTATACAAATAAAATTAATAGGATTTACTGTAATTAATATTTATATCTATTTAAGGCGTACCCCAAATCCTACTCAACTTAGTATCTTTTTCAAGTATACTTCTAACAAAATATCGGCTTGAATCATTAGGCCAGAACGTGATGTAATATCATACCCAGCATACGAAATTGTTGGGATATCACTACTCAGATTCGTGTCCATCAGTTGCGAGAGAGCACTATCCCCATGATTCGTAATCGCGAACATGAAACAACCGCTGTACTCCAATTTTTGCGCGGCTTGAACGAGTGTTTTCGTATCACCGCTCATCGAAACGAATAGAATAACATCATTTGGTTTAATGAAACTTGGCAAAAGGTCAATAATATGCGATTCATACGCGTACATTGTTGGTTTCTGCACTTGAATGAGCCGTTTCCCTATATACTCACCAATCATTTTTGTCAAACCAACAGAGACCACAATAACGGTATTAGCGTTCAGAATTTTCGTGGCGATATAATCCATTTTTTGTAGATTGATAGCATTAATTGTTTGCGTCAGCTGAACCAAATAATCTTCTTTAAGGCTCCCATTTGTGCGGGTCTTTTTTTTGTTGCTAAAACTAGCCAAAATAAACTTGAGTTCTGAGAAGCCTTGCAATCCAAGCTTGTGGCACATTCGAATAATCGTTGTGTTGGATGTACTGAGTATCTCGGCAAGGCTTGTCAGTGTCATATTTTTCACCTGCTCCATATGATTATCAATGTAATAAAAAACATATTTCTCCGAGTCGCTCAAGCTTGTAATATCCTCGACAAAACGCTCTGCTACTTTCCCCATCCAAAAAACCTCCCAGCTCTTCCAGTCCTACTTTATCACGATTCGATTGAGAATAAAAGCAGATACCGTACAAATATACGGAATCTGTATGAAAAGGCTTTCGGCGCTATGCTATACTTCAATTACACTTTCGAAAGGTGATCTGTAAGCGAATTCACGAAATAAGAAAAGAGGATTGACGATGAATTTAAAAGAGATGACGACACAAAGTTTAGTTTTCTATGACATCGAAGCTACGTCAAAGGAAGCAGTAATCTCGTTTTTAGTAGATAATTTAGAGAAGGAAGGCTATATATCAGATAAAGCTGCATTCGAAAAAGCCGTTTTCGAGCGTGAAGGGCACTCGGCAACTGGGATGGAGCGCGGTTTGGCAATCCCGCACGGTAAATCAAGTGCTGTAAAAAAGGGCGTTTTTACCGTTGCAAAACTCAAAGAGCCTTTAGCACCACACGCTTGGGAGTCGGTTGATCCAACGAATCAAGTGTCATTAGTATTTTTGTTAGCGATTCCAGATGAAGAAGCTGGCACGACACATTTGAAACTATTAGCAGAACTTAGCGGACGCTTGATGAACGCGTCTTATTTAGATGGATTGCTGGCGGCGACTAGTAAAGAGGCACTTTTCGAGGCGCTTGATGATGTTACTGTGACGCAAACGGTAGTTGGTGACTCGGAATATGCTGGGAAATCGGTGCTCGCGATAACGGCCTGTGCGACAGGCATTGCTCACACATACATGGCGGCAGAAGCTTTGGAGCAGGCTGGTAAAGAGCTCGGAATTGCTGTTCGTGTTGAAAAACAAGGCGCAAACGGGATGGAGGATACACATGACGCAGGTGCAATCGCAAAAGCAGACGGAATCCTGTTCGCCGTTGATACCAAAGTGAAGGAAAAAGAGAGATTTGTCGGCAAAAATTATGTCGAAGTCAAAGTCGCGGATCCGTTGCGCCATGCGAAGGAAATCTTGATTCGTACACTAACAGATCCTGATGGTCAAGTCACGGCAAGCGCCGAATCAGAAGATACAGTTACGAGTAAAACGCAGAAAACTGGTTGGAAAAAAGTCGGCGCGGATATGACTGCTGCCATCATGACTGGGATTTCCTATATGATTCCACTCATTGTTGCCGCAGGTTTGATGCTCGGTATCGCGAAACTGACATGGGTTTATGCGCTCGGTCTTGATATTGGCATGATTGGTGACCCAATGTATAATAGCGTTGGCGGTTTGCAAGAGTTTCTGCATTACCTTGACGGTTTTGGCAGCATGCTGTTCAAGTTCATTTATCCAGTGTTCGCGATGTTTGTGGCATATGCTATCGCTGACCGTGTCGGACTTATCGCAGGTTTTGCAGGCGGGTTATTTGCAGGTGGTTTGCATTATACGTTTTGGGGCATTGAAGGTGGAATTCCGAGTGGGTTCCTAGGTGCGCTTATCCTAGGTTTAACAGCTGGTTACGTTGCAAAATTCCTGAATCAACGCGTCAAATTATCAAAAAATCTGGCGGCGATGAAACCGATGTTAATCGTTCCAGGAATCAGTGTTTTAGTTATTTTCGTTCTGAATTTATACGTTGTTGATCCGGTCTTTGGACATCTAAACAAATGGATTGCGGATACGATTGCAAGTATGAGTACGTCAGGAACGCTTAGTTTGTCGGCAGTAATTGCTGCGGCTACTGCGTTTGACCTAGGTGGTCCTGTGAATAAAGCAGCTGGTGCGATTGCGATTGGCTTGTCAGCAGATCACATTTTCCCGTTAACACCGCGTGTATTAGCAATTGTGATTCCGCCACTAGGCATCGGTTTGGCGACTATTATTGACCGCTTCATCGTTGGTCGTCGTGTCTTTTCACAAGATTTGCGCTTACTCGGAAATACTTCTTTCCTACTAGGATTTCTAGCGATTTCAGAAGGCGCGATTCCGTTCATGCTCCGCAACCCGTTCATCACGATTCCACTAAACCTTATCGGTGCAATTGCTGGTGCATGTACAGGTGTGGCACTTGGCGCGGTGCAATGGCTACCACTTCCAGCAATCTGGGGTTGGCCGCTCGTTGAAAATTTACCAGCTTATCTTGTCGGCATGCTAGTTGGTGTCGCAATCATTGCATTCGGTAATATTTTCATTCGTTACGCACTTATTAAACGCAAAGAACGCAATGGCGAAAAAGTTGATTATTAAATAAATTGGATGGGGCTCAGAAACTAGGAGTCCCTATCCTTCTTTATAGAGATGTGAGGTTTTTAAAATGACGAAAGAACAAAAAACAGTTCACGTGGTGCCACATGCGCATTGGGATCGTGAATGGTATTTTACAATAGAAGATTCGAACGTGATGCTCGTTGAGAATTTACGCCATTTGATCGATGTTTTAGAGCGAGATGAGGCCTATAAATCGTTCGTATTTGACGCGCAAATGTCGGTGATTGAGGATTTTCTCGCTATTTTGCCGGAGAAAAAGGTGAAATTGGAGCAGCTTATCAAGCAAAAACGGCTTTTTGTTGGGCCTTGGTATACGCAGACGGATACATTACTCGTGCATAAAGAGTCGCTGATTCGCAATTTGTTGTACGGATCACGCGCGGCGCAAGCAATGGGACATAGTATGAAAATCGGTTATTTGCCTGATATTTTTGGTCAAAATGCTTATTTACCATCTATTTTTAACTCTTTTGGGATGGAATACGCGATTTTGCAACGTGGGTTATATACAGAAGATGTGGCGACAGATTTGAATTTTCATTGGCGTGCTCCAGATGGATTGACGGCGAAGACGAATTATATGTATTTTGGATATGGACCTGGGAAGTTTTTGGCGACGGATGCGGGATATGTGTCGGGGACGCTGACGCCGATTTTGGATACGTTGCGGGAGATGAATCGATCGACATCGCAGCTATTGCTTCCAGCAGGCGGAGATCAAGTGCTAGTACGCGAGCATTTCCCAGAGACAATCGAGGCGTTGAACGCGCAACAATCGGATTACGAGTTTGTGTTATCAGATTATGAAACATTTATGGAGAAGACTTGGGGTGATTCGGAATTTGAGACAGTGATTGAAGGGGAACTTTTGGCATCACAAAAATCGCGCATTCATAATACGATTCGGTCGCAGCGTGTTGACATCAAGCTTGCGAATAGCCGCATCGAGGATAAAGTGTATCATCAATTGGAACCATTGGCGGTGATGGCGCATAAATACGGCGCAGCATACCCGAAACGCTGGCTGGATAAGATTTTTAAATTGTTATTTGATGTGCACGCGCATGATTCAATCGGTGGTTGTAATTCGGATGAGACGAACCGTGCAATAATACATCGTTTGGAGCAGGCTGAACGCATTTGTGATAGCCTTATCAACGTTTTGAAAAAACAAATGGCACGCGGAATCGGGGCGGAATTTGAGCAAGGTGCTGTTCTTGTGTTTCATTTGTTACCCAAAGCGATGACAAAACAAGTTGAAACAGTGATTTTTACGAAAGACAAAGCGGTCTGTTTAGCTGATATATCAGGATTTGTCGTGCCGCAAACGGTGCTATCACAAGCTTATATTTCTGGCGGGAAAAAGGTCGTGGTGACAGCAGATGGTGAGCAAGAGGTCGAAATTCCGGGATATTATCGCACCGTTATTAGCGCCGAAATTGCGATGGAGCCACTTAGCTATCAAGTTCTACAGATTGTCCAGGGTCCGGTGAATCTAGTAGCACCAGTGGACGGAGCGAAAATTACGAATGACTATTATACCATCGAAATTGTAGCTGGAAGATTACAATTGACGACAAAATTCGGTGAGCAATTGGAAAATTTTTTGGTCTTTGAAGATGTTGCTGATGACGGGGATTCATACGATTTTTCTCCGTTGGCAGGCGATGTTACGGAACTTGCTGATGAAGCGACATGTGTACAAGTGCTTTGTTCGGATCTTGTTTCTACCATGACGATTCGCCATACGCTAGCACGCGGGGAAGGCACAGAAATCGAGACGACTTTGACGCTTAAAAAGGGCGAAGATACGCTAGGCATTAAGCACAGTCTCACGAATAAAACGAAAAACCATCGCATTCGTGTGCGATTTGAAGCGCCTGGTAGTGAGGCAAATTACGCCGATCAAGCATTCACTGCGATTAAGCGTACGAATACGAATCCACATTTTACGAAGTGGCGCGAAAATCGTTTTGCGGAGGCACCAGTTCCGATTTATCCACTTGAAAATTTTGCTGTAAGTCTCAGTAGTAAAGGCGCGATTGGTGTTCTGACACAAGGCTTGAAAGAATATGAAGCGACCACGAATTATCTAGCGCTTACGCTTTTCCGAAGTGTTGGATTGCTTGGCAAAGATAATATCGCTTGGCGTCCTGGCCGCGCCTCTGGGATTAACAACAAAGTCGTAGAAACGCCGGATGCACAAATGCTTGGCGATCTAGAATTCAGCTACCATTATCGCTTTACCACTAGATTTACAACGGCCGATTGGTTTCATGCCACCGAACGCGTTCGAGACCATCAACTCAGCTACCATCTTCAAACGCTGAACAGTTTTGAAGAGCGAGTGGAACGTTTTGAGTTACCACAACCAGCAGAAATGTGTGATTTACCAATGTCTGCGAGCCTATTAACAATGAGTAACGATGCCTTTTTCAGCACATTAAAACAAGCAGAAGACGGTGATGGTATTATTTTACGCGTTTTTAATCCGACAGATGAACCAATCGAGATTGCATCGGGAACTGTCGTCAATATGGCGGAGCTACCAACTGTAGAAGCAGCAACAATCTCGCCGCAAAGCCATCTCACTCTAAAATATAAGGAGCTTAACAATGAATAGATTAGATTTAACGAAGCAAATAGACAATCATCTAACGAGCCTTTTTGATGAGCCAAAGCGCAGTGATATCGCCGATCGTCTAGCGAAACTAATTGACACGCAGCAAGTTATACCACCAATTGAGCCGCTTAATGAGAAAAACATCTACCTCATCACATACGGCGACAGTATCCAGTCGGCGAATCAAAAACCACTACAAGCCTTGCGCACCATGCTTGACGAGACTGTTTCCGACATCATCACGGACGTTCATTTACTTCCAATGTTTCCTTACACATCCGACGATGGCTTTTCCGTGACTGATTACTTGCAAATCAATCCGGAACTCGGTGACTGGTCGGATATTGATAATTTGGCGACGAATTACCGTCTTATGTATGATTTCGTTGCGAACCATATGTCCGAATCTAGCGACTGGTTTCAGCAATTTCTCCAAGGAAAACCGGGATTTAAGGAGGCCTTCGTGGAAAAAGAGTCCGATTTTGATGCTAGCAATGTTGTCCGTCCAAGAACGAGCCCGCTTTTCCACACGTACGGTATATCAGAAAAGCAAGTCTGGTCCACATTCAGCAAAGACCAAGTTGATGTAAATATCCAAGACCCAGAAATGTTTATCCGTCTAACGGAAACGCTACTAACTTACATCACGCGCGGAGCCACATCGATTCGACTAGACGCCATCGGATTTCTCTGGAAAGAATCCGGCACGACTTGCATTCACTTGCCGCAAACACACGCCGTGATTCAAATTTGGCGCTTACTAACAGACTATTTCGCGCCAAATACACAGATTATCACTGAAACGAATGTACCACATCAAGAAAATATCAGCTATTTTGGCAATGGCAACAATGAAGCCCATCAAGTCTATCAATTCCCGTTGCCCCCACTCACGTTACACGCTTTCACAACACATGATGCGACTCACCTTACTAACTGGGCCAAAACAATTACACCGATAAGTAAGACCGCAACCTATTTCAATTTCCTAGCTTCCCATGATGGTATTGGCATGCGCCCAACAGAGGGGATTCTAACCGATACTGATCGTGAAAAGCTAGCGGAAAAAGTAGTCCAAAACGGCGGTCAGATTTCCTATAAAAACAATCCAGACGGTAGTAAATCCATCTACGAATTAAACATCAATTACAGCGACGCACTGCGAAACGCCGGCGAATCCGACGATTTAGCAGTACAAAAAATGCTCGCCGCTCATCATATTCTGTTTTCTGTCATCGGCGTTCCAGCAGTTTATTACCATTCTCTATTCGGCTCACGTAATGATAAAGAAGCCGCTGAAACGTCAGGAATTCCGAGACGAATCAACCGCGAAAAACTGAATTTAGCGACACTGCAACGTGAATTAGAAAGCAATCCATATCGCCAAGCTATTTTTACAGGATTGAAGAAATTGGCGGAAATTCGTAAGAGCGAAGTTGCGTTTAACCCATATCAACAACAAGAAGTGATTTCGAGCGCTACGAATGTTTTTGCATTGAAACGAGGCGATGTTTACTGTTATACGAATGTTAGCAATAAGGCGGTAACGATTGAGACGACAGGTGTTAAGAACTTGTTGACTGGTGAGCTGGTCAACGGGAGTTATGAGTTGCCAGCGTATGGGTATGCTTGGCTGAAATAACCGCTAATTTTAGTGGATGTCTGAAAATTGTTTGTCGAGCTTGTTTATGTGTGTTGAAATTAGCATCATGAACAAGCTCTTTTTGTGTTTATAGCTCTATTTCATCAAGGCAATAGGATCGACATTTTGATAGGTATAAATAACATAACAACGATTCTACAAGTAAAAAAGGTTAGTATAAAAGTATTGATTAGAGATCAACTTGGCATTTAGTAATTGAAAAGCTAATAGGGGAAAACTAATAAATGAACGAGAAGCCAGTAAATAAGAAGGCTCAACCTGATTATAAGGCTAAAAAACCCATTTTCAGGAATAAAAAGAGCGTTCAGGCTCAAAAATCAACCGTTTAAGACACAAATCGTTTTTGGCCTATTTTTTATGGTAGAGTAGATGGTGTGAGCCTACGATTTTTATAGGTAGCGCAAAAAGAGTCATTTTGCGCCAATCCCGTTACCTATTTTTTCAATTTGGGAGACTTTTGCTATTTACAACACGAACATATATTCGTATACTAAATAAGAGATAAAGAAAGGTGGAGATGCTAGGTTGGAGTCATGGATGCATGCTGTAGCGGGATAGAATAGCATTCTATTTAGAAATGCAAGAAAAAAAAGA
>NZ_AODK01000030.1 GCF_000525975.1 Listeria rocourtiae FSL F6-920
TTAATACATGGAAAAAAATATTGAACAAATCTTCTTTTCGGAAGCTAAGTATACTCAACTTACTATTTTACTCCGATTCTTATATCGAAAAGCAGCAAATGTCAGATAAATTAGGCATCACTATAAAAACACTCAACAAAGATATCGATGAAATAAACCAGCTTTATGAAACGTTTTCCTTTCAAATTGCAGTGTACCAAAAAATTTATTATATTTAAAAAAGCATAATGATACTACCATAAATATTTCATTAATAAGCGCTTATATGACATATCATAGTGATATCTATAAAATAGCGAAATTAACATTTAGTGATACTCCTGAATTCGTCGAAAAAATTGCGGAGTCAGAATCTATTAGTATTTCCAACGCCTATTTAAAATTAGAAGAGTTCGATGCTATCCTGGCAGAGAATCGTTTATTTTTGGGGCGACAACCTCTAGAAATTTTAGGAAACGAAGTAAATATTCGATTTTTTTAATTTTCATCTATTTGAAAGAGCCTACCTTTTTTCAGGTTGGGATTTTCCAGGCATTCCTCTGGAGATAATAAATACATTTATAGAAAAAACAACACGTTTTCTTGGCATTTATCTGCCACCTGCCTCCAAAATTGACTATGCTATTGCGCTTGGTATAAGTCTCACTCGAATAAAGAATGGTCACTTTGCGCAACTATCTAAACAGAGTCTTTCCTTAATAAATGATTTTTCAAGTTTATACTATCTAGCTGCGATTGATTTTACTATTTTAGAAGAAGGGATAGGTCTAGAATTACCAGATACTGAGTGTTACTTATTACTATTGGCATGTTTTTTAACTCCGTTTACTTTTTTTGATAATGACATTATGTTCCGAATGCTCACCTACAACAAAAAATGGCGACCCGCAAGATATAATCTTGTTAATCAGTTAGTACAACTGATTGGAGGGAAAAATAAAAATTTGGAGGCCTTAAAAGCTGACCTTCTTAATTATTTTTCTAAGTTCACATTCATAGAACGAACCACCCATATTGTTGATATTGATTATTTCTCAAGAACAACTTATCCTGAATGGCTAGATAAGAACAAAATTCAACAGATTATTGATGAGGCATCACAAAATAAAGAACTCGAATTCATTAAAGATAATAAAGCTGTTATTCTTACCTACTTGTACGAGTTTATTAATGTCGCCACCTTATCAAAAACAATCTATAGCCCTATAAAAATTAAAGTTTTATCAAAAAAAGGACATCTGTGGGAGCAATTCATGAAATATGAGATTCGAAAATGTTTTCCTAAGGAACTTGTAGACTTTAGTGAGGATCTTTATTCATACGAACACTTAGAAGAGTATGACATAATCATTAGTGACTACCCACTCATATTATCCAATACAGTAGAGACTTTATTATGGAATATGCCTCCCACAAAGGGAGATCTGGACCGGCTCAAATCTATTGTTGATAACTTTTAATATCTCGAATCTACAATTGAAGTGCGACAGTATCGAACATGAAATAACAACGTGAACGCTTAGATATGTTTATACATCTTGCTCCTTCTATAACATATTCCCTTTATTGACCTTTTCTGGACGAAAGTCTCGCAGAATAGATGTCTTTTCTCTCCCAGACATGGTATCTTGCCACACATTCTAAATGCTGTATTTTTTATAAATAAAAAGGGCTGCAATCTATTTTATATCCATAGGTTACAGCCTTTTTAAAATTTTTTTAGCATTGTATATCAGCGTTTTGCTCTTCCTCCCCCTACTAAACGCTGCTTGAAAATCACCATAACTAACGTAACACATAATACTTACAGATTTAACGCGCCACTCATCGTATAGAAAATCCAATACATTTTTCAGAACTGCGGGATATCCCCAATTATATTGTGGAAAAACAAGGACGAATCCATCATATTCATTAATCACACGACTCCAAGCTTTCGTGTGCTACTGCTCATAATTATGATGTACTGGAATCTTTGGTTCATCTAAAAATGGAAGATTTACCTTAACAAGACCAATCAAATTAGATTTAGCAATTCATGTTACACCTCTTTCATTGCCCATTCTGCCACCGTGTGGCAAGCACGCATTGGACGAGTGCTCTCAATAATGAAGCCTATTATTGGTTTTTCTGTCATTTTATTCGCTCCTATACAAGAAAATCCGCACCTCCAAAAATGGGGATGCAGACCTTTCCTAATTTGCATGCAAAATATCTTATTTTTCTACGCCTAGAGTCTATACAAGAAGATACTATCCACCTATCTGGCTCATGCGTCGTGTCGTCGGTTTATGAGACTGCATTTCATCCTGCAAAGCAATCGCCATCTCGTGACTTTCTGGTTTATTATCAATAGATTTTTGCACGAGCGCCATTAATTTTTCTGGGTCATTGATGAACGGGCGAATATTCATTTCTTCATCCCAATAGAGACATGCTTTAATGTAGCCATCCGCAGTTAAGCGCAACCTGTTACAACTCGCGCAAAAATGAGAACTAACTGGGTGAATCAAGCCAAATGTGCCTTTCGCGCCTTCTAACCGATAGTTCTCCGATGGACCGTTGCCACGAATCGAGTCTACTGATTGATAGGAAAGTCCGGCCTCATCACATGCATCGAAAATTGTTTGTAATGATAAATACTGTTTTTTCCAACCATCACCAGCGTGACCAATCGGCATATATTCAATAAAACGGATGTTGATATCCTTATCTTTCGTAAACTGAAGAAAATCTAAAATTTCATCGTCATTCTGGCCTTTAATCAAAACAACATTCAGCTTAATCGGAAAAAAGCCGACTTCTTCTGCTTTCGCGATGCCGTCCAATACTTTTTGTAGCTTACCACCACGTGTAATTGTTTTGAAACGGTCTTCATGTAAGGAATCTAAGCTTATATTAACGCGTGTTAGCCCAGCTGCTTTCAAGGCTTCTGCTTTTTTGACAAGGTACATTGCATTCGTTGTTACTGCGATATCTTCAATTTCTGGAATAGCGCTGATGCCTGCAATAATGTCTACAATATCTGTTCGTAAAAGCGGCTCACCACCTGTAATTCGAACTTTTTTGATGCCAAAACCGACCATGATTTTCATAAAGTCAATAATTTCATCTTTGGATAAGACTTGTTCGTGAGGTAGGAATGTCATACCTTCATCAGGCATACAGTATACGCAGCGCAAATTACAACGATCTGTAACAGAAATGCGTATATAATCATGGACGCGTCCAAAGCGATCGGTTAATAATTGCATAATACCTGCCTCCTATTTATTATTTATCGAAACGGAATTTTCCGCTTTTACCTCCTGTTTTTTCAACAAGATGCGTGTTTTCAATGACTATTTTTTTTATCTATCGCTTTGCACATGTCGTAAACTGTTAATGCGGTCACAGTTACAGCAGTAAGAGCCTCCATCTCGACACCAGTTTTGCCGATAGTCACAACCTCTGCGATAATCGTTAGATGGTCTTTACCATCATCAGTAAACATGATATTCACTTTGGTCGTCATAATCGGGTGACACATTGGGATTAGTTCACTTGTTTTTTTCGTAGCCATAATTCCTGCTACTTGTGCAACAGCGAGTACATCACCTTTATCAATACGTCCATCTTTAATACGTGTCAAAGTCGCTTCTTCCATATGTAGCGTCGTTTGAGCAATAGCACGTCTTTGTGTTTCACTTTTCTTCGTTACATCTACCATGTGAGCACGCTGTTCCTCATTGAAGTGTGATAATTCATCCGTCATTTTATCGTCTCCTTCATCTCATCCTCCGCTTACTGGAGGGATTATCGCGATTTCTGAAACATCTGTCAATTGGTAATCATCTGCTTGGAACTCCATGTTGACCGCGATCATGCATTTGGCAACATCAGCTTCAATTGCTGGAATTTCCTTACTCACTAACTGTCTCACATCTGCAACAGTCTTGCAATCAGAAAGGTCGAAATTTATTTGAGAAAAGCCTGCTTTCTGGACAAGAAAAGCGAATAGTTTAATGGGCGTCATCTCGCTCACCTCCCCATCGAACACGATCCGTATCCATCTCTTCTTTCCAAATAGGTACCCGTTTTTTTTAGTTCCTCAATGATAAAACGTGAACCTTCATAGGAAGCGGCACGGTGAGGCGTTGCAACCCCAATGAATACAGCGATATCAGTCAACTGTAACTCGCCTAAACGGTGAATGACAATCACATCCGCATCATATTTCACTTCTACTTCATGCGCCAATTTCGACAGTTCCTTCATCGCCATTTCTTTGTATGCCGTGTAACGAATTGTCTGCGTCTGAATCTCGCCGGTCCATTCGCGAATCGTACCGACAAACATGTTCACAGCGCCGAACTTAGCATTCACTAACGCTTGGTATGACGAGCCTACATCAATCGGCTCATGCTGCAATCTAACATCTATCATTGTAAAAATTCCTCGATTATCTTTTGACATAGTGCTTCTTGTGCGGCTTGTGTGCCTACTTTCAAAATGTCAGCTGGAAGACTGTCATACAACGTTGCTATCGTATGGATTGCTGGCAGTGTTTTTAATGTTGCAATGTCCTCTGCATCTCGTACCATCACAATTTTTGGAAATGGCGCCTCCTTATAACCCTCGATTAGAATTACGTCCGTCATCGGCAAACTGGCAATCATATCTTTCAGTGTGATTCCTCGATCTACCATAATCGCGTGTTGGGATGCGGAGGATAGAGCGACAATATCTGCGCCACTTTCGCGAAAGGAATAGGAATCAGTATCTGGGTGATCGATTGCGAACGCATGAGCATCATGTTTAATAACAGCAACCGTATAATCCTTCATTTTTAACTGTTGCACAAAACAGTTTGTAAGCGTTGTTTTGCCACTTTTTTTGAATCCTGTTATTTGGAAGATAAGCGCCATATCTCAATCTCCTCTCCTTTATATTTGCCCGTTTTGCCACTCGGTATTCTGATAAGGCATTCCGTTAAGTGTAAATTGCCAAGCGCACTCGACATGTCGCTACCGACTGGAACCGCGATGAGTTCGCTTCCTTCGTATAGCAATTGCCCACGTAGAAAACGATCGTAAGCATTATTTTTCGAATAATCCGCCCCCATTTTTGCCCGTTGAAAAGTAAACTGGGTTTCGATATCTCCGCTCATTTTGGCAAGGATTGGTGCAATTAGCAAATGGAATGCGGTGAAACATGCGCCGGGATTACCGGAAAGAGCTGCAACTAGTGTGTTTTCATAGCGCATCGCTGTCGTGACGCTTCCTGGTCGCATTTGAATTTTATTATAGAGAAGTTCGGCATCTTCTTTTGCAATGATTGCCATAAAATCGAAGTCTCCGACAGAAACTCCGCCTGTTGTGAGGATTAGATCTGCTTGTTTGGCAAGGTCGGTGAGCCGTTTTTTTGTTAACGCTAAATCATCCTCTATTTGTTCTATTGCAATGACTTGTGCGCCTGCATCTTTTGCTAAAGCCGCCAACATAAGGTGGTTACTATTGAAGATTTTACCGTCTGGGAGAGACTCTCCAGGTTGGATAAGTTCGGAGCCTGTGGATAAAATTGCGACACGTGGCTTGCGGAAAACTGTCACATTTGGAATGCCGAATGCGGCAAGTAAACTGATAGAGCCAGGATTCAAGTGATGATGTGCTTGGAGTAGCGTAGCGCCTACTTCAAACTCTTCGCCGCGCTCTGTAATATTTGTATTTTTGTGCGTATTAATGAGTGTAATCGTTGCTGGATTATCCGTTTCACGTGATTGCTCCAACATAATAACTTTACCAGCATTCTCTGGAACTTTGGCACCTGTCATAATTCGCACCGTCTCATTTTCCTGTAAGTCATGATTATAGGTAGCACCACACGGCACGTCTGCCACAACTTGAAAAGTTCGCGGATAGTCCGTATCATCTTCCGCCCGAATCGCAAAACCGTCATAGCCTGAACGCCTAAAATATGGCATTGCCATCGCTGCTTTTACTTCCTGCGCTAGAATCCGACCATTTGCGTCTGTGATTGCAAGCTCTTCTACACCAAGCATGACAGCGTTCTCCATTAATCGCTTTTGTGCTTCCTCTATTCGAATTGCTACTCGTCTATCCAACATGCCAGACACTTTCCTTTCTCGCAAAATTCAACTAGTTCCACTATACATCAATCCTTGTGAAAATAACAGTGTAAGCGCTCACTTGTAATTATTTTACCTCACCAAATCCATACTTCTTTAAAATACGCTGCGCTTGATTTCCTTTCATGTACTCCATAAATTGAGATGTCTCATCAGCCATATCAGAATCTTTAATCACTGCTGCATAATAACCAATCGGATTATACAGTGCACTATCAATTTTATATGCTGTTTGCACTTTTTTCGAAATCATTGCATCTGTTTTATAAACAAATCCAATATCTGCATTGCCTGATTCCACATACGCAAGGACTTGTCGAACGTCACTTGCCTTCACGAATCGTGATTTTACGCTGTCCATTAACTGCTCTTTCATTAAAAATTCCACTGCATATTTTCCAGCTGGAACAGAGTTCGGATCACCGATAGCAATCACATGGGCCTTTGCTAATTCTTCCTTAATATTATTAGTTGGAATACTCTTATTCGGCATCACAGCCACCAAGGTATTTGACGCAATTTGTTGCTTATTGCCAACTAATTTTTTATCCATCAATGTATCCATATCCGTCACGCTTGCCAATACAACACCATCAATTGGTGCTCCATTAACCACACGCTCACGTATCTGCCCTGAACCAGCAAAGTCAAATTCCAATTTCACATGATTATGACTCTTCTCATACAAAGGCTTCACGTCATCCATTACGTCCTTCAAACTCGCCGCCACGGAAATATGTATTGTTTGCGTTTCCTGTGTGCCACATCCAGCCAAAATAGCCAGTAACACAACAAAAACTAAACTACTTGCCATCCATTTTTTCATCAAATTCCCCCACTTCAATCTATCCCTATTGTACGGAATTTCTTTAAAAAAAGACAGTGAAATAGTTTCACTGTCTCAGACTGTAGAAAAACTATTTCACCTGATTTTTCACCAAACTTCAGCATGTCGACAAATCATGTTGTTACAACTGGTTTCCGTAGATAAACAGCCCAAACTGTTATAAGACAAACGAACGCAAACACGCCAAGTAAAATAAATCCGAGCGCATAAGAACCTGTATTTTGTTTAATAATACCGAGTAGAAGGGGCGGGAAAAAGCCACCAAGTCCACCAGCAGCACCAACAAATCCCGTTACTGCTCCTGTATTTCCTTTTGAAACCATCGGTACCATTTTGAAGATAATCCCGTTTCCAAGTCCCACGATAAGTGCTGTAATGAAGATAAGCGTTGTGAACAAGCCGTATTGTGTCAGCGAAAAAGCAATCAAGAACGCCAGCACAGCAACCATCGCAAAACCTGTTGTCAGCAATTTTGTCGGGTTCAGCCTATCCGCTAGAATGCCGCCAACAGGGCGCATGAACGTTGCAGTTGCTGCGAAACCAGCAGAGAATAATCCAGCATTTACGGCACCAATCGAGAACTGATCTCCCATGAAAGCTGGTAAATAATTGCTAAGCGCCACAAAAGAACCAAATGTAAGGAAGTAGAACAAAGATAAGTACCATGTATTTTTATCCTTAACGACCGATAAAGATTGCTTCAATGTTTTCTTCTCTTCTGGAAGCTTCATCTCTTTGGCAAAGATAGCAAAGATAGCGACAATAATCACAATCGCAATCATCAAGGAATAGTAAATCCAATCGAATCCCCAATTCGCATTAATACGCGGAATTATAAGACCTGCTAAAGCATTACCTATATTCCCCATTCCGGCGATACCTAAAATTAAGCCTTGCTTTTCAGCTGGAAAAAATGTAGAAACGTAGGAAATTGCGATAGCAAATGTTGTTCCTGCCATACCGATGAAAAATGCGCAGGTTATTAAGTAAACATAGGAGCTAGCGAATGGAATTAAAACTAGCGGAATCAATGTAAATAGCATCGTAATGATATATATTTTTTTTACCACCGTACCGATCGCTCAAAATCCCCATTGGAATTCGCATAATCGAACCTAGAAGTACCGGTGTGGCAATAAGTAAACTTTTTTGCGAATCAGACAAACCAAATTCCGTAGCAATCTGATTGGAAACTGGCGATAAAGAAGCCCAGACCATAAATGAAATCGCCATCGCAACCGTGGCAATAGTAAGTGCGATATACGCATCTTTTTTCGATGTGTGTTGCATTTTTATTTCTCCCTTCCGTTTAGAACCTCAATATGCATGTGAACGAAGTGAACATGTAATCCATGTACTGCGCCTCCCAAGCCAGCCCTTCGAAAATTTCGTGGCCTCCGTAAAAGTCAAAGGAGGACTTTTACTGCGCCTCCTAACATTTTTTTCAGGGCTAAACGGGCTTCTTCGGCTTTTCATTTTCGATAAATAATATAGCTCCTCTTCAAATATGACAATGGAACGCTCCATGCATGTACCAATCTTGTATATGGGAACAACGCAAAAATGATAAAAGCGCTAATAATATGCAACTGGAAAAACACCGGCACATTCGCCATTAAACTCGCATCTGGCTGGAAAATAAACAATTGCCTAAACCAAATAGCAATCGATTCCCGGTAATCAAATCCAGGATTCGCTGGATTGGCGAATAACGTACTCGCCATTCCAAGAAACAGCGTCAACAGCAAGGTCACATTTACGATGATATCCATAATCGAGCTCGTCATTCGCACGCGATCATTTGACAGTCTCCGGAACGTCAATAAAAACATCCCTACAAACGCCATAATCCCGAACACGCTACCAATCCCGACAGCAACTAAATGATACATATGCTCACTAATCCCAATTGAAGTCGTCCAACTTTTGGGAATGACTAATCCGATAAAATGACCGCCAACAACAAAAATAATACCGACATGGAACAAAATACTCCCAATCATTAATTGTCTCTTTTCAATCATTTCCGAAGACTTCGAGGTCACTGTAAAATGGTCATAACGATAGCGGAAAATATGACCGAACACAAAACTTGCCAAAACAAGATAGGGCAAAACAACCCATAAAAAATTATTCCACATGTTGCTTCTCCTCTCCCTGCTTCACACAAACACGCAATTCATTTCGCATTGCCTCAATCACATAACGGTACGGATTCCCAGCTGCTTCAAGCGCTTGGAGCAAATGATACGAACCATCCTCAATAACACCAATCAAAAGCTCAAATGCTCTCTCCAGAACGCTCATCCATATACCAATCGCCCGCATCAATAAACTCGAGCATCAGTGGCAAATAATCTGTTAACTCAGCATCATCTGGCAATAAACCGAACATCTCATATAGCACTTTCAGCTTCGCCAGCATCTGCCCACGTTCCCGCGCATCCTCAAATTTATAGAAAGTCATGTAAAGCGTTGTTTTTTTTATTAAAATCAAATGTATCCACATATGTCTCCGTTATCTGCCCAAATGTCAACGTCGAAATTTCCTCCCAAAACGCCGTAATTAAATCTAGCGTTTTAGGATTCTTAAATGTTTCTAAAAGCAAAAATCGATCATTAATAAAGCGTTTCTCTGGATACGATAGCACCGCCGAAAGAGCACCAAAAACAGCACGTTTTTCGTCTAGTAAGGCATAATTAATCACGCCAAATCCCCCCATAAAAACTTTCTTCATACATGTCTTGCGTCGATTTTGACGGTTGTTGCGTACTACTTCCCATCGGCATTGGTGTATTGGTCACATCTGGATTATTAATCTGGTCCGCTAAGCTACAACCACCACAAACATCCTCAGAAAAGCCGGATGAGCCTTGCGCTTTATACGTATCAATGTATTCCTCTTTATGGCTCGCAGGGATTACAAAACGGTCCTCATATTTGGCAATCGCCAGCAAGCGGTACATCTTCTTAACTTCTTGCTCTGTCATACCAACCCGCGCCAATTTCTCTGTATCAAAATCCTTACCAGAGCTCACCGCTCGCATATACATCCGCATCATCGCCATTTTTTGTAGCGATGTCTTAATCACATCTGTATTCCCAGCCGTCAGCAAACTCGCCAAGTAATCGACAGGAATCCGCATTTCGTCAATCGCTGGAAAAATCATATCTGGATTATTAATCGAATCTTTCCCTTCAAAATAATTCATGATTGGTGAAAGTGGTGGCACGTACCAAACCATTGGCATTGTACGGTATTCTGGATGTAGCGGAAACGCAATCTTATATTCCTTCGCCATTTTGTAAATTGGTGAGTTTTGCGCCGCTTTAATCCAATCTTCTTTAATTCCATCTTTACGCGCCTGCTCAATTACTGCTGGGTCATGCGGATCAAGGAACAAGTCCAGTTGCTTCTCATACAACTCTTTTTCATCCTCCACCGAAGCCGCCTCCTTCACACCGTCCGCATCATAGAGCATCACGCCAAGATAGCGAATCCGACCTGTACACGTCTCTGAACAAACCGTTGGCAAACCAGCCTCGATACGAGGAAAACAGAAGGTACATTTTTCGGCCTTATTCGTTTTCCAGTTAAAGTAAACCTTTTTATAGGGACAACCAGTCATACAATAACGCCAGCCACGACACGCTTCCTGATCGACAAGCACAATCCCGTCCTCATCACGTTTGTACATCGCACCGCTTGGACAAGATGCCACACAAGATGGATTCAAACAATGTTCACATAAACGAGGCAAATACATCATAAACGCCGTCTCAAAATTCGTTTTTATCTCCGTTTCAATATTTTTCATGTTCGGATCAAGCGGCATCGTCGTTGGAGCACCCGCCAAATCATCCTCCCAGTTTGGACCCCATTCGATTTCCATATCTTTTCCTGTGATTACAGATTTTGGACGAGCAACTGGCTGATTTTTCTTCTCTTTCGGTGTGAAAAGCGTATCGTAATTATATGTCCACGGTTCGTAATAATCCTTTAACTCTGGCATATCTGGATTGTAGAAAATTTTCCCAAGCATAACCTTATTCCACTTCGAGCCAGCTGCAAGCTCCAATTTTCCTTTCTTCAGTTTCCAGCCGCCTTTGTAGCGCTCTTGGTCTTCCCATTGTTTCGGATAACCAATACCTGGCTTCGTTTCCACGTTATTAAACCAAACATATTCAGCACCAGGGCGGTTTGTCCACGTATTTTTACATGTCACACTACACGTATGGCAACCGATGCATTTGTCTAAATTCATTACCATTCCAACTTGCGCTTTAATCTTCAAGCCAATTCACCTCATTCAGTTTCCGGACCGCAACATAGAGATCTCGCTGATTTCCAATTGGTCCATAATAGTTAAAGCCGTAGCTAAGCTGTGCATAACCGCCAACCATTTGTGTTGGTTTCACGTGGATTTTCGTCGGCGCATTATGACTACCACCGCGTGTCCCCGTAATCGAAGTTCCTGGAACGTTGATATGACGGTCTTGCGCGTGATACATGTACATCGTTCCTTTTGGCATTCTATGACTAACGACCGCACGTGCCGTTACCACACCATTTCGGTTGTAAACTTCCAACCAATCGTTATCTTTAATTTTGCCAGCCTCAGCGTCTTCATGATTAATCCACACATTCGGACCACCGCGGAAAAGCGTCAACATGTGCTGATTGTCTTGATACATACTATGAATATTCCATTTACCATGTGGTGTCAAATAGCGCAAAACAATCGTATCTGGTGTCTCAACAATCTCTTTATCACGGGGTGCAAAAACTTGTGGAGGTAACGTCGGCTTGTAAACCGGAAGCGCCTCCCCGTATTGTAAAAACATCTCATGATCAATGTAAAAATGTTGTCGCCCAGTCAGCGTACGAAACGGAACTAAATGTTCAATGTTCGTCGTAAACGGCGAGTAACGCTTGCCATCTGTGTTCGACCCTGTAAATACTGGCGTTGGAATTACTTCTCGTGGTTGTGACGTAATGCTCTGGAATGTAATTCGCTCTGCCTCGCGCGGCTTCGCCAGATGACTTAGCTCCATTCCTGTCGCATCTTCTGCCACTTCCCAAGCACGGACCGCCACTTTTCCATTTGTAGCACTAGAAATATGCAAAATCGCATTCGCTGCTTGTCTTTCATTTTCCATAATTGGCATCCCGTCTTTAATCGAATCGTCCTCATAAATCCCATTGATGCCTTTTATTTCTTCATACTCATTTGCAACCGGGAACTGTGTCCCATGTGCGCCGACCTTGCCCGTTCCAACATTTGGACCCAGCGTAATAAATTTATCGTAAATCTGTGTATAATCACGCTCTACAAATTGGAAATGTGGCATCGTTTTACCTGGAATTGCCTCAATTTCACCTTTTTTCCAATCCTTGATTTCACCATAAGGTTGTGATATTTCCATTTGCGTATCATGATTCAGCGGCAACATAATCACATCACGCTGTACCTCATGCAAATGATCTTTCGCCATCTCAGAAAACGCATGACTCAAATCTTTGAAAATGTTCCAATCCGATTTCGACTCCCAAAGCGGACTAATCGCTGGGTTAAATGGATGCACAAAGGGATGCATATCTGTACTCGAAATATCCGTCTTCTCATACCACGTTGCAGCAGGAAACACTACATCCGAATAAATTGGCGTCGCCGTCATCCTAAAATCAAGCGTCACCATCAAATCTAGTTTTCCTTCTGCCTCCTCATCACGCCATACCATTTCCTCGGGCTTAAACTCATCGTTTGGCGTTGACAATAGATTATTCGTCGTTCCAAACAAATGCTTCATAAAATACTCTTGTCCTTTTCCACTAGAAGAAACAAGATTTGAACGCCACACAAAAAGGCCACGTGGGAAATTCACAGGGTTACCTGGGTCTTCCACTGCAAACTGCAATTTCTCCGACTTCAAATCATCAACAATTCCTGACACGATTTCCGCATCCGATTTGTCCTTATTTTCCGCCGCAAAGAGCAAACTATTCTTGTTAAACTGCGGATAAGAAGGCAGCCAGCCAAGGCGCGCCGCCAGTACATTATAATCTGCCGCGTGTTTATAGCTCATTTTTTTGGCTAGAGGTGATTTCAAAGCATCCGTATCCATTTCTTCATAACGCCATTGATCCGTGGCAAAATACCAGAAACTCGTTGCATTCTGTTGTCTCACTGCGCCTTGCCAATCCTTCGCAAAAGCCACTGTTTGCCAGCCTTCGATGGGACGACATTTCTCCTGACCAACATAATGCGCCCAGCCTCCGCCGTTCACACCTTGAGAAGCAGTCAAAATTACTAAGTTCAAAATCGAGCGGTAAATCGTGTCACTATTAAACCAGTGATTAATACCTGCACCCATAATAATCATCGAGCGACCGCCAGTATCAATCGCATTCTGTGCAAATTCCCGCGCAATCTGCGTCACGATATCTGCCTTCACACCCGTAACCGACTCCTGCCAAGCAGGTGTATATAAACTTTCCGCATCATCTAAACCACGCGCTGCCAGTTGATCTCCGTCATGTCGCGCCACACCATATTGACTTAGCATCACATCATAAACCGTTGCTACTAAGCGCTTCGAACCATCAGCAAGCGTAATTTCGCGAACAGGCAATTCCCGTTCAAAAATACCATTCCCATTGTTATCAAAGTAAGGAAACGCAACCGTATCGATTCTATCCAAACCAACCGTCATCGCAGGCACAATCATCGATCCATCCTCGCGTTCAAGCGACAAGTTCCATTTTACGCCCTCTTCCCAACGCTGCCCCATCGTCCCATTTGGAACCACAATATCCCCCGTTGTCTCATCAATCAAGCACGTTTTCCAATCCGCATGCGTCGCTTTTTCCAACCCTGCATACAAATCATCCTCACGTAGGAACCGCCCCGGCGTCAAGCCCTTATCTGTCTCATCAAGCAGCAGCAAAAACGGTAAATCAGTAAACTGTTTCGCGTAATCCATGAACAGCGGCTCCGCACGTTCCACATAAAATTCCTTCAAAATAACATGCGTCATCGCTTGTGCAAGTGCAGCATCCGTCCCAGGATTCGGTGCTAGCCAGTTATCCGCAAACTTCACGTTCTCCGCATAGTCTGGTGCTACCGCAACCACCTTCGTCCCCTTATAACGAACTTCCGTCATGAAATGCGCATCTGGTGTCCGAGTAAGTGGCACATTTGACCCCCACATCATGATATAACCTGCGTTATACCAATCACTAGACTCTGGCACATCTGTTTGCTCACCCCAAATTTGTGGAGAAGCAGGCGGTAAATCCGCATACCAATCATAAAAGCTCAACATTTCACCACCGAGCAATGTCAAGAAGCGCGAGCCAGCTGCATAGCTAATCATCGACATCGCAGGAATCGGCGTAAACCCAGCCAAACGATCCGGTCCATATTTCTTAATCGTATAAATCAACATCGCTGCAACCATATAATACGCTTCTTGCCACGACACCCTGATTTGTCCGCCCTTCCCACGCGCACCCTTGTAGCTCTCTGCCTTCTCGGGGTCTTCCACGATACTCGCCCAAGCTTTAATTGGATCGCCATATTGCTTCAATGCATTTTGCCATAGGCGCCACAGTTTCCCGCGCACATAAGGATATTTCACACGTAATGGGCTATACTCATACCACGAAAAACTCGCACCACGCGGACAGCCACGAGGCTCAAATTCCGGCATATCCGGCCCACAACTTGGGTAATCTGTCGCCTGATTTTCCCACGTAATAATCCCGTTCTTCACGAAAACCTGCCAACTGCACGAACCAGTACAATTAACACCATGCGTCGTACGAACCACTTTGTCATGACTCCAACGATCTCGATACATCTTCTCCCAAGCACGGCTTTTCTCCTCCATTACCGTCCAGTTTCCATTAAATTTCTCCGTCCGTTTAAAGAATCGTAAACCTTTCTTCCTCACTATGTACCACCTCATTTTGTTATTTTATTCACAAAGAAAATCAGTAAAATTGCTATTTAATTTGATGGTACAACTTCTATCGTTTTCACGCATCGGGAAAATCCCTATATTTTTTATATTTGATATTACATCACGCAACAAGTCTCTTTTGACGACAATTTTAAATAGTGCTATAATTGCATTGGAAAGAGAGCCATACTAAGCGCATGACTCTTTTTAAGAGTAGAATCTGTTAAGGTGGTAGCTCGTGTTAATTAAATAATTCCTTTATAACCATCTATTGCTCTATTAAAGTGAATAGATGGTTATTCTCTGTCTGTTGCATTGTCCGATTAAATATGCAATAAGCTTCCTAAATCGAGCGTACGAACCACTCTTGTACATGTGTTTAATCAACAATACATAAAAATTTGGAGGTTTATTCATGCTCACACCAGTTCTACACTCACTTATAGTAGCATTTGTATCCACGTTTATCGCTTTTATTATCATGCTTCCACTAAGCTACTATTTCACAAATCGTAAATCACGCTTCCAACTAATTACAGAGGTTATTATTCTCCTGCCACTCGTTCTACCGCCAACAGTCGTAGGTCTCATTCTGCTCAGCTTGTTCGGTAAAAACGATCTAATCGGTGCTTTTTTATGGAATAACTTCAATTTCAGTTTCATCTTCACATTAGCCGGTGCAATTATCGCAACAACGATTATCATCCTACCAATCATGTACCAAGGATTAAAAAGTGCGTTTCTTTCTATTGATCATGACCTCGTTTGGGCTGCAAAAACTTTATCCGCAAACGCTCGAACTATCTTTATAAAAATCATCTTACCAAATTGTTGGCAACCAATTCTAGCAGGAATCTTACTCAGCTTTTGCCGAGCGATGGGTGAGTTTGGGGCTAGCCTCATGATTGCCGGTTACATCGAGGGGAAAACGGATACTATCGCCTCTAGTATATTTTTCATGGTACAGCAAGGTGACATGCTCACTGCCATTTATTTGGGCCTTATCAACGCTGTCATCGGTATTATCGCGCTGCTAGTTATTCACATCCTGACAGTGCGCCAAACTAACTTAACGAGAGGAATGTGACTCATGGGACTGCGTTTAAAATTTAAAAAAGAAACTACCATTTCACGATCTCGATATTAATCACGATTTTATAACTCCAGTCACAGCTATCATGGGGGCGAGCGGTTCCGGCAAATCGACACTATTCCAATGTATCAGCGGTTTAAAAACAATCGATGAAGGCATTATCGAATTTGGCAACACCGCTTGGGACGACACATACAGCGATATAACCGTCCCAACTGCCGCTCGCAAAGTCGGCTATCTCTTCCAAAATCTAGCCCTATTCCCAAATATGAACGTTTTTCAAAATATCGCATTCGGCCTGACTGTCCATAAAAAAAATCGCATCGAAATCGAACAAAAAGTCCGTAAAATTAGTGATTACCTAAAGATTTCCCATCTTTTGTTTTCCTCCGTCCAAAAATTATCTGGTGGTGAAAAGCAGCGTGTAGCAATGGCTCGGGCAGTGATTATTAACCCCAATTTACTCCTCCTTGACGAACCTTTCAACGGTTTAGATGAAGACACTCGTAACATCTGCATCGAACTCGTTGGTCAGATGGCGCGTGATTTTGAGATTCCTGTCATTTTTGTTACCCATTACCACCAGGAAGCCGCCTCTCTCACAGGAGAAATTCTAAAACTAAAGGATGGTCGTCTTGTCAAAAACTAAGAAAATCGCAGGAATTGTACTTGCAGGTGGAAATTCCAGAAGATTCGGTGAGGATAAAGCTTTGTATAGAAAGACATCTGATGCACAAACTTGGGTAGAACAAACTGCTAATAAAATACTTCCAGTTGTCGATCATGTATTCATCGTAACTAACAGAGGGCTGTTCACGAGCATTGATTCTCTATTCAATGACAGCAACATAACTGTGCTATCAGACCAAGAACCATTCCTTGATAAAGGGCCACTTGGCGGTATTTACGCGGTCATGAGCAATACAAAATACGAATATTACCTCCTAACGCCGACTGACACACCACAAATCACAACAGCCATTTTTGCGGAGCTTATCCATCAGGGAAATGCCTATGCTGCAACTGAAAATGCTGAACATTATCTCACAGCTTGCATCCCCTACTGCAAAAACGAAACCCAAGCCTTGCTAAATAGCGGTAACCTTCGTATCCGTCAACTTTTGCAGACAATCAACACTCAAAAATACATGTTTCCAAACGAATCCCCATTCCAAAATGAAAACTACAAATAACCATCTTCAGGAGGTACTAGATGCGATTTCTATCCCTACTCTGGCAATTCACATGGACACAAATACTTTGTTGTATTTTCCCAGCTATCATTTTTCTCTCACTCGCTCTTTCTAAATATATCAACATTTCCCTTATTCCAAGGTACGACATATTGCTCGTCATCTGCATCATCGCACAAATGCTTTTGATTAAATTCGGTTTAGAAACGTGGGACGAGCTCAAAGTCATCATGCTTTTTCACGTCATCGGTCTTGTTCTTGAAATCTATAAAATCCAGATGGGCTCATGGGCTTACCCAGAAGATGCCTATACAAAAGTTTTTGGCGTCCCACTATATAGCGGTTTCATGTATTCGAGCGTCGCCAGCTATATTTGTCAAGCTTGGAAACGCTTCGATCTCAATGTCAAAAACTGGCCCAAGAGTGGCTATGTTATCACGCTCTGCGCTGCGATTTACCTTAACTTTTTCACGCATCATTACATCTGGGACTTTCGCTACATACTCATTATCGCCGTCCTAATCCTCTTTCTGCGCACTGTCGTATCATTCACTGTTGGCGACAGACGCTTAAAAATGCCATTATCTCTATCCTTCTTGCTCATCGCGTTCTTCATCTGGGTTGCAGAAAACATCGCCAGCTTCTTCGGTGCTTGGTATTATCCCAATCAAGAAGTTACCTGGCAACTCGTGGGATTCGGCAAAATTACTAGCTGGTACTTGCTGATAATCATCAGCGTTATGATTATCGCTGAACTGAAATTCCTCAAGGAAGAGAGGCAAGGAGACAGCAAAAAGCCACCGATTCGATATTGATTCGATGGCTTTTTGCTCATTCTATTGATATTTTTCCGCTTTTGCACATACTTATTAATGAAAAATATACCCTAAACATGGCCACGAAAATAATAATTTGATACAAATATGGAAAACCGTAATTCGGAGCTAAGATCGCAACACCAACGAAGCAGGCAACGTTACAGCCCCGTACGTTTAGCCAAACCTTTTTAGTCATGCCTCCGCTCCTCCCTCTTTATCCGCTTTTCATAAGGAATCAGTTCTAAACCAATTCCCTTTTGCTCCTTAAATTCCGTAAACGCCTCCAGGTCAAATGGTCCAAAAGGCTTTTCCCTCTTCAAATCAAAAAGCCAATACTGCGGATTGCGATGCTTCAAACGACTCGCCCCCGTTTCCTCCGTGTCCTCTGATTTAGCAATTAAATACGTCTCATCCCAATCTAACGCTACAATATTCCCAATCGGTTCTTCTGTATCATCTTTGACAACTTTAAAAACATTATCCATAGCACCATCAGGATATCTTCGTACAAAATCATGTTCCATCGTGTTAATCGCTACAATTTGATACTTATCATTCACATCAATCTCATAATCACCGGCACCAGAACAAGCCGCCAGCGTCAATATACTCAAACTACCAAACAATTTCTTTATCATCTAAACCACTCTTCCTGCGATTCCTTGCGTAATATATTCCATCTCACCATATCATATTCCGTAGCGTTACAACAAAAAATAAAGGTATATTAGGTGACATTCATCGGAATAGCAACACTCCCACGAGGTATTCTCCTACGCTTTTAAAAGAATACGGTGCTTTGTTGGGTGATTACAGTAATATCCGTTTTATTAGCGTGAATTCTCTCTAATAGGCTAAGTTACTGTACTACAAAAGATAACTCTATGACACCTTACTTATTAGATTTTAACACTTCGATTGCCTTTTCACTCATTCGTCTTTGGCAACTATAGCAAAGATATTTATCTCCAAATACACTAGTTAATCCAAGAATATCATCTGTTAAATAAGGGCATAAAAAAGGAGCGAAGACCAAAATACTGACCTCCGCTACTCCTCTTCATCCTCGTTTCCACTTCAACCAACTGTACGAATCCATAATCTGCAAAAATCGGACCAATCTTGATAAACTCATCCCATCCTCATTCCCAAATGTTCGCGAAAATCGCTCCTCCATCTCTGGAATTGTCGTCTTCCCGTCCATTTGCGTAAGAATAAAATAACCATGCTCATCCAACTTAATTCGCCGCTCTGTTGGTTGTTTCAAAAGCTTCGTCGCCACGCGCTCCAACCAAGCAGAGCGCGGTACAATCAAATACTTCTCTTTATCTATAACTTCCAAAGCTAGATTATCTTTCAAAATCGGAATTTCTTCCAACATATTTCGCCGTTCTTTTTTTCGCATATTCAGCACCTCATTTATGCTTTTTGTTTCCTTGGTACTGTAGAGAAGTAAAGCAACGTACATACAATCAAGAATACCAGGAACGGTAGCCATTGATTTGTCAACAAGTACTCCGTTGGAATAATATTCGGATTAACTGAAATCATGAACGCAATAATAACGCCTAGTAATGATTCCCCAGCAATTAAACCAGATGCAAATAATGTCCCACGCTCAATCCGTGCTGCTTTTTCCTTATCTTTTTTCACTTTGATCACTTGGTTTACGATTAAGCGCACGAACCCACCGAACATAACGGTTGCACTGATGTTTAGTGGCAAATAGAGACCTACCGCGAACACAAGCGAGTTCATACCTAAGAATTCAATAACAATAGCAATCGAAACACCGATAAAAATTAAGGTCCAAGGCAAATTGCCATTTAAGATACCTTCTGCTAAAATTTTCATCAGCGCAGCTTTTGGAGCTGGTAAAGCTTCTGAACCCATGCCATATGCGTTATCTAGCAGTGTCAAAATGTAACCCATCACAAGACCACTAGCGATAACACCAATCATCATCGCAACTTGTTGCTTCCAAGGCGTTCCACCAACGAGGTACCCTGTTTTTAAATCTTGTGAAATATCACCCGCAACAGCAAGTGCCGTACAAACAATCGCCGCAACCGTCAATGTCAGTACAATGCCTTCTGTGCCACTATAACCGAATGATTTATAAGCAATCGCTACGATCAGAAGTGTCGCAATTGTCATCCCAGAAACTGGCGAAGAAGAACTACCAACAATCCCAACAATTCGCGATGCAACCGTAACAAATAAGAATCCGAAAATCGCAATTGCTAAAGCACCAATAATGCCCACATTCGTAAATGGGTCAAACGCGATAATAACGATTAACACAGTAATCCCGATTAAAACCCATTTCATTGGAATATCTTTATCTGTACGCTCAATTTCTAGCATTTTCTGTCCTTTATTCTTATTAATTCCAACCATCGTGCTACGCAACGTCTGGATAATCGCTGGCATCGTTTTCGCAAGCGTAATCAAACCACCCGCTGCAACTGCACCGGCACCAATATAGCGAATGTAATTATCCCAAATCATGCTGGCATCTAGCGTTTTCAATGCTTCTGAAGCTGGAAAAATAATGTCTGAACTACCAGCACCGAAAAACGCAATAGCTGGAATCAAAACAAGGGACGCCATCAAGCCACCCGCTACCATCTGACCCGCAATTTTTGGACCAATAATAAAACCAACACCAAGTAGAGCCGGATAAATCTGTGTACCGATAAAAGCATTTTGAAAATTATAAATACCCGTCTGTACGTCACTTCGGAAAACTTTGAAACCATCTGTAAGAACTTTCACAAGAGCCCCAATTCCGAAACCAAATACAACGAGTTTTGCCTGTGCCCCGCCACCTTTCTCACCTGTTTTTAGAACTTCCGCACAAGCCGTTCCTTCTGGATAAGGCAATGTCTCATGTTCATTAACAATCAGCATTCTTCTAAGCGGTACCATCATGAACACGCCCAGGAATCCCCCTGTTAGCACGATGAATACTAGCATAATCTGGTTGATGTCTACACCTAGCATAAAGAGCGCTGGAATCGTAAACACCGCACCAGCACCGAGCGCTTCCCCTGCTGTTGTCATCGTCTGTACAATGTTGTTTTCTAAAATCGAATCCCGCCTAAAAATACCACGCAAAATTCCCATCGAAATAACAGCTGCCGGAATTGACGCAGATACCGTCAAGCCTACTTTGAGCCCTAAGTAAGCATTTGCCGCACCAAATAAAATTGCAAGAATAATACCAAGAACGATAGAAGTTACTGTCAATTCCGGAAGTGATTTGGAAGCAGGTATGTAAGGCTGAAACTGCTTGCTACCCATTTTATCATTCATTTTGTAACTACTCCTTTTAAGTTTTGTGTAATCTTTGTTCCTTTAAAGCAAAGATTCAGTTCTATTTTACCCCTACATACCCATTTTCGCAACGGATATATGGAAGAAACAACAAGAAATCACAATCACGGTAATTAATTTGAGAGCAGAAAGATACTATCCTTAACAACCTACTCTAGACGACAAAGCGACGAATCTTCGCTCTGATTCGCCGCTCTTCTGCTTATAATAACCCTAAACGTTGTAATCCCTTCAAAACCCCGTCATTATCCACGGAATCCGTCACAAAGTCAGCAATTGCCTTTACTTCATCACGTCCATTCTCCATCGCGACTCCCGTGCCAACTTCTTGTAACATTTCAATATCATTCAACCCATCGCCAAACGCATAAGCATCCTCAATGTTGAAATCCAAGCGCTTCAACATTTCTCGAATTCCAACCGCCTTCGAGCCGTTTGCGGGAGCCACGTCCATCGACACATCATGCCAGCGCAAGAAACCATACTCTGGAAAATTATCCTTGTAAAATGCATCATGGCTCTCATCAGCGAACAATAAACATTGATACAGCGTTCGGCCTTTATAAAATTCTGCGTCAAGCTCTGGATAACCTTCTTTCAGCGAATTCATACCCTCATGTACCTTATGATGATCCGGAATATTCGTCCGCAGTGTCTCCTCATTCATAAACACAAGTGGATGGTCCAAATTCTCCGTAATTTCAATTAAGCGCTCCATTGAATCCTGTGGCAGGGGGTTATCAAACACCATTTCCCCCTCAAAAACAACATATTGTCCATTAAAACTCACATAAGAATTAATATTCAATTCCTCACATATATCTTTCAGTAAAAAAGGAGCCCTCCCAGATGCAATCGCCACATAAACACCTTTATCTTGTAAGGCTTTCACAGCTTTTCTGGCTGAATCTGGAATCTCCTTGTTGTCATTAACCAACGTACCGTCTACATCAAAAAACACAATTTTCTTCATCGCTCAAATCTCCTCAGACCAAATTTGCGGGAAAAATGCACCCAATTACTAATCTCATCATAAGTATACCAAAAAAAAGTGCGATAGCGGATAGAAACTATGCAATTAATCTCACCACTTTGAAAACAAATCATACCTCTATAAAAAATATCTGTACAATCAAAATATGATTTTCCAAGCTTCTATCACTTTTTCAATCTATTTGAGTAGATTGTAGTAGCATTTATCTTTTTTTATGGTATATTAGAATTCAAGGATAAAAGTTCGGATTTTATTTTTACAAAGAAGTGACTTATGAAACCTACCGTGAATTGAAATCATTTGCTGTCCATTTTGTTTAAAATGCGCAGAATAATGGTATTCAATTGGAGTAGGTGAAAAAAACGCAGAATGTCATGTATATTCTAAAATCGTAGCCAAACTTTATGCACGGCTACCATTGTTTCTTTTTGCCTTTTTCACAAGTCATACCATTTTATCCATGAATTTATTATGTAAATAGATTGCAAATGAGGAGCAATGCTATTTTTACAATGAATAATAACGAAACATAAAGGAGAGAAAAAAATGATTTTTAAAGTTTATTATCAAGCAACAAAAACCGAAACACCTGTCAGAGAAAAAACACAGTCCATCTACGTGGAAGCAAGTGGCGTGCCAGAAGTGCGCGTTATTCTTAAAGACCAACCCTTCCATATTGAGTTAGTAGAACAATTGAGTGAAGCCCATCTACAATACGAAAAACAAAATGAAGATTTCCAACTGTGGGGGCAGTAAACCGCTATGAAATTTGTAAAAAATAATGAAACAGCTGTTTTCGCACTCGGTGGTCTAGGCGAAATCGGAAAAAACACTTACGGCGTGCAGTTTCAGGATGAGATAATCCTCATCGATGCTGGTATCAAGTTCCCAGAGGACGAGCTACTTGGTATTGATTACGTTATTCCTGACTACACGTATTTAATCAAAAACAAAGAAAAAAATTAAAGGTTTATTCATTACGCACGGTCACGAAGATCATATCGGTGGCGTTCCTTACTTGCTTCGTGAGCTCAATATTCCCATTTATGCTGGAAAACTCGCAGCAGCACTTATCCGCAATAAATTAGAGGAACACGGCTTACTGCGTCAAACGAAAATTTACGAGTTTGAAGAAGAAGATGTTTTCAAATTCCGAAAAACAAGTGTTTCCTTCTTCGCAACGACGCACAGTATCCCTGATTCCTACGGGGTTGTTGTCAAAACACCATCTGGAAATATAGTTCACACAGGTGATTTCAAATTCGACTTTACACCTGTTGGTGAGCCTGCAAACTTAACAAAAATGGCGGAAATAGGAAAAGAAGGTGTGCTATGCCTCCTTTCAGATTCTACCAATGCGGAAGTTCCTAATTTTACGATGAGCGAGCGTATCGTTGGCGAAAGTATTAAAAATATTTTCCGCGATGTCGATGGTCGGATTATTTTCGCGACATTTGCATCCAATATTTATCGTCTGCAACAAGTTGTAGAATCATCTGTTGCAACTGGTCGTAAAATTGCTGTTTTCGGTCGTAGTATGGACTCGGCTATCACAATTGGTATCGAGCTTGGCTACATCCAAGCGCCGAAAGACACATTTATCGAATGGGGACAATTGAATAAACTACCCGCCAATGAGGTCACGATTCTTTGTACCGGTAGTCAAGGAGAACCGATGGCTGCACTTTCGCGTATTGCGAACGGTACCCATCGTCAAATCCAAATTCAACCCGGCGATACCGTTGTCTTTTCTTCCTCACCAATTCCGGGAAATACACTTAGCGTAAACCGCACAATTAATCTACTTTTCCAAGCCGGTGCAGAGGTTGTTCACGGTAAAGTTAACAACATTCATACATCTGGTCACGGTGGCCAACAAGAACAGAAACTGATGCTTCGTCTCATGAAACCTAAATATTTCATGCCAATTCATGGGGAATTCCGAATGCAGAAATTACATGCCCAGTCCGCGTTTTATTGTGGTGTTCCTCATGAAAATAGCTTCATCATGGAAAATGGAGATGTGCTGGCTCTAACTGCTGATACTGCACACGTTGCAGGAAAAATCCAAGCAGCCAACGTATATATCGATGGTAGCGGAATTGGTGATATCGGTAATATCGTTTTACGCGATCGCCGTGTCTTGTCCGAAGAAGGCTTAGTTATCGTTGTTGTCTCCATCAGTGCGGCTAAAAATAAAGTGATGGCTGGTCCAGATATCATTTCCCGTGGCTTCATCTACATGCGTGAATCTGGCAATCTGATTAATGAGGCACAAGGTTTATTGCGCCGTCATTTAAACAAAGTAATGGACAGCAAAACGACACAATGGTCCGAGATTAAAAATGAAGTCACAGATACGCTACAACCGTTTTTATATGAAAAAACAAAGCGCCGTCCGATGATTTTACCAATCATTATGGAAGTTTAGTATAGAAAAGACTCCAATCAGAATTTCCTGATTGGAGTCTTTTTTGCATGATTAAGCTTTTCGTCTTACGTAATAAAGTCCAACACCGATTAACACTAATCCACCGAGCACAATACCCGTTTGATTTTCGTCACCAGTTTGTGGCAAGTTCTCATTTTTCACAGGAACAACCACTGATGATTTATCCCCTGTTGCTGGAGGAATAACCGGTTCTAACGTTGCCGTACTGCCGTTCCCATTACCCATATCCGGTAAGTCTATGTCACTCCCGTTATTATCGCCAGGAATTTCTTCACTACCACCATTATCAATTGGATCTGCAGCCATAACAGCTACTGTAAATGTCTTGCTGTAACCGTCTGCATCCGTTACCGTGATGCCAAATGTATCTCCTTCTTTCAAATTTTCACTACTCATATCAATTTCAAAATTACCATCTGCATCCGCAACAACTGGTGCTACTCTTGCTTGCACTGCCAAAGTGTCTAACGAAACGGTTGCGCCTGGAATTGTTTTTCCTTTAAATACAGCATCTTTTTCTTTATACGATACAAAAGTCGTACTATCCGTAATCGCTTGAACTGCTGCATCTTCTTTTTCCTTCGCTATTTCTGCTTCTGTTTTGAAAGTTTTGCGACCAAGTTCAGGCGTTACAAGCTTGATCTGTGATTGAATATAATTGATAAATGTGTCTGTATCAGGATCAATAACATCGACTTGTTTTCCTTTTGTGAAAGCAAAGAAAGAATCACCTCCGCCAAATAGGAAATCATTGATTACTACACGATACGTCGCTGCTGTGTCTAATTTCGTGCCATCTTCCTTCATCACATCAACTACGCGCTTCTCACCAGCATCACTTTTTGTGTACGTGTATGTCAAACCAGAAATTTGTAAGAAGTATTTTTCAGATTCGTCATATTGCTGATTTAAAGCTTCAATAATATCTGCTCCAGAAAGTTCGACTACTTGCAAAATATTTCCAAAAGGTTGTACGGCTTGCGCTGCGCCCCAAGTAACTGCATATGAACCGCTTGCCGCTGTTCCAACAAGATCTGCACGAATCCCACCGTTATTTGTCATCGCAAAATCAACCGGAATTCCAGCTTGCTTTGCCATTTCGCGTTGACCGTCTGTAATTAAATTACCCAGTGGTGATTCATTATCCGCATTTGTATCACGTGTCAGCACTGCACTATCCATTTTTCCAATCGGCTTGCTGATGACAGGGTTCACTAATGAATAAGCTTCGTCAATAACACTGCGAACCGCCGAATCTGGCGTTACGTCTTGTAAATTGTATTTAATTTCCGCATTAGGAGTTGCCTCAAAATCTTTTGTCGTTTTGTTAAGTATACCTGTTACATTCGAATACGCTTTCCCATTGTTGTAGCTCTGCACCAAGCGTGTATTCCCTACTTTTCCGTTCGTATATTGATGATTGTGTCCGGCTAAAACAAGGTCGACGCTATTGTTAGGGGCTATCTGATTCACCTTGTTAATCATATCCACAGCTGCACCAGAAACTGCACCTTCTCCATTTGTTGGATTACCTGGAGTCAGCGCTGGAACGTGTGACAAGACGACAATTGCATTCACACCTTTTGCTTGTAATTCCGCCGAGTATTTAGCGATTGTCTCCGCTTCATCTAAGAAATTGAAATTTTGAATATGATTCGCTAGTACTAGTGATGGAATCTCAGTCGTTACAACGCCGATAAATCCAACGTCCACACCACCCATATTTTTAATCTCATACGGCTTGAAGCCATAAGGAACCGCGCCATCAGACTTGTTCACCACGTTCGCAACGACAATTGACATGTCGGATGCTTCATGATTGTAGTTCTGCGTGATTTCATTAAAATCGGACGTATCTCCACCATCTAAAATTCGCTTAAATTCCGCTAAGCCTTCATCAAATTCATGATTTCCAAGCGTCCCAATTTCGAATTTCATCCGATTTAGCACTTTGATTGTTGGCTCATCTTGCAATAAACCTGATACTGCTGGACTCGCACCGACCATGTCCCCCGCTTGCACGCGTATCGAATTACTTGCCGAGTTGTCCGCTAAACCATTCGCTGCCAAAAATGTTGCTTCTGTATTGTTCAAGTTTGTAGCCAAGTAATCCGCACCGCCAATTTTACCAAGTGGTGAGCTTGAAGGCGTATCCAATGCCCCGTGAAAATCATTCACTCCCAAAATTTGGATAGGCGCAAGATTAGGGTTGACTGCGGCGTTTGCTAGATAGGCGCTACTCCCAATCGATGTTGTACCAATTCCAACCGTCAAACTCGCTGCTAAAACAATTTTTAATCCTTTTTTGTAAAAATGCTTCACGTTTTAAATCCTCCCTTTTTTTGTGTGCAGTAAAACATTAGATATGTTATGTATATAAATTAGCTGTTCACACCACACTTGTAAGCGTTTTAGTTGTACCTCCTCATTGTAACAAAAGCCACACTCCATTTCAATGGATTAAAATACCTTAACAAAGAACTAAATCAAGCCTACTTTGTCAAGGTATCGCCAAGCTATTTCAATTGAATTTTAAAAGTTTTCACCTCATACGGTGTAACTGAAAAACTCCATCTACCAGTCTCTTTTTCAGCAATTGGCCGTTCCATCAAATCACATTCCTGCCATGATTCTATTTGAAAGTCACTTGTTAACACTACATGACAACGACCACCCGTAAATTCATGCAATCGAACAATAATCGCATCATCATCCTCTGCTTTTTTCACGGCATCAATTTGAATCTGCTCATGATTCGATCTTAACAATGAGCGATTATCATGCGATCCAAGTGCAGCACGTAGCGGATTGTTAAGCGCCCAAGCCTCCTGCACTACATCGCCTTCCACAAAATCACCTTTATGCGGCAGTAGTGCATACGTAAACATGTGCTCGCCTTGATCTTGCGTGACGTCCGGATATATTGCTGATTTCAGTAGCGTTAAGCGCATGACATGATCCTTAATATCGTGACCATATTTACAATTGTTTAAAATACTGACACCGTATCCCGTCTCACTCAAATCTGCCCACTGATGTCCAACTGTCTCAAAACGCGCATAATCCCAGCTCGTATTCCAATGCGTCGGTCGCTTCACATTTCCATATTGAATGTCATATGTCGCCTCCGATGCCATAACATCCACTGGGAATGCCACTTTTAGCAACTGTTGCTTTTCATGCCAGTCAATCTCCGTTTCAAAATCAATTCGCGCACTATCTCGGTAAAAATGAATGTTTTGCGCAATCGTCGAGCTACCATATAACCACTCCATTCGAACTGTCGCTTGAAGTTCACCATTTTGGGTCACCGCCACACTTTCTAGCTGCGTCACCTCACGCATTTTTTTCTTGGTAATAAATATCAATATCCCATGCATCAAAATTCAGCGGTTTATCCTCAAAAACCTGCAACACATTACCGGCCTCATTCTTTGCCAGAACCTCACGCGCATGTCTTTTATCAAAGATTTGCGTAAACTGCCCAGCTTCATTCCAAGTCACACGATAACGATTCGTCTCCAAGCCATTATGAACAACTTGTGCTAACGGCTTCACCTCGGTATTTTCAGCAGTCACTTCATACGTCAATGTTTCCGTCCCAAAGGAAGTCAAACCATCCAAAGCAACTAACCAACTCCCCGCCAAATTCCGCTCAGCATCCAAACGTTTCCCAACCGCATCCTTCCAAATCACCGTCTCCAATGTTGGAATCGCAATTTCAGCCAAACGCGGTCGCTCCCAAATCGAACTATTCATTAACGTCACACAATTTAGCGTATTCTCATCCATTGCACTCATCTCGTCATATGCCATCAACGCCAAATTTTCCGCCTCATCATACTCCACGACACAATCCTCATACACCTCCTGAATCGAGGAACCTGGAATAATATCGTGAAACTGATTTCGCAACACAATTCGCCAACTTTCGCGAAGAAGATCACTTGGATACGCTTCAAAATCTCCTGTTTGTGCTATCTGTAGCACTTGAAACCATTCAGCATCTCGAAGCAACAACTCCAATTTTCGGTTCATTTTCTTGTTATGCGCCTGCGAAGTATATGTCCCGCGGTGGTACTCAAAATAAAGCTCACCATTCCACGTATGTACATACTCCTCCGAATTCTCCACACGTTCATGCAATCTTTCAAAATAAGGCCCAGCAAGCCCCGTTTCTACTTTTGGCATACCCGGCATCTTATCAAATCGGTCAATCATCTCTAGCATCTCGCGTGTCGGTCCTCCGCCACCATCACCAAAACCATACGAAACGAGCAACTCATTGTTCAAATTTTTATCATTATAACTGTCCCAAACGCCCTTCACCGCACGCGCCGTAATATTTCCATTATACGTATAATAGATATCATGCGCATTATCAGGTGTCGTAATAAAATGCGTCAAAATTTCCGAACCGTCAATCCCGCGCCACCAAAATGTATCATGTGGCATTTTATTAAACTGATTCCAACTTATCTTCGTCGTCATAAACGTCTCTAGGCCTGATTTCTTCAAAATCTGAGGTAACGCCCAACTATAGCCAAACACATCTGGCAACCATAAAAACTTACTATTCTTGCCAAACTCCTCCTTAAAGAACCGCGTCCCTTGTAATATTTGGCGCACTAATGACTCTCCAGAAGGAATGTTACAATCCGCTTCCAGCCACATCCCACCATCCGCTTCCCAGCGCCCATCCGCAACTCGCGCCTTCATCTTTGCATAAATATCCGGATAATCCTCTTTAATATAAGCATATAGCTGTGGCTGTGACTGCAAGAATTCATAATTCGGGTACTGCTCCATCAATCGCATCACCGTTGAAAATGAGCGTGCCGATTTCTCACGCGTATGCTTCAAACGCCACAACCAAGCTACATCAATGTGCGTATGGCCAACACACGTCACCGTCACATCAAAATTTTTCGGCATCGCATCAATCTTTAAATTAAGCAACCTTCCGGCCTCATGTAACGATGCCACATGCTCCGCGCTACCAGGATTCGCCCAATCAATCACTCGAAAACTATGATCTAGCGCCTGCATCAAACCGTAACGCTCTGTGCTATTCTCTGCCAAATAGTCAAGTGTCTGTAAAGTGGCAAAAGCCGTGTAATAAAGATCATCCACCGCCACATCTAAGTAGCCGATAAAAGCCTCCTTAATCCGATGCTCCTGCGCACTAACTTGACCACCACCCTCAAGGCCCGACCACAATCTAAAAATCAGTTCCACCCGTGTTCCCGCCAAATCATCCGAAAAAAACACTTCTTTATGATTCTGATCCACCCCCTGATAAGGCTCCCCATTCATGAACAATAGTGACTCAAAACCAGAATTATTACCATCTCCTGTTTTCCCAAAATCAAAAAAACCCAAAATCCGATGCCCTTCTCGTTTAGCTGGTAATACAACACTTGCCCTCAACCAAACATAACGATCTCGACCACACCAATTCTCTCCAAGCGCGATTTTCTCCTTAAAATTTAATCCAGTAGGATAACTCCCAATCGCACCTAGCGAATCTTCCATGATATCAAAATCTGAAATCAGCTCCGATATCACATAGCGATATTGGCTAAGCTCCCCATTTCGGTTTTGTACCTTTTCTTTCGTCCAAAACATGCTATCACACCTTCCAGTTAGTTAAACGCTTTCATAAGTGAAATATATCATAGAAAACCAACAAGTCAACTAGACAAACTAAAGAAAAAGAAATTCGCGTCTCATCACGAATTCCCTTTCAAACTATCAACAAAGCGCGCTGTAATCAATTGCGGCCTCGTAATTGCACCGCCAACCACAATCGCAAAAACACCAATCTGTTGAATCTGTTTTGCAATTTCTGGTGTCAAAACATTCCCTTCCGCAATAACGCCAGCCATTCGAATCTCGCGCACCATTTGACGCAAAAGAGCGAAATCATCATCCGCAATTTTTTTCCCGCTCGTCTCTTCCGTATAACCAAACAAAGTAGGCGCTACAAAATCAAATCCTAACCGCTCTGCCTCAATCGCTTCCTCCAGTGTAGCAACATCTGCCATAAAAAACTGCTCAGGATACTTCTGTCTAATTTCAGGAAACAACTCCGAAATCACAGTCCCATCAGGCCTCACTCGACTCGTCCCATCCATCGCTACAATCTCCGCCCCCGATGCGACAATCTCGTCCACCTCAGTCATTGTTGGCGTAATAAAAACTGGACATGTGCCATAGTTTTTCTTATAAATTCCGATAACCGGTAACTCCACTTCCTCTTTTATCGCTACAATATCCACAGCTGTATTCGCCCGAATTCCGACCGCCCCACCTACCTCAGCAGCACGTGCCATTTTAGCCATAATATGTGAACTATGTAGCGGCTCATCTTCCAAAGCCTGACACGAGACAATCAAACCTTGCGACATTTTTAAAACCTTATTTTCTTCTTTCATGGCAAAATTCCTTCCAATTTATCATTAAATTCTAATTTGATTTATAGCCCTTGGAGTGATAACATTATGATAGCATTAAGTTTAACAATAAAGGTCAATTTATACCACTTATAAATATTACTTAGATAAAATAAGACGTGTCAACACACAGAAAGATAGGACTAAATATGGATACAATTCGCTTTCAACCCTTCGAGAAAAAGCCATCCAGATTGATGCATCGACTGCAAATCTCCTTTGTTATCCTACTAGGCATTATGTTCACACTAGGTGCCTTTGCGATTCACTATTATAACGGTATCCAACAAACATTGAACGGCATTCACGTACCATTGTCTAAAGATAAAGCCTCGACTAGTACACTAGCAGATGGTCATGCTTTTTCAATTCTGATGATTGGGACAGATGCCCGGGCTGGTGAAACAAATGGACGTTCTGATTCTATGATTCTCGCGACAATTAATAAAGAAAAAAAATTCCGTCAAAATGCTTAGTATCCCACGAGATACGAAAGTGACCTATGATGACGGCAATATAGGCAAAATTAATGGTAGCTACTCTAAAGGAGGCGCAGAAGGTACTGTAGGTGCTGTAGAGAAACTGATGAATGTTCCCATCGACTACTACGTTACTATCAATATGAAAGGCTTCAGTGATCTTGTATCTGCTGTGGGTGGCGTCCGTGTTACGAATGATATTAATCTAACCAACGTTAACAAACGCTTTGTAGAAGGCAAGATTGATTTGAATGGAAAAGAAGCCTTGCAATACGTTCGAATTCGTCATGAGGACCCCCGCGGAGATTTTGGACGTCAAGATCGACAACGTGATGTCATCATGGGCATCAGTAATGAACTAGCCGGCACTTCCTCCATCACTCATTTTAATAAGCTTCTAAAAGCAGTGGGGGATAACTTTACGACAAACCTTGCGATGGATGATATCCTAGAAATCGCTACTAGCTACTCCAGCGTAAGAAATGATGTCGACACACTCAAAATGGAGGGCGAAGGTGTCTCCATTTACAGTGAAGCTTACGGTTTCAATCTCTACTACTACGAACCAGAATCCAAATCAAAAGCTACAGCAACAAAAACTTTCCGTGAACATTTAGGTTTGAAAAACTAACAAAAAAACAGATGAGGATTGCGATTATGATCCCTATCTGTTTTTTTGTTATCATAATTTAATTTCCGAACTAATTTTCTCAAAAAGTCGATCTAATGTTTGCTCATGGAAAGCAATAGCCTCTTTTAAACCAACCTCTGCATCACCTGAAATTGGATGATGATACAAAATTTCCAAATTATGTAGCATCTGCTCTAAATCATGAATGAGCGATAACATCGGTTCGGCATCCTCTACTTTCGGTACAAAACTGCTATCATTCACAATCGTCATCCGTTCTTCCTTCAGCACCTGCAAAGCTTTCCAAGCCACAAGCAAATCATCATGAAGATCTTTTTTACTTTGATACTTCATTCGAATTTTTTCAATGTGCGTTAAACAAGCCTTTGCATGATTGTAAAATACGCGGTTCATCTCTGTTTTCTTTTTCGGGTAAAGTGAGTAAACAAGGAAACCTATAACCAATCCTATCAATGTATCCAACATCCGATTATTAATGTAAAGAACCGGTTCACCTTCCCCTTTTCCAACCAAAACCATGACCGTGATAACTGCCATAACCGGTGTAAACTTCCCAACAAACAAGTAACCCCATAAAACAGCAATCGTTGTAGCAATCGGTATCATGAAAAAGTGATGATCTGGAACAATAAAATAGAAGACTACACCAGTTAGCCCACCAACAATCGTCCCTAGAATCCGCTCCATACTCGATTTATACGTCGCACCTTTTGTCAATTGTGCGGTAATATAAATCGCATTAAATACATACGTCGGATAAACAATGTACTTTCCCAAAAAAGGATATAAAGCAACACAAATAACTAGACTAATTAACACTTTGGCAACACGAGGATCTAGTGCTAACCGTTCTTTCAACGATGTCTTCATGCCACTTTACCCTCATTAAGCTTTTGTATACTCTCATGTATCGCGTCGATCCCTTTTGTAAACTCGTTAATATGAAAGCTTAGCACCTTATCCCCATCAATCTCGGTCGCAACATCACTCATTCCAAGTTTGCTTAGCTCGTTCTTAACGGTTGCATCCACCCGGTATTCTCCCAATTCCGAAATCGTTAACAAACTAAAGTAAGCCTGAACATAAAACGTCAATGTTTTTTGATAAATTTCCACATGTACAGGATTTTTTTTTACGTCCCTGCGCATACTCATGAATCAACATCTGCGACTGCAAAAAAATGCCATACAGCGGTTTTGATCGCCCTGGTTCCTTTTTTAATAAAATATTTTGTAACTCTTTTTGGAGTAGTGATACTGTTTGTCCCATCATTATCTGAATCGACTTCTCAATCGGAATGTGCACAAATCGTACAATAAAGCGTACTACGAAAAAAAAGAGGCGATACATCAACTAACGCGATAAGCAACACAGCCCAATAAGGTATACCCATATCTGACGTATCAAGAAAAAATAGAGCTGTCCCAACCGCCATCGTTATTACCATGTATTTTTGCGGCATGATAAAATTAATTACTAAAAGTGCGGTAGCCATGACCACGAAATAAACATACACACTATTATCAAAAAATGTTGATGAAAAGCCTACAATCATACAGGCTACGATGAACATTAAGCCTATTTTCGATATCGCTTTTTTTGTGAAACCACTCGTTGATTGAAGCGAGATAATCCCCATCAGCAGGGCAATTGGTAATAAGCCTATCAGCTGCGGCAGAATCAATGTGTGGAAACCGACACAAATAATCGCAAAAATAAAGACTTGTAACATATGTATTAAACCCTTCATTCCGACTTTTGCTAAAACTAGTTTTTTCATTCTATATTCTCCCCTCGTTTAATTTAATTTTATTTATAACTTTTTAATATTTTGATGTATTCGAATAGCTGTTTGTATATACCCTTATTTAGCAGCGAATAGGCATTTGTTTGAGACAAAATAAAAAGGCCGCGTATCACTTCCACGCCAAGCCCTCTCACCCTATTGAATTTGTTCCTGTAAACGTTCAATATCATCGTCACTACCAATCACAATGAGAACATCACTAGACTGCAATACGTCCGTTGCTTCCGGTGTAATAATCATCTGCTTATCACGCTTAATTCCAACAATATTCACACCAAATGAATTCCTGAAATCTAGTTCGTGTATGCTTTTACCAAGAAACTTGCGATTTGAAACGGAAATCTCAACCAAGCTATACTCATCCGATAGCTCCAAATAATCCAACATATTTTTAGAGACGATATAATGCGCAATTCGGCGCCCCATATCGCGTTCAGGATGTACGACACGATCTGCCCCAATTTTATCAAGCAATTTCGCGTGCTTATCATTCGTTGCTTTAGCCGTGACATACTTCACTCCCATCTCTTTTAAAATAAGCGTTGTCAAGATACTTGACTGAATATCCTCACCAATCGACACAATCACGTGTTCAAAATTCCGAATCCCAAGTTGACGCAGCGCATTCTCATCCGTGGAGTTACAAATAACCGCATGCGTTGCAATCGATATAAATTCGTTAACCCGTTCCTCGCTTGAATCAATTGCTAGCACTTCCATTCCTTGCTCGACAAGCGACTTACAAATACTACCGCCGAAGCGGCCTAATCCAATAACTGCAAATCCTTTTTTCATCGCAAAAATTCGCCCCTTTACTCTTTATCAACAAGGTCGTGTTTAAACGCATAAATCGCCGCTTGCGTACGATCCTGCACATCCAGCTTCGATAAAATATTACTCACATGTGTCTTCACCGTTTTTAGCGTAATAAAAAGTTCATCTGCAATTTCCTGATTCGATTTACCTTCTGCAATCAATAGTAAAATCTCGTTTTCTCGATTCGTCAAATCATCGTGCAAATTCTTCTCTGGTTTTGCCGTCAAACGCTGCATCATTTTTCCGGTTACTTCTGGCTCTAAGACAGAATCCCCACCATATGTAGCACGAATAGCATCTGCAATCTCGCCCGCCGTCGATGTTTTCAACATATAACTCGATGCACCCGCCTCAAGCGCTGGATACACTTTCTCATCATCAATAAAACTCGTCACAATGATAATTTTCGCCGTTTTCCATTGACGCATAATCTCCTGTGTCGCCTCGATGCCGTCCATTTCATCCATCACTAAGTCCATCAAAATGATATCCGGACGTAATTCCATCGCCAGCTGGACGCCTTCCCGGCCATTCTCTGCCTCGCCAACGACTTCCATATCATCCTGAACCGAAAGATACGCGGAAACACCGATTCGCACCATTTCGTGATCATCTACAAGTAAAACTTTTATCATTCGCCGTCCACATCCTTTTTCTTCACCAGTGGAATCTTGATTTCCACACTCGTTCCCTTTTTAGGAAAACTAATGATTTTAATCGAGCCGCCAAATTCAGCCACCCGCTCACGCATATTTTGCAAACCATACGACCCAGTCTGCGGTTTATTCATATCAAATCCAATTCCATCATCGACTACTTTTAAAACGACCAAATTATCAATCACAATCATCCGAACTTCCAATAGGTTCGCCTTTGAGTGACGCAACGTATTAGATAGCAATTCCTGCACAATTCGGAATAAATGATCCTCGATACCTTTTTGGAACGAAATATCTTCAATCTGCCATTCAACCTGAATCGGTAACTTCGTCGTCAATTCCTTCAGCAATAACTCAATTCCATTTTTCAACGACTTTCCTTCTAATTGAGTTGGACGTAAATGCAACAGTAAGGCGCGCATTTCCGACTGCGATTCATTCACAATCGACTCGACCATTCGCAACTGCTTTTGCATCGTCGGCGTTGCATTCTTCTCACTTTGTTCATTGAGTGCCGACAAAAGCATCATCGCCGCGAAAAGTTGCTGACTCACAGAATCATGCAATTCCCGCGCAATCCGGTGTCGCTCCTCCGCCAAAATAGCCTCTTTCGATTGCCCGGTTGTCTCCGCACGCTCATTCGCGATTTCCTGTGTCATCATCGTCTGTGCCTTCATTTTGTAACGTAATCGCTCAATCTGTTTGTACACCTGCTGAATCTCTGCATAAACTTCCTCTTCATCGGCTGGCTTCTTCTCCAATTCTCCTTGCTCCAAAAGCCGTAGTGAAAAATCAATTGCCTCGAATTTTCGCTTAATAATGTAACCAATCACCGCTCCGACAATGAGTCCGACCGAAACAGCCATCAATACAATAAACACAATAAAGGGTAAGTAAAAAAATCTTTTTACCAATCAGAAGGTCATACCATGAAATGTTGCTACTCGATTGATAAATTACTGTCGTTCCAAGCGTTGCAATCAATAACAAAACAGTTGTAGTCGCCATCGAAGCACGTGTAAAGGTCATAGTCTAATCACCTCTAAATCACCAAGCACGACAGACGTAATGATTTTCACCTTACGTGGTGCCATTTCATAGTTATCCGAATAAAGCTTAATTGTGTCATTTTGTATGATTGTACTTTTTTTATCATATTGTAAATGCCCGAAAATCGCTGAGTGTTCCAGACAAATTCCTAAATCAAACGGTACTAACAAGCGAATCTTGCCCGAAAAGCTCCGAATCAACACAACACTCTCACCCGTAGGTAATACTGTGTTCCCAAGATCGATAATTGTGTCACCGATTCCTGTTTGAATGTTGATATCATCCCATTCATATACCACATCTAGCACCCGCTGATTACCAAACCACTGATTGCGAATAAACGTGTTACGCGGATTCAAGTTTTCCGCCGTTTCCTTCGTCTTTACCATTAACAACTGTGGCGCACGCTTACGGCTCACATAATAATATACTGCAAAAATCCCGGCGACGACCAAACCGATTTTAAACGTTGCCGTCAAAAGCACTGAAATTAAAATAAATACTGCCGCAATAAAGAGCCTTGTCCGAGCTTTCTTTTTCGGGACTCCTTCTTTGCGCGATGTAAATAAAAAGCAAATACCAATCGCAAACAGAACGAGTAATTCCCACCTGAAGAGCATTTCAAATGCGATACCCACTGCGATTAAAACTAAGAATAAGAAAATAAACGAACCTTCTAATTTTTTCATCTGAATACACCCCCTTTGTTGTCAAATTTTGAGCTAGACTCAAGCGAACGGGTAACTAGAATATTAACTTTCTGTCCCCATTATAAACAGCCCAGCCCAATCATAACAGCCGCTGTAGCTCGAACTGTCTCTCCATCTTAAGTCTTATTTTTCGGTATCATCCTCCGTCAGGTAAGTAAAACCGTCCTCTTGCTTGATACGGCGCTCTTTCATTAAGCTCCCTAGCGCTCGCTTAAATTGCGCCTTACTAACACCAAATTTAGCACGAATGGCATCCGGATCAGATTTATCGGAAAAAGCCATCTTACCACCAACACTTCGTAAATACGTCAAAATCATTTCCGCATCATCGCCTAGCACTTCATGAACCCTTCCACGCAAAGACAAATTCAATGTCCCGTCAGGCTTAACAGCAATCACGCGGGCATCCAAATTCTGCCCAAGACGCGGTTCTGATGTCCGCTCTGTCTCATGAATAAAGCCAATATGAGCCTCTTCCGTAATCACAAACGTTCCAACTTTCAATAAGCGATAAACCGTTCCTGTCACATTTTTGTTAAACATATCTTGCGTTGCCTTTGTCGAAATCGCTTTAAAATCATGTTCCTCACCGAGCACACCCCAAATCCGTTCCTTCTCATCCACCCGCAACATAATCATCAAACGGTCGTTCTTTTTCGGCCACAGATGGTTCAGCGCCGGCATGTCATCCATCGAAACAACGACATCTTTTGGAATTCCGATATCCACAAATACACCTAAATCCTTACGTACATCCGTCACCGTACCCCAAGCAAACTTCCCAACTTGCACTTTGGGGATAATTGTTGTCGCCACAACCTCATGATCATAATCACGATAAATAAATACCGTTTCCGTATCCCCAACCGCCAAATCTAAATTAGACGCGTTCGTAAGCGGCAACTTCACTTCCACGCCACGTTTTTCAAGCATAAAGTATTCTTCCTCTTTTGCAATAACGGCCATCACTTGCACCGTCCCAATCATATTTATCAACTTTTCCACCCCATTAGTTATTCTGTTCCTATTATAGCTTAAATCAAGAAGTCGGTACAGCCCCAGAAAAAAACCGAACCATCACTAGTTCGGCCTCCCCCTTTTATTTTATCGCTTCCTGCAACGCCTGAATCTTCGCAGCATCCAACCCTTTACTGAAATCACCGTCAATACGCGCACCACCACCAACATGGTATTGCGTGTTCCGAAGCGTTTCGTGTAACAAAGCAATGTTACCCGGCGTTACACCACTCCCCACCAAAATCTCAAAAGAAGTCATGTCCGCTTGGCTGTCCAAAACCCACTTTTTCAAGCGATCAATCGTATCTGTCGCCTTATCTCCACCACCTGACGTCAAAACTTGTGTAATATTATTTCCATACTCACGAAGAACCGCGTAAGCCTTATCAATATCTTGTGCACTCTCAATTGCTCGGTGGAAAGTCAAATCCATATCACCTTTCCAATCAATCACATTCTCCAATAAATCACGATCAATCTGCCCCGATTTCGTTAACGCCCCAAAAACAATCCCATGCGCGCCAAGTTCATTTGCCATCAAAATATCTTCCTGCATAATGGCAATATCGTATTCATCATAATGAAAAGAATGGCTATGAGGACGTATCATGACCATCGCGGGAACTCTAATATCCTGCGTAATCTGTTTAATAACTCCATAACTAGGCGTTAAACCACCTTCACTAATAGCTGAAACAACCTCTAACCGATCCACACCAAAATGCTCCGCTTCCGATGCTTCACGTATATTCTCAACAATAACCTCAAGTACCATAATCTTCACTCCTTCACCTACTATAACTATGTACTATTTTATCTTAAATTCCTTCGAAAAGAAATGAAAAGCACTGTCCCATAGAACAATGCCCAGACTGTAGAAAAACTGCTTCACATGATTTCCCGCCAAACCTCAGCGTGTCGACAAATGCTTAGTTTCTAGGCAAAAGCGAGTACCGGCGCGGAGCGTACTTGGGTACGTGAGCACTGGAACGGAGTTTTTAACGACAAAAATGAGTGTTTGTCGACACGCTGAGCACTGTCCCATAGAACAATGCCCTTCCTATTATTATTTTGCTTTCGATTCAAATACAACTGTATCGCCAGCAACAACATCAGTCACAGCTTTCCAATCAAAGTCATATTTATTCTCCATACTGTTTGTAACAACCATCGGAATCACCGTGCTACTTGCATTCTTCTCAATGAAATCAAGATCTGCTTCCACAATCGGCTGTCCTACAGTCACTTTATCGCCGAGAGTGACAAGCACTTTGAAGCCCTCACCTTTTAATGCAACTGTTTCTAAACCAATATGCACAAGAATTTCCTGACCAAGTTCCGATTTAATACCAAACGCATGTAACGTATCAGCAATTTGAATAATTTCACCAGTAACTGGGGCTACAACCGTACCGTTTGTCGGTTTAACAGCAATCCCCTCACCCATCATTTTTTGACTAAAAACTGGATCTGGAACGTCTTCTAATTTCACAAATTGTCCTGTTGCATGTGCCATTACTGCTTCTGCTTTATCTTTTTTAAACATTTTCTTAAACATAGTATCAATTCCTCCTAAAAGTTATCCTACTTCCTATTGTACCTTATATCGGAATAAAAAGCTCGTTAAAATTAAAATATTGTTTCATAATATATAATTTATCATGAAATTTAATTACAAAAAAATGATTAGCTTGTTTACATTATAACATATGAAAAGGCATTCTTACTTTTTATCTAGACACATCTCGCTTCCTTTTGTTAGAATGATAGCAGGTCTGTATTTAGTAGAGGAAGTGACATATTGGAATTTGTGACTCGCTGGTTTGAAAATATTGATTGGGATAAAATTTGGCTCGCTTCTATTTCTAAAATAATTAGCATAGTTATTCTACTCATTTTATATTTTGTGCTTAGCTGGATTGGACGTAAATTAATTCGGAGCTTTTTTCAAAAATATCGTTCGCAACAAATGGTCTCTGAAAGCCGCGCCAAGACACTAGAAGGCTTAATTATGAATGTTTTTGGTTACATTATGTTTTTTACTTTTGCGATTTTAATTTTGCAGAACTTCATCAATGTGACAGCAATAGTCGCGGGGGCTGGTGTCGCTAGTTTGGCCATCGCTTTTGGTGCACAAGGTCTTGTGAGCGATGTTGTGACTGGTTTTTTTATTTTATTGGAGCGCCAGTTGGATGTTGGCGACAGTATTACGCTAGAGCAAGTGAATGGCCATGTAGAAACGCTTGGTTTGCGAACAACACAAGTGCGTGATTTCGATGGTACCTTGCATTTCATTCCGAATCGACAAATTATGATTGTCAGTAACCATTCTCGCGGTAATATGCGTATCTTAGTTGATATTCGCATTGCCCCGACAGCAAACGCAGAAAAAGCCATGGATATTATTAAAAACGTCTGTAAACAGGAAAAAGCCACAAATAAAAATATTGTGGACGGTCCTACTGTTCTTGGTGTTCAAGAAGTAAGCGCAACAAGTACCGTTATTCGTGTAATGGGAAAAGCTGTGAATGGCGAACAATTTGAAGTCCAACGTAATCTGCTAAAAGATATTCGTGAGGAACTCGTTCGCAATGAAATTGAATTACCGCTTTCCTATTTAGCACCACTGGAACCTGGGAAGTAAGCGTCTGGAATATGCTAGTCTGCCAGCAAAATTCGTTCGCATTGTGGGACTGTTCGACATGAAGCGAGTTACAGTCCCAATATGCATGAGAGCAAAGCGAACATGTAATCCACCAATGGCTGATCGAATAAGTGATGAGTTACAGCTCCAATATACACGTGAACAAAGAGTATGATTAATCCTTTAGAAAAATATCCTAAGTAGAAACACTTTCGCTTAAATTATTTAATCATGATTTCCGTCTTACTCCAAATAATGAGTAGGGCGATTTTATTTTGTTTGGAGTTTGTCCTAACTCCTCTTTCATTCTATATTTTCCAAGTAACCAGTCAAAACTTCAACCGCAAATGGAATTGCTGCTTCATCTGGATTTAATTTCGAATGATGTAAGCTATATTCGGAATCGACGCCAAGCCAGAACATAAAGCCTGGAATTTTTTCTAGGAAATAGCCGAAATCCTCGCCAGTCATCGCTTCTTTACAAGAAATATAGCTTTCTGGATAATTGTTTTGCAAATAGTCGATGAATTTTATTAGTTTCAGCCACATCGTTGTCTACTTCCATATAATCGGAACCTGGAATGAAGTTAACCTCACATTGATAGGCTTCTTCCCAACCTTTTGCGAGCTGCTTAAGACGCGTCCACACAATATCCATCGTCTCCTTGGAAAGCGTGCGAATCGTGCCATCCAAATAGGCTTCCTCAGCAATGACATTTTGGACCTCGCCGCCACGAATTTGGCCAATCGTTATAACCGCTGCATCTAGTGGATCGATGTTACGACTGATAATCGTCTGCATCTGACCAACAAAAGCGCTTGCCGCTACGACCATATCATTCGCTAGATGAGGATATGCCGCATGTCCACCTTTTCCTTTGAACGAAATAAATAATTCAGAGGTGTTCGCAAAAAGGAGGCCTGGCTTAACTGCTATTTGACCAGCTTTGTATTCTGGCGCGATATGAAGTCCAAACATCGTATTTGGCCACCAAACTTTAAATTCTGAGCTTTCCATGATTGGTTTTGCACCACCTGGCCCTTCTTCTGCTGGCTGGAATACGAAAAGAAGATTATCACGCAACGGCTTGCTCGCAAAATGAGTCAACAAGCCAAGCGCGATGCTCATATGACAATCATGACCGCACGCATGCATTTTCCCTGGATGAATGCTTGCAAATGGCAGCCCCGTTTCTTCCGTGATTGGCAGTGCATCGATGTCTGCTCGGTAGCCAATTGTTTTCGTCGGCTTCGTCCCTGATATTCGCACTAAAATCCCTGTACGCCACGTTTTTATCTCCAAATTTTCTTGTGGTAATGTTGCTATATAATCTATTAGAAATTGCTGCGTTTTGAACTCTTCATAGCCGACTTCTGGGATTAAATGTAACTCTCGACGCAATTTTATGAATGGATTTAATTCAGTCATCCTTCTTCTCCTCCTAAAAAAGCGCCTACCCCTAACAAAAGTTAGCACTTTCACTAAGGGTAAACGCCGAATCATTTCTTATAATTCGCGAAGTTCTTGCATAATTTCTGTTTTTGACTGCGTTTTCGCATCGATTTTTTTTGATTTCTTTTGCGGGAATACCGGCAACAACTGTATATGGTGCCACATCTTTTGTAACAATCGCACCTGCTGCAACAACAGCACCCTTTCCAACACGTACGCCTTCTAAAACAACTACATTAGCACCAATTACAACATCATCTTCAACGATAACTGGTTGCGCGGATGGTGGCTCAACAACGCCTGCTAGGACAGAGCCAGCCCCAACGTGACAGTTCTTACCAACCGTTGCGCGTCCACCGAGTACAACGTTCATATCAATCATCGTGCCATCGCCAATAACCGAACCGATATTGATACTTGCACCCATCATAATAACCGCATTATCGCCAATTTCAACTTGATCACGAATCACAGCACCTGGCTCAATGCGTGCATTAATATTTTTCATATCTAATAATGGAATTGCCGAATTACGACGATCATTTTCCACAACATAATCTACTAGTTTATTCTTATTTTCCTCAAGAAGTTCACTAACAACAGACCATTCGCCAAAAATTGTCCCAACTTCTCCCGTGATAAATGTCTTTACATCTTCTGGAAAATCAATACTCGAAAGTTCACCTTTGACATATACTTTCACCGGTGTAGCCTTTTTACTATTTTGAATGAATGAAATAATCTGATGTGCGTCCATTTGTTTCATGAATGAATAACCCCTTTCAAATATGTGCTTCTATCTAATAGTGCCATAGCTAGTAATGAGTTTCAAGATATTTATCTACAATTTCTAGAAACGCCTTCACTTGTGGCAATGCGAGTGACTGTTCATAGCCAATCAGCGACGTATCCCGACTTAAAATTTCCCCAGATTTATCGATGAGCGGAACCTTGTTAATATCTTCACTGGCCCCAATTAATGTGACTTCTGGCAAAATCGCAAAGCCAATACCGTTAAAAGCCATTTGGCGACACGTCTCAATTTGGTCCATTACCATCGCTTGCCGTGGCATCTTACCAAAATTGCGTTGCCAATAATCTTGAATCACCTGGTAATAATTCGAATCGCTCTGGAACTGAATAAAAGGTCGCTCCGATTCTAATACCTCATCCAATTGCTTAATTTCTTTATCCACAAGAAAAAGCTTGTCTTGAAACAGCGGTTTTTGAACACTCTTCCAAGCAATATTACCACGAACAATTCCCACATGCGCCGATCCATTCACAAGTGCTTGATGAATTTCACTACTCCAACCAGTAACAACCGAAATATGAACATCTGGATAGGCACTGATAAATTCTTTCAATACGCGTGGTAACCACATTTGGGCAACAATGCTGGCACAAGCAATTTTCAACGTTCCACGAACAATACCATCTTGCGCCTCTAAACGCTCTTGAATTTGACGCTCCCGCTCGATAACGCGTTCTGCATGTTGTACGATCGCCTCACCTTCCGGTGTTAACAATAAACCTTTTTGCGTGCGCAGAAAAATTTTCGTTTCCCATCTACTTTCAATTGTTTGAAGTCGTTGTGAGAGCGCCGGCTGTGACAGAAATAGCTTCTCAGCACTTTTTCGCATATTGAGTTCTGCCGCTAAGCAAACTAATAATTCATATTCTGTGACAATCAATCGACTCTCTCCTATCTACTCATGAATATAGCGTTGTACTTGTTTTAAAATAACATGACGCGTGATAATTCCTTCAAAAATTCCTGCCTCATCAACAACGCAGATAAATGGATTATCAACGAGTAACTTCACGATTTTCTCCACATCATGCGAATTCACCAAAACTGGAATCTTCGTCTGCATTACATCCTCTACCTTTAGCGTTTCTAGGCGTTCATATTCAATACGTTCTAATCCAAGAATCGAATCGGTTATCATGGCCGAACTAATCAATCCATGTAATTTAAATTCAAAATCAAGCACAGGAATGACCGAATAACCACACTTCGTCAAAACTAGCAAAGCATGCTCTAAGTTGTTCCCCATTTGGACATGCGCTACTTTTTCGGCGGATATAATATAATTTTCTAATTTATCATTCAAAAAATTTCCTAGTCTACTAGAGATCATAAAAATCTCCCTCATCTCTGTTCATTATTGGCGTGTTGGAAAGTTGACTCCCAACCTTTAGCAATAGCCCTCACTATTCTAAACCCCTTGTGTATTTATCCCAAAAGAGAATAGTTCAAACCTGCTCATGCCCATTTTACCATAAAGAAAACCGTTTCAAAAGAGAATTGGGCTGAGAACAGAGGATTGTTGAGGCTCTTAAGAAGCGAAGTGCGCTGAATTAGAGCCTCAATATGCAGGAGAACGAAGTGAACATGTAATCCATCAGTGGCTCTTAAGCACAGAACAGGGAGTAACTAGAATCAAATAAGAAGCAGTACGCAAGAGAACCTCAATATGCAGGAGAACAAAGCGAACATGTAATCCATCAGTGGCTCTTAAGCGCAGAACAGGGAAGTAACTAGAATCAAATAAGAAGCAGTACGCAAGAGAGCCTCAATATACAGGAGAACAGGGCGAGCATGTAATCCATGTACTGCGTCATGTGAAGCTCCTCCGGATCCAGCTTCACACGCCAGCCCCTCGAAATTTTCGTGGCCTCCATAAAAGTCAAAAGAAGACTTTTATTGCGCCCCCTAACAAATTTTTTTCGGGTCTAACGGGCTTCTTCAGCTTTTCATGTGATCCAGCTTTGTTGTGGTTCTTGAAAAGCGTATTTTGCTTTTTTAGAACCTCAATATGCAGTTGAATGTAATGAAACTGCCTTCCTTTACTCAGCCCTCGAAAACTTCACACCCTCCATAAAAAGCAAGAACGGCTTTTTACTTCGGTCGCTCCAGTTTTTTTTCAGAGCTGAACGGGCCGTTTCAGCTTTTCATGTGATCCAGCTTCAAGAGCCAGCCTCTCGGAAATTTCGTGGCCTCTATAAAAGTCAAAAGAGGACTTTTACTGCGCCCCCTAACAATTTCTGTCGAGGCTAACGGGCTCTTTCAGCTTTTCAAACAAAAAGATTACCAAAAGCAACAGAGTTTGTCGTCTTTGGTAATCTTTCAGTTACTATTTACTTGGAGACTAGTCTTGTTTCGTAATTAATCGCTTACTGTAGGATTTCGAAAATTTCAAGTGTAGTCATATCAATATCATCAAATTGATACTTGTTCTTATCTCCATAAATTTCAACTTCGTAAGAATTCGAAGCATGGAAATATCTCACTTCACACAACGGCTCTCCATCTTTTTCGAATCTTCGTGATTGTGTATCCGCCGTTTCATCCTCTTGCATTGCTTGTAAACGTTGAATAATTCCCAATAACTGAGACATTGTACATTCTCCTCTCTATTCAACCATCGATTATCATTTGTTTAAAACCGTACTAACAGATTTTATCGCACCTTACACCTATTTAGCAAGCGTTCTGTAAAATTTATAATAAACAAATAATTTATGACTTGTTATTACTGCTTTCCTCCTATCCCATCCTTTGAAACCTATTTTATTTTCAAACAATAAAAAAAACCATAGAATCAGGGTTAAAAATTCCTCATTCCACAGTCTATTATCCAGAACACTAACCTTGATTCTTATTTTTATTTACAGTTGTATCCAGCATCAGTTTTACTGAACGCATAATTGTTTTTTGACGATGAAAACCTTTCACGCATACCGTCTGCTCATTTAGGGTTGTATAAACCTCACCCCAGGAACCTACTGGATTAAAACCATATACATGCAATTTCAACATCCCGTCTTTTGTCGGGAAATAAAATGATTCTACTTTGCCTGTTTTATTCAAATGCCATCAAGTCCCTTCTAATTGAAAATGATTATCATTATTGTTAGTATACTCGAAAATTCACTAGAATACAAGTCGTCTTTGAAAAAGTTATCCGATAATTCAAGAAATGTGGCATTATTAAACGAAAGGCGTGAAAAAGCTGACACATTTGCGATTTTTTTGATTTTTTTATCTAATTTTACTTTTTTCTCCACGCTTTTTCCGGTATAATTAGTTATAACTGGAAAGGAGGGATACAATGTCTACTGCGAGCAAAAAAAATTGCTGAAGCGATCTTTATTGTGAATCGCCATAGCAAAGCCGCAATCGATCCACGCTATCTTTATCAATTGAAGAAAGCTGCGATTGAAAAACTACTACACGAAGGCCATGCGAAAAAGCTAGGTCTCCAATTTTCAAACAATCCAAAAAAGTCCTACCAACATTCTAATCTTCTCATTGATTGCCACGGTTTCCTGTTTCATCTTCCACCGCAAAAAAAAGATATGAAAGATCTACCGCACCTTGGGACTATGCAACCAATTAAAACAACGAATCAAGTCAGAATGTCGCTATCACACGCAAAAACAACACTAGAGAATTACACTGGCGTCAAACCAGATCCTCTCAAGAAATCCGCGTTCTATGAAAATGCCTCCCCATATTTCCGCTAATGAGATGTTCGACCTAGCTTTTATAAACAAATGAAATTATTTGGTAATCTTATAGGAAGAGAGGGTTTTTCCATGTCAAAACAGTTAAGACAAGCTGTACAAGAAATTGAAATTAGTGGTATTCGTAAGTTTAATACGCGAGTTGCGGGGATACCTGATATGATTCGACTAACGCTTGGTGAGCCTGATTTTCCAACGCCAGAGCATGTGAAACAAGCCGCGATTGAAGCAATTCATAATGATTTTACAAATTACACACCAAATGCTGGTACACCTGAACTTTTAGAGGCTGCCTCACAGTATTTTCGTGAAAAATATGATTTAAAGTATAGTACAAAAGAAATTATTGTGACAGTCGGTGCAACGGAAGCAATCAATACGGCGCTACAGACGATTTTAGTAGCCGGTGATGAGGTTTTATTGCCAGATCCGATTTATCCTGGATATGAGCCTTTGATTCATTTGATGGATGCTACAGCAATTAAAATCGATACGACCGAGACGGCCTTCAAATTGACCGCGGAACAATTACGCGCATCGATTACGCCAAAAACGAAAGCATTAATTTTGCCGTACCCATCTAATCCAACCGGTGTGACGCTTACTGTGGAAGAATTAGAGCAAATAGCAGAAGTCATTCGTGAAACTGGCATTTTTGTCATTGCAGATGAGATTTATAGTGAACTGACATTTTTCGGCACGCACACTTCCATTGCAACAATGATTCGTGAACAAACCATTGTTATTAACGGGTTATCCAAATCTCATGCGATGATTGGCTGGCGTATTGGTTTTTTAATGGCTCCTGAGGCGATTACAAATCAGCTGATAAAGGTTCACCAATATGCCGTTACATGTGCATCTTCAATCTCTCAGAAAGCTGCCCAAGAGGCGTTGCTTCATGGCAAAGATGATGCTGTGCAGATGCGTACAGAATATAATACGCGCGCTGGCTTTGTGCAAGATCGGCTCACCAAAATGGGATTCTCAATTATCCGACCCGACGGTGCTTTTTACTTCTTCGCCAAGCTACCCGATTCTGTTCAAGAAAATTCATTTGACTGGGCAATTGAACTCGCCGAAGTGGCCAAAGTTGCTGTGGTACCAGGGTCAGCTTTCTCAGAAAAAGGCGACCGCTACTTCCGACTTTCATTTGCCGCTTCATTCATTCAACTAGCAGAAGCGATGGACCGAATGAGCATATTTATGGAAAAATACGAATAAACAAAGCTCTGTACACAACGCATAATTCAGCGTTAGGCACAGAGCTTTTGATTATTTTTCGTAATATTTAATGAGAGCCTGGGTTCCATTATCAGCAAACCCTGACTCAGCTAGCTGTTGGTACATTTGCTCTGCCATCGTCAGCCCTGGAAGGTCAAGCTCCATTTGTTTCGCCTCATCTAGCGCGATTCGCATATCTTTAATGAAATGCTTTATGAAGAATCCTGGCGAAAAATCATCCTTTAGCACCCGCGGAATCAAGTTTGATAATGACCAGCTTCCCGCCGCACCACCAGATACCGATGCCAAAACCTTTTCAGGATCCAGTCCCGCTCGCTTCGCATAAACAATCGCCTCTGTGACACCAATCATATTTGATGCAATTGCGATTTGATTCACCATCTTAGTATGTTGACCAGCGCCCGATTCCCCTTGCAAAATAACACTTTGTCCCATCGCTTTTAAAATTGGTTCCACCGTTAAAAAATCCTTCTCATTCCCGCCCACCATAACAGTAAGCGTTCCATTTTTTGCACCGATATCCCCACCAGAAACAGGTGCATCGAGCACCGCAATCCCAGCTAATTTGCCTTCATCTGCAATTTTCTTAGCAAGGTTTGGCGAAGACGTCGTCATATCAATTGCAAAAGCTCCCGAACGTAGCGTTGTCAAAAAGCCATCCTCTGCCAAATAAAGTTGCTCCACATCCTTTGGGTACCCAACCATCGTAATTAACACATCCACATTTGGTGCCAGCGCTTGCGGCGTATTATACCAAATAGCCCCAGATTCTATCACCGCATCAGCCTTCTCTTTCGTTCTCGTATAAATATGTACCTCGAACCCCGCCTTCATCAAATTTTGAATCATACTCGCACCCATGACACCAACACCAACGAACCCAATCTTCTTCATTCCAAAATTCCTCCCTTATATCGATCAATTTTCGTATAGACAAAGTTTACATCTGGTCAGAAGAAATTGCAAATTGAAGTGATTGAAGTCAGGGTGAAGAGGAAACTTATTAATGATTAGCTAGGAAGATAGGCCAAGTTGAGATTAGATATTTATCGCATTTCACATTACTTAGATAAAAACCCCGTGACTTTTCAGCCTTCTAATCTTACATATGCACCCTTCAAATACATCCTAATCCCTTTGATACCAGTCATTACAAGAAATCTGTCGATGCCCTATATTTTTTGCACTACTGGCGGTCGACAGATTTCTTCTTTTCACAAACAAAAACCCGAGGAGAATTCCTCGGGCGTTTCAAAACAACAAATTACTCTGCTATATATTTGTTAACTAACGCTACAACATCTTCTTCTGTTGCTTGTTGTAAAGCTTCTTCCGCTAATTTCGCCATTTCTGTGCGATCTAAGCGTTTGATTAGTGAACGTGATTTCAGGATACTTGATGCGCTCATAGAGAACTCATCTAAGCCCATACCAAGCAGTAATGGTATAGCTGTTTGATCGCCGGCCATTTCGCCACACATACCGGCCCATTTACCTTCTTTATGCGCCGCGTCGATAACCATCTTCACAAGGCGTAAAATAGAAGGATTATATGGTTGATACAAATAAGAAACCTGCTCGTTCATACGGTCTGCCGCCATTGTATATTGGATTAAATCATTTGTTCCGATACTAAAGAAATCAACTTCCTTCGCAAACTGGTCTGCTAGAATTGCTGCTGCTGGAATTTCAATCATAATACCAAGTTCAATTGTGTCAGATACTGCCACACCTTCTGCTAAAAGTTCTTTCTTCGCGTCTTCCAAAAGTCCTTTGGCTTGGCGGAATTCATTAACTGTAGCAATCATTGGGAACATGATTTTTAGATTGCCGTGAACACTTGCGCGCAACAAAGCACGTAATTGCGTACGGAATAATTCTTTATTCGCAAAACATAAACGAATCGCACGGAAACCAAGGAATGGATTCATTTCATGTGGCAAGTCAAGATACGGCAACGTTTTATCGCCACCGATATCAAGCGTACGAACAACAACAGCTTTTCCGTCCATGCCAGAAAGCACGGCTTTATAAGCTTCATACTGCTCTTCCTCCGTTGGGAAGTTGTCTCGGCCCATGTACAAGAATTCTGTACGATAAAGTCCGACTGCTTCTCCACCATTCGCGATAACACCTGTCAAATCTTCTGGCGTACCAATGTTGGCGCCAAGTTCTACATGATGACCATCTTTAGAAACGGTTGCTTCGTTTTTAAGTTTATTCCATTCTGCTTGTTGTGCTGCAAAATCAGATTTCACTTTTTCATAATGAGCGATTTGGTCAGCAGTTGGGTCAATGATAACATTGCCTTCCAAGCCGTCCACGATGATTATTTGTCCTTCGTTCGTATCATGCGTGATTTCACCAGTACCTACAACAGCAGGAATCTCTAATGAACGCGCCATGATTGCCGAGTGAGAAGTACGTCCGCCGATATCTGTTACGAAACCTTTAACAAAATTACGGTTCAATTGCGCTGTATCAGAAGGTGTCAAGTCTTTAGCGACTACAACAACTTCCTCATCGATTAACGCCGGATTCGGAATCGTTACGTTCAAAAGGTGTGATAAAACACGCTTGCGAACATCACGAATATCAGCCGCACGTTCACGCATGTACTCGTTATCCATTGATTCAAACATGCCAATAAACATGTCTGTTGTTTCTTGTAGAGCAGATTCTGCATTCACTTTATTGTTCGTAATATTTTCAGAAATTGGTGTAATAAGTTCTGGGTCATTTAAAACCAAAAGATGCGCATCAAAAATTTGAGCTTTATCTTCGCCTAAGCTTTCCTTCGCGATATCACGAATTTTGCCAAGCTCCGATCCAGAAACTGCAACCGCATCCTGAAAACGTTTAACTTCGGCTTCTGTATCAGCAACTTCCGTTTTGTCAAAAGACAAGTCTGGCTCCACTAATAAGTAAGCTTTCGCGATAGCAATACCATCGGATGCTGCGATACCTTTTAATTCCTTAACCATTACTCAGCCAAGCCTTCTTTTTTAAGTACTTCTGTTAGGCCAACGATTGCGTCTTTCTCATCGCTACCTTCAGCGTAAATTGTGATGTCAGCGCCTTTACCAATACCTAAAGACATAACGCCCATGATTGATTTTAGGTTAACTTTTTTTTCCAGTGTACTCAATTTGTACATCTGAACTGTATTTGCTTGCCGCTTGAACTAAAAGAGTTGCTGGGCGTGCGTGAATTCCTGTTTCATCGATTACTACAAAGCTTGCTTGTTCCATAATTTACATTCTCCTTCATATAAGAAATTTTATTGTGACTTTTCTCACTAAAAAAAAAATTCAGCAAAAAAAAGACTATCCCTCAATTAAAAAGATTACCATGTTTTCGCGCCCGACACAACTATTTGATGCAAATTTATTCTGATTTTAAAAATTTTCATTAAAAACGCTATCATTCAGTTAAGATATCTTCCAATTCCAGACTTTTTCACAACGCTTACAAGGTCTTTCATTTGCATTCTAACTATCTTTCAGGCAAAATGAAGTCAACGTTTTATATTTAGTGAATTGCTTTAGTAACGTTTCTATGAATCGGGAGTGATAAACATGGCAAAAGCACAAGTAGGAGACATTATTGAGTTCAAAGATGGTTTGACAGGTGTTGTTGAAAAAATAAACGAAAATTCTGTCATTGTGGATTTAACATTAATGGAAAATTTCAAAAAGCTAGCCATCGAAGAAAAGACAGTGGTCAATCATAAAAAATACAAGATTGTACATTCAGTAGATGACGAAAAATAACTACTACTATTGTTCATGATTTTCCGTAAACGTCAGCGTGTTAGCAAACATTTAATTGCTAGGAAAAAGCAAATATCGAAGTGACATGTATGATTTTTACACAAGCTTCGGAAGTTGGCTTTTAACAGCGAAATTGAGTGTTTGTTAGCACGCTGAAACCATTTTCATGTGCTTTTCTATCTATAAAAACTGCGAATTTGGGAGTGAGCAAGCATGTCGAAAAAAAATCGCGATAATTGGTGCCGGACCAGGTGGTTTAGCTGTCGCTATGCAGCTAACAGAACAAGGCCACGACGTACATATCTATGAAAAAGCTGCCGAAATTGGTGGCAGAACCTCTCTTTTAAAACAAGATGGCTTCTCTTTTGATTTAGGTCCAACGGCACTAAATATGCCGAATGTGTTAACAGCTTTGTTTGCGGATTGTAACCGTAATATTCAAGATTATATTAAACTGATTTCATTAGACCCTCTTTACAGTTTATACATAGATGACATTGTTTTCAGTCCATCTCCCCACCAAGATAAGACAAAAAGAGCGATTGCACAACTTTTTCCTGGCGAGGAAGAACATTATGATCGATTTATGCGTGATAATGCCAAGAAAATGATTTACTTGTTACCTATCTGGCAAGAACCTTTTACATCATTGTGGTCAGTGTTTCGCTTGCGCACATTGCGTGCACTTCCTAGCCTTACACTCGGTAACCACTTAATCGATGAACTGGCTAAATATTTTGAAGATAAGCGATTACGCCTCGCTTTTTCTTTTGAAACTAAGTTTTTAGGCATGTCTCCTTGGCAAACACCTGGTGCTTTTTCTGTTATTCCATTTTCTGAGCATTATTTTGGCGTTTTTCATATTATTGGTGGAATCAATCGTCTCACGTATGCTATGAGTGAAATCATACAAGAAAATGGGGGAAACATTCACTTAAACCAATGCGTGCAACAAATAAATATAGCCTCAAAAAACATTACATCCCTAACGCTGGAGAATGGGGAAACAGTTGAGGCCGATTATTTCTTTTTAAATGCAGACTACGCATATGCTATGAGCCATCTTTTTTTCTTACCAAAAAGCACCTACTAATCTAAAGAAATTGTCTAAGAAAAAATACTCATGCTCTGCTTTCATTATGTACCTTGGCTTGGATACGACGCTCCCACTAAATGTGCACACTGTTATTTTTCCTAGTGACTTTCGTATTCATATGGATCAAATCATGCATAAGAGCATCATCCCAGAAGAATTATCGATTCATTTAACCTACCCTACAGCTGTTGATAAGACAATGGCGCCAAAAGATATGTCAACACTTCGCATCCTAGTTCCTGTTCCAAATAATAATAGCAATATTGACTGGACAAAGGAATCCTCCATCATGCGCAAGCTAATTTTTAAAACGATTGAAAAGAAATTAGGGTTAAATAATTTAGAATCTCATATCCTCACTGAAAAAATTATCACACCCTATGATTGGGAAAATGACTTTCATATTTTTAAAGGGGCCATTTTCAACCTTACACATCAATTGTCGCAATTAGGTCCATTTCGACCAAATAAAATGCCTGCCATCAAAAATATGAAAATTGTAGGCGGAGCAGTACATCCAGCAAACAGTCTTCCCTTTATATTAGAAAGTGCCAATATTGCTGTTCGTCAGTTTAATAAAGAATTGATGTAATAAAAAACTGTTGTCTCCACTCACGCAACAGTTTTTTTCTTCATATCATTTTCTAAACTTAAATAATAACAAACCGTAAACAAAATGTTTCCTACCAAAGTAATGAGTATAATACTCCACAATCCCATGAAATAACCTAGAACAAGGAAAAAAGAAAGAACAATCCAATAAACAAGTACAAGTTCCGATTTTAATGTTGGAAAATGTAGTTTTCCCCATTGATCCGTTAAGCTAAGCATAAAATAAATCATCAAATGAAGTATTAAACCAAGCGTCCACCAATTAGCTACATCGGTCATTTGAATAATCGTCAAGGTGGTACTATCCATGGCAGATTGTTTCACTTGCATTGCAACAGGTTCTATCAACATTTCAAATACCATAACCATAGTAGCAGCGATAATCGCATAAATACCACCGCGAATCCAATCTATTTTAATTTTCAATGTTATTTCCCGGGAAATAACATGTGTCCCAACAACTAAAACTAGCCAAATAAACCCAAATGCAACCGGTATTCCATTGATTACAAGCCCAAAATCTGTTGTAACGTTACCAGTCTGCCCTGCACTTGTAAGACTCGTTTGCATCCATTCAATACTTGTGCTAACCGCAAAAATCAAAATAGTAATTGCTGAGCCCAACCCCTTACCATATTGTAAAATTAAAAAAAATGACTGCAAAAAAACCTGATACAATGAAAAATAAGGCATGAATCTCAGTCAAACGAAGTGGTAATACATTCAGAACAATCAGTATCACTGCAATGAAAAAGAGGGCCATGTAAAGCCAAACAAAAAATCGAAATCTTTTCTCTACCATGAAAGCAATCAACTCCTATCCTCTAATTATAAATGTTTTCAGGAAAACTACAATCAATTACAAAAAAATAGTCGCCCAAAAGAGTTCCTTGTTGCTAAATATCTTTTTTTTCTATTAAAGTATTCATAGAGCGTAATGGAGTAAAGAGGTGTAAAAAATTGAAAAGCAACAAGATTGATTTCCGCCTTTATTTAGGCATCTTATTAGCAGCAGGACTCATGTATGTCACATTTGAACATGCTTCTGTATTCTGGTATTTATACGGAGCATCCATGTTATTTCTTATTAGTTGGGTAGTATTGAACGATGAATTAAAAAAACAGTTTTCCATCTTAAAAAGTATTATTCCAGGTATTTTTAGTGGTATTATCCTTTATATCTTGTTTTATATCGGTGCACTTCTACTAAAATTTATTCCAGGTAACTTTGATGCGCTCGTTGCAAAAGGATATACAAAATACGAACCAGAATCATTACTAATTTGGCTACTACTTGTCGTTGCCATTGTACCAGGAGAAGAGATTTTCTGGCGCGGTTTTGTATTAAAACGATTGGAACACGAATTAGTTCCGTGGGTGGCCGTGCTAATCATGGCTACATTAAACGGTGCTTTCATGTTGTTCAGCGGTAATTTTGTTATCGCCCTAGCAGCAACCTTAGCGTCAATATACTGGGGTTTTATCTACATAAGACGCCCAAGTTTATCGCTTTTAATCGTGTCACATTGGACTTTTAATTTATTATTACTATTAATTTTGCCAATCTATTAATTAGAAAACATATCCTAAAATAAAGTCGCCATGCCCAATTTCAGCATGGCGACTTTATTTTATTTATCGCGTACTTCCACACTACCGTCAGAAAAGCCAATCACCAAGGTAGAAGCGTAATTTAAAAACAAGCCATTTTCCACCACACCTGGCAAATTATTTAACCACGCATTTAATTCTTTGGGATTCGTTATTTCACTCATTTGTAAATCTAAAATATAGTTTTGACTATCTGTTAAATAAATACTTCCATCTTCGTGGTGTCTTAACAATGGTTGATAGCCTCTATACTCTAGCTGACGTAACACTTGCTTATACCCAAAAGGAACGACCTCAACAGGCAACGGAAAGGTGCCTAGCGTAGCGACAACTTTGTCCTCACCAACAACCCAGATACTTTTTTTCGATGCATGGGCCACCAGTTTCTCAAATAATAAAGCACCGCCGCCGCCTTTTATACCACAAAATTCTGCATCTACTTCGTCTGCTCCATCAATTGTTAAGTCGATTTCTGTAACATCATTTAAATCCATTAAAGGTATATTTCTTTCCCTCGCTAACTCCTCTGTCGCTTTAGAGGTAACAACTCCTGTCACATTCAATCCTTCCGCTACCCGATCGCCTAGCTTTTGAATCATATAGTACGCTGTTGAACCAGTTCCTAATCCTACAATCATACCATCTTGAATATACTCACATGCTTTTTCTCCAGCAATTTGCTTGCTATTCACTATCACTAACCCCCTCAAAAAAGTTTACACTGCTTTTATTATATATAATTTCCAATCATTCGCATAGCCGTATCCTGTATTCTCTAAAATAATAATACTATAAAGTTACATATTATTGTATCTAAATACCAATTTATCATTATAAAAGAACTTTATTTTGACATGGAAAGTTCTTTTTTTTAAATTCACAAAAAGTTCATAATTTCAGTCCTATAACCATGTAAAACCGCTCTAAATGGTGTCTTGAGCTTCTAATAACATTTTTTATGTATTTTTTCATACTTTTGCAAGAAATTTTGCATCTATTTTCTCCTGTATAACGAGCTATTTGAGGTCCAGAGTGCATTCACTTACATAACCTTACAAAAATGTAATTGGACATTTCGAGATAAATGCGTTACATTATATAAATACATGACACTCCATCTTAACAATTGTAACATTAGAGAAACATAAGAGGTGATATCTGATATGAAAAAATGGAAAGTGGCGATGACCCATCCAAAAGCTATTTTTATCTGGAAAACGTTATTTTATTTAGTTGTTTTACTTGGATTGTTGTGGTTCTATGGTTTCAAGAATCCGAACGATACGACATTTATTTACAATGAATTTTAAAAGAAAAGAGGCGATTACGAATGAGTGTATCTTTTTTCACCACTTCTATCAATGAGCGTATTGATGAGTGGGCGCTTAAGACACCTAACAAAGCTTGCTATGACTATAATGGCAATTCCCTGACATACCATGAACTAAAGGAACAATCAGACGCATTAGCAGTCTTTTTATTACAAGAACTAGATAATAACAATGCTCCGATCCTAGTATATGGACATATGGAGGCTTCGCAAATTGTTGCTTTCCTTTCTTGTTCAAAAGCAGGCCGTGCCTATGTGCCAATTGATACTTCTATGCCTGCTGATCGCATCAAGCAAATAACAGAGGTTGCACAACCAAGCCTTATTCTTTGTACTGAGGAATTACCTATGGAGGCAAGAGTTGCTGATGTGCCTGTTATAAATGCCGAGCAATTACAACATGTAATCACGCATAATAATGGAAAAACACCAGACTGTTCATATTTTGTCAAATCTGATGATAATTATTACATCATTTTCACCTCTGGAAGTACTGGTGTTCCAAAAGGGGTACAAATCAGTCATAACAATCTAGTGAGCTTTACGAATTGGATACTACAAGATTTTGAGATTCAAGAAGGAGATCGTTTCCTCAATCAGGCACCATATTCTTTTGATTTGTCTGTTATGGATCTCTATCCCTGTTTACTTGCTGGTGGAACTCTTGTGCCACTTGATAAGACGGTGAGCGCTAATCTGAAGAGCTTATACGAAACAATTCCCAACTTAGAAGTAAATGTTTGGGTTTCTACACCTTCTTTTGTAGACATTTGCTTGATGGATCCGAACTTTAAAGGGGAGACGAATCCAACAATTACACATTTCCTATTTTGTGGTGAAGTTTTGACTAAAGAGACGGCTCAGATGCTAATCCAGCGTTTCCCAAATGCTACTGTTTACAACACCTATGGGCCTACTGAGGCGACCGTGGCTGTGACAAATGTAGTAATTGATGGGAACAATGTTAATACTTACCCTAGCCTGCCACTTGGACGTATCAAGCCCGATACGAAGCTTGCCATTTTAGATGAAGATGGACTACTCGTTCCAGACGGTGAGAAAGGCGAAATCGTCTTAATTGGCCCTAGTGTTTCTAAAGGTTACTTGAATGAGCCAGAGAAAACAGCCGCAGTCTTTTATAAAGATGAGCTATTCCAAGCTTATAAAACTGGAGATTGTGGCACGATAATTGATGGGATGTTGTTTTTCCAAGGTCGCTTGGATTTCCAAATTAAACTTCATGGATATCGAATCGAACTTGAAGATATCGAGAATAACTTAAAAGAAGTAAGCTACATTCGCTCTTGTATCGTTGTGCCAAAAATGCGCGAAGGAAAGGCGGAGAGCTTGGTTGCTTTCGTCGTTCCTGCTGCACATAACTTTGAGAAGGAATATAAACTGAGCGCTGCAATCAAAAAAAGAACTTTCAGAATCGATGCCGAGTTATATGATTCCTCGTAAATGGGTTTATAAAGATGAACTTCCACTGACGATGAATGGCAAGATTGATCGCAAGCAACTTTCCAGTGAGGTGAATTCATGACAACGCCGTATGGATCAATACTCTATTTTGCAGTATTGTTCGCCTTCTTAGCACCAATTGTGATTGCTGGCTTACTTGGTAAACGTATGCCAGTCTATAATGCTTTTGTAACACTGGTCTTTATTTATATGATGTTTGCCAGCAATACAATCCAAGCCATTGCTTTTATCGTGTTTATATTTTGGCAGCTGGCACTTGTAAGGCTCTACTTTAACTATCGTCAAAAAAAGAATCATGGTGGCATTTTTGTATTGGCGCTTATCCTTTCCATTCTGCCTTTGTTTATTGTAAAAGTACAGCCATTGCTCGCAGCAAATACAACAATGATTGGCTTTTTAGGAATTTCATACTTAACATTTAAAGCCGCTCAGATGATTATGGAGACGCGGGATGGTTTGATTAAAGAGCTGAACTCTTGGGATTTTATTAACTTTCTCTTGTTCTTCCCAACGCTGTCATCTGGACCTATCGACCGCTTCCGTCGCTTTAAAAAAGAAGCCGACTCACCTATAGATCCTGATAAATACGCAAACTTACTTAATCGTGGTATTTTCCTCATTTTCTTAGGGTTTCTATATAAATTTATTATCGCTTACGTTGTTCAAACGAATGCGATTACTGAGCTTGAATATAACCTTCATCACCATATTCAATTCGGCTGGAGTTTAGTCGGTTATATGTATGCTTACAGTATGTATTTATTCTTTGACTTTGCAGGTTACAGTGCTTTTGCAGTTGGTATTAGTTACTTGATGGGTGTTCAAACGCCTATGAACTTTAATAAACCGTTCGCAAGTCGCAATATTAAAGAGTTCTGGAATCGCTGGCACATGACGCTATCTTTTTGGTTCCGTGACTTTGTATTTATGCGCCTCGTTTTCTGGATGACAAAGAAGAAGTTTTTCAAGAGTAAATTTACCGTTGCTTACATCGCTTATTTTGCGAATTTTTTACTCATGGGTATGTGGCACGGGCTTCATTGGTATTATATCGTTTATGGGCTTTATCAGGCAGCTTTAATCGTCGGTTTCGACCTATTTGAACGTTGGAATAAGAAAAAGAAATTCTATCCGAAGAATAAAGTGACAAATGTCATTGGTATTGTGATTACATTCCAGTTCGTCTGCTTCGGGTTCCTGATTTTCTCAGGTATTTTTGACAAAATTAGTTTTTAAAATAAAAAGAATAAGGTGGTAACATATTATGGCATTTCGTGAAGATGTTTTAGAAATTTTAGAAGAGATTACAGAGTCAGAGGAAGTTATGGAAAACACTTCTGTACAATTGTTTGATGAAGGGCTTTTAGATTCAATGGCAACTGTTCAATTTTTAATAGAAGTGGAATCGCGCTTAGGGATTACCGTTCCAGTTTCAGAATTTGATCGTGACGAGTGGGCAACCCCGGAAAAAATTATCACTAAGCTTGAGGAATTAAAATGAAAAAGAAACTTTGGATGACATTTGGGCCTTTGCTTATTGCAGGGGCTGTGTTCTTATTCATCCTGTTTGGTCCAAGTTCGCTTTTTGGTGGCGTATCAACGGCTACTATCAAAAAAAAGCGCTACTTCTATGAATCCCATTGTTGTGCAAGGTGTTGCCATTCAACAAAAAATGCTTGCATCAAACAAAAATTATTTGCCTATCTTCGGTTCCTCGGAGCTATCACGTGTCGATCAATTCCATCCTAATGTTTTTGCAGAGAAATATAATCGTGGCTATACGCCATTTTTAATTGGTCGTCCAGGCACGCAATCACTTTCGCATTATTTAGATATTAAAGCAATGGGCCATGCGTTAAAAGGTAAGAAAGTTGTGTTTATCTTATCGCCACAATGGTTCCAACCCGCTGGTGTAGATGATGGGCATTTTGGTGGTAATTTTTCACCGCTACAAGCTTATAAGTTTGCGATGTCTGATGAAAAACCTACTTCTGAACGAAGGTATGCAGCTCGCAGATTGTTAACTTATAAAGTAGTGAAAAACGATACTACTCTGACCGCATTACTTGAGAATATCGCCTCACCTGGTCCAAAGACAGAGGTCAGTGCATTCACCTATGCAACAGCCAATGCCCAAATGAAAATTTTACAACGAAAAGATGATTTAGACTCGAAGTTTATCCAAGGCTCACGTGAAGAACAGGTCGAGAAAAATTTAAAATTAATACCTGATACGTTAGATTATACGAAATTAGATGACTTGGCAACAAAGATGGGAGAGTCACAAGTTGGGACAAATCCATTTTTTTGTTAAGGATTCTTATTACAAGAAAAAGCTAGGGCCAACGATTAACGAATTGAAAGATAGTCGAAAGAATTTAAGCTATGATGAGTCACCGGAATATAGTGATTTACAGCTTGTTATGGACGCTTTTAAGGAAGTCGGTGCAGATGTGCTGTTCATTAATCCACCTGTGAACGGACCTTGGTATGACTATATCGGTGCATCGAGAGAAAAATTGCAGAAGTACTATGATAAATCTGGAAAACAAGTGACAGATCAAGGTTTCCACTATTACGACATGTCTAGTTATAGTGATACGCCTTATTTCTTGGAAGATACAATTCATTTATCTTGGCGAGGTTGGGTTGCAATTGATAGGCAAATTGACCATTTTATGAACAGCAAAACCAAACCTAAGTATGAAAAAACGCCAAAACAGTTTTATTTTAAACAAATTATTCCTCCCAAAAAGGAAGATAATAAATAAAAATAAGGATGTAGTTGCCATAACACGTAGCAACTACATCCTTATTTGATTACTCGACAGTTACACTCTTTGCAAGGTTACGCGGCTTATCTACGTCACAACCACGATGAAGTGCTGCATAGTAGGCCAATAACTGACACGGTACAACGCTCACAAGTGGTGTTAGAAGCTCATGGACTTTAGGAATGACGAATTGATCACCTGCTTGGTTTACGCCTTCCATTGATAGAATACAAGCATTAGCGCCACGTGCAAGGACTTCTTTGACGTTTCCACGGATATTCCAATTGATGCTTTCTTGGGTAATAAGAGCAAGGACTGGCGTACCGTCTTCAATTAGCGCAATCGTACCATGTTTCAATTCCCCACTGGCAAAACCTTCTGCTTGAATATAGGAAATTTCTTTTAGCTTCAGCGCTGCTTCCATGGCAACGAAATAATCGATATGGCGACCAAGGAAAAAGGCATTGCGCGTTGTTGCTAAATATTCCCCAGCGATGTGTTCGATAGTTTCTTTACTATCTACGAGTGTTTCCATCGCATTTGCTACAATTCCAAGTTCAACAGTCAAATCAAATGCTTTTGCAATGCTAAGACCTTTTGCACGGCCTACTACAGTCGCTAAAATAGATAAAGCTGCAATTTGAGCTGTATAAGCTTTTGTGGACGCTACAGCAATTTCTGGTCCTGCATGCAGGTACATCGTATGATCAGCTTCTCGATCTAATGTAGAACCTGGCACGTTCGTGATTGTTAAAGAGCGGTAGCCAAGCTCTTTAACTTTTACTAGCACTTGACGGCTATCTGCAGTCTCACCACTTTGCGTAATAAAAATAAATAATGGCTTTTCAGATAGCAATGGCATATTGTAACCAAATTCGCTAGAAACATGGACTTCGACTGGTACTTCTGCTAATTTCTCAATAAGGTTTTTACCGACAAGTCCAGCGTGATAGCTCGTCCCACATGCAACGATATGGATGCGGTCTGTGTCTAAAAGTTCTTTGACGATAGTTGGATCAATAGTTACGTCTCCATTTTTATCTTGGTAAGCTTGAATAATTTTACGGATTACAGCCGGTTGCTCGTCTGTTTCTTTCAGCATGTAATGTGGATAAGTTCCTTTTTCGATATCAGATGCATCGAGCTCAGCAGTGTATGCTTCGCGCTCGACTTCTTCACCATCCAATGTTTCGATTGTCACGCCATCACGCTTTACAAGAACTATTTCTTCATCCATAATCTCTACAAATTGATCGGTTTCGCGAATAACTGCCATTGCATCACTTGCAATGACGTTGAAATCTTTGCCTTTTCCGATTAGGAGCGGACTTTTATTTTTCGCTGCATAAAGCGTTTCATTGTCTTTATTGTCAATCAAGCAAATCGCGTATGAACCATGAAGTAGGCTAAGCGTTTTTGTGAAAGCTTCTTTCGTTGTCATCCCTTCATTAGCGAACAATTCGATGAGCAAAACGATAACTTCTGTATCCGTATCGCTCGCAAAATTCGCATCAGACAAATATTTGTCTGTTAATAACGAATAGTTTTCGATTACGCCGTTATGAACGATTGTATATCGCCCTGACTTACTTTGATGTGGATGCGCATTAGCATGACTTGGTTTACCGTGTGTTGCCCAACGTGTATGTCCAATTCCCATTTCACCAAAAGCTTCGGCAGGTACTTCGGAACGTAAATCCGCAATCCGGCCTTTTTCTTTCGATATTAGTACGCTAGTTGGTGATTTTAATGCAATTCCAGCCGAATCATAGCCACGATATTCTAATTTCTCTAATCCTTCTAATAATACTTCTTTCGCGTTTTTCTTCCCAATAAATCCTACAATTCCACACATAATAAAATCCTCCATTTATATGAGGGCAAACTTATCTTGTATAAAGCCCTCTTGTTTTTTTTGAAAAAGGGCAGACTATTCCGCTGTCTGTATTCCTTTCGCGTTTCCATGGAGATATAAACATGTTCCTTTCCACTCTGTTCATCAGGTCACCCTAATGGTTTGTAGCAAAGGCATCACGATTGCATGCACAACCGAGGGACTCCCGCCGAATTTTCGATTAATCCCTTCCTCGTCAACTAGAGCTTGGACTCTAGTTCTGGCGCTTTTATTTAGTTGTGAGCGATCCTCCTTTTCATTTTCTCTAGGAAACAAAGTTATCATACCCCAAAGTTGTATAGTTCGTCAAGCCTTATATAACGTACCAATATCAAAATTGGTATAGCTGTTGACAAAAACAGGCTTTTATTTGATAATGGATAGGAAGCTTCATTTGCTAGGAATGGTAAGGGTTTAGCGGTGAATCGATATAGAAGTGAGATACATAAAAATAGGAGGGAAATACATGAAATTTTTTCAGAAAATACTTGCTGGGTTTACAGTTCTTTTCTTTTCATGGGCTATTTTTTGGAAATTCAGTCCAGTTCAAACAGTAAATGCCATCGATATGAATGGATTACCAAATACCGGAGATAGCTTTTCGCTCTGGACAATTGTCATTGGGGCTATCTTGATTATTGCAGCACTTGTGCTACTACTCCGAAAAAATGGTAAAAAAGAAATTCGACTCCTAATCAGGTGTCGAATTTCTTTTTTTTAGTGGCTATCATTAGAAATAGACTTGCAAAGATACCGAGTGTGCCGATAATCAATTTCAGTGCAACAATGGTGTTTTCATCTTGGCCAATTTGCGATCCCATTTGTGATCCGATTTTACGAAGTAATTGGTCTAACCATAGATACTCTGTGAAAAAATTAAAAGATAGGCCTAAAAGTGGTGCAGTGATGAAAGCGTTCGGTTTTCTAAATCCGAATAAGATAGCTAATAGGAAGAAAAAAGCGATACCAATTCCCAAATAGGCATCAAACCGAGTTGTGAAGAAAAATTGGTCACCTGATAGAACAATAACAACCAGTACGATAGAAACTCCTAAGCCTAATATAGCGAAAATTAGGCCTGCCCAACGCCACTTTTTTTGCCAATCGGTTGTTATAGTTAAAGTTTTTTCTGGTATTTTGATGAAGAGACAGGCTATTCCGATGAACGCGATGATAAACGTAAGAAAGCGAGAATAGTCAATTAAATCGATTTCGCCAATATCAATCCACGGTTCAAATTGGTTTCGCCATAACATCCAGCCTTGAAAAAAAAATAAAGCCTAATAAAATGACAAAATTGGCAATAGGGATTGTTTTTTCTAGCAGTGTTAAAATACCAAAAATGATTAATAAAACAGTCAAACTTGCCGTTGCCCACAGTATCCAGGTTTGTTCAAAGTCAGAGCCATTTAATGTCCAACTATATAGAAAACTAGCTAAATTAGGAAGCAATGTTGCCCCTAAAAATAACATGATAAATCCGCTTATTTGTTTCTTCATTCTTCAACTCCTCAAAGTAAGTTCATTTTTTTGCCATCCACAATGTATTCAAGTTCTGATAATCGCCAGAATTCCTCTTCTTTATACACATAGCGATAGGTCGCATTGAACACATAGTCATCTGTTGTTCCAGTTCGAAAACCAGGATTTTCGAAAGTAAAGCGCTGAATAATACCGATTTCGGGATCAATCATGCCGATATCATCTTTTCCAGCATCGAAATATGGCGTTCCAATTGTTCTGCCACCTACTGTGATATTGAATGAAAACACCAGTTTCTGCACCTGAACATCAAGAAAATTAGCAAGTACGATGTTAAAGTGGATGTGATCCTCTGTGATTTCTAATCCGAATGGGAAAAGCTCCATTTCCCAGCGTACATCCCGATTTTCTTTCAATTGTGCTACGATTTGTTCGCTCATCAAAATATCTTTTACTGATGGAAAAGTACTTACCATTTCTCTTTTTTGCAAATCATAAAGTGACCAATTTAGTTCCATAGTAGTTCCCCCCATAAAAAATACCCTTTTTTCTAGTGTACCAGAAAAAAAAAACGTTTTGGAACGATTAAAAGCTTAGGAAAGTGGTGAAAATATCTTTTTATCGAAAAGTTT
>NZ_AODK01000031.1 GCF_000525975.1 Listeria rocourtiae FSL F6-920
GTAAAAAAATTGTGAACCGTAGTCCGTTGCCGCCTTTGCTTCGTATCCCCCTAACCCGAGCAAAACAATACTTATAAGCAACAAGCCCATCAAAAAAAATTTTGTTTTTTCATTTTCATCACCCCTCTAGCTAATTCTGGTTTGTTTTTCCCTACTTTGTTTTAAATAAAACATAGAAAGGTTTCACAAATACATTTGAACATTGACCATATTCCCTTTACAATTGAGAAAAATAGCTATAATTAAGTATTTTTTGTACCTTCTATTTTACCTGCCAAATCAATCAAATGAATGGCCTCATATGTTATCGTTCTTCTCTCTCAAAACTAAATCGTCAAATATTTTTTAATAATTAGGACGTTTTGTATCACCTCTTAGAAAATATTTCCTACCAACTTAGAAATCTATTTTTTCACTCTTCTAAGCAACAAGCGTCACAAGTTGGAACCTGCTCATGATTTTGTTGTTTTGGGGTACATAGATTTCCCTCACCTTTTCGCAAATCGCTGGAAAGGTTGGACTTTTTTGATCGATTTGCCCTAGACAGGAATAGTTTCCCAGATGAATTATAGTCCCCTTATTTTTCTATTATCAAGCATAAATATCTAGAGAATAATTATAAAAATCGACGGAAAAGTATAGAACAAAAAGAACAGATACTGTACTTTAAATACTTATCCATCATTTATCCATCTGGAATGGCCGATATTTTTTCCTCAGCATGTTGGAATCCTGTTTTCTGCTTTCGATTTCGTAACGGTAAAATAATACAGCAGAGCCTTTATTTATTTTTGTGATTTTACCACGGTTAACTAAAGAGTGAAAGCATTGTTTAGATATACCCAAATATTCTATAGCTTCTTGCCGAGATAGGAATTCTCGATTTAATAAATCTATGAGTTTTTCTTGACGATTCACGATACCTCACCTCTTATTTTAGCTAGTACTTGCAACAAATATGGCGGAAAATAGTTTCGTACGTCTGCATGAGACACATATTGTTTTATATCCCGTTCAACCTCTATCTCTTCATCAGTTAACTGTTCTAAAAGTGGTTTTATATGGCTTTTGTAAGTATGCTCTTTGTCAGAGTAGTGCAGGTAAATCGTTGGCGCTTTCTTACCTGAAATAGCTTTCTTTAGCAGATTATTTAATTGTTGTATATTCGTTTCGGAGATTTTATCTAACATTGATGTTAACGTTGGCATGCGTTCCGGCTCTGCTCGAAGGTATTCTCCAACAAAATACTGCGGTGCACCAGAGATTACATTCGTAGCACCTAATCGGAAACCGAAATAAAGCGCTGCGTAACCACCTTTACTGGAACCTATATACGTTGTTTGTGTTGCATTCACTTCCAGATGGACCTTCGTGATTAGCTCCTCCACGGCATCACGCACCCCAAAACTCCCTCGTTCGCAAAGGTAATAAACGCCTCTTTTCTGGTAGCCAAAATCATCTAAAATGAATAGTTTATTTCCAGACACCTCTTTTAGCGTATTTACATAGTTGTAGGTGGAAGACATTCCTGCTCTTGGAAAAGCACTGAAGATAACAAGCAGTTCGCGACTTTGATTGTCTTTTTGAAGCACGTAGCGTAATTTTACCCCGTTGGATTGTGTAGCTGTTTTACCAATGATTTGAAAATAAAGCTTGGCTAATATTTTTTTTCATCATACATACCCACTTATTCGCTTTTTTTATAGCTTGGTAAGCATATCCTATGAAATTGTATAGTGTATGAACATAGGTAAGTTTCTCTTGCTCTCGATACATTTTCCATGTTTGTTGCATCATCTTAACCTTATTACCCGACAATGTATTAGCCTCAACTTGGTAGAACGCAAGCCCTTCGTTTAAACCATATGCATGGGTACCTTTTTTTAAAATAGCAAGCCACGTTGCAGTATCTTGCCTAGTTCGGATATTCGGCATTGTGAAATGTCCAACAATAGTACGATCAACCATCACTGTCAGACAACCAATAATCGTGTTTCGCAATAGTTTCTTATATGTCATCTCGACTGGAGCCGGAACAAACCGCCTCTTTCCGTTTGGTTCATTACGATAATAAGCCGTGAAACTAAAGCCAATGTTATTTGTAGCCATAAAAGCCTGCTGTCTAGCTAATTTTTCTGGATGCCAACTGTCATCACTATCCAAAAAAGCGATATATCTACCAGTTGCGGCCTTAATGCCAGTATTTCTGGCAACAGCTACTCCACTATTTTGGCTCAGTCGGATTAGTCGGACTCGATTGTCTTTTATCTTCTCGACAATACGCAACGTTTCATCGCTTGAGTAATCGTCAATGATGATTAGTTCTAAATCCTGATATGTCTGCAGCAGAACACTTTGAACAGCGCGTTCAATCGTTTTGGCGCTATTATAACTTGGCATAATGATGCTAATTCGTTTGTTTTCGATGGGATTCTCCTCCTAACTTTGTATAGTAGCCTAGTAAACGATGTTGTTCGTTTTCCCAGATATACTTTTCTTTAATCGCAGTAATATTCGTTTTAAACTGGTTGTACTGGTGAGCGTTTTCCATGATAGCATTAACACCATCCGCAATAGACATCGGGTCATGCGAATCCACACATAGTCCGACTTTATCACCTTGTACCACCTTTTTTATTTCAGGAAAATCACAAGCAACAATCGGCACCCCAGCAGCAATGTATTCAAATAACTTATTGGACGAAGCCGAGTAATGGTTGAAACATGTATTGTTCAACACTTGAAAACCAAGATATGCTTGCTCGGTATAGCTCTTTAAATTAGCAAGTGGTACTTGAGGAACAAATTTGACTTTATGGTTTAGACTCTTTTTGGCAACCAATGTTTCAAGTTCGCTTTTCTGACGACCATTTCCAATGAAGACAAGCGTCCCTTTTTTGAAAAATGGTGCTGCAGCTACTAACTTTTCCAACCCCCTCCCTGGATTGATAACACCTTGATAAAGCAAAATGTGTTCGTCTTGCGGGAGATTTAATTCCTCATGAAGTGATGTAGTCTTTGTTGGTGTGACATCAAGTTCCGGATAATTGTGCAAAACCTCCGGCAAAAAACCATATATTTTTTCGTTATATTTCGCTCTAGTATCATTTTCAACAATCATGAAATCAACAGTCTTAATGTACAAAGCTTCGATAAACCCATGAATCGAACCATGGTAGCCCTCGCGGCTAGTTTGCACTTCATGGGAATCATAGATAAGTGCCTTCTGTTTCATACGAAATTTCGCGGCAATATGTGCTTGTGGTAATGTATTTAAATCATGCGCATGATAAAAATCAGGCTTCCTACAGCGAGCAACACCTGTCATTTCAACGATAAGTGATGCCATATGAAGCATTCGCCTCACTTTTGGAATCACTAATGATACTAAACATAAAGCACTCAGTATAGTGGCAATAAGCTTTCCTGAAACCAACCCCAAAACGAGTATAGCTATAAGAAGACTCAGAATACATATCATTCCTTTTCTCCCATTAATTCGCGTCACCTGAAAACCTTGTTGCACCTCTTCTTTGTGAGGTAACATTGCTTTTCCTGCTTCTTGTATGCATATCAAATCAACCTGATACCCTGCACCCGACAATGCTTTTCCTTCCTTATACACTCTGGCATCATTCGTAAAATTATTAAATAATAACATTGTAATCTTCTGTTTCATAAAGGCACCCGCTTCCTATCCAGAAGCTCTTGCAAAAACTTCTCCGTTCGCTTTCTTTGACCTATTTGGTTGACATGATAAACAGAATTTGCAATCTCTGAAATCGGTACAAAATAATCACTTGGAGAGCCAATGACTGTAAAGTTAGACTCCAAATATGCTTTTAAATCAGCGATATAACTAGAACTTTCATACGCATCAAATCCGAGTGTACTAGGGTACGTTAGTTTGACATTAATATTCTTCCTTTTAGCCATTCTTACAAAACGATGCAATGCTTGAATTGCCTCTGTCTCCTCAAAATGATGTGGAAAACGTAATGGTTTATTCTTACTGGAATCTAAATCAGAAAACGCGATATTCTGATAGGATCCGCATTCACTAATATCAAATTTTTTCTCGACAAATTTAAAATTTAATCTTACATTAGCAAATAAATAGTAAGCTTGTTCTTTTAGCGAAAAACGTTTCAATTTGTGACGATTGTACATTCGATAATACTCATACGCAAAAATATCATGATTTGGTCGATAGTAAAGCGAATAAGCAAAACAACATATGATTTCATCCCCTGATCTTGCATTTTTCATAGCCGTATCAAGAATAAACTGCATGCCCAGACCAACATTTAATCCAAAATTCACATGAGGCAGTTCTTCTCGCTCATTCAAAAAAGCTGTATCAAAACTGTACAATACATCGCTTCCCCCAACTATCAGCCGCTTTTTCCCTTGTATCCGGGTAGCATAGGTCTCTTTCACCACAAGCAAGCGTTTAATTCGCACAATCCCTTTTGCCTGGTAGAAAAAGAAATATAATGCGATTCCTGTGATAAGTAATACGACAAAACTAATAAATATAACCAAGACAATCACCTCAAAACCGGTATTTTATCATGATTTTGTCGTCCAATAGATCGATAAATAATTCCAGCTTCTTTCATCTGATACTGATCCATACAATTTCGTCCATCGATGACAACCGGCACACGCATCATTGTTTTTAAAACAGCCAAATCAAGTTGCCTCACCTCATACCATTCCGTCACAATAATAGCCGCTTCCGCATCAAACAAAGCAGATTCCATCTTATCGTATAGTTCCACCGAACTAGGCAACAAAGTACGCGCCACACTCGTTGCAACTGGATCATACGCCGTAACATGAGCTCCTGCATCTAACAATTGTGTAATAACCTTGATTGACGCTGCATCGCGCATATCATCCGTATTTGGCTTAAATGCTAAGCCTAGCACCGCAATTTTTTTCCCGCGTAAATCATGATGAATCGTCAATAAATTCTCCATCACTTTTTCATAACGAACCGCATTTACTGCCTCTACAGCATCCAATAGCGGCAAATGTGCACCTTCTTCACGTGCCATCGCAATAAGTGCCTTTGTATCTTTTGGAAAACACGAACCACCATAACCAATTCCTGCCTGTAGAAAATGACTTCCAATCCTTTTATCCATACCAATACCAGCACTCACGGCTTCAATATCGGCATTTTTCCATTCACACATATTTGCCATTTCATTGATAAAACTAATCTTCGTCGCTAAAAAAGCATTTGCCGCATACTTGATCATCTCAGCGCTACGTATATCTGTCTCAAAAATCGGCACTGAAAATGGTTCGAAAATCACCCGCATTACACATAATGCTTCCTCATGAGCCGTCCCCACAACAATCCGATCGCCATAAAACGTATCATGAATGGCGCTACCTTCCCGCAAAAACTCTGGGTTTGAAACCATCATTGGCCTAATTCCACCAGTCATTGCAATCGTGTCTGCAATCAAATCATTCGTCCCCACAGGAACCGTACTCTTCGTCACAATGACCGTATCCTCCCGCACAAATGGCGTAATATCACGAGCTGCTGCCAAAATATAATCTAAATTTGCTGAGCCATCTGTACTTTGAGGCGTCCCAACTGCAATAAAGATAACACGAGCCGCTTCAACTACGTTCTCCAAACACGTCTCAAAGGCTAGTCGTCCCTTCAAAATATTATTTCGCATCAAATCCTCTAACCCAGGCTCATAAATTGGCGACTGGCCATCACGCATTCGCGCCACCTTTGCTGCATCTACATCCACACATGTCACATAATGCCCTACTTCCGCAAGCGCCGTACCAGTAACGAGCCCAACGTAACCTGTTCCAATAACAACTATATTCATATTACTCTCCTTCGTCCCCTATTTTACCAAAATCATTTTTTGCCTTTGATTCTCCAAGTGCATCTGTTTAAGCCCTTTTGCCAACGTATACTGTGGGCACCAGCCTGTTACTTTTTGAAATTTCGTATTAGAAAGGCGGCTATCACGTACGTCCCCTACACGATGACTCCTATTTTCAGGTACTACCACTACTTGTAATACATTGCTCATCACCAATAACACATCATTAATCGACGTCTGCTCACCTGTAGAAATGTTATAAACTCCATTTTCCCGCACATTCAAAGCTAAAATGAGAGCTTCTGCAATATCGGCCACATAAACAAAATCACGCGTCTGCTCACCATCTCCATAAATAACAGGACTTTCATTATTTCTGACTTTTTCCAAAAAATCAGAAATAACATCCTTCGCTCCAGCCTCTTTCTGACCATAAACATTGGCAAAACGAAGGACACAATACGGAAAATCCTCCATCTCATCATTTAGCTTCAAATATTGCTCCCCAATCCATTTCGACATACCGTATGGTGAGATCGGCATTGGTAATGCATCCTCCATGAGTGGCAACTCCGTATTATTGCCATAAACCGCTGCCGAAGAAGCAAATACAAACCGTTCAAAATTGGCTATTTCCTTGCAAGCCTCAATCACGTTCAACGTTCCCATGATATTAATATCTGCGTCCAATTGCTGTTGCTCTAGCGAAACCTGCACATCAATCTGCGCGGCCAAATGAATTACAAAATGCGGTGCAAACTCCTTAATATATTCCTTTGCAGCCTTACTACGGATATCACAAATTTTCAAATTCACCAACGTTTCAGGAATAGCCAGTCGGTCACCACTACTCAAATCATCGATCACAAAAATTTCATGTGACGTCGCAAGTAAATTCTGCACCACCAGAGAACCGATAAATCCGCAACCGCCTGTTATTAAAATACGTTTTTTCCCCATGATTTTTCCTACTTTCATCAATCTTTTAAACTGCATCTCGTGACTTTAACACAACAACAACCGTCCGAATTAAAATGAGCAGATCCATACGTAACGAAAAATTTTCCACATAATAGGAATCTAATGCCATCTTCTCTCCGTTTGTCACAGAACTTCGCCCATTTACTTGTGCCCATCCAGTAATCCCTGGCTTCACTAGCAGACGCTTTCGCTGCCGCTCCGAATAACACGATGTAATCGCTGGTATTTCTGGTCTGGGGCCAATAAAACTCATATTTCCCACCAACACATTGAAAAATTGTGGTAACTCATCTAAACTCGTACGACGAATAAATGCTCCAACCTTGGTCACATTTGGATTTTCCTCCATGACATTTTTAAAAACAAACGTATCCGGAACACCATTCTTCCAGTCGTATTCGTGTTCACCACACGTATCTCGTACACGCATTGATCGAAATTTATATATCGAAAATTCTTTCCCCTCTTTTCCTGTTCTGGTCTGCACGAATAGCACCGGCCCACGGTCCTCCAGCTTAATGCATAGCGCGGTTAGCAACATGACTGGCGCTGCTAAAATAATTCCAACGATACTCAGAATAATATCTGTAAAACGTTTCACGAAGGTTGCTGCCCACGTCCCTCTCTTTTTTCCTACCAAGCATATATCTTTATTTCTTATGTTTTCCAATGACTAATCTCCCCTTTGACTTCAAAAGTTGCCTGCCAATAAACCATAAACAAAGATTGAAAATGGCAATGACACTTCCGTATATAAGCATCGTCTGTAAAAAATCATGTTGCATCCACCCAAAAATAGCGATGACGAATACAAGTTTTACAATTTCCAATACAATTTGAAATTTTTGTCGTTCCATCAAATAGAGAATCTGTGATGTAGCGCTACAAATAATTTGTGTTAAAAACATGACTCCTAAAACTTGCGTTAATTGTCCGGCTAAAAACCATTCTTCACCGAAAAGCATTTGAAAATTGACGGTGCAAAAAAGGCAAAAACACAGAATGGAACTGTGAAATAATAAGCTAACTTCTTCGTTAAGCCCACATATAAATCGTACACCTTCTCTTTATTCTCCCCAATTTCCTTCGCTGCAATGCTATAAAAAAACTGAGATAAAGTAATCGCTAAAACCGAAATCGGTACGAGAATCACACGCTGGACAAAAGCATATTGACCACTATCACTCGCGCCAAAAATGCCTAGCACAAATAACAATGGAAGCTGTAACGACAACGTATTTATCAAGCCTGCTGGCATCGAGAAGATAATAAAATGCTTATACTTCGTTAGTAAGTCTCTCGTATCACGCCATGTGATATGGGTCCTAACATCCCGCTTCGACACACGAGATAATATCAAAGCACTAATAGCTTTCCCAATCACGTCGCCAAACAGTAACCCTAATCCTTTCATCACGTTTGAAAAGGCTAAACCAATCTGCAATAACCCCGTAAATCCGTTCTGTAACACTCGTGTAGTCGCCAACACCCGGTACTGTTCTCGGTTCATATTTTCATAATTATAGATTTGAATGAAACTTGTCATCGTAATCCCAATGGAGAGAAAGACGGCCTCCCACAATGTTGGATGAATACCCACCCAGTTCAAAATACTGACGCCAAAAACAAGATATACGAGCAAAATTAAAAGACTTATCAAGAATGCCAAGTACTGATTGATATGCATTAACTTTTTCGCTTGTACTTGGTTTCGCTCCAATGGAATCGCTTTTTCAAGCCCAAGACTAGCCACCTTCACCGTCATTGTAATAACCGTCACGTATGCCGCATAAATTCCAAACTCTGCGGCTGTGTAAAGCCTTGCAATAACTGGTGCAAAGGCAATCATGAGTAATTGCGCAAACGCATTACCACTAAACAGAGTCCAAATGATTTTTTTTATACTCAAGTTTCTCTCTCCCTTGTATTTCCTCACTCGTATGAAATAAATAATTCAGCCCTATCGCGATAAAAATACCATTTGTCATGAGCGCAATAATGAAAGAACTATCCACCAAGCTCCAAGCCGGCATTACCATCAACGCAACACTAATAATAAAATTTCGATTCGCCGAGATACTATCATAAATCCATAGAATAACCGTTAATAAAATGGTAAACAGAATCATACCAACATAGCCAAATGCCGAATATCCGTCCGCCCACATATTCACATTCGCCGACATTTGCTCTGAACCAAAATAGCTAAATCCAATGACATAACTTGGGTTCGCTTCATAAGGATAATCTACCAAACCGCGAAATATCGAATGCCCTAAATGCGTTTTCGGATGTGTAGAAAAGAAGTCGAAAAAGAAGCTGGATAGCGCTCCTGGCAGAAATAACATGCGTCTTGTAAAAATCTCTGTGAGCGTAATATTTCCACTTAGCGTATCGAAAACCATTGAAAATAAAACGAGAAAGAGAATCATCCAAACAAACCTGATGCCAAATCTAGCTCCTTGATGCCGCAAACAAAATAGAACCACCGCTAGTAAACATAACGATAAAGCGACACTTTTATGACCTGTAACGGAGTAGACATAAATTTGACCAACAATACCAGCTCCAATGAGCACGATATTTCTATTCAAGATGCCCACTGTAACTAGAAAGAGGTCCATGATTTTAGAGAGCCAAACGACCGCGTATCCGGAGAATCTATTAGCTTCTCCCCGATAAACTTCACGAATGTCATACACTTCTTTGAAAGACACCACATCGATGCGAAAACCGAAAGTCTGAATCATAATCGCATAAAGCAACATCGTGAAAAAGACGATACCAACCTGAACCAAATTTTGCGATAAGCTCCATTCTCTCATTTGAATAAGCCTTAGCCTACCACCGAGATAAAGAATGACTAAGCACAGTAAAAACACCAACTTAAAGATGAAAAAGCGATCAAATGGCGTCTCCCGAACAAAATCTGGTATCAACATGACTGGTATATAAGCAAATATATAGAGTATCCAGTAGATAACTTGCGATGGTCTTGTTGTTCGATAATCCGACCAAGTTGCTGGTAAAAAGGCTAGTATGCTAGACACAATGCAAACCCTAAGTGGCGGATGAAGATTGACGAGCCGATAGTAACTATATGATGGAGATATGAGATAAATGTAGGCGATATAAAGACTTATGATGTATAAAATAATCCCTACTAACACAGAGAATTTGCCAACTCGAATATACATCAGATTCTCTCCTCCTTTATCGCTTCACATAGTTGTAGTAATAACTAGAATCATTACGACGACGCTGCACTTTGTTACGAATAATTCCTAAAACATCGATATTTTGCAGCTTGCACTTTTCGATACATTCTTTTAACTGCGTTTTCGTTGTTTTACCATTTTCTAAAACAAGAATGGTAGCATCACAGTAGTTGGCAATGATAATACTATCCGATAAACCGATAGGTGGCGCATCGATAAAAATAAAATCATACAAATTTTCATATTCTTCCAAAAATTCAGGTAACATACTGTCACTCAATAACTCCGAAGGGTTATATGGCGAAACACCACTAGTCATCACATCTAAATAATCATCAATTTTTTGAATACCTTCAGACTTATCAAATTGATGATTCTTCAAGAAATCCGATAATCCAACATAATTCTTCAAATTAAAAATACGATGGATGGTTGGTAATCGTAAATCGCCATCAATCAACAGCACCCGCTTACCACTCTTAGACATGAACATCGCTAAATTAGCAATCATCGACGATTTCCCCTCCCCCTGCCTACAAGAAGTCGCCATGATAGTTTTGATTTTTTTCTTATCTGCAATGTACTGAATCGAGGCTCGTATATTACGAAATTGTTCTGGTACTGTGCCTTTTTCGTCCAACATTAGCGCGCTTTTTTTTTATTTTTTCTTTTTATTACCACTTTTCAATCTCTCCCAACACTGGAATCACGGTTATTTCCTGAATATCTGCATCTTCGCGAATCGTCACGTTGGTAAAGCCATGAATAAACATGATAACAGAACCAATCATGAGACCAATAAATGCCCCCATCATTAAGCTCATCTTTTTATTCGGACTCACGATAGTTCCTTCGACTGCTTTGGATAAAATGACAATCGTGTTGTCCTCAATAAGATTTCCCACTTCTTGTTGCATCGTTGCCACCGTTTTATTTACAAATTGGATAGCTTTTTCAGCACTATCAGATGTGTATGCTACAGAGATAATCTGTGAATCATTTTCGTTTTTGATTGCTAATTTTTTTGCCAAAATTTCTGGTTTAGCGTTTAAATTCAAATCTGCTTTTACTTTATCGATGATGTAATTACTTTTCAAAATTCCTGTATACGTACTAATTAAGCGATTATTTGTGTTCGCATCCAACTTAATATCATCTTCTGCAAGTTTCTGGGGTTTCACAAGTATGTCTGAACTCGCTTGGTACATAGGAACCGCCATTTGCGTTACCCATACATACGCCCCTGCAATACCTAAATTTGTCATAAAAAGCAACAAGATAGCATAGCGTTTTAAATACTGTACCAGCATTTTCATATCAATTTTCTTTTCCATATTCACCGTCTTACACCACTTCTCTTCTGCATTGTTTTGAATGGACTACTAATAGATAGTTTCAAAATAAATTTTTCTTATTATCACCAATTATTCCTACTCGCCATTCTGATAATCTCACCTTTTTATCTATAGTCTTTTTGTCTAGTGAACGCTAGTAGAAATACCTTGCTTTTACGCAACGTTTAGATTTATGTTCTTTATCAAACTTTTTATCGTAGATTATTTTTCTAATTTAGCTCTGAACCATCGCTGTCTCTTGTGTCCTTTTTGCTTTATATAAATTGCCATAGTTCACGTAATTCACTTTTGCATCTACATGCTGAACAATATTTTTCGTATCAAATATCATTGCTTCACGCATTCTATCAGTATAACTCGTTGGAATTTTCCGAAACTCATCATGATCGCTCAACACAATAATGAGAGAGCTTCCTTCACATGCTTCTTCTCCAGTTAACGGCTGTTCAGATACATGTGGATCAAAGACACGGATGTCAAAACCCGCCTCAAGCAAACCATCTCTTACTTCCATTGCAGGGCTTTCCCTAATATCATCAATATTTCCTTTATATGTCAATCCAAAAAGAGTTACTTGATTTCCTTCTTGATTTGCCATCAGCGCCTGAACTTGTTGAACAACATAATCTGGCATACTATTGTTAACAGCGCGTGCTGTCTGCATCAAAGGAGATTGTTCAGGAGCAGATGCTATCACAAAATACGGGTCGACTGCTAAACAATGTCCGCCTACACCTGGGCCTGGTTGATGTATATTTACACGTGGATGTTTGTTTGCCATTTCAATAACACGTAGCGCATTAATGCCCAAGTGCTCACTAATTTTAGCAAGTTCATTGGCCAATGCAATATTGACATCTCGGTAGGTATTTTCCATTAATTTACTAATTTCAGCCTCGCCTGCTTGCGTTTTCATCATTTCACCTTTTACAAATGTCCCATAAACCGCCGCGGCTTTTTCAGTACAAGCATCCGTAATCCCGCCAATAATGCGCGGATTATGCACCAGTTCATGCATAATATTCCCAGGTAAAACACGCTCTGGACAATGTGCTAAAAAGATATCTTTCCCCACTGTAAAATCATTCTTTTCAACCATTGGCTGTACTATATCAACCATCGTACGTGGCGCAATCGTCGACTCTACAATAATCGTATCTCCTATCTTCACATAAGGTAAAATGCTTGCTATGGCAGCTTCAATATAACTTGTATCACACGATTGATATTGATCTGCTTTATTCGGTGTTGGAACAGCTATAATGTAAGCATCCGCAGACACAGGTTGTGTACTTGCATAGAAGTTTCCCAACAATAGAACTTCCTCTAACTCTTTTTCCAAACCAGGCTCTTCAATGTGTAGAATTCCAGCGTTTAACTGTGCTGTCATAAAGGATGATAAATCGACACCTGTCACTTTATGACCATACTTTGCGAACAGTATCGCAGTAGGTAACCCAATATATCCAAGACCGATAACCGTAATTTTCATATAACTGCTTCCACCTTTTATTTTATTTTGTAGGAACGGTAACTGTCCATTTCACGTTTTCCGTAGTTTCTTGTGAATAAGGCTCATATATTATAGTAACTTCTTTTTGATCTATCGGTATTTCATAGAATCCCGGTCCTTTTAATATTTTCCCAGCCGGAATCTCATCACCAAAGTTATTGGCATTTAAACCGTACATCCTGTGTTTTTTCCCATCCTTTGTCTGAATAACGAAATCCCCAGCTCCTGCACCTGCTGTTTCTTTTCCTACATTCTTTACATCAAAATCTAGTTGTATCATTTGTTTCTTATCATTATTACTAATTTTCAATTTAATATCTGCTAATGTTATTTCTAAATTATTAGCCACTCTTGTCTTTCCAATATCATCGCTAGTTGTTTTACCACAACCACTCACTACCAACATTAAGCTTAGACTTAATATAAATAGCGTGAGCCAAATTTTGTTCTTCTTCATAAAACTTTGGAATCTCCTCTCAAAATTAGGACATCATAAGTAGCAATGAACACTACTTATGATGCATATTAATTATTTCGTCGGTGCTTGAATTGTTACTGATTTGCTGTCTAGTAGTTTTCCTGCTTTGTCATAAGCGGCCACAACTACAGTATCATCTGCTTTTTTGATTTTATCAAAGGTATAGAATTTAAACGTTCCGTCGGTGATGCTACCGCCAGCATAGACAACGCCATTTACGGTAACTTTAAGCGTAGCTACATCACCAGATACCGTTCCTGTCATGGTTGTGTTCCCTGGAATTGTCATGGTTGCTGGTGTAATTTGTCCTGCTGTTGTCACCACATTGTTCTTGATAGTTACGGTTTTCGTATCCAATAGTTTACCCACACTATCGTAAGCGCGTACGACAATGATGTCTTTTGGTGATTTTGTTTTGTCGAAAGAATAGAACTTGAATGTCCCATTCGCTACCGTACCACCTTTGTACACTTGCGTTGTCCCAGCTTCATTGGTGATGCTCACTTCGATTCTTGAAACGTCACCTGTATACGTACCGCTGATGTTCGAATCTCCTGGAATCGTCATCGCTGCTGGCGTAATTTGCCCTGCAGTTACTGCTGCAATGTTTACTTTTTCGCGCGCAATTTCGCGACCATTCTTGTCGTAAGCTACCATGTAAAGTGCTTGGTCTTTTTTGACACCTGGTCCTACATAAAATTTAAATGTCCCATTTGTCTTCGTCGCATTTCCAGCCTCTACGCCATCTTTGCTCAATGTAATACGGTCAACATCACCTGAATAGCTACCAGTAATCGAGGTGGTTCCTAACACGAAATCATCTGGCTTCAGTATGCCGTTAGTAGAGAATTGCGCTTTCGCTTTATCTAAATCTTTTTGTAGCGCTGCTTTCTTCGTTGGATCTGTCACTTTGTTAACTAACGCTTGTGCGGCATCAATTGCTGCTTGTGTCACAGCTCCTGTGATTGTACCGTTTGGATCTTTATTTGTGAATAGGTTATTCACCGCTTCACGCGCTTTGTTTTCTGCGTCTGCTTGTGCTTTTTTAGCATCTAGTTGGCTTTGTGCTTTATTTAAATCTGCTTGTAATGCTGCTTTTTTCGTCGGGTCTGTTACTTTATTGATGAGCGCTTGTGCGGCATCAATATCCGCTTGTGTCATCGTACCTGTAATCGTACCGTTCGGATCTTTATTCGTGAATAGGTTATTCACCGCTTCACGTGCTTTGTTTTCTGCGTCTGCTTGTGCCTTTTTAGCATCTAATTGACTTTGTGCTTTATTTAAATCTGTTTGTAATGCTGCTTTTTTCGTCGGGTCTGTTACTTTGTTGATGAGCGCTTGCGCGGCATCAATGTCTGCTTGCGTCATTGTGCCTGTAATCGTACCGTTCGGATCTTTATTCGTGAATAGGTTATTCACCGCTTCACGTGCTTTGTTTTCTGCTTCTGCTTGGGTTGTTTTGGCATCTAATTGACTTTGTGCTTTGTTTAAATCTGCTTGTAATGCTGCTTTTTTCGTCGGGTCTGTTACTTTGTTGATGAGCGCTTGCGCGGCATCAATGTCTGCTTGTGTCATTGTGTTCGTAATGTTGCCATTTGGATCTTTATTTGTGAATAAGTTATTTACTGCTTCGCGCGCTTTGTTTTCTGCCTCTGCTTGTGCTGTTTTAGCATCTAATTGGCTTTGCGCTTTGTTTAGATCTGCTTGTAATTCTGCTTTTTTCGTAGGGTCTGTTACTTTGTTGATGAGCGCTTGCGCGGCATCGATATCTGCTTGCGTCATCGTACCTGTAATCGTGCCGTTTGGGTTTTTGTTCGTAAATAGGTTGTTGACTGCTTCGCGGGCTTTATTTTGTGCTTCTGCTTCTGCTTGTGCTGTTTTAGTATCTAGCTGGCTTTGTGCTTTGTTTAAATCTGCTTGTAATGCTGCTTTCTTTGCAGGATCTGTTACTTTGTTGATGAGCGCTTGCGCCGCATCAATCTCTGCTTGTGTTAATCCAGTTTTAATATCGTTTTTTGGATCTTTGCTTGTAAATAAACCATTTACTGCTTCTCGTGCTGCATTTTCAAATTCAATCTGTTTAGTATCTTTAACAAATGAACCACTTGCTATTTTACCTATGTCCTTATTGATATAGAACAAAGTTGCATCTATATTATTAGATTGGATATTTTTTTGAGTTTGAGTGTTAACATATCCAGTTAATTCTACATACAGGTTTAGAGGTCCTGCATAGCTTCGAGTGGGTTCTAAAGAAGAAACATTTCCAATCGTCCAAGTTGAAATCCCAGTATCAGAATCTAACTGAACCTTTGCAGTTGGAGTTCCTCCCAAAGCACGTCCAGCACTATTACTGATTGAAATATTAGAACCTGATTTTAGATTAATAGATTCTTTACTTACTAATGCTGATGCAGTAGTTTTAACGTCCATATCTAAAGTTGCCCCATCTTCAACTTCAATATCCTGGACATAAAGGCTAGCCCATCCAAATGTATTAATAGACTTCATAGTAAAATGACTACCCGATTTCAGTTGCAGTTTTGCAGTTGGAATACTAACAAATGCAGCATTACCACTAGCTGTAGTAGTGGCATCAAAAATACCTGAATTAATAAAATGCGAATCTGCCCCTTCAAATTGTATCGCTGCATTGTTGGTATTAATTAGTATTTCTCCAGCATTTTCAATCGTATTCGATTTAATCCCCAGAATGATACTTCTTGGCGCTCTGTTACCTATCAATTTGCCACCTTTGTTAACTCGTACACGAGATGCGTTTTCTAAACGAAGACCATCATACTTACTACCGGATAATTCCATTGTTCCATCAACATTCAACACACCTCCCGCAAGTAGTTGCATAGCTGACCCAGCCCCATTAAGTACTAACTTCGAATCCGAAGAAACATTCATATTAGTGCCAACTTTCAATGCGAAAGTTTCAACACCCTTAGCGTTTAGTGAGACATTAGCGTTGTTTTGTAAGGTAACAGTATCCGCGGATATAGAACCTGCTGATAAAGAATAGTTAAACGTAGAAGTATCTGTAATATTATTTTCTAAAAATAGATTAGCATTGCCTAAGATAAATAGGCGAGATCCAGAAGAAGTCACATTATCTAGTGTCACATTCGCTTGTAACGAACCAGAATTAGTACTATACACGATACCATCACTAGATGTTCTTGTAATGACTGCATTGGAAATTTTCACTGCATTTCCGTTTGCTGTGATAAGCATTCTCTTACTATTAGCATCAATCGTATGTCCATTTCCTTGAATCGTCTTACTAGATCCATTAATACTTGCATCCGAACCCATTAAAATATTCGCTGTTAACTTTACATCTGTAACAGTGGATGATTCTAATGCGGCTTTAAACTCTGCCCACGTCGATACATCCACGCTTACACCTGTTGCCATTTGAGAAATAGCTGGAACTTCATTAGCTAGTACGTTAAATGGAACACCACTTAAGCTTGTCAAAGCAATACTTGTTGCCGCAGTTACCTTTAAAAAATTTACTTGCCATACTATTTTTACTCATTATTTCAACATTCCCCTATTATATTTTATTTTCCCCTTCAAATTTTGTATGATTCCTTTCCAATTATATTTAAGTTTTTTAGAAGGGACTGGGATGTACTTATAAACCCAAGTCTTCTGAATCATAAATCAAGATTGGTTCACCATTTTTATAGATGATTTTATTTAACTGCTCTAGTTCTTGTATAACCTTTTTTGCAGTGTGTGGCGATATTTGACAACATTTAGATAGCAACAAATAGTTCACCATTTTTGGGACATGATAACCCGCTTCCCCCTTCTTAGAAAGCAATTTAGTAATTTCCAGTACTCTTTCTTGCACACTCTTCGTTAGCATTAGCGAATATCGATAAAATTGTGATTCTTGCCGCTTTAATGTATCAATTAAAAGATCAGGAAAAAAAGGCTGCCCTGAAAGCTCGTGAAGTACTGCTTTGGCATCATAAATTGCTAGTTCCACACTTCCAAAGGCAACATATTCATATGGGTCGGGCTGAAAAACATTATGGAAAATAAAATCATTCTCCCCCCAAATAGCATTAACATTTTGTTTCGAGTTATTGATTTGTTGCAACAATTTCCCTTTAACAACATGAATCAACTTACCTGAATCTGTCAAAGCAAGATCTTGATGATTTTTCAATACTTTCATTTGGCAAAAATTCGGATTATTTTTGTTTATATTAGATAAATCTAACAAAGGTAACAACAAATTAGGTTCCCTAAGTAATAAACTATGAATCTCAAGAAAATCCATAGGACGCCTCCCCTTAATGTAAACTACATTACTTAGCATAAAGCATAATATTTTGACGTTATAGACTTAAAAAACACAAATTTGCATATCAATTTGGAAATTGCACAAAATTAAATTTGTAATTTCGCTTTTCGGCTTATGAACGACTGCTATTCAAGCATTGATTATGTGTTCATTTTATGTCTAAAAATATAATTTTATATAAATATATATAAAAATAAGCATAAAAAACTGATAAATCGATGTAACAAAGGTTACTATTCTACAAAAAAATAGGCCTAATCAATCTGACGTTTAAGACTAACGAACGAAGGGGAAATCTATATATAATAAACTATTTCACGAAAGGAAGTAAGACACATGCCCTTAACAAAAAATCAACTACAACAAGTAAAAGCACTCGTCAAAACAAATTGGAAAAGCGCCCGAATTACCTCCCACGCCGCCCAGCTCACCTTTTACATATTACTATCCATTCTCCCAATGCTACTTGTATTCGGAAATTTGATTCCACTTCTACCACTTCCAAAAGAAGAAATCTACGACACACTTCAAACATTTATGCCACCAGAAGTTTACGATACCCTGCATCCTATAATCGAAAGCATGCTCACAAATGCAAGTGGTAGTGCCATCTCACTCGGTCTAATCACTGCAGTTTGGTCCGCTTCAAAATGTTTCAGCGCCTTGCAAGAAGTTCTAAATATCGTCTACCAAGCCCCTGATCGCAAAAATTTCATCGTAACCCGCATCATGTCTTTCCTCATGATGCTCGTTGTCATCGTAGTCCTCAGTGCTGTCGTTTTCCTTTTTGCATTCGGCGAACAAATTGTTACTTTCCTACAAGACCAATTTAACCTACAACTAGACACTCTCACCGATTTAGGCGCAACAAAATGGCTCATCACACCCATTTTCTTATTCATCCTATTTATCGTCATCTACTGGCTCATTCCAAACGTAAAGTGGAAAATCAGAAAAAGCCTCATCGGTGCTCTATTCGCCACAACCGGTTGGCTCATTGCAACCGAACTACTCTCCGTTTACGTACGCTTTCAAGGCGACAAAATTCTGGGTTTCGGCAGTCTCAGCGTTATGATTGTCATCATGCTCTGGCTCTATTTCGTCTCAATTATCCTACTACTCGGCGCCTTTCTAAATGTCATCATCGACTCTTACAAACAACAAAATTTGTAATCAATGCATGGATATATTACAATGAAATCGAGAGAAAATCGCTATTTAGGAGGAATTTTAATATGAGTATCAAAATGCTACATACATGTATTCGCGTCAAGGACTTAGACAAATCGCTGGCTTTCTATACCGAAGCATTTGCCTTAAAAGAAACACGCCGCAAAGACTTCCCAGACCATAAATTCACACTCGTTTACCTTGCATTTGAAGAAGGTGGGTTCGAACTAGAACTGACATACAACTATGATCAAGCACAACCTTATGATCTTGGAAATGGCTATGGACACCTCGCAGTTGGCGTTGACGACTTGTCCGCTACACACGAAACTTTCAAAAAAGCCGGCTACAGTGTAACCGACTTAAAAGGCTTGCCAGGAACCAAACCAACTTATTTCTTTGTGATGGATCCAGATGGCTACAAAACCGAAGTCATCCAAAATCGCTAAATTACAGCGAAAAAAGAGAGCAGTTTTGATTTCATGCTCTCTTTTGCTATCTATATTCAAGTAGGAGGAAAAAAATGGTGCAGCACGCTCAATTTCAACAAGACGTCTACAATCTCGTCCGCCAAATCCCTCGCGGAAAAGTCACAACATACGGCCAGATTGCTCACATGCTTGGTCGCCCGAAAAATTCACGTCTTGTAGGTGTTGCCATGCGATTAACCCCCAGTGACGCTAGCATTCCAAGCCACCGCGTCGTCAACTCCCAAGGTCGTCTCGTTCCAAGCTGGCCCACCCAATACGAACTACTAAAAGCAGAAGGCATCCCATTTACCCCAAATGGCAATGTCCGTCTAAAAAACTGCTTTTGGCAAGGTTAAGCTCTTATCGTCTCCAATTGCAATAACCGCTCCTTCATCGCGATACCACCACGGTAGCCAGTTATTTTTCCGTTTTTACCAATCACGCGATGACACGGAACAACCATCAAAACTGGATTCGCACCAACCGCCGTCCCAACAGCCCGCACCGCTTTCGGTTTTCCAATCAGATTCGCAATCTCCGAATACGTCCTCGTCTCTCCATAAGGAATCGCAAGTAGCGCCTGCCACACCGCCTCCTGAAAAGGGGTCCCAGAAATATCTACCGGCAAACCAAAGTCCCGTTGCACTCCCGTCAAGTAGGCCTCAATCCCATCCGCATATGGCCTAACCTTCGCCACATCCGCCATCAATTCAACGCGCATCCGCTCACTCCAATTTTCCAGTTCCGACAAGTCCACACCATCCGAACCAACAAAAGCCAATCCACGCTCGCTAACCCCAACATAAATTGCCATCCCGGCTACGTCCAACCGATTATAAAAAATTCGCTTCATCATTCTCCAACCCCTTCCTATCTTTTCGATATACACTTGGCGTCATGCCCACAATCCGCTTAAATAACGTCGTAAACTGCGCCGCATTGGGCATCCCAATCGCAATGCCAATATCCATCACCCGAACCTCTGTCTCTTTAAGCAACACACATGCCTCCCGAATTCGCACCACATGCACAAAATCAAGTGGCGTCATCCCCGTCTGTCCCTTAAACACCCGATGTAGATGATATGCACTTCCATGACATCCATCTGCAATCCGATCAAGCGTTAAGTGCTCCTGATAATGTTCCATAATGTAAGCCTCAATCTGCGCCACCCATTCCACATCCGGTAATCGCATACCACCCGACTTACACCGCTTACAAGGTCGGAATCCCGCATCAATCGCATCCTCCGCACATAAAAACACACTAACATTCTCAAACTTCGGCGTCCGCGACTTACATGAGGGTCGACAGAAAATCCGCGTCGAACTTACCGCATAAAAAAACTGTCCATCATATGCTGTATCATTCTCACAAATCGCCCGCCATTGCTCCACTGTAACCATATATTCCAGCCCCTCTCCGCCTATTCACTTCCATTATACTCCGTTTTCCCCAAAAAAATAACCCATTCAAGATATAAAAGCAAGATTTGAAAGATCGAAATATAGCATACCTTTCTACTTGTAAGTGAACACCAATATATATAATTACCAATCTCGCACATAGTAAATTTTTCTTTTTGCCAAATAACAGCATAACACTTGCAAAATCACTCTATCTGCATTAAACTAAATTTGTTGCACGAAGGAAACATTGAGAGGATCTTGACTATGACAAATAAAAAAAGAAAAAACAAAAAATCATCCAACATACCCCACCCAATGGAGCAAGCTTGGGAGAGATAAATAATAGTGTTAGCGTACCAAAAAACGGGGGCTTTTGGCGTAAACTCATCGCCTACTCAGGCCCCGGCGCACTTGTCGCAGTCGGGTACATGGATCCTGGTAACTGGATTACCTCTATCCAAGGCGGAGCCCAATACGGCTACCTACTTCTAAGCGTCATCCTAATGTCCAGCCTCATTGCTATGCTACTGCAAAGCATGTGTGCCAAACTTGGAATCGTAACAGGGCTTGATTTAGCCCAAGCCACCCGTCTAAAAACTGGCAAAAAAGGCGGCTTTGCGCTGTGGATTGTAGCCGAACTTGCCATCATGGCCACTGATATCGCCGAAGTCATTGGTAGTGCCGTAGCACTGAATCTGCTATTTGGCATTCCACTCATACTCGGTGTCATCATCACCGTACTTGACGTATTCCTACTTCTCGTCCTAGCAAAATTCGGTTTTCGAAAAATCGAAGCCATTGTCGTCACACTAATTATTACTGTTCTAGTTATCTTTTTATATGAAGTTATCCTGTCCGATCCAAACATGTCTGACATGCTTGGCGGCTTTATTCCACAAAAACAAGTCATCACAGACAAAGGTGCACTATTCCTGGCACTTGGTATTATCGGTGCAACCGTTATGCCACACAACCTATACCTACACTCATCCATTGTTCAAGCTAGAAAATACGATCGCAACGACAAAAAATCACTCAAAGAAGCCATTAAGTTTTCGACAATCGACTCCAACATCCAGCTAACCGCAGCATTCGTCGTCAACTGCCTATTACTCATACTCGGTGCTGCCCTATTCTTCGGTCAAGACACCAGCAACCTAGGTCAGTTCACACAACTCTATGATGCTCTGCAAAACAATGCCATCGTTGGCGCCATCGCGAGTCCCGTCCTCAGTGTTCTATTCGCTGTCGCCCTGCTCGCATCTGGACAAAACGCCACTATCACAGGAACCCTAACCGGTCAAATCGTCATGGAAGGCTTCATTCATATGAAACTACCCGTCTGGATTCGCCGACTTATTACCCGCATACTCGCTATCATCCCAGTTATCATTTGCATCGTTGTATACGGAGACCAAGAAAACGCAGTCGAACAACTCCTAATCTACACTCAAGTTTTCCTAAGTATCGCTCTACCATTCTCCATGATCCCACTCACCATCTTCACCAGCAGTAAAAAACTAATGGGCGATTTCAAAAACCATCTGTGGGTAACCATTCTAGCATGGGTTATAACCGTAATCCTAAGTATCCTCAACATCCAATTAATTATCCAAACACTTTCAGGCATTAGTTAATACACAAAAATCCAGAGTTCTCTAAATCAAAGTCGACTCTGGATTTTTGTGTTATATAAAATCGAAAAAGCCGCGACACAAGGCCACGACTTTTCTCAGCGCAATCAAAAGGAGAAATTCACACAATCAAATATGATTAATTGAATACATATATCATGATAAACCAGCTTGTAATCGTCTATATAAAGCCATTTATATATTTTCTGATATCATAACTCATCGTAAGATTTAGGATTAAAATCAATTTTTATTTTCACAATCTTTTTCTTTAACCTAATTTATTATACAGGAAAGGTACAGAGATTTTAATATTAACTCTGTACTTTTATACATAATAGGTTATTACTGGATTTCTTTTCAAAAATTGTGATAATATCGGAATATGTTACTTTAATAACTTTTTTAAAGATAGAGATAATATTAAAAAGATTAGCACAAACACTAGTGTGGTCATCCAAAGATAGTCTGTAAATAGACTGGTTGTAACTCGTACTACTTGCGATATCAGTATCAAAACTAAAAATAAAATCCCATCAATCTTTGGACTAATTCGCATTAATGTTTTTGTACTCGCTTTCATGTTGTCACTCCTTATTTCTTTATGAATTTATTGTAACATAAAATTAATTAAAGGTGGTAATATTATGAAAAGAATTGTACAAACGCTCATTGTCTTGTCTTCTGTCGCATTAATTGGACCATCATTTACTCCTCTTGCATCAGCATCAGAAATGAATTCAGATGAACCTACAACACAAAATACTGAAGAACAGTTCCAATTTGATGGTCAAGATATTGCAGAGTCAGATTTTATTGATCTTGCTTCAGACAATGGTTTCGAAATCAACACAACTATTGACGGTGATACAGAAATAGTAATCCCAGATCAAGATGTGTATGGTTATTTACTTAAACAAGGGAATTACGATGAAGCCAACCAATTTAAGCAAGGTATGATGCTTCGTGGTAAAAATGGAGTAAATAAAATCGTCTTCGGTAAAACCTATAATGATATTAAATTATCTAAGAACACAATCAATACCGCTATATGGAGTGGTCGTGGAGCTAGCTGGTTAGTAGTCATCGTTGGTGGTACTGTTGGGCTAGGTGTCATGGGCTTTGTTCTAGATACCATTTTAAGCGCCGGTCACGTAAACAACGGTAAAGTTTGGCGTTTTACAAAGAAATGGAAATATGTAAAAAAAATTCAATCAATAATTATCGCAACAAGATAACTTTACTTCTCTTTAGTTACGATGGGGGCTATATGGGCTGTACATATTATCTTATAACAAAGACTCTTACTTAAGCTGGTAAGAGTCTTTGTATATTCTATATTTAAAATTCATTATATTTATAAACCTGTAAATCGAGCTATTGAGTTGATGTTAAACCCATCTACACGGATCACATCGCTGGTTTGGGCCCAATAATTCCAAAGCCAACCTTCTTGCCACGCCGTTATGTTGTTTGAAGCTGGCGCATCTATCAAATATGTAGCAGAACGCCTAGGGCATTCAAGCGTTGAGATGACGCTTAATGTGTACGTCCATCCAACAGATACAATGAAAAAAGATGATATAAACAAGTTTGCAAACCACCTTAGTTTGGCTTGATTTTACGTTATTCACAATCATAAAATCATTTTTCAAAAAATATTTAGGATTAAAAAAACGAGAAAAGCCATGACACAAGGTCATGGCTCAACTCAGCGCAATCAAAAGGAGAAATTCACACAACCAAATAAAGGGGGTATCTGTATTGTGATTTATTTCACGTCAATAATATACCACATCTAAATTAATAATTCAATAGTTCACAAACTTTTTTTTTTTAATAATATCTATCATTATCCTTTCCTTAATAATCTTTATTCGTAAATAAAAATAGACACTATTTAATAATAAGTCGCATATTTCCATCTAGTATCCCTTTAAGTCCTAGTCTCTTCACTTCAAAAGCTACTACAACGATTCAAAATCGTCTACAAAAAAACAAAATAGGATTCTCATTAAAGAACCCCATTTTATCACTCATACTAAAATAAATTTATTTTTCATATCTAACATTTTTCACAAACAAAAGCTAATAAATACTATTTAACTAATTTCTCCAACTCATCCAATCGTTGCTCAAACACTTTCAACGCATCGGTAACTGGCTTCGCGGTAGTCATATCCACACCAGCTTTTTTCAGCACTTCAATTGGAAAATCTGAACTTCCTGCCTTCAAAAATGCCACATATTTTTCAACAGCATCCGCACCGCCATGTAAAATATGGTCACTAAGCGCTGACGCTGCGCTAAACCCTGTCGCATATTGATACACATAATAATTCATATAGAAATGCGGAATACGTGACCATTCCAAACCAATCTCATCATCATACACTATCTCGCTACCATAATATTTTTCATTCATCGCAAAATAATTCTCCGTCAAGAATTCAGCCGTTAAAGCCTCACCTTTTTGATCTGCCTGATAAATAAAATGCTCGAACTCTGCAAATTGCGTTTGGCGGAATACCGTGCCCTTAAATCCATCCAAATAATGATTCAACAAATATGCCCGCACTTTCGGGTCATCATATTTCTTTAACATGTAATCCGTTAATAAATTCTCATTTGTCGTCGAAGCTACCTCCGCCAAGAAAATCGAATAATCGCCATAAACAAAAGGCTGATTTTTCCGCGTATAGTAACTATGCACACTATGCCCCAACTCATGTGCCAACGTAAACACATTATCAATCGTATCCTGCCAGTTCATCAGAATATACGGATTCGTACTATACGCACCTGAAGAATAAGCACCACTACGCTTACCTTTGTTCTCGACTACATCAATCCAGCGATTATCAAAAGCTTCCTTCAAAATTGCCTGATACTCTTCTCCAAGTGGCGCAAGACCATTTAAAACAATATCTTTTGCCTCTTCATACGTAAATGCTAAATGAACCTCCGTGGAAAGCGGTGTATACATATCATACATGCGCAATTCATCCAGTTTCAATAACTCCTTACGTAAACCAACATAGCGCTGTAGCAATGGCAAATGATCATTTACCGCTTCTATCAACGAATCGTAAACTGATTCAGGAATATGATTCCCAAACAAGGCAGCATGACGCGCCGATTCATAGCCATGAACTTTCGCATAGAAATTTCCTTTCTTTACTTGACCGGTTAATGTAGTTGCCATCGTATTCTTCAAATTATCATAAGCACTATACATTCCTTTAAATGCGGCTTTACGAACATCACGATTCTTACCTTCCATCATTTTGCCATAGCGGCCATGTGTAATTTCCACCTGATCCCCATTCTCATCTTCAATCACCGGAAATTTCATATCGGCATTATTCAAAATACTATACGTTCGCGATGCATTACCTAAAACTTCTCCTGCCTGTGCAAGCAAAGCCTCTTCCTTCTCAGAAAGCACGTAAGGGCGATTCAAATTCACTTCTTCCAACAAATGCGCATACAACTGCAAATCCTTATTCTCAGCTATAAAACCCTGCAGTTTCGCCTCATCCATCGCCAATATTTCTGGTTCGAAGTAGGAAATAGCTGCAGATGCCTCCGTCAACAAACTTCCAGCGCGACTATTTAACCCTTGATATGTGGTATTTGTCGTATCTTGATCCTGCTTTAAATGGGCATAAACATATAGATTTCCTAATCGATCATATAGCTCATCACGATACTGTAAGGCCTGCAACAAATTATCGCTACTATCCCCCAATTTCCCTTGAAATTCCTTCCCTTCCTTCACTTTATCCTTTAACTGCGCAAAAGCTACCTCCCATGCATCATCATCTTTAAAAATTGTCGTTAAATCCCATGTTGCACTTACCGGTACTTCTTCTCGAGTTGGTAATATAGCTATTTTTTTTCTCACTCATAAATCCAATACCTCCAATAATTACTTCTTCATTCATTATGAGCTAATCCAAATGAAAATGCAAAAATCAGATATCCAAAAAATACGCCTCATCATTCACCAGTTCTTTCATCTGCCTAGACATCGTATAATATCCCGCACTACTTCTCCGTAAAATTCCTTGCTTACAAAGAAATTGCAAATATGCTAAACAAAGCTCAGTACGGTCCTCATCCCAAATAAGTGGCATAGGAACTACATTTTTCACAAAAACCGTGAGCAAGTGGTCCAACTGAAAAGATTCCTCACAATCCATCCCTCGAAAAAAATCACGCCATAAATAAAACTGCCACTCCATCGCCGGTGTCTTCACTCTAAATTGCATGGGTAGTACAACACCAATCTCTATTGGCAAGTGCTGCAAATAATACCCCTGTTCATACAAATCCTTTAGAAACAAACTCTGCTTCTTAAATCGCGTATAGAAATAACACTGTTTCTGCCTCTCAAAAGCTAAATCCCGCTTCACATAAAAAGTCGCATACTTAATCCGCCCTATCGCTTTCTTAATCACATCAAATCCCACACGTCCATCAAACGTCATTGATCGCGCATAAAAACGATTTATTGTATCCATCGTAATATGATATAGCAACGTCCAACAATTTATTTCCGGCAAATATTGCACTAAATAATATCCTAAATTCGATTTCTGCTTAATAAAGGCCTGCTGAAAAGTCGTCAAATAATATCTCCCCTTTACCATCCGAATATCTTGGCCAAGAATCCAATGGACGCCAAGTCCTGCTAGATGATAATCTTCCGTTCTCTGTCGCAATTCATGCACAGGAACTGTAGAACACTGATATTCGATGACAGTGCGTTCGTCCACAAGAATATCCGCCTGGCGCTTTATGCCACGTAAATATACCTCTACATCGGCTTGAAAATCTTGCAAGATAAGCCACTCCAAAAATATTTTTTCCCACTCAAATGTCGTTCAGACTCACCTTCCGAAGCAAATCGGCACTTACTAGAGGCTAGATGTGAAAAATGAGGTATATTAATCTCACCTGCCTTCAGAATTAACTTCTCTTCACAACAGCCACACGTATACTGATTATTCCCTGCTTTCAAAAAAGCCACATTCCCCCGTGTAACAACAATATCTCGTCCATCTTGATCTTTTGCGGTAAACATAGTCATCACTGCCTTTCACAATCTGTATATTAACTATATTCGCCCTATCCTTCATAATTCCTCCCTACTATTCAATAAACGCAAAAAGACTCGATTCACGTGTTTTTCACAACGTGAATCGAGCCAAAAAGCTTTTTTAGTTAAAATATTTCTTTACTTGAGGCAAAGCAGGATCATCAAAAATAACTTTGGCATATTCGGCAAGAACATACCCAGTCAAATTTGTTTCATCACCGTACTCTAATAAAATACTGACTACATTATCAATGTTTTTTTCATCAAATTTCGCTTCAGGAAACTCCACGTAAAGATAATAACTATCTTTGTAGTGGTACAGTTTCGTTGATAACTGATCAAGCCCAGTCGCTTTAGACAAGGTAATCAAGTCTTCAAATTCGCGGAACTGCAAAATAAATTCTAACGTATCATCGTCCCCACCGTCAGTAATTTTGGTAGGAGTAAAATGCTCTTCTAATAGTTTCTCAATACGCTCCTCGGCTAGTTCATCCGCTTGATCCATATTAATCTCAAAACCAGATTCACCTTTACCTAGGTTAGCCTTCGTAACTAGCACTTCTAAACCGTGCTTCAAAGCTTGTACCTGAATCCAGAGCGGTCCATCAGGAGAGAACTCGTCTTCATACTTAAGCTCATCCATCATATCCCAGAAAAGCTCCTCACTTTTCTCGCGGTCATACCAAATTTCTTCATGGTTAAATCCGCGTTCTTCCAGATCCATATAAGAGATATAAAACTTTATTGTGTTCTCATTAATACGTTCAATTTCCATCGTCACACACTCTCCCTTCCATCTTTAACATTGACAATGAAGGGTAATTCATTTGTTGTTAATTTCATTGTAGCCTACTTCAAAAAAATGGCTAATGTTTGATTTTACTAAGAACCATTATTTTATTGAAGAATACCATCTTAGCCTATATTTACCCATAATTCAAGAGTAGAAACTCCCTAATTGCTCAAAAAAGCCTATATTTATAAAAAAAATTATGATAATAACCCATCAAAAATCCTAATATGCTCCAAAAAAACTACCAATACCTAAAAAGCATTGGTAGTCCAATAAGATTAGTTAACCAGTTTTTGCGCTTCACGCAATTGGTACGTACGAACGCGACGTGGTAAGAAACGACGAATTTCATCTTCGTTATAGCCTACTTGCAAACGTTTCTCGTCAATAATAATTGGGCGACGTAGCAAACCTGGATTTTTTTGGATTAACTCAAATAATTCTTGAAGCGGTAAACTATCTAAATCCACATTTAATTTTTGGAATGTCTTAGAACGTGTGGAAATGATTTCATCCGTACCATCCTCTGTCATTCGTAAAATTTCTTTAATTTCGCCTAAACTTAGCGGCTCCGAGAAAATATTTCTCTCTTTGTACGGGATATCATGTTCCTCTAGCCATGCACGAGCCTTGCGACAAGACGTGCAACTTGGTGAAGTGTATAACGTTACCATTAGACATTCACACTCCTTATTGGTTTATTGTTTCATTCAATGTAACGAATTTCCTAACAATATATCTATTGGAAACGATCTCTTTTAAGACCTACTTTCATTATACACCAAAATAGCAAAAAGCAATACACTATTTTAAAAAAAAGTTATCCAACTCACACAGATTGAAAGTTGCTCGTTATATGTATGTTACCCTTACTATACCGCTTTAAAACAAGAATTCGATGAAAAAATAAACCTTTACATTAAAAATAAATGAGAATTTTGTTAAAATGCTACCAGAAAAGCCACCCTGAAAATTCAGGATGGCTTCAGCGTGTCGACAAACACTTATCTCCGTCGTTAAAGTCTGCGCGACCTATGCTTGACTTTACCTAGAATCTAAACACTTGCCGACACGCTAAGTTTTATTTAGTGGAAAATTATATATTGACTATTCTATAGTTTCAGTGGCTTCCGCGGTCAATTTGGCATGCTTCTCTTGGTAGGTAGCTACTTCCTCAGGAGAGCAATAAACAAAATGACCTGGTGCAATTTCACGCATCTGCAAATCTTCATTTCCAGTATAATTATGAATCGCAGGATCATATGTTTTACGTATACGAGTGCGCTCATAGTTAGGATCAGGTAATGGAATCGCAGAAAGTAGTGATTCTGTATAAGCATGTAACGGTGCGCGGTACAAATCATCAGCTGGTGCTAATTCCACCAATTTACCAAAGTACATAACGCCGATACGGTCACTAATATATTTAACCATTGACAAATCATGTGCAATAAATAAATAAGTTAAACCTTTTTCTTTTTGCAACTGTCTTAATAAATTCACGACTTGTGCTTGAATCGAAACGTCTAGTGCAGAAATTGGCTCATCGGCAATGATGAATTCTGGTTGAACAGCAAGCGCACGAGCAATCCCGATACGCTGGCGCTGACCACCGGAGAATTCATGTGGATAACGCCCAGCATGTTCTTTGCTCAAACCAACCGTTTCTAATAGCTCATATACTTGATTCGTTAACTCAGATGGTGTTTTGGCTAAGCCATGAATACGAATTCCTTCTGCAATAATGTCCTTTACTTTCATACGCGGATTAAGCGAGGCATATGGATCTTGGAAAATCATTTGCATTTTGCGACGAAATTCGTGCATTTCTGTACGTGATTTACGACCATGCACGTTCGCGCCATTGTACAATACTTCGCCGTCTGTTGCATCATAGAGGCGAATAATCGTACGTCCAGTTGTCGATTTACCACAACCAGATTCTCCTACAAGACCTAGTGTCTCTCCTTTATAAATATCAAAAGAAATACCATCCACAGCACGAACTTCACTTGACTTGCCTTTATTAAAGTATTGCTTTAGATTCTTAATTTCAAGTAGTTTCTCAGCCATCTACTTCAACCCCCTTCGCGTGAACAGCTTGCATACCAGGATGTTCCGTTGCAAATTGTTCTTGACGACGTAATACGGCATCAGGAGGCGTTACTTCTGGTGCGTCTGGATGCAATAACCAGGTCGCTGCATAATGCGTGTCAGAAACTTTATACATTGGCGGCTCCTGTTCTAAATCGATTTGCATCGCATACCTATTACGAGCCGCGAATGCATCCCCTTTTGGAGGATCCAACAAATCAGGAGGCGTACCTGGAATAACAAACAATTCCTCCTCGTCCGTATCCAAAGTTGGCATCGAGCTAATAAGTCCCCACGTATATGGATGTTGTGGATTATAGAAAATCTCATCAACTGTCCCGATCTCAACGATTTTGCCACCATACATAACTGCTACACGATCTGCTACATTCGCAACAACACCAAGGTCGTGCGTAATGAAGATAATCGACGTATCAATCTTCTTCTGCAAATCTTTCATCAAGTCCAAAATCTGTGCTTGAATCGTAACATCGAGCGCTGTTGTAGGCTCATCGGCAATCAGAATTTGTGGGTTACACGCAAGCGAAATCGCAATAACAACACGTTGACGCATACCACCAGAGAACTGATGTGGATACTGTTTCAAACGCTCTTCTGCATTTGGAATACCAACTAATTGAAGCAAACGAAGCGCTGTTTTCAACGCTTCTTTTTTGCTAATTTTTTGGTGTTTGATGATCGGTTCTGCAATTTGTTTGCCGATGGTCATTGTTGGATTTAATGAGGTCATCGGATCTTGGAAAATCATCGAAATTTCTTTCCCACGAATTTTTTGCATTTGTTTTTCAGATGCTTTCGCGATATCTATACCGTTAAATAGGATTTCTCCTGATTTAATTTTGGAATTGCTTTCTGGTAATAGGCGCATGATGGACTTTGTTGTTACGGATTTACCCGAGCCAGACTCACCAACAATAGCTAGTGTCTCACCTTTAATAAGATCAAAGCTCACGCCACGGATTGCTTTTACTTCACCAGCATACGTATGAAACGAAATATGCAGGTCTTTTACTTCTAATAGTTTTTCCATTTTTCCTCACCTCACCTTTAATCACGCATTTTCGGATCAAACGCATCACGTAAGCCGTCAGCAATTAAGTTAAATGCAATCATGATAATACATAGTACGAGCGTTGGATAAAGAACCATGTAAGGTAGTACTTGCAATGTCTTGTACCCTTCACTAATAAGCGTTCCTAGAGATGCTTGTGGAGCTGGAATACCTAAACCGATAAACCCTAGGAAGGCCTCGAAGAATATAGCACTTGGAATACTAAACATAACATTGATGATGATAACACCAGATACGTTTGGCAACAAATGCTTGAATAAAATACTAGGCGTCGAGCCACCAAGTGTTTTAGAAGCTAATACAAATTCTTGATCTTTTAATTTCAAAACTTGTCCACGCACAACCCGGGCCATCGTTATCCAACTGGTCATGGCAATCGCAATGATAATGGACATAATACCGGGGTCTAGTACGAGCAGCATGAGGATAACAACAACTAAGTTTGGTATCGCCGAAGCAACCTCCAATATACGTTGCATGACATTATCGACACGTCCACCTGAGTAGCCAGAAATCATACCGTACGTTACACCAACTATTAAGTCAAAGAACGCAGCTACAAAACCAATAAATAGTGATATTTGCGTCCCTTTCCAAACACGTGTAAATTGGTCACGGCCAAGTGTATCCGTTCCGAACCAATAATACGTCCCCTCAGGTACATTTTTTTGTTTATAAACATCTACTTCTTCCCCACCAATATTTTGCTTACCATTCCAAAATGGCATATTCTCAAACCCTTGAACTTTAGGTGGCAGTGAAGCATTTGCTGTCGTTTGCTCTGAATACGTGTACCCAGAAATTAGTGGACCAACAAAAGCCATAATAACAATAAGGGCAAGCACAATAATACTTACTAACGCAGCTCTATTTTTTCTAATGCGAATCCAAGAATCTTGCATAAATGTAAGGCTTGGACGAAGAATTTTCTCGTGTTCTGATTCTTGCATATGCGCGGGCTGGAATAATTCTTTTGAAATTTTTGGTTCTGCCATAATTATTTACCTCCCGACACACGGATACGAGGGTCAATCAATCCGTAAAGAATATCTACCACTAGAATAACGAAAACAAGCATACCCGCGAAGAGTAGCGTAGTTCCCATAATTACAGGATAGTCGTTGGTTTGTATAGATGAAACAAACTGGCTTCCGATACCTGGAATACCAAAGATATTTTCAATAACAAGTGAACCTGTCATCAAGGCTACAGTAAGTGGCCCAATAACAGTAATAAGCGGAATCAAAGCATTACGAATAGCATGTTTCCATGCAACCTCAACTCGGTTATTCCCTTTGGCTTTAGCGAGTAACACATAATCTGAACCAAACACATCAATCAGCTCTGTTCTCATAAAACGAGCGGCGGTAGCGAGTGGGAACATGGCAAGCGCGAGTGCAGGTAAAATGGTGTACTCGAACGTACCCCAACCAGCTACTGGCAACCATTGTAGTTTAGCTCCAATCCAGTATTGTAGCATAGCAGCAAATACGAAGGATGGTATCGATTTCCCAAGTATCGCAATAAACGTACTGGTATAATCCGGCCACTTATTCTGGAACATAGCCGCAATAACACCTAGTATAATACCAAATAGTAATCCGAAGACAATAGCCTCAACAGCAATTGTAATCGATGGGCCAATTAAATTCCCTAGTATTTCTGAAACAGGACGATTATCCAATTGGAAGGATACCCCTAGATCCCCCTGCAATAAGCCTCCCATGTAGCGAAGGTATTGTACTGGTACTGGATCATTTAGTCCGTACTGGTCGTTCATCATTTGAATTTGTTCTGGTGTCATTTTAGCTTCATTTCTATACGGTGAACCTGGTAGATATTGCATTAAAATGAATGTCACTGTTGCAATAATAAACATCGTAATAACCATATATAAGAGCCGTTTCAATCCATATTTAATCATCTCTACACCCCCCGAAAAATTTATTTTGTAGAATATTTTCTTATTTTATCATAAGCCTGCAACCATAGCGAGCTTTGTTTTCTCAATTCACTGTTTTTTAAGCTTGTGCATTTATTTTATCCTGAAAAAGATAATCTGCCCTTTTTCGCGAAGTTTAAACACACCCTTCTCACACCAAAATATACCGAGTTATCTAAAAACTCACTTTGATTATTCTGGACTCGAGCATAATAAACTGAAATCTCTTGTCACTTTACTATTTGGATATGTAACACATCCTTAGTCATCATTAAAAGAGAGAGTATATAGAATATACTCTCTCGAATTACAGTCAAGCATTTCTTCCTTCAATGTGTGTCAAACTTATTTCCCATCAATATATGTTGTTTTGAACGTATAGTCTGGACCAAACGCATTTTTTTGTAAATCTTTTACGTATGGCTGTTGCAAGAATGCTTTCGCACGTTGGTAAAGTGGTTGAATTGCATAATCTTCTTCAATTAGGATTGGTTCTGCCTTAAGCATTTCATCCCAACGAGCTTGTGTATCGCCTGCAAGCGGACCTGCTGCTTGATCGATAATTTTGTCATAAGCTGGGTTAGAGTAGCTCATTCTGTTTTGTGTGTTACCTGTTCTGAACAAGTTCAAGAATGTTGATGGATCTTGATAATCAGGACCCCAAGCGCTTAGAGAGAAGTCGTAATCTTGTTTTTGGTCATTCGCTAAACGGATTTTAAATGGTACATTTTTAAGTGCCACTTTAAGGCCAGGAAGATTTTTCTCCCATTGGTTTTGCAAGAATTCACTTGATTTCTTAGCATTTTCAGTATCATCACTTGTAAACTCAAGATTTAGAGAAGTAACACCTAACTCTTTCAAACCTTGTGTCCATGCTTTTTTCGCTTCATCTAAGTTATAAACGCCAACATCGCCAACTTCATCACGGTAGTCTTTATTATCTTTAGGATCGAAAGTGAATTTCTTAGGTACTAAACCATTCGCTGGGATAGAACCATTTTGTAGAACTGTATCCACGTAGCTTTGTTTATCAACAGATAATGCCAATGCTTTACGGATATTTTTTATTTGCTAACGGTGTTTTCTTACCGTTACGTTCTTGGTTAAATTTAATGTAGAATACAGAAGATTCTTCTTCTACAGCGTAGTCATCTTTATTTTTATTCTGTACAGCATATTCAGCTGATAATAGCGCTTTATCAAGTTTATTCGTGTTGTATAAGTTCACGCTAGTTCCAGGATCTTGTACTACTTGTACATTGATTTTATCAAGTTTAACTTTGTCTTTGTCATAATATTTGTCATTCGGTACGAACGCCCAAGTCTTACTTGTTCCGTTCCAATCCGTTAATTTGAATGGTCCATTGTAAAGGATACTATCACTATCTAAAGCATATTTGTCGCCTTTACTTTCAACATACTTCTGGTTAAGTGGGAAGAATGTTGGGAATGCTAATAATGAATCAAAGTAAGCTGCTGGTTGAACCAGTGTCACTTCTAATGTATTGTCGTCAACTGCTTTAATGCCTAATTCAGAAGGTTTTTTTCTCACCTTTAATGATTTCAGTAGCATTTTGAACTAATCCATCAAATAAGTAGGAATAAGTTGCTGCTGTTTTTGGATCAACGGCGCGTTGCCATGAATATACGTAATCTTTTGCTGTTACTGGATCTCCGTTTGACCATTTTGCGTCATCACGTAGTTTGAATGTATAAACCTTTTTGTCATCGCTCACTGTTGCTTTCTCAGTAACGCCTGCAGGTTGTGCCACGCCGTCTTTGTCAAGTGCGTAGATACCTTCATTTGTTTGGTTAATTACGTTTAATCCAACTGCATCGTCTGCTTTTGTACTATCCGCCGATGGAATAAGTGCTGATTCCATTAAGTTTAATTCTTGTTTGGAATCCTTTGAGCCTCCACCAGATTTGGAATCGCTTCCGCCTCCACATGCTGCCAGTACTAAGCTTAGTACTAATGTTAATCCTAAAACTAAAAACAATTTAGATTTTTTCATTAGTAAACCTCCCTTTTTTATTTTTCAGAAAAATCATTTCGATTACTATTATACTCTAAAAATTTAAGCTTTGTAAATTATTTTTTCGAAATATACGAAAACAAGGATGAAAGTTATAAGTTATTGCAAAATTAGCGCAAGATAACCCAATTAGCCTATTACGCACTTTTCATGTTTATAAAGACTAACGAAATCATTTAACCAGACTATCTTACAATTAACTTTTCCCTTTTATTAAGTTTTCTGAATAAATAAATCGATTAAAATAATATTTCCCAAAGCTTCACTGTTTCAAACATGCTATGCACTCGAAGACAGTTTTAATTTTTGAAAGTATAGTCACTCGAAAAAACAATCCA
>NZ_AODK01000032.1 GCF_000525975.1 Listeria rocourtiae FSL F6-920
CCAGTAACATTGATCGAATGGAGGTCGCGCTTGCAATCGATTGATGCGTCGGTTTCTGCTCATGATAGGCTGCACTTTGACGAGGCATTGTAGCAATTTCTATTCGTTTTTTTTGTTCGATAACAGCTAATGTGTAATGAAACCCTAAAATATTATTTGGTTGTGCTAAATCAAGCGTCAAATCCGGCGCTAGTTCGTTTATAGCGGCATGCCAGGCTGATGCGTAGCTATTCGTCTTATTGTCTAAAAAAACGCCGTATGATCGCTTTAAATTGGGCGCTCTGTTCCGTTATTAGCTTTGCGACTTTACTAAAGGTTTGTGCATCACCGTTCTCGCTACCAAAAAAGAGGGATTGAACACCTAGTGCATCTAATATTTCGACTGCTCCATTGGCAAAAATAGCGGCTTGTTGTGTGGCAAATGAAAAAGGAAGTTCTACAATGAGATCAACACCAGCATCAATTGCCATCTGCGCTCGCTCCCATTTTGGTAGAAGCGCTGGTTCGCCGCGCTGTAGAAAAGAGCCACTCATGACAGCAATAATAACGTCCGCCTTTGTCCGCTTTCGTGCTTCCTGTAAATGCAATAAATGCCCGTTATGAAAAGGATTATACTCTACGATAATGCCAGTTGCCTTCATTTTATCAACTCCATGTTTTGAAAGTGCCAAGTAATCGTAAATCAATCTACTTGGATTTGGTGCTTCGATTGTGTTAGGCTTGAAAAGAGCTCTTTATAGTTTCGCTTTTTGATTACTTCTAGATTACCACAAAAAAGGGCTGAGGAACATGGTTCGGTTAGGAAATAGGGATTGACAAAAGGCTTAGAAAAGTCTATAATATTTTTTTGTTGCGCTTGGAGTGATAAACGATGAAATGGTCATTAATTCAACTACAGAAATACCGTGGTAAGAAAGTGTCGATTGAACAGGAAATTGACGTAACGGAATATTTGAAAGAACATAATCACGACGTTCGTTCAGCGAGTCTGGTGAATGTTTCTGGAAGCATGACTGTACGTCAAGATTCGGTTTCAATCAGCCTTGTTTTAGAGGGAACATTTGTATTACCATGTGCCAGAACCTTTGAAGATGTTATTTATCCGTACCACATTGAATCTATTGAAACTTATGTAGATAAAGAGGAGAAGGTGCTAGACGAAACACATCATTTGATGGATGGCGACAAAATTGATGCATTACCGGTAATTGAAGAATTACTTTTGCTTGAGATTCCGATGCAAGTTTATAGTGATAATGTAGACAATGCGTTATCAGAAGGAAACGATTGGAATGTTATAACGGAAGAAGAGCTGGAGCAACAAGCAAAGCAAGCAGAAACAAAAGTGGATCCTCGTCTTGCAGGATTAGCCGATTTCTTTGATAAGAAAGAAAACTAATTCTAAGAGCTGGAATATATTTTAAGAGAAAGAAATTTTTCTTAGATGGATTGCGACGAAGGAGATATCCGGAAATCGCGAAGGAGGTGTATGGAAATGGCAGTACCTTTTAGAAGAACATCTAAAACAAAAAAAACGCAAGCGTCGTACGCACTTCAAATTACAAGTGCCTGGTATGGTTGAGTGCCCTAATTGTGGCGAGTACAAACTTTCTCACCGTATTTGTCCTGAGTGTGGTCAATACAATGGCAAAGAAGTAGTAGAAAGCAACTAATTTGCGTGAGCAAAGCAAGCGATACGTACGCTTGTCAAATAAAAAACCCAGAAGACGCCATGGATCTTCTGGGTTTTTTGCCTGTTTTGGCTTTTATGAAGGGTCCTTTGATGATTGAGAACCTTCATTTGCCAGTGAGCCTTGGAACTGGGCTAGGATAATGACTAAACCAATAAAGAATCTCATACATAAAACTGTTCAACCGATTTCACAATAAACATAACAAAGCAACCGTGATTAAGCCCCCTTCTCTCAAAAATGCAAAACAACACAACTTTTGCTAAAATAGAATCAGGATGAAATGAAGGAGAGGTTAGCATGGCTTATCAGGTAGGTATTATTGGGGCAGGCGCCTTGGGGCTTTTATATGCAGGGTTGCTACAGCCCAATGTTACACTTTTTACGCGAACGAAAGAACAAGCTAGAGTCCTCGAAAAATGCGGCATAACCGTTGTCAATCAAGGTGCGAAGGAGTATTATAATGTACAAGCTATTCCTTCGACCTATGCCGATTTTACAAGGTTTGATATTGTTATCGTTACCGTGAAATCATACCAACTAGACAGCATAATAGACATACTTTTGAAAATCCCTGAAAACACGCCAATCTTGTTTCTACAAAATGGTATAGGACACCTAGAGTTGCTAACAAACCTACTACAAAAAACGATTTTATTGGGAACTTGCGAACATGGTGCAAGTAAAATAGATGCTACTACTGTTGCATGGCGCGGTGCAGGTCAAACAAATTGGGCGCTCTATCGCGGTAAATTAAATGAGTCGCTACAAAACGCGCTAATGGCTAATCCTGATTTTCCATTTTTAGAGCAAGCCGATTGTGAAGAAATGGTCTATAATAAATTATTAGCTAATGCGGTAATTAACCCATTAACGGCTGTTCTAGGCGTGTCGAATGGGACATTGTTACGTAATGAATATCTGCATACGCTGTTGGTAGATTTAACATATGAAGTGGCAGATGTCCTTGAGCGAAAGGACGCACTTGGAAAAGTAACCGCAATATGTGAAGCAACATCAGCTAATTTTTCTTCAATGGCGATGGATGTGCGAGAAAAGCGACAAACGGAGATTGAGAGTATTTCTGGGGCTATTGTGACGCTTGCCAAGGCACAAGGAAAAGTGGTGCCGATTTCAGAAACATTATACGGCTTAATAAAAGGGCTGGAGGGAGAGTATTTACAGTGAACTGGTTAACGAATATAACGGCGCTTGTGATTGTGTCTCCGGTACTTATTTTTACAGTCACATTCATGGTGACGCAATACATGACAAAAAGAACACCAAAAGCAGTGAAGAGAGGCGCTGATGTGACGACTTTTTTTCTAATCTTAGCGGTTCATTTCTTTATGATTGTATTATTTGATCAATCTTTTCTATTATATATTTTGCTATTTTTATTCTTAATTGGTATTTTGTTTGTGGCGCTATATGCCAAATTACAGGGTGATATCAACTTTCGAAAAGTGATTCGTGGTTACTGGCGGATTTGTTTCTTTGCGTTTGCGATTCTTTACTTGCTTTTGTTCGTAGTTGGCATTGTGAAGAGTTTATTGCTAGTGTTTTAGTCAAAATAGAATAGCAAAGAAGAGAGGTAACCGAGTAAATGCTCTCAGTTACGTCTCTTCTTTTTTTATTATTTTGCACCATGAGCTATAAGTAAATTCGCGATTGCGTCATATCCTTTTTGCTTTGCGTGTGTTAGAGGGGTAACGCCGTTTGAATCTGCAATGTTTGGATCAGCGCCATTTTCAAGTAGTGCTAGAACGATTTGTTGTTGTGTCTTGTTACCAGTGGAGAGAACGATTGCTTCTAAAAGTGCTGTCCAACCGGGGTTATTTATATGATTTACATCGATATTTGTTTCGGCTAAAAGAAGTTGAACATTTGTTAAATGCCCTTTTTCGGCTGCAGGAATCAAGGCTGTTCCGCCAAAGCGATTGGTTAGTTTGTAGTCTGGATGATGCGAAATCATTGCTTTTAAAATCTCGGTTCGGCCTTCTGCGCCAGCGTATAGAAAGGGGCTGTCTTCAATTTTATCCTGTAAATTAACATTGGCGTTATACTTGAGGAATAGTTTAGCCATTGGAATATTGTTTTGGTGTGTGGCCACGAGGAGTCCGCTTTCACCAAGCGTGTTCACTGTATCTACTTGTGCGCCTTGTCGTAGAAGTGATTCGATTTGTTGCAAGTTATTGGAATCGATAGCTTGGAGTAAGGATTGGTTTAACTGTGTCACATTTTTCTCCTCCTTTTCTTTTTTTGCTGTTATTTCTGAATGATTTGTCATGTTTTCACTTGTATTCGAACAGGCAGTGAGCAGGGATGTGAGTAAGATAATAAGTAACTTAGTCATCAGAAAACCTCCTTCTTACTTATAATACCAGATAAACATAAACTTAATATTAACTAGAGCTTAAAAAAGGCTTATTTTCAATTGTAGCATTTCTTACCTATGCTCTCCACTAAGCCCCACAAATTTTTATATTAGGGAATTGGCTCTATAAAAGCGCTGAGAGGAGCTGGGTTTTATTACTGGCTTCTTTTTTTTTGCTTTTTTTTAAGTTTTTGGTGGTACGAAGTGGGGAGTTGTGGTAAAGTTGTGTATAAGAAAGTGGGGATGGACTATGTTCATGGGTGAATATCAACATAACATTGATATAAAGGGCCGCTTAATCGTGCCATCTAAATTCCGTGAACAATTAGGGGATCATTTTGTCATTACTCGAGGGCTTGATAAATGCCTTTTTGTGTATTCGATTGACGAGTGGACGAAAGTAGAAGAGAAGATTCAAGCACTCCCACTGACTAAAAAAGATGCTCGTTCTTTTACCCGTTTTTTCTTTTCTGGGGCTTCAGAATGTGAACTTGATAAGCAGGGGCGGATTAATATTCCAGCCAACTTGACGAGTTACGCTGAACTTGAGAAGGAGACGGTGATTGTTGGGGTCGCAAGTCGTATTGAAATTTGGAGCAAATCGGAATGGGATAACTTCTTTGATGAGGCGCAAGAATCCTTTGAAGATATTGCCGAAAATATGATTGGCTTTGATATTTAAAAAGAGGAGGGGCATAAGGATGTTCCAACATGAGACGGTATTATTGAAGGAAACAGTTGATAGCTTGAATATAAAGCCGGATGGAGTGTATGTAGATTGTACACTTGGCGGTGCAGGGCACAGTGAATATTTGTTGAGTCAAATCTCAGAAGAAGGGCATTTATTCGCATTTGATCAAGATAACAAAGCGCTTGCTCACGCTAAAGAGCGGTTGCAGGATTACGCAGGACGAGTAACGTTTATTAAAAGCAACTTTAGATATATTAAGGAAGCATTGCTAGAAGTGGGAATTACAGAAGTGGATGGGATTTTGTACGATTTAGGTGTTTCGTCACCGCAACTAGATGAACGAGAACGTGGATTTAGTTATCATCAAGATGCACCACTAGATATGCGAATGGATCAGGAGGCAGAACTTACGGCACGCGATGTTGTAAATGAATGGCGCTACGAAGATCTTGTGCGTATTTTTTTCCGTTACGGCGAGGAAAAATTTTCGAAGCAAGTGGCGCGTGAGATTGAGCGTAGGCGTGAAATAGCACCAATTGAGACGACAGGGGAGCTAGTGGATGTGATTAAAGTAGCGATTCCAGCGCCTGCTAGACGAAAAGGTGGACATCCGGCAAAGCGGATTTTCCAAGCGATTCGCATTGCGGTGAATGATGAGTTAGGCGCAGTTGAGGACTCCCTGAAAGAAGCAATGGACTTGCTAAAACCTGGTGGACGAATCAGTGTCATTACATTCCATTCATTAGAAGACAGAATTACAAAACAAATTTTTGCAGAGGAAGCAAGAGGTCCAGAGCTACCGCCAGGGTTACCGATTATTCCAGATGAGTATAAGCCGAAAATGAAATTAGTAACAAAAAAACCGATTCTCCCATCTGAGGAAGAGCTAGCAGAAAATAATCGTGCACGATCAGCAAAACTGAGAGTGGTAGAGCGGAATAATTAGGAAGTAGGAGTTGAAGTAGATTGAGTAATAATGTAGCCTACAAAACGAATGTGGAACCGAAACGTGTACATAGAGAGACACCGCAACCACAGCCTAAAAAACAAATTTTAAAGCGTGGAAAAATAACATTGGGCGAAAAGTTGATTGCGTCTGTTTTTATTATCGTTATTGCAGTATTTGCGTTTAAGATTATTCACGTACAAGCGCAAGTCTATAGTCTAAACCAAGGTATTCAAGAAAAACAGGCAGAAGTGGACAAGCAAGTGAAGGCGAATGAAGATTTGTCGGCAGAAGTAGCGGACCTTAGTCGTTATGAACGCGTATGGCAAAAAGCGAAAGAATTGGGATTGAAACTAGATCCAGATAATGTGAAAGTAGTGGAAGGTAAATGAAAAAACGAGTAGGAAACATGCGAAGAGGTGCTCTGGTTCTTTTTATCATCTTTGGACTTATTTTTATGTCGGTTATCGGACGCTTCTTCTACATGCAAGTCGTTGGCGAAGTTAACGGAGTTCCACTTGCGGCCAAAGCGGCTAAACAACATTTACGAAGCAGTGTCATTGAAGCAAATCGCGGCTCTATTTTAGATCAAAAGGGCGAAGTGATTGCGAAGGACACTGCTTCTTATACATTGGCGGCAGTGCTTGACCCGAAGCAAACGGTAGATCCGAAAAATCCGCATCACGTGGTTGAAAAAGAAGAGACGGCTAAACTCTTGGCGAAGTATTTGCCATTAAAAGAGGCCGATATTTTGAAAAAATTGAAAAAGAAAGATGTCTTCCAAGTCGAGTTTGGAAAAGCCGGTAAAAATTTGTCGGCGGAAGTAAAGGACAAGATTGAAGCTTCAAAATTACCTGGTTTGGTATTTACGAAGCAAGCGGAACGGTTTTATCCAAATGGTGTCTTTGCGTCTCATTTAATCGGCTATGCGCAACAGGAAACTGGGAAAGATGGCATTTCTAAATTAATTGGTAAGATGGGAATTGAGAAGGCGTATAATGATATGTTGACCGGAAAAAACGGCTCGATTAACTATGATACAGATAAGTATGGTTACATTTTGCCAAATGCGAAAAGTACGGTAAAAGAAGCACAAGATGGGAAAGATATTTATTTGACGCTGGATAAGAAAATTCAGACGTTTTTAGAGGATACGTTAAATACGGTGGATGCAAAATATAATCCGAAAAATATGATGGCGGTTGTAATGAATCCTAAAACAGGTGAGATTTTGGCGATGAGCCAGCGAGATACGTTTAATCCGACGACTAAGGAGGGCCTAACAAATCAATGGGCCAATTTGCCGGTAGAGATTACGTATGAGCCGGGTTCGGTTATGAAGGTATTCTCGCTTGCCTCGGCAATTGATATGGGCGTGTATCATCCAAATGCGTACTACCAATCGGGGACATATAACGTTGGTAGTATCCCGATTCACGATCATAATGGTGGTGCTGGTTGGGGTTCTATTACGTATCGTGAAGGTGTGGAGCGATCGAGTAACGTTGCATTTGCAAAGCTACTTGCTGGTATGGGGCCGGATAAATTTAAAACATACTTGCAAAACTTTGGCTTTGGCGCAAAGACTGGAATCGATCTTCCGAATGAAGCAACTGGGAAAATTTTGTTTGATCGGAGAATCGAGCAGGTGACGACCGTTTTTGGCCAAGGGACTACAGTGACCATGATGCAAATGCTTCAAGGAGCAACCGCTATTGCGAGCGATGGTACGATGAAGCAACCATATGTTGTGTCAAAAATTGTAGATCCGAACACTGGGAAAGTAACGGAAACAAAGACAGTAACGACTGGAAAACCAATTAGTGCAGAGACGGCGAAACGAACGCGCGAAGAACTACGGAATGTTATTACTGGTAAAGTTGGTACTGGGAAACTGTATGCGATTGATGGGTATGATATTGCTGGGAAAACAGGAACATCGCAAATTCCAAACCCGAATGGCGGTGGTTATATGACAGGGAATGATAATTATATTTTCTCTTTCATGGGTATGGCGCCGGCGAAAGATCCAGAGCTTGTGATGTACGTGACGATGCAGCAGCCACAACTAACTGGCACAGAGACGGGTGGCAAAGCGGTATCAGAAATTTTTAATCCAGTAATGAAAAATAGCTTGCAGTATTTGAACATTAAGTCGGCAGATACATCGGAATTAAAAGCTATTTCGATGCCTTCTATGGCCGGTAAAACACCAGATGTTGCGAAAAAAGAGTTGGAAGCGCAGAAATTGATTCCAGTTGTGATTGGGAACGGTAAGAAAATTGTACAACAGTTGCCACAAACTGGGGAGAAAATTTTAGAAGGACAACGTGTTATTTTGATGACAGAAGGCGATATGACGATTCCGGATATGAGAGATTGGGCAAAGAATGATGTGCTCAAAGTTTCGGAAATTACAGGCATTCCTTTCACGATAACGGGTAATGGTTATGTGTTGAAGCAGGGTCTTTCTGCCGGTTCGGTCATTAATGATAAGTCGAAAGTGACAATTAACCTCACAACGCCTGATAAAATCCCGAATTTCAATAAGGCACCGAAAGTGGAAAATGATAAAGAAGACTCGGCGGATACAACAGTGCAAGAAGCGGCCGGATTAAATGCTTTATTAAATTAGTAAAGATAAGGTAGGGGCACACTTGTTTGTTAACGGTAAACGTCGTGTGCCTGCCTTTTGATAGCAAGGGGAACATTTTTAAAAGACTAGTATTTCACCGCCGTTTTTGCTAATATAGAGTAGAAGATTTGTCATCGTTATGCGCGCTGATATGCACTCGTTTTTTATAGAGGTCGCGATATCATTTTTTGCGTTGGTTTTGGAAATGGTGAGATGGAAGGGAAGTTCAAAATGGAATTAGAGAAGTTGATACAGGCAATTCCTTATAGCAGGTTGGTACAGAGCAAGGAAGATACGCTACATATAGAAGTGAAAAGCATCGAGCAGGATAGCAGGCAGGTGACGGTGGGGACATTGTTTGTTTGTATCGACGGGGAAGTTGTAGACGGGCATATGTATGCAAAAAAGGCACAAGAGCTTGGCGCGGTTGTGATTGTAGCAGAGCGCATGCTAGAGGATGTTACGATTCCAATCATTTTGGTGCAGGACGGAAAACGGGCGATGGCAATGCTTGCTGCGGCTTTTTACGGATATCCCACTGCAGAAATGAATTTAATTGGAATAACAGGAACAAATGGAAAAACAACAGTGAGTCATTTAGTAGAATTCATATTGGCAGATCACGCGGTAACGACGGGCTTGATTGGTACAATGTATCGAAAAATTGGTACGGAAATTTTGGAAACGAAGAATACGACACCGGACAGTTTAACCCTGCAAAAGACATTTCGACAAATGCGTGATAAGAAAGTGACAACAGCAATTATGGAAGTATCCTCACATGCGCTTGTGCAAGGTCGGGCCTATGGCTCAGAGTATAATGTGGCGGTATTTACCAATTTATCGCAAGACCATTTGGATTATCATAAGACGATGGCAGAATATGCGCATGCGAAAAGTTTGTTGTTTGCTCAACTTGGCAATGGTTATGGTGAGACGGCGAAAACGGCTGTTATCAATGGAGATGACCCACATGCAAAAATGATGACCGAGGCAACAGGTGCAAGCTTGTTGACCTATGGTATTGACGAAGTTGCGACTTTTCGAGCAAGTGATATTCGGATCAGCAGCAAAGGGACAAGATTTGAACTGCATTTTCAAGATGAGGTTTTTGATATTCAGTTGAAATTGATTGGGAAATTTAATGTATACAATGCGCTGGCTGCAATTGCCACAGTATATGCAACGAATGAAGCACCAGCCATGATTTCCGAAATTATTTCTTCCCTAGAAAAAGTCGAAGGTGTAGCGGGACGCTTTGAACTGGTAGACGCGGGGCAACAATTTCCCGTCATTGTCGATTACGCGCATACACCGGACGGATTAGAAAATGTATTGAAAACGGTGACTGAGTTTGCTACAGGGCGCATTTTTGTTGTCGTTGGCTGTGGTGGGGATCGGGATAAAGGTAAACGTCCGCAAATGGCGCAGATTGCTGTGAAGTACGCGACTGATCCAATTTTCACATCAGATAATCCACGAACGGAAGTGCCGATGCAGATTATTAAAGATATGCTAGCTGGCGTGCCAAATGCAACATACACGGTGAAAGAACAGCGACATGATGCAATTCGGTTTGCAGTACAACAGGCGAACCCAGAAGATGTTATTTTAATTGCTGGAAAAGGGCATGAAACTTACCAAATTATTGGTGATGTAGTGCATGATTTTGATGATCGCAAAGAAGCGCGCGAAGCCATTTTAGCAAAAATATTATAGAATTTACGATAGCGAAAGATACAAAATAGATTGGAGCGAAAAAGCGTGTCATTATACTGGATTGTTACAACATTTGCGATGGCTTTCATTATTACCGTCATCGGGGTACCATTATTTATCCCGTTTCTACAAAAGTTAAAATTTGGTCAAAGTATTCGTGAGGAAGGTCCGCAAAGCCATCTAAAGAAATCAGGAACACCGACAATGGGAGGTCTTGTATTTCTACTTGCGATGATTATCAGCTTTGTCATTATGACGCTGATAGGTGGTTGGTTTGGAGTAGAAACTTTGCTGTTACTTATCCCACTTGTGCTATTCGGTGCCTTAGGATTTTTGGATGACTACATAAAAGTAGTTAAAAAACAGAACTTAGGATTGCGCTCGAAGCAAAAGTTTTTAGGACAAGTTGCTATTTCTATCTTGTTTTACTGCGTCTATCATTGGAACGGCTATCCTGATACACTAACAATTCCTTTCACATCAATGGAGATTAACTTAGGCTGGTTTTTCCTGATTTTTATTATTTTCTGGCTTGTCGGCTTTTCCAATGCGGTGAATTTAACGGATGGCTTAGATGGCTTGGTTTCTGGACTTTCTGTTATTGCATTCGGAGCGTTCGGGATTATTGCGATTTTCCAAAACGAGAGTATTATCGCGATGTTTTGTTTTGCAATTGTTGGAGCGATGTTAGGATTCCTGCTTTTCAACAAAAATCCCGCAAAAATTTTTATGGGGGATACGGGGTCATTAGCACTCGGTGGTGCGATTGCCGCGATTTCGATTTTGTTAAAGCAAGAGTGGATGTTGCTTTTAATCGGATTAGTTTTCGTTATTGAAACGTCATCTGTAATTATCCAGGTTTTCTATTTTAAAGTAACAAACGGAAAACGATTATTCAAAATGAGTCCGATTCACCATCACTTTGAACATGTCGATATTGGCTGGTCAGAATGGCGTATCGTTCTCACTTTCTGGGGTGCGGGGCTTATTAGTGCAATTATTGCACTGTTCATCGCCCTTTAAAAATGGGAAAGAGCTGAAAATGGGGGAGTAAATTATGAAAAACATTATTCAATATAAGCATCGCAAAGTACTTGTATTGGGATTAGCAAGAAGTGGTGTCAGTGCGGCATCTCTTCTTCATAAACTTGGCGCCTTTGTCACGGTGAATGATCAAAAACCGTTTAGTGAAAATCCAGAAGCGCAAGGTTTGCTCGAACAAGGTATTAAAGTTATTTGTGGTTCGCATCCTGTGGAACTTTTGGATGAAGGATTCGAACTAGTTGTCAAAAATCCAGGAATTCCATATGATAATCCGATGATAAAAAAAAGCGCAGGATTTAATGATTCCGATTATTACAGAGGTCGAGTTGGCGTATCAAATATCAGACGCACCAATCATTGGTATTACAGGAACAAACGGAAAAACAACAACGACAACTATTGTACATCATATGCTAAATGAAATGACACCGAATCAGTCATTATTAGCAGGAAATATCGGTTTCCCAGGTTCAGAGGTTGCTGAAAAAGCGACAGCAGATCAATATATTGCAATGGAGCTTTCTTCATTCCAACTGATGGGAATTCGCACTTTCTGTCCTAAGATTGCAGTGATTACGAACATTTATGAGGCACACATTGATTACCACAAAACTCGTGAAGAATACGTAAAAGCTAAGTGGCGTATTCAAGAAAATCAAACGAAAAACGAATTCTTAGTAATCAACTGGGATCAAGATGAATTACGCAACATGACGAAGCGTACGAAAGCGAAAGTCATTCCATTCTCACCAACACAAAAATTAGGTGAAGGTGCATATATCAAGGATGGCAATATCATGTTTTATGACGAACTAATTGGTAAGCGCGATGACATCCTGCTTCCAGGCGAGCATAATCTAGAAAATATTCTAGCTTCCATTGCTGTTGCAAAAATCTGTGATGTTAGCAATGAGCAAATTATGCATGTTCTAGAAACGTTCAAGGGTGTAGAGCATCGGACACAATTTGTTAAGGAGTTAAATGGCCGCAAATTCTACAATGATTCGAAAGCAACGAATATCTTGGCTACACAAAGCGCACTGAGCGGTTTTAATCAACCAGTTGTGCTTCTAGCAGGCGGTCTGGATCGTGGTATTGAATTTGATGAATTAAAGCCGTTTTTTAAAAACGTAAAGACATTAATTGTATTTGGTGAAACCGCTGAAAAAGTTGGACGTGTCGGTAAAGAAGCTGGTGTTGATGTACATCAGGTCCATGATGTCACCGCTGCCGTACCGCTTGCTTACGAATTATCCAGTCCTGACGATATCATTTTACTATCACCAGCATGTGCGAGCTGGGATCAATATCGGACGTTTGAAGTTCGTGGGCGTGCCTTTATGGATGCAATCGAAGAATTACCAGATGAGGTGGAAAAATGAAATTTGTTATAAGTGGTGGCGGAACAGGCGGCCATATTTATCCAGCACTCGCGCTAATCCGAGCAATAAAAAAAGCGAAATCCAAAAGCAGAATTCCTCTACATTGGAACGGAAAAGGGCTTAGAATCAACTATTGTAAGGCGTGAAGGGATTGCGTTTGAAGCTATTGAAATCACCGGCTTTAAACGTGCGCTCTCTTTTGAAAATGTCAAGACTGTCACGCGTTTCTTCAAAGGAGTGACACGGAGCAAGGCTTTAATTCGTGATTTCAAACCAGATGCGGTCATCGGAACAGGCGGGTATGTTTGCGGTCCTGTTGTCTATGCAGCAGCGAAACTTAAAATCCCGACGCTTATCCATGAACAAAACAGTGTAGCCGGTTTAACGAACAAATTTCTAAGCCGTTATGCTGATCGTGTAGCGATTTGCTTTGAAGAAGTAAGTGACTCCTTTGCCGCTGAAAAAGTAGTCTTTACAGGAAATCCGCGAGCATCAGAAGTAGTGGGAATCGATTCGGGAGCTGTTTTGAATGAGTACGGCTTAGAAGAAAATCAACCAACTGTTCTTGTTTTCGGTGGAAGCCGTGGCGCAAGAGGCATCAATGAAGCTGTTGAAGCGAGTCTAGCCAAAATTGGTAAGCGGAGTTATCAATTGCTGTACGTCACAGGTGATGCCCATTTTGAAAAAATTAAAACCAAGCTAACAAATATGGAACTAAATAAAAATATTAGCGTTCAACCATTTATATACGACATGCCAAAAGTACTTAACGCTAGTACCTTAGTCGTATCAAGGGCCGGTGCGACATCACTGGCAGAATTGACAGCGCTCGGCGTGCCTAGTATCTTAATTCCAAGTCCATATGTTACGGCAAACCACCAAGCTAAAAATGCTGAATCATTAGCGAATAAAGCGGCGGCATCTGTTATCGCAGAGGCTGATTTAACACCAGGACGTTTGCTTGATGAAATCGATAACATCATGGAAAGTCCTGAAAAACTGGCAAAAATGCAATACGAGGCCAAGCAACTCGGTGTCCCTGATGCAGCAGATAAGCTTGTGGATGCTATTTATGACGTTATTCAGAACTAAAAACAGACGAGGAGGACGAGCTCATGGCGAATAATAGAAAAATTGTTTCTATCGAAAGCAGAATTCCAGAGCTAAAAAAATACCGTAAAAAGAAACTAATTCGCCATATGTCAATCCTGATTAGTATCTTCCTTCTTCTTATTTTAATTACGCTCTACTTTCTGTCACCACTTAGTAAAGTCCAGCGTATTTACGTCGATGGTAACCATCAAGTAGATGAACAAACGATTTTGACCGAGGGGAATTTACATCTAGGTGATTTTGTTTTTGGTATTAATAAGTCAAAAAACAGTAAGTTACTAGAAAAAAAATCCGCTAATTAAAAAAGCAACGATTGAGCTACAAGGTCTCAACTCATTGCGCGTCCGTATCACAGAAAATAAAACAATTGGATATCAAGAGAAGAACGGTCAGTACTTTGATATTCTAGAAACCGGTAAACTACTGACGACACAACCGAAGCAGTTTCCAATTGGTAATAACCCTATTTTTAGCGGGTTCAAAAATGGGCAAGTTTTAAAAGATATGGTGGCACAGTTAAATCAACTTCCAGAAGGCGTCCTATTATCCATCTCAGAGATTCATTCTGCACCAACAAAAAGCGATGATGAGCATATTAGGCTATATATGAACGATGGTAATGAAGTCTCTGCCACCATTTCAACTTTTGCCGAAAAAATGGTCCACTATCCATCTATCGTTGCCCAGCTAAAAGATGATCAAAAGGGAATCATTGATTTAGAAATAGGTTCTTATTTTCGAACGTACTTAAAAGACAAAGAAGAAAATGCTGCATCACAAAAGAAAAATTGATTGTGTAGCTACAAAAAGCGTATGATTTACTACACAAATTAGGTATGCCATGAGAATGCACGTTCCGCTTTCAGCAACGAATTGAAAAAAAAAGCTAAAAAATTGTTGAAAAATATTCTTTGTGCTTTTATTACTATGCTTCTTGGTGTAGACTGTAGATATGTATTGTATGAATAGTGTATCTTGTGTCAATACTATAATGTTTGTCAAAAAGGGGAATCTTAAAAGGCAAACACCGACCATTAAAAATGATTATCTAAATAAAACTTACTACTGAATTTTGCAAGTAGACAAATAGAAGGAAGACAGATTATGAACTGAAGGAGGTGCCGATAAGTGGGAGAAAACGAAATTTACGTAAGCTTGGACATTGGAACGTCAGCTATAAAAGTTATTATTGCGGAAATGGCCAATGACAGACTCAATATTATCGGTGTGGGTAATGTCGCGTCGCAAGGTGTAAAAAAAGGCGTTATTGTTGATATTGATAAAACCGTCGAATCTATAAAAAAAGCAATTGAACAGGCAGAACGTATGGTAGGTGTGCATATTTCGCAAGTTATTGTTGGTATTGTTTCTAACCAAGTGAGATTAGAACCATGTCGCGGTGTTGTTGCTATTAACGGTGAAAATCGCGAGATTACGGATGATGATGTATGGAATGTTATTGATTCAGCGCAAGTTGTTTCCGTGGCGCCAGATAGAGAAATTATTAATGTGATTCCAAATCAATATGTGGTCGATGGTTTTGAAGGAGTTAATCCAAGAGGAATGATTGGCGTTCGTTTGGAAATGGAAGGAACTTTGGTTACAGGCTCAAAAGCGATTCTACATAATACGCTACGTTGCGTAGAACGTGCAGGTTTAGACATTACAGATATTGTGCTTCAACCGCTTGCAGAAGGTTCGGTTTCTTTAACAGATGATGATAAAGAATTTGGTACGGCACTTATTAATATTGGTGCTGGTACAACGACGATTAGCGTTTTTGAACATGGCAAATTAACGTATACGACCGTTTTACCAGTTGGTGGAGATCATGTGACGAAAGATTTATCGCTTGGTTTAAATATATCTACGGCAAACGCCGAAAAAGTGAAGTTAGAACAAGGATACGCTTTTTACGATGATGCTTCTGCTGATATTGCATTTGGCATTGATGTTATCGGTAGTGATCAGCAACAACATTTCACACAATTAGAAGTGGCAGATATTATTGAAGCGCGCATGGAAGAAATTTACACATTGGCGTTGGAAGAGCTCGCGCGTGTTGGTAAAGCTCATTTGCCAGGCGGTTATGTATTAACTGGTGGCACGATGGCTATTCCGGGCGCAATCGACCTTGCTGGAAAGGTATTTCAGGCGCATGTGAGATTAGCTATTCCAGATTATATTGGTGTCCGTGAGCCAAGTTTTACCACTGCAGTTGGATTGATAAAATATGCCTATCAAATGGCTGAAAAAGAGGGGCGGAGCCTAAATGCGGAGCCGCTTGAAGTGATAGAGGGTAATGAAGAACAATATTCCCAACCAAAACAAAAGCCAAAGAAAACAGAAGAAGAGAAAGTTTCTACCAAGATGAAGAATTTCTTCGGTGCATTTTTCGATTAGAAGCGAGTGTTTTCGTTAAAAAGGTAAAATTAGGAGGCAAATAGTATGTTAGATTTTGACACGAGTGCAGAAAGCTTAGCAACAATTAAAGTAATCGGAATCGGTGGTGGCGGAAACAATGCTGTCAACCGAATGATTGAACATGGTGTCCAAGGTGTCGATTTTGTCGCAGCAAATACCGATGCACAAGCTTTGAATCTTTCCAAAGCAGAGGTTCACTTACAAATTGGTACGAAATTAACACGCGGATTAGGAGCAGGAGCTGTTCCTGAAATTGGTAAGAAAGCTGCGGAAGAGAGTCGCGAAATGATTGAAGAAGCGCTAAAAGGTGCGGATATGGTTTTCGTGACAGCAGGTATGGGTGGTGGAACTGGAACTGGTGCAGCACCAGTTATTGCAACGATTGCCAAAGAAATGGGAGCTCTAACAGTAGGTGTTGTTACACGGCCATTTGGCTTTGAGGGTCCAAAACGTACGAAGCAAGCAGCGCTTGGAACCGAAGCAATGAAAGAAGCAGTAGACACGCTTATCGTTATTCCAAATGATCGTTTATTGCAAATTGTTGATAAAAATACACCGATGTTAGAAGCATTCCGTGAAGCTGATAATGTTTTGCGTCAAGGTGTTCAGGGTATATCTGACTTAATTGCTGTTCCAGGATTAATTAACTTGGATTTTGCTGATGTAAAAACAATTATGACAAATCGTGGTTCGGCATTAATGGGAATCGGTATTGGAACCGGTGAAAACCGCGCTGCCGATGCTGCCAAGAAAGCAATCTCATCTCCTTTGCTGGAAACATCTATTGATGGGGCGAAAGGTGTACTAATGAATATCACTGGTGGCTCAAACTTGAGCTTATATGAAGTACAAGAGGCAGCCGAGATAGTATCCTCAGCATCTGATGAGGATGTAAATATGATTTTTGGTTCAGTTATCAATGATGATTTGCAAGAAGAGCTTATTGTAACAGTCATCGCAACTGGCTTTGACGAAGCGGCGCAAGCGAAACAACAAGCCCAAACACAAAATCGTCCAAACGCAGCGATTCAAGTCAACCGCCCAGGATACGCGGTAAAAGAAGATACAAATGCTCCGCAACAGCAAAAGCCAGAAGAGCAACAAGTGCAACCTCAAGTAGAAGAACAACGCCAAAATCTTGATGTAGAAGTGCCAGCATTTATTCGCAATAGAAACCGTCGAAATCAATAAAGTAGGAAAAACAGGTGATATGTGATGAGCTATAATAATAACTTACAAACAATAGAAGATAGAATTTCTAAAGTGGCGCAAAAAAAAGGTCGTGATGCAGCAGATATACACTTGGTTGCTGTAACGAAGACCGTGGATGTTGCTGCAATGGAGAAGCTATACGATTTGGGCATTCGTCATTTTGGCGAAAATAGAGCGGATGTTTTTACAGAAAAAGTAGAAGCGTTTGCGGATAAATCTGACATCGTTTGGCATTTTATCGGATCTTTACAGACACGAAAAGTAAGGGCCATCCTACCATATACGCATTTTTTACATTCATTAGACCGCAAGTCATTGGCTGATGAAATTGAAAAACGTGCGACACAGAAGGTTGCTTGTTTTCTACAAGTCAATATTTCTGAGGAAGACAGCAAACATGGTTTTAATGCCGATGAAGCAGTTGCATTTGTGAAAGAGCAAGACTATCAGCATATTGAAATTGTTGGATTGATGACTATGGCTCCAAACACCGATGATGAGCATACTTTACATCACGTTTTTCAAGGATTAAAAGCAGTGCAACTAGAGATAGAGAAACTTAAAATCCCAAATGTTCCATGTCACGAGTTATCGATGGGAATGACAAATGATTTTGAGATTGCAATCGAGGAAGGCGCAACGTTTATCAGAGTAGGAAGGGCTTTAGTAGAGGAAAACTAAATGTGGAGGTGTAAATCAGATGGGATTAAAGAATAAATTTAAATCATATTTTTTCTTAGATGAGGAAGAGGGCGAAGAGTACTATGAAGAGCAGCCAGTTGCGGCAAAACCGCAGCCACTTCGCGAGGTTCCAACTGAGAAAAAAATGAAAAAAACAACTGGAAAGAACTATTTTACGAATCAAAATGAAGCAGCATCGGCCGATGATCATAAGGTTGTAAGTATGAATGGAGCGCAATTTTCAAGCCAGATGGTACTTGTTGAGCCACGAGTTTACGCAGAAGCACAAGAGTTATCGGATTACTTGAAGGAATACAAAACAGTGGTCGTGAACTTACAGCGTATTAGCCATGACCAAGCAATTCGAATTGTGGACTTTTTAAGTGGAACTGTGTATGCTTTAGGTGGAGATATTCAACGTATTGGCAACAATATTTTCCTCTGCACACCAGAAAACGTCGAGGTAGATGGCGCTATTTCTGAGATGTTAGAAGAACAAGATTTTATGTAAATGAGGTGTAACATATTTTAGCATATCAGATCGCACATTATGTTTTTTTTAGTACTGGATTATTTCCCTTACGTACTGTTTGTTTATATTTTAATGTCTTGGTTCCCAGGAGCCTATGAAACAACATTTGGTCGCTTTTTAGCGAAAATTTGTGAACCTGTTTTGGCACCTTTCCGGAAAATCATTCCGCCAATTGGTGGGGTGCTTGACTTGTCACCAATCATTGCTTTCTTTGCGATAAGAATGGCAACGTATGGTTTACAATACTTAGTATATAATTATATCTTGCCACTATTTATCTAAATAATGATACCGAAATGGAAGCTGACTGAGAATCAGGAGCACTCTATTCGGTATTTTTTGGAATTTTTTGCTATTAAAAGCATAGAAGCGTGCTATAATGGGAACTATCAGAGCACGACTAAATCGCGAGATGCTTTTCGAATAAGCATTTTGCCACCAAGGGGAGTAAGGGGAGTATGGAAGGGATTTATCAACATTTTAGAGCAGAAGAACACAGTTTTATTGATCTGGCATTAGAATGGATTGTGCAGGTTGAAGATCAATATACACCGCGATTAACAGATTTTCTTGATCCGCGTCAACGTCTTATTTTAGAGTCGGTTGTTGGTGGCTACGAACATGTGAAGGTGAAATTCTGGGGTGGGGTTGCACATGCAGAACGTCGCCGTGCACTTATTTATCCGGATTATTATGAGCCAACAGAGGCTGATTTTCAGATTACGCTGTACGATATTAGGTACCCAGTTAAGTTTACGGAATTAACGCATCAGAAAATTCTTGGAACAGTCATGTCACTTGGTATGAAACGTGATATTTTTGGTGATATCTTAACAGAAAATGAGCTGTGGCAGTTTTTTGTGATGAGCGAGATGAAGGATTATATTGGTTTGCAACTTGATAAAATAGGGAAAGTCAACATCATGTTGGAGGAGCTGAATCTTGACCAAGCTTTGCCAGTGCGCCTTGATTGGGATTACATTGGGACGACGATTACAAGTTTACGCCTGGATTTGGTTGTGGCAACCGCGCACAATATTTCGCGCCAAAAAGCGAAGCAATTAGTTCAAGGGAAATTAGTGAAAGTAAATTGGAAAACTGTAGAGAATCCAGATTTTGAGTGTGAAGAGTTAGATATTATTTCAGCACGTGGTTACGGTCGTGTGAAACTGGGTGAAATAAATGGTCACACGAAGAAAGATAAGATGCGGATAGAAATTGGTTATTTACGTTAAAATTTTGGCTTTTTGAGATGATAATACTTGCGAGAATGTTATAATTTTATTATAGTAAGAACAGGTATATAAGGAATGCAGTTTTATGGTATAATAGAAGGGCTAGCCTAGAATTTGTTAGGTTTTGACCATATGGAGGTGTTGAGCATGCCATTATCACCGCTGGATATACATAATAAAGAGTTTAGCCGTGGTTTTAGAGGTTATGAAGAGGATGAGGTGAACGAATTCCTCGACCAAATTATTAAAGATTATGAACAACTGATTAAAGAAAAGAAACGCTTAGAAGAGACACTATCTTCAAGAGATGATCGCCTCGGACATTTCACGAATATCGAAGAGACGCTGAACAAGTCCTTAATTGTGGCACAAGAAGCTGCGAACCAAGTGATTGATAACGCGGATAAAGAAGCGAAGTTAATTGTGCGTGAAGCGGAGAAAGATGCAGATCGTATTTTGAGTGACTCACTATCAAAAGCTCGTAAAATTGCGATTGAAATCGAGGATTTAAAGCGTCAGTCTAAAGTCTTCCGTGAACGTCTGCGCTTACTTGTAGAGACACAAATGGATTTGATTAAGAGTGATGATTGGAAGCAACTGATGGAATATGAAGTGGATGCAACAGAATTGAAATCAGCTGAACCAGAGGAATTCGTGGAAGAAAATGAAGCAGAAAAGCTATAATTGAGACAAGTACACTCTTCGAAATAGATTCTATTTTAAAGCGAGCTGGTGATGGTGAGAGACCAGTAATTAGGACAGAAAGTGGAAATCACTCAGGAGCTCTGATTTTGAAAGGCTATGTGCTGATTAGGAAAAAGCGTATGTCGGCGTTAACGATGGAACGAAGTGGGCAAAGATGGAAGGTCGATGTCAACAAGGGTGGTACCGCGACTATTAGACTCGTCCCTTTTTAGGGGAGGGTCTATTTTGCATTTTATCTAGATTTGAATGCACTGGAAGTAAGGCGGAGAAATAATTTTATATAAAGGAGAATAACTGATGGAATACAAAGATACGTTATTAATGCCGAAAACAGAATTCCCAATGCGAGGCAATTTGCCGAATAAAGAGCCGGAATGGCAAGCAAAATGGGAAGAGATGGATTTATACGACGAAATTCAACGAAAAAATGCGGATAAGCCAACGTTTATTTTGCATGATGGACCGCCATACGCGAATGGCGAGTTACACATGGGACACGCGATGAATAAAGTTATTAAGGACATGATTGTTCGTCAAAAATCGATGAGCGGCTTTCGTTCACCATACGTTCCTGGCTGGGACACACACGGCTTGCCAATCGAGCAAGCATTGGCGAATAAAGGTGTGAAGCGTAAGGAGATGACTGTTGCTGAATTTCGTAAGCTATGCGCCGAATATGCGTATAAACAAGTGGATATTCAACGAGCTGGTTTTAAGCGCCTTGGCGTGACTGGCGAGTGGGCTAACCCTTACATCACGTTGCAACCGGAATATGAGGCGGAACAAGTAAAAAGTTTTTTGGCGAAATGGCGAAAAAAGGTTATATCTATAAAGGAAAGAAGCCAGTGTATTGGTCCCCGTCTAGTGAATCGGCCTTAGCTGAAGCTGAAATTGAATATCAAGATAAGAAGTCCGCCTCTATTTTTGTGGCGTTCAAAGTGACAGACGGTAAAGGCGTATTGGATGTTGGTACGAATATTGTTATTTGGACAACCACACCGTGGACTATTCCTGCAAATATGGGAATTACCGTGAATCCAGATTTGGGATACGTTGTAGCAACTGTTAATGGTGAAAAATATGTTGTTGCAGAAGCGCTTTTTTCAAGTCTTCGCGAAACATTAGGTTGGGAAAACGCAGAAATTGTAAAAACAGTGCGTGGTTCTGAATTAGATCGTGTTATTACGCAACATCCATTCTACAATCGTGATTCGCTTGTGATGAACGGTGCACATGCGACGGCAGAAGCTGGTACCGGTGCGGTTCATACGGCGCCTGGGCACGGGGAAGATGATTTTATCATTGGTCAAAAATATGAATTAGAGACATTGGCACCACTTGATGATCGTGGTGTGTTTACAGATGAAGCGCCTGGCTTTGAAGGTGTATTTTATGATACAGCGAATAAAATGGTGACGGAGAAGCTAGAAGAAGTCGGCGCGTTGCTAAAAATGGAATTTATTACGCACTCGTACCCGCATGATTGGCGTACAAAGAAACCAGTTATTTTCCGTGCAACACCGCAATGGTTTGCATCAATTAACAAGTTTCGTCAAGAATTGTTAGATGCTGTGCAAGGTGTTACTTGGACGCCCTCGTGGGGTGAAACACGTTTATTTAACATGGTTCGTGATCGCGGAGATTGGGTCATTTCTCGCCAACGTGTTTGGGGTGTACCACTACCGATTTTCTATGCAGAGAATGGGGAGTCAATCATTACCGATGAGACAATTAACCATATCTCGGAATTGTTCCGCGAACATGGATCAGATATCTGGTTTGAGCGCGAAGCAAAAGATTTATTACCAACTGGATTTACGCATGAAGGTAGTCCAAACGGCGAATTTACGAAAGAAAATGATATTATGGATGTATGGTTCGATTCAGGATCAAGTCACCAAGCAGTCCTTGAAGCGCGTCCTTATTTGAATCGTCCAGCAGATCTTTATATGGAAGGATCTGACCAATATCGTGGTTGGTTCAATTCTTCACTGACGACTAGTGTTGCTATTAGCGGTGAGGCACCATATCGCAATGTTTTAAGTCACGGTTTTGCTTTAGATGGTGATGGTCGTAAAATGAGTAAATCGCTTGGAAACACGATGCTTCCAGGAAAAGTTATCAATCAACTTGGTGCGGATATCGTGCGCCTATGGGTTGCATCTGTCGATTACCAAGCCGATGTGCGTATCAGTGATAATATTCTAAAACAAGTTTCCGAAGTTTATCGCAAAATTCGTAACACGATGCGTTTCTTACTTGGAAATATTTCTGATTTCACAGCAGCAACAGATGCCATTGCATATGAAGATTTACGTGAGGTTGATCAATATCTACTCATTAAATTAGATGAGCTTGTTAAGAATGTTCGCGCGAGTTATGATAAATATGAGTTCTCAACGATTTATCACCAAATCAATAATTTCTGTACAGTAGAACTTAGCCAATTTTATATGGATTTTGCGAAGGATGTCGTATATATCGAAGCCGCAGATAGTAAAGATCGTCGCGCGATGCAAACAGTATTTTACGAAACAGTTGTCGTTTTGACGAAATTATTGGCGCCAATCTTGCCACATACAACGGACGAGGTTTGGTCGCACTTAACAGATCAAGAAGAATTAAGCATTCACTTGACAGAGATGCCAGAAGTGAAGGCATATTCTGCATCTGAGGCAATTATGGATAAATGGGATCGTTTCATGCAAATTCGTGATGTTGTCCAAAAAGCATTGGAAGAAGCGCGTAATGAGAAAATTATCGGTAAATCCATGTTGGCAAAAGTGACATTGTTTGTTGATGATGAAGCGAAACAACTATTCGATTCTTTAGAAGGTGATTTTGCACAATTACTCATCGTGTCTGATTTTGAATTGATAGAAGGGCTTAGTGGTGTGCCTTCTAATGCGGTTAAAGACCAACATGTGGCAGTAGCTATTACTGTAGCTGAAGGTGAGACTTGTGAACGTTGCCGTGTTGTGAAAAAAGATGTGGGCGCAGATCATAACCATGAAACATTGTGTAAGCGATGTGCTGATATTGTGGTGGCAAATTATTAAATAATTTTTGAGGTCCTTTGAAAAGCTAAGATGGCTTACGAAGGACCTCAAGCTAATAGAAGAGGAGGAACTTGGATGGCACATATTAACTTCATCAAAGTACACGGCTCACAAAATGATTTTTTTCTAATCGACGAAGCTAAAAACAACTTAACTGACTGGCAAGATACGGCTCGTGCCAAACTCGCTCGTCGAATTTGCAATCGGGAAGAAGCGCTGGGAGGTGCAGATGGTATCTTATTCGTTTCTCCAAGCTCAAATAGCGCCTCTATTGGTCGTATGCGCGTTTTTAATGCAGATGGCTCCGAAGCGTCGATGTGTGGGAATGGTCTGCGTACAGTGGCGCGTTACCTCTTAGAAGAGTATGATTTACAAGAAGCAACGATTGAAACGATGAAAGCCGTGCTTCAAGTCTCTAAAGCGGAGGAAATTGGCGTTGGTATTCCAACATATCAAGTCGAAATATCCCCCGTTTTATTCGCGCCAGAAACGCTACCGTTAAATTGGGATGCGGCGCAGATGGTGGATGAAGTAGTACCGGATTTTGATGCTGATTTGCATTTTTCAGCAGTCGCTGTGCCTAATCCGCATTTGATAACTTTTGTTAATCAGAAGGTGCTTGATTCAGATAAACAAGTCAAGCTCGCGACCTATCTAAATGGCGAAAATCCTTACTTCACAGATGGCGTCAATGTAAGCTTTGTGAAAGAGTTGGCAGAAGATACGATTTATGTTCGAACTTTTGAGCGTGGCGTTGGTTTTACGAATGCCTGTGGGACGGCGATGTCAGCCTCTAGCCTGATGAAGAAGCTACTTCACAATGATAAGCTGGAAACACCTGTCCACGTGTATAATAACGGAGGGCGTGTCAAAGTCACAGCAAGTAAAGATCAAGCAGGCGGGTTACATTTGCAACTGATTGGTAATGCTACATTCGTATATGACGGAGTGCTAGCTGTAACAGATACAGCAATCAATTTAATCAAAAAAAGAGATACCAATGAACAAGCGAATTATCAAGCCATGGTGGAAGAAGTGCAAGCCTTCCTACAAAAAAACAAGTGAAGTTAGGAGTAAAACAATGAATACAAACAAAAAGAAAGCAATCCCGTTATTCACTATCGGCGGCTTTGCCTTAATACTATTCGTTATCGTAGCATTGGCAGTGAATTCTGAACCGAGGTGGGTTGCCAAATTTGATTTAAGCTGGATTAGTCGTATTCAAACAAACATCTCAGCCTCTAAAACAAGCTTAATCGAGACATTAACGATGATTGGAAGCGCAGAAACAGCCATTGTGTTGACAGTAATTATTGTTATTGTTCTATTTATCCTACGTAAGTTTGTCGTGGGGCTATGGTTTGGTGGAACCGTGCTCGTATGTGCTGTTTTACTAAACACTATTTTAAAAGATATTTTCCAACGTCCACGCCCAAACTTCAACCGCCTAATTGCAGAAACTGGCTACAGTTTTCCAAGTGGACATGCGACTGGCTCCACGATTTTTTATGGTTTAGCAGCGATGTTTTTAATCTTCACCGTAAAACAAATGTGGGTTAAAATTGTTATCGGTGTCGCTGGACTGAGCTGGATTATTTTCATTATGTGTTCACGCGTCTATTTGGGTGTTCACTATCCAACTGATGTACTGGCTGGTTTTTTATTCGGAATTGCCTCTATCTTCATTTCGCTAGGCGTATACTTCTTAGTGCGCGAGCCATTACACAACTTGCTTGTGAAATGGCGTATCAAAGATCGTAGTGTCATTAAGTAAAGATTAACCGTACGCTTTTTGGGGGATTGCAATCATTTATGAGAAGCAATCCCCAAAAAGCTATACTGAGGATTTATTCCCGATAGAATACTACTTTTCATTGAATTGTCGAAATAATGGCGCACTAGGTAAATATTCCTTGCATTTTTAGAATGGAAGCGTTACAATATTTGTATCGATGATAATAATGTCTCCTTACAAAAGGATTGTTGGGATGCTGTAGGAGCTTGGCAAGAGATTATTCACGTGTTATAAAGGATACTGATCCTTATACATGAGTATCTTTTATAATATGTGAATTTTTATATGAAAACCAAGGTGAGCTTGTTGCTTAGCAGTTTCCCAGTAAGTTTTTTATTTGTAAAAGGAACATATTAAGAAAAATTTTTTGGAGGTTTTTGACACATGCAAGAAGGTACAGTAAAATGGTTCAATGGCGAAAAAGGTTTTGGATTTATCGAAGTTGAAGGTGGCGACGATGTATTCGTACATTTCAGCGCAATCGAAGGAGACGGTTTTAAAAACGCTTGACGAAGGTCAAAAAGTAGAATTTGAAATCGTAGAAGGACAACGCGGACCTCAAGCTGATAAAGTAACAAAACTTTAATTCTAGCGCGAGAACGTGAATAGAGATTGAGTAATGGCCCGTAATGAAGCTGTTGCTCAATCTTTTTTATTTCAAAAAAGTACAGTATGTAAGTCCCATGCGAAAATGGAGGGATCTATATACTGTACTTTTTAATTAAACGAGTAATGTATAGAGCATTTGATTATCATTAATCGGCATGAAACTTGGATCAAAAATGGCAATGCGCTCTAATAATTTTTCATAATCATTTGGATTTTGCAAAAGGACCCCAATGATGACCGGTCCTTGATTACGGTTCACTTTTTTTGTATATTCAAATTTAGTAATGTCATCATAAGGACCAAGGACATCATTTACAAATTCGCGCAGGGCACCAGGTCGTTGTGGAAAATTGACGATGAAGTAGTGTTTTAGCCCTTCGAAAACAAGTGAACGCTCTTCAATTTCTTGCATTCGATTAATATCATTATTTCCACCGCTCACGATGCAGACAACATTTTTGCCTTTGATTTGTGGCCGGAAATGGTTGAGTGCTGCAACAGAAAGGGCACCAGCAGGCTCTGCAACGATAGCTTGTTTTGTATACATATCAAGAATCGTTGAGCAAACTTCTCCTTCATCGACTTCTGTGACTTCATCGACTAATTTCTCGCAATGTTTATACGTAAGCTCGCCTACTTGTTTTACTGCCGCACCATCTACAAACTTATCGATTTTTGGCAGATTGACTACTTTTCCGGCTAATAACGCTTTAGCCATTGATGGAGCACCGCTTGGTTCTACTCCAATGATTGTTGTGTCGGGACGGACTGCTTTTACGTAAGATGCTACGCCTGAAACTAAGCCACCGCCTCCAATCGCTGCAAACACAAAATCACAATTCTCTGAACCTAAATCGTCTAGCATCTCAACTGCAACTGTCCCTTGGCCAGCAATAATATCAGCGTCATCAAATGGTGCAATAAAAGCCTTGTTATGCTCAGCGCTAAATTTCTTAGCAGAGTAGGCAGAAGCGTCAAACGTATCACCAGTCAATCGAACTTCGACAAAATCACCACCGAAAAAACGAACTTGTGATACTTTTTGTTGGGGCGTTGTCGTTGGCATGAAGATTGTTGCCGGCACACCAAGTTTCTGACAGGTGAAGGCAACACCTTGAGCGTGATTTCCAGCACTGGCGCATGTGACGCCATTTTTTTAATTGTTCATCGGTTAGCTGGGCGATGGCGTAATAAGCACCACGTAATTTGAAAGAACGAACCCATTGTAAATCTTCCCGTTTTAAGTAGACGTTGCAGTCATATTTTTGCGATAAGTAATAGTCTTTTTCGAGTGGTGTGTGTTTAACGATAGATTTTAACGTATCGTATGCATCAAGCACATCTTGTTTACTAACTAAAGCATCGACATCAACCATTTCCATAACATCTTCACATCCTCATTTTTAGTAGGCGCGTACTTTGTTTTCATATTCAGTAATTAGAGATTCATGTTCCATCGTTTGGGCAATATCATCGAGTCCTTTGATGAATTTTTCTTTCCATGTAGCGTCGATTTCAAAGTCGTACGTTCCAGTTGAGCTGATTACTTGTTGCTTCGGTAAATCGATTGTAATTTTTTTCGTCTGCGGGAATTGTTGCGAGTTTTGCGCGTGCTTCTTTTGGCAAACTAATTGGTAAAATACCGTTTTTCGTGCAGTTCATGTAGAAAATATCGCTATATCCGCCAGCAATAATGACACGGAAGCGATAGTCGAGTAGGGCCCAAGGAGCGTGTTCACGGCTAGAGCCACAGCCAAAATTTTCCCCCGTTACAAGGATGGTTGCTTCTTGGCGATCAGAATCATTTAGAGGGAACTCAGGATTCAAGGAACGATCGGGAAGATAGCGCCATTCATCAAAAAGAAACTCACCGAAACCAGTTCGTTCGATGCGTTTTAGAAATTGTTTTGGGATAATTTGATCGGTATCAATGTTATCGTTCATCAGGGCTACGGTTTTTCCTTTATGCAACACCATTGCTTCCATTTTGCCACACTCCTTTGCGAATATCGATAAAGCGACCATTAATCGCTGCTGCTGCTGCCATTGCTGGGCTTACCAAGTGGGTTCTTGCCCCTTTTCCTTGACGACCTTCAAAATTACGATTAGATGTCGATGCGCAGTGAATACCTTCGGGTACTTGGTCAGGATTCATGCCAAGGCACATGGAACAACCGGGTTCACGCCATTCAAAACCTGCGTCGATAAAAATTTGATCAAGACCAATACGCTCAGCAGCAAGGCGAACTTGGCGAGAACCGGGAACGACCATTGCTCGAATTCCAGGTGCGACTTGTTGCCCTTTAACGATTTGGGCAGCTTCTTCAAGATCGGAAAGTCGTGCGTTGGTACAAGAGCCAATGAAAACGTAGCCAAGGTCGATTTCTGAGGCTGTTTGACCTGGTTTGAGTCCCATGTATTGATAAGCGCGCTCATCATCGGTGTTTTGGGTAGCTGGGAATGCTTGGGTAATTGGAACACCCATACCGGGATTTGTACCCCATGTGACGTATGGCGCAAGATCAGTTACATCGATTTCAATGTCGCAGTCATAGGTTGCATCGGGATCACTCGGTAATGTTGCCCAATCTGCAATTGCTTCTTCCCAATTTGTTGGTGCGTATTCACGTCCCTTAATATAGGCGAATGTGGTTTCATCGGGAGCCATCATGCCCATTTTTGCACCGCCTTCAATCGACATGTTGCAAATTGTCATGCGTTCTTCCATTGTCATGTTCCGAACAGCTTCTCCGTAATATTCAACAGCATACCCACTGCCAAACGCAACGCCGTATGTTGCAATTAGGTGAAGAATAACATCTTTTGCATACACGCCTTTTGGAAGGGTACCATTGATTTTAACTCCCATTGATTTTGGTTTTTGTTGCCAGATAGACTGCGTAGCAAGGACATGTTCCACTTCACTTGAGCCGATACCAAAAGCCATCGCTCCGAAAGCGCCATGTGTTGCGGTATGCGAATCACCACATACGATTGTTTTACCCGGTTGTGTTAGCCCAGTCTCAGGGCCCACCATGTGCACGATTCCTTGACGTTCACTGCCGACATCGGCAAGTGTGACGCCAAACTCTTCACAGTTTTTGCGAAGTGCATCAATTTGTTTTTTTGCAACGACGTCGTGGATATTGAAAATATCTTCGGTTGGGACATTATGATCCATCGTAGCGAACGTGCGATCTGTGCGGCGAACCGGTCTTCCTTCCATTCGCAATCCTTCAAAAGCTTGAGGAGAGGTAACTTCATGCACCAAATGCAAATCGATGTATAATAGTTGTGGTTCACCTTCTTTTCCAAATATGACGTGACGATCCCACAACTTATCGAACATTGTTTTAGCCATTGTTATTCTCCTCCTTTAACTCGTTTTTTTACTTCATTTGTGAATGCAGTAGTTGATGTACTCCCGCCAAGGTCCCTCGTTAAGAAACCCGCTTCCATAGTTTTTGCTGCGGCTTTGTCTAAATAATCTGCGGCTTCGAAAAGCTGGAAAGAATGGCGTAGCATCATGGATATAGATGAAATCATTGACATTGGATTTGCGATATTTTGACCTGCAATGTCTGGTGCGGAGCCATGAATCGGTTCATATAGTGATGGACCTGTCTCTGGGTGGCTTGCGGATGGAAGCATGCCAAGTGAACCTGTAATAACAGATGCTTCGTCACTCAAAATATCACCAAACATATTTTCTGTTACGATAACATCAAAAGTGGTAGGACGTTGGATGAGAATCATAGCTGCTGCATCTACATATAGATGTTCTAATGTAACTTCTGGATAGCGTGTTGCTACACGTTCTACGACTTGGCGCCATAGCTTACTCGATGCTAGAACATTAGCTTTGTCTACGGATGTGACTTTGTTGTGGCGTGTTTTTGCGAGCTCAAAAGCTTGTACTACGATACGTTCTATTTCTAGTGCGGTATAGGTTAGCGTGTCTACTGCACTTTTTTCATCCCAGTGTTTTGGTTCACCGAAATAGATGCCACCAGTCAGTTCGCGCACCACGACAAAGTCTGTCCCTTCTACTATTTCCTTTTTTAAAGGGGAGAGGTGTGCAATCGTGTTTGGAACTTGAATCGGACGAATATTGGCGAACAACCCAAGCGCTTTACGCAGTGCTAGCAAACCTTGCTCCGGACGCTTTGGCGCGTTATCCCATCTAGGTCCACCAATCGCGCCGAGCAAAATAGCATCTGCCCTTTGACAGGCAACGAGTGTAGCGTCCGGAAGTGGTTCGGATACAGCATCAATACCAGCACCACCAAACGGATGTGTTTCAACGTTAAAGTCTAGTTGGAATTTTTCGGCGAGCGTTGCTAGAATCTCTAAACCGCTCGCCATGATTTCTGGTCCAATCCCGTCGCCAGGAAGAGCCGTAATAGAATAGGTCACTTGACTGGAACCTCCTCATTTGTTTGTTGTTTTGCTTCGGCTGCTTTGGCGCTGGCATGAAGGTAAGATTTGGCAGAGGCGGTGAGAACATCGTTGTCAATGCCAATCCCGTGATACGTTGTGCCATCCTTATCCTTGACAATAACGTGAACCTCAGCTTGCGCATCGTGTCCCGCAGTAATTGCTTGGATACGATAATCTGTGAGCTCGACATTTTGCTCCATCAAACGGTTGATTGTATTATAAATTGCTTCAATACTACCTGCGCCAGTTGCGGCATCTTCCAAAACAGAGCCATCTTCTGCATGGATTCGGACAATTGCGCCCTGCACGCCACCCGTCACATACTGCACTTGTAAATGATTTAATTCATAATCATCGGCTTTTTCGGATGCTTGGCCAAGAATCAATGCATGCAAATCGTCTTCCGTTACATCTTTTTTCACGTCCGCTAAGTGTTTGAACCGTTTGAAAGCATCGTTCTTCTCTTCATCGGTCATCGTATAGCCAAGCTCTTCCATACGCGTTACAAAAGCATGGCGACCAGATAGTTTGCCGAGTGGTAGCGAATTTTTTTCAACTCCAACCAAGGCAGGCGTGATAATCTCATATGTTGTTGGTTCTTTCAAAACGCCATCTTGGTGAATACCAGATTCATGCGCGTAAGCATTACCACCGATAATAGCTTTATTACGCGGAACAGGCATACCAGAAAGGCGACTGATTAGATCACTCGTTTTTTTCGTTTGATTTAAAATAATCCCGGATTCCGATTTGTAGTAATCATTGCGAATATGCAGTGCCACAGCAACTTCCTCAAGCGCCGTATTACCAGCACGTTCGCCAATCCCATTTATTGTTCCTTCGACCCGTCGCGCACCGTTCTCAATCGCAGCAAGCGCGTTCGCAACAGACATTCCAAGATCATCATGACAGTGTGTAGAAAAAATCACCTCATCAAAACGGGGAATATTTTCACGCAAGTAGTGAAAGAGAGCTCCAAATTCTGTCGGGTTTGTAAAGCCCACTGTATCGGGAATATTAATCACCGTAGCCCCAGCATCAATGGCGGTTTGAACAGCCTCAACCAGAAAAGCTGGATCTGTTCGTGTTGCATCCTCAGGAGAGAACTGCACGATTGGAAAAAGTTTGCGAGCATGTGCAACATGGTGTTTAATTGATGCCAAAACTTCAGATCTGCTCATGTTTAATTTATGCTTCATATGTACATCACTTGTAGCAAGAAAAACGTGAACTTGAGCATTTGCTGCATTGCGTAGCGCTTCGTACGCACGGTCGATATCACGTTCTACAGAGCGTGCCAAACCGCAGACAGTAGCTGTTTTAATCACGCTTGCAATTTCTTTTACGGAATGAAAATCACCATCAGATGCAATTGGAAATCCAGCTTCAATTACATCAATTCCATAAGTCTCAAGCTGGCGCGCAATCTGAATTTTCTCTTGCTGATTAAAATTGACGCCCGGCGTTTGTTCGCCGTCACGTAGCGTAGTATCAAAAAATTGAATATAAGCCATATTTTCACCTCATAAGAAAAGGGGGCAGCGTATCGACAAACACTCATTTTCGTCGTTAAAGTCTGCGCGCTGGTGCTTATGTACAAATCGTACATTCCGCTCTAGTGCTCGACTTTGCTAGAATCTAAGCATTTGTCGAAACGCTGCAAATTTCCTAATCACCCAATTCTCTTCCTAATTATTTTTGTGGTTTGACGAAAGGCATCATTTCGCGCAAGCTCGCACCAACTTTTTCGATTTGGTGTCCTTTTTGCTCTGCACGTAAACGATGGAACTCCTTGAAACCATTTTTATTATCATCAATAAATGCCTTGGCAAAGTTACCATTTTGAATGTCCGTCAAGACTTCCTTCATTGCTTTTTTCGTGTCGCTCGTTACAACGCGTGGGCCTGAAACATAGTCGCCATATTCGGCTGTATTTGAGATGGAATCACGCATTTTCTCCATGCCACCTTCGTACATCAAGTCAACAATCAGTTTCAACTCATGTAAGACTTCGAAATAAGCAAGTTCTGGTTGGTATCCAGCTTCGACTAAAGTCTCGAAACCAGCCTGTACTAAATGTGTTGTACCACCACATAGAACTGCTTGCTCACCGAATAAATCTGTTTCTGTTTCTTCTTTAAATGTTGTTTCGATGACACCGGCACGAGTCGCGCCAATTCCTTTTGCATAAGATAAAGCGACATCTGTTGCTTTTCCAGTAGCATCTTGATAAACCGCGAATAATCCTGGAACCGCGCCACCTTCCACGAATGTACGACGAACTAAATGTCCTGGACCTTTTGGTGCTACTAAGAACACGTCCACGTCAGCAGGTGGTTTAATTACGTCAAAATGAATGTTAAAACCATGCGCAAAAGCTAAGGCATTACCAGCTTCTAAATTTGGCTTGATTTCAGCTTCATAAGTATCTCCTTGCGTTTCATCTGGTAAAAGAATCATCACTACATCAGCTGCTTTTGTTGCATCAGCTACTGATAAAACTTCAAATCCGTCATTGCGAGCGGCTTCCGCTGACTTGCCTTCACGAATCCCAATAATGACATTGTTCCCGTTATCACGTAAGTTTTGCGAGTGGGCATGGCCTTGAGAACCATAGCCAATTACTGCAACTTTCTTACCTTGTAACGCGCTTTCTTGTACTGCATCTTCATAATAAACTTTTGTCATTTTCCTAACCTCCATAAATTATCTTTATATATTTCTCAGAAAAAGGTTTTCTGGGATTCAAAATGATTATTTAGCGCTACGAGTGAAGCCAGTAACGCCGGTTCGAGCCATTTGCTGAATGCCATATGGACGAATACTGTCAACAAAGGCGCCAACTTTTTCACTCGTTCCTGCGACCTGCACAACAAGACTCGTTTTACCCACGTCGATAATCGTTGCACGAAATGGCTCAATTATTGAATTAATCTCAGCACGAGTCGTAGCGGGGGCGTTGACTTTAATTAAAGCTAGCTCACGCTCCATATGAGGATCGTCGGTGATATCACTCACTTTTAACACATCGATTTGTTTGTTTAACTGCTTCGTCACTTGTTCAATTTCATAGAGTGAATCAACATGAACGACGATAGTAATGCGGGAAATATTAGGTGTTTCCGTCCAACCAACAGAGATACTATCAATGTTGTACTGACGGCGAGAAATAACACCTGTAATTCGATTGAGCACACCGCTTGAGTTATTAACAGTCGCTGTAATGATACGTCGCATTTATTCCACTCCTTCCATTTGATGATTCGCTTTGCCTGGTGGGATCATTGGTAATACTAACTCATTTGGCGACACGACACATTCAATAACAATTGGTCCAGGATGGGCAAATGCTGCTTTTAAATCCTCAGCCAACGTTAACGGATCTTCCAAACGAACAGCTTTCACTCCATAAGCTTCCGAAAGCTTTACGAAATCAGGCTGACTTTGGAAAATTGAGTGGGAAAATCGTTCATTATGAAATTTCTCTTGCCACTGCCGAACCATTCCGAGCGACCCGTTATTGAGAATAACCGTTTTCAAATTAATATGGTAATCATTCAAAATAGCAAGCTCCTGATTCGTCATTTGGAAACCACCGTCACCAACAAAAGCAACAACTGTTTGTTCAGGGTAGGCGAGTTGTGCGCCAATTGCTGCTGGAAAACCAAAGCCCATCGTGCCAAGTCCACCACTAGTTATAATTTGGTGATCATGGCTGAATGGATAAAATTGCGCGACCCACATTTGGTGTTGCCCAACATCTGTCGAAACAAGTGCTTTCCCTTCCGTAATCTCACCGATAATCTCGATGACTTTTTGTGGCTTGATTTCCGCTTTTGAATCTCGGTTATATGTGAAAGGGTGACGTTCTTTGCGTGTCATATTCAGCTTATACCAATGCGTTTTGTCAGCTTCTTCAGTTATGTTCATCTCGAGCAATTGTGTTAGCGTCTCCTTAATATCGGCAACAATCGGAATTTTTGTTGTTAAAACTTTTCCAATTTCAGCTGGATCGATATCGATGTGCGCAATGACAGCGTGCTTTGCGAATTCTTTTGGAGATCCAACCATCCGATCATCAAAACGTGATCCAAAATTAATAAGTAAATCAGGATCTGTTAGCGCCATATTGGCTGCGTAAGAACCATGCATCCCGCCCATTCCAAGAAACAGGGGATGATCTTGTGGGAAACTACCAAGTCCGAGCAACGTATTTACAACAGGGATTTGGTAACGCTCTGCAAAATCGAGGAGTTCAGCTGTTGCACGTGAATGATTCACACCAGCACCAGCTAAAATGACTGGTTTGCTAGATATGGCCAAAGCTTGCATCAATTTTTCCAGTTGCATCCCATTCGGCTTTACAGTTGGCTGATATCCAGGTAAATGGATTTTATCATCATTGACCTTATCTGTTGTCGCAATCGACATATCTTTTGGCAAATCAATCACGACGGGTCCTTGACGGCCTGTTGTGGCAATATGGAAAGCTTCTTTAATGATTTTCGGAATATCCTTAACATCACGCACTTGATAATTATATTTCGTAATCGGGATTGTTAAGCCAATCATATCTGCCTCTTGAAATGCATCTTTTCCAATACCGGGCGTAGCAACTTGACCAGTAAAAACAACCATTGGAATCGAATCGCTCATCGCATCCGCAATTCCCGTTAAAGCATTTGTTGCACCAGGTCCACTTGTTACAACGACCACGCCAGCTTTACCAGTCACGCGTGCATAACCTTCTGCAGCATGTACAGCACCTTGTTCATGACGCGTTAAAATATGAGGAATATTGCAGTCATAAAATGCATCATAAAGCGGCAAAACAGCACCACCAGGATAGCCAAAAATTATCTCGACATCCTGTTCATTCAAAGCATCAATTAAAAGCTCGGCACCACTTTTTGTTGTCGTCTCTTTCTCTACTTTGATCATTTTTATCACCTCTCCTTATCACTCTAAGAAATCATCTGGAAGTTGTAGTACGCCACCAGTGTGAGCAGAAGTCACGAGTGCAGCATAACGAGCCAGATAGCCTTTTTTAATTTTAGGGACAAACTTAGGAATACCAGCGCGTCGTTTCTCTAAAACTTCTGGCGAAACATCAACATTCAACGTCCGATTTGGCAAATCAATTACAATCGTATCACCATCTTCAATGAGTGCAATGGGTCCACCAGAAGCTGCTTCCGGAGAAATATGGCCAATTGCAATCCCACGAGTCGCACCAGAGAAGCGCCCGTCTGTGATGAGTGCGACATCTTTTCCAAGCCCGCGTCCAACAATGGAAGAAGTTGGGGCAAGCATTTCCGGCATTCCTGGGCCACCACGAGGTCCTTCATAACGAATCACGACTACATGACCCTCGCGAACTGTATGATTGTCAATCGCCTCTACAGCAGCATCATGTGAATCAAAACAAATCGCTTTGCCGGTAAATACAGATACTGATGGATCTACGCCGCCAACCTTGATTGCAGAGCCTTTTGGCGCAATATTTCCGAAGAGGATAGAGAGGCCGCCCGTTTTCGTATATGGGTCTTCCTTAGGATGAATCACGTCAGTATTGTTAATTTTGGCATTTTCTACATTTTCACGAATCGTTTTACCAGTCACGGTAATCCGATCGGGATGAATTGCGTTTTCCAAATCTACAAGCTCTTTCATAATTGCAGGTACACCACCGGCTTCGTGGACATCGTGCATGGAATAAGCGGAAGATGGTGCAATTTTGGAAAGGTAAGGAACACGACTAGCGATTTCATTAATGCGCTCCAAATCATAATCAATCTCTGCTTCATTTGCTAAAGCTAGCACATGAAGTACGGTATTTGTCGAACCCCCCATCGCCATATCTAGCGCAAAAGCATCATCAATCGCATCACGCGTAATAATATCGCGTGGACGGATATCTTTTTTAACAAGATCCATTAAGTGGAACGCTGATTCACGAATCAATTCGCGGCGAGCGTCCGATACAGCAAGCGTTGTCCCGTTAAACGGAACCGCCATACCGAGTACTTCCATCAAACAATTCATCGAGTTTGCTGTAAACATACCAGCACATGAGCCACACGTTGGACAAGCATTAGCTTCCATATCTAAAAATTCTTCTTGGCTCATGCTACCTTCTTTAAAAGCGCCGACAGCTTCGAAAACCGAAGAAAGGGTTAGAGCTTTTCCAGTAGCAGAAAGACCAGCCTTCATTGGGCCACCGGAGCAGAAGATAGCCGGCACGTTTGTACGTACAGAGGCAAGTAACATGCCGGGCGTAATTTTGTCACAGTTTGGAATGTACATAACACCATCAAACCAGTGGGCGTTTATTACGGTTTCCGCAGCATCTGCAATAACTTCACGACTTGGAAGCGAATAACGCATCCCGATATGGCCCATTGCAATGCCATCATCTACACCAATCGTATTAAATTCAAAGGGGATACCGCCAGCTTCACGAATGGCTTCTTTTGCAATATCCGCAAGCTCACGCAAATGCACATGACCTGGAACGATATCGATATAAGAATTACAAATGGCTATAAATGGCTTATCCATATCACCTGGACTTTTGATTTGACCGGTTGCGTGTAGAAGGCTCCTAGCTGGAGCTTGTTCAACACCTTTTTTTATTTTATCACTACGCATGAGCATATTCCCCGTTTCTTTATTATAATTGTTGGTCGAAGCTGAATTTTTAGAATATATCAATTAGCATGACCTTTTGAAATGAAAAATGACATTGATAAGGTAAATTGGCAACAAAAAAGCATCCCATTTTTGAGTTAAAAAATGGGATGCCTAGATAAGTATCCCATTTAATGATAAACAGGATCTAAACGACTGCTTGTTTTAAACAGTGTTCCAGACCCTTGCTAGAGTAATAAAATTGTAATGACGTAATTTCGGTTTAGTGTTTGCATAAGTCATTAACTCCTCTAAAATCAAATTTATCATCATGAGATACTTTTACAAATTCGTATGTAGCCTTTTGAATCCAAGTAAGTATCAATCAATGTAATATTATTATTAATTATAGCTTTTGATAAGGAAATGTCAACTGTTATTTGAAAATTTGTTGCTTTTGGATTTCATTGAAAAAGGGAAATACAATGGCAAATAGATTGATATGTAAAGGTGTAAGCGCATACAATTAAAATGAAAAAAGTTTTCAAAAAATTAGTACATGGTGATAATAACAGGTGGTATGTTGCAAAAAATTTGCGTAATGAGGGGGAATTTGATAATTTTAGAAGGAAGATATATCGAAACGGAAAGTCAGGTATTGACATGGGAAAAATAGAAACGAAACGATTGTTGTTATTAGAATACAATTTAGACTGGATTAAAGCAACGATTGCAGGCATAGATGAGCTGGAGCGGGTATCGGGCTATGCTGTGTCCAGAGAATGGCCTGGAATCGATTTCTTTTTTTACCTACCGTATATATTAGAGAATGTGAAAAAAGAGCCAGAAATGACAAAGTGGACGCATTTAATTGTGTTGAAAGAGGAGAACAAGGTCATTGGAGAAATAGGCGGACAAGGCAAGCCAGAAGAAACAGGGGAAATTGAGCTAGGATACAGTATCGTGCCAGCTTATCAAAATAATGGCTATATAACGGAAGCGCTAGCAGAACTGATAATGTGGCTAAAAGCGCAACCTGAGATTAAGCGGATATTTGCGCGGAGCTTTGAGAATAATCCCTATTCGATTCAAGCGTTGCGTAAATCAGGTTTTATTTATCAACCTGATCAGGATAAAATAGAGAGCCGTGGCAAGATTGTTTTATGGGAATATCCAATAAATAGGGGGAAGTCATGATCATTATACCATCAGGGAAGCCAAAAATTTGGGATCGGCATCAGGGGATAGGACCAGTTCCCGCAAAAGAGGCTTATACTGGAACCTTCCATCGGTTATGCAGAGTATATGCGGAAAAATTTGACGGAGAATATTTGATTTTGTCGCCTAAGTACGGTTTTTTAGCCCCTGATTCGATTGTGCCAGGAACTTATGATGTGAGGTTTACAGCACGTGGTGTAACAGCAAACACGGTTTCAATAGAAGAGTTAACAGAGCAGTGGCAGGCGCTAAACATTAAGCAGGAACCGATTGTGATGCTAGGTGGAACAAAATTTCGACCACTACTTGAGGATGTGTCGGATAGAAGAAACCAATTTATATTTCCACTCCATGGCACAAGAGGAATCGGGGAGATGCAAAAGAGGTTGCGCACGGCAATAGACACCGGCGAACCTCTAGGCTAACATGTAAAACTAGACGACCCCTGTTTCGCGATCTTCTCTAACCGATAGTAGAAATAATAAGCAAAGCGATACCGATAAGCAAGAACATAACACCCATATCGGTATTTTTGCGTATGAAAAAATAGACTGTTTGTAATAAGACAAGAATCGCTAGTGCCAATACAATCGTATGGAGCATTTATGTCACTTCCTTTAATCTTGAAAAATAGCTTTGATTTTATCGAGTAATGAGACTTTTCCTGTTGTGCCTTCTGTGATAATGGGCATTTCATGGAGGTGCGTGTCTTCACGATTTATCTCATGATCTTCTGTCAGAACAAGACCAATAGGCGTATCATCATCTTCACGTGCCACAATTGAAAAAGGAATTCGATGTTTTTCTGCTAACATAATATAAGCGCGTAATATTTCATACGAGATAGAACCGTTTAGAAGGAGTTTTGCCTTTGGGTGATCTTTCATTTCTTGTTCTAATTCTTTCGTGCAAAACTTCTGAAAAACTTCTTGTTTACTCATTTGAATTTCGATTCGCTCTCGAAAAGTACCGAGGTATTTTTTTCGTTCGGCTGGATTAATTTCTTTTGCGCCATGGATACCACGATCGATATAATCGTCAATGCTTTCTGGCATATTGATTCTCCTTTTACTGCGTATTCCCCTTAATTGTAACATGGAATTGTGAAAAAGGGAACAGCAGTAGAGGGCGCTGGATTGCAAAAAAAACCTATCTTACTTACTTCTGTAACATGCGAAGTAAGTAAAGATAGGTTCTTTGTTAGGTAGAAACGGTTAAGCTTCTAATCCTGCAAACATTTTATCTGCCTGCGCCTAAACAGTCTTTTTTGACCTTTTTGGGCATCTCGTCAATCAAACCACTTAAATCCATCCTGTGACACTAATTCATCCGCTTCTTTTGGCCCCATTGTGCCGGATGTGTAGTTCGGGAAATGTTCTTTTGTATTCGACCAAGCTGTTGCTACTTTGTCAATGAAATTCCACGATAAGGAAACTTCATCCCAATGTGAAAAGTAAGTTGCATCGCCATTTAGGCAGTCTTGAATCAGTTTTTCATAGGCCTCAGGTGTGTTCATACCATCCGGTGAGGAGTGAGCGTAGTTGAGATTAACTGGCATTGTCAACATTCCTTGACCTGGTTTTTTAACATTCATGTGCAGCGTGATTCCCTCGTCTGGTTGGATGTGTATCACCAGTACGTTTCCGCCGAGCGAATGATTTGACCCAAATAGATTCATTGGTACGTTTTTGAACTGAATCGCGATTTGCGTGGCTTTCTTCGCGAGGCGCTTACCAGTTCTAATGTAAAACGGAACGCCGCTCCAGCGGAAATTATCAATCATGAGCTTGGCCGCAACAAAGGTTTCGGTATTAGAATCAGGATTAACGTTATCAGCTTGACGGTAACCGAGCAGCTCTTTGCCATCCACTGTTCCAGGGCCATATTGTCCACGTACGAAATATTTATACACATCATCGCCTTCAATGACACGCAATGAACGGAGTGCGCGTACTTTTTCATGGCGAATTTCTTGTGTTGTTAATTTAATTGGTGGTTCCATCGCTAGCAAGGATACGATTTGCAGAATATGATTTTGAACCATGTCACGAAGTGCGCCACTTTCCTCATAGTAGCGACCACGATCCTCTACACCAAGCGTTTCACTCAATGTTACCTGGACATTATCGATGTAGCGATTATTCCACAGCGATTCAATAATAGAGTTCGCAAAACGAATCACAGAAATATTTTGAATCATTTCTTTGCCCAAATAATGGTCGATGCGATAAATCTCACTCTCGTCAAATGCTTGACGAAGCGACTCATTTAGTTCTTCTGCACTTGCCAAATCACGGCCAAATGGTTTTTCGATAATTAAGCGACTGAATCCAGCATTATCGACAAAACCTTCTGACTTTAAGCGACTTGCGATTGTTCCAAAGAAATTAGGTGCCATCGCAAGGTAGAATAGACGATTTCCTTGCAGTTCATATTTTTTATCGAGTTCGTCAGACAAATTTTTAAGCTCAACGTATGATTCACGATTAGTTACATCATGCGATTGATAATAGAAATGTGATGCAAATTCTTCTGGTTCGAAGCCTTCTTTTTCGATGCCTTTCAGCGATTCAACCACTTTTTCTCGAAAGAAATCATTGGTCCATGGACGACGAGCTGTACCAATCACTGCGAAATTCTCTTTTAAAAAGCCTTTCGTGAAGAGATGATATAGCGAAGGGTAAAGTTTGCGATTTGCCAAATCTCCCGTACCGCCAAAAATAGTAATTAAAGCTACTTGTTCTTTCACTTCTGTCATACGTACTTACCCTCTTTCATTATTGTGTGGAGCATACCCAGATAAATCGGTGGAAAGCTTTCGCCTTCGCTTGATTTTAGTAAAGCCAGATGACATCCTAACCAAGTAAAAAGGGCAGGATGTTTCAAAGCTTGTTCTGGAATGAGACAATTAAGATATAATCATAGTTGCCCTCATTATTCTTTACCATTTTAGCGGTTTGATTTCTAATGTGCAACTGATTGAACCGAAAAATTCAGAAAAAGATTTGGGGTAGGCGTGCAATGAAAGAGATAAATATGGTATGATTAGTAACGAATAAGTGAAAGGATTGTGGGTCAAAATGGAACTGATTTTTCTTGGAACAGGAGCAGGTGTACCTTCCAAAGGCCGTAATGTGACGGCAATTGCGCTCACAATGCTAAATGAACGAAATAGTATTTGGCTGTTTGATTGTGGGGAAGCAACACAACATCAAATTTTACGAAGTTCGATTAGACTGAGTAAATTAGAAAAAATATTTATTACACATTTACATGGGGATCACATTTTTGGTTTGCCGGGACTTCTTAGTAGCCGTTCTTTTCAAGGTGGGGATACAGCGCTTACGGTTTATGGACCTATGGGGATTGCGAATTATATTCGGACGAGCTTAGTTGTGAGCGGTACACATTTGAAATATCCGCTTGAAATCGTGGAAATTGATGGTGAGGTCGTGTTTGAAGATGCAGATTTTAAGGTTATTTGTCGAGAGCTCGATCATGGTATTTTAAGTTATGGCTATCGAATTGAGGAGGCAGACAAACCGGGGGCGCTCGATGCTGCTGGACTTTCTGCGCTAGGTGTGAAACCTGGGCCGATTTTTAAAGAGTTGAAGGAAGGCAAGACGATAACGTTGGAGAATGGTATTGTTGTGGATGGTAGTCAGTTTATCGGGCCGGCAAAAAAAGGACGGATTATTTCTATTTTTGGTGATACAAGGGCGACGGAGAGTGAGCTAGTAATTGCAAATCAAGCGGATGTCATCGTTCATGAAGCGACCTTTGGTTTGGAAATGGGCGACATGGCAGGTGAGTATATGCATTCCACAACAGTGGAAGCAGCAAATTTGGCTAAAAAAGCAGAAGCAAAACGGTTGATTATTACGCATATTAGTTCGCGATATAGTCGCGAGGATAACAGCGAACTCGTATCAGAATGCCGTGAAATTTTTCCTAATACAGAAATAGCAACGGATTTTGCCATATTTGAACTATAAAGGGGTTTGAAAAAGGATGAATGACTTTTTAAAAGGAAAAACGGTGATGATTACTGGGGCATCGAATGGTCTTGGTGCAGAGATGGCACGCCAAGTTGCTACACAAGGAGCGCATACAATTTTAACAGCGCGTCGTACAGAAAAACTAGCGGAGTTATCAACACAAATTCAAGCCGATTATGGGGTTATTAGCGCTTACTATAAGATGGATATGACTAATTTTGTAGAGGTTGAGGAAGTGGTTCAAAGAATTGGTGATACGAAAATTGATGTTTTAGTAAACTGTGCTGGTTTTGGGATTTTTGAAGAAGCTGTAACAACGGATTTTGTTACAGTAGAGCGGATGTTTGACACAAATGTGCTCGGTTTAATGCGCTTGACACAACTGGTTTTACCAAGCATGCTAGCACGTAAATCTGGTCATATTATCAATATTGCTTCCCAAGCTGGAAAAATTGCAACACCAAAATCATCCGCGTATGCAGCGACTAAATTTGCGGTTCTAGGATATTCTAATGCTTTGCGAATGGAAGTGAGTCCAGTGGGCATTCATGTGACTACAGTCAATCCTGGTCCTATTGCAACCAGCTTTTTTGACATTGCGGATAAATCTGGGGATTATCTTAATAATGTCGGTTTTCTCGTTTTGAAGCCTGAAAAAGTAGCAGCGAAAATCGTGGGAATTATGGGCAAGCCAAAGCGTGAAATAAATCTCCCCTTCTTGATGAACATTATTTCGCGGATGTATCAAGTTATGCCGCGTGTCATTGAATTTTTCGGAAAAGGTGCATTTGAGAAGAAATAAAAGAAGCAATGTAGTTACTTATGCAGTGGCTCTTTTTTTTATGTATTTAGCTTGCAATGTGACGAATAAGCATATATAATCAAAAAAAGAACAAATGTTCGTTTTTTTATATTGAAAGGCGATGAATACAGTGGATAAGACTCGTAAAATTATTCATATTGACATGGATGCGTTTTATGCTTCGGTTGAGGAGCGAGATCATCCAGAATATCGTGGCAAGGCGCTTATTATTGGTGGGGATCCGAACAAACGAGGGGTTGTCTCTACGTGCTCATACGAAGCAAGAAAATTTGGCGTGCATTCAGCAATGCCTACAAAACAAGCGTATAAGCTCTGTCCACATGGTATTTTCATACACGGGAACATGGAGCATTACCGAGAAGTATCAAGTCAAATTCGTGAAATATTTTATCGCTATACAGATTTAGTAGAGCCAATGTCCTTGGATGAGGCTTATTTAGACGTGACGGAGAATAAGAAAGGTATCAAATCTGCAATGAAGATAGCCTTAGAAATTCAGCATGCGATTTATCATGAATTAGGTTTGACTGCTTCTGCTGGAGTTTCTTACAATAAATTTATCGCTAAAATAGCTTCTGATTTTAAAAAGCCCGCTGGCATGACTGTTGTGCTACCAGAAGATGCAGAAGTTTTCTTAGAAGGGCTGCCGGTTACGAAATTTCATGGTGTAGGCAAGGTGACTGCAGAGAAGCTACACAGATTAGGTATTCATTCAGGTGCAGATTTGAAAGCATGGAATGAATGGGATCTCATTCGAGAGCTGAACAAGCAAGGATATCGTTTGTACCGCGCGGTGAGAGGCTTGTCAGACTCTAGAGTGAATCCCCATCGCGAGCGCAAGTCTGTTAGTAAAGAAACAACATTTGCAAACAATATTTTCGATGAGCGAGAGATGCAAGATATGTTGCTTCTTTTTTCACAAAAGATAGAAAGTTCCCTCGAACGGATTGGCAAACATGGTAAAACAGTAGTATTGAAGTTGCGATATAGTGATTTTAGTACCGTCACAAGAAGAATATCATTAATGGAATATACACGGGATGCACATGTTATTTATGATGCAGGTGTTAGTTTATTGCGCGATGTGTATAATGGAGAAGAAAGCGTTCGATTGGTTGGTCTGACCGTAACGAATCTAAAGCCGTTGCACTTTGAAAATTTGAAGTTAGAGGGATTTTAGGGAATTCACTTGTTTAGTGTGCTGTATCACTGTTATACTTGTCTCGATACTAATTATTGGGAGTTGTCAGTTGATGAACAGGGAGTTAAGGAGAATTAGACCAATTAGACGTGCGGATGTGCAAGGAATGCATGTGTGGGAGCTTGATGAAGATATTGCTATGGCCAGCGGTATTACGAAACCACGGTCTCTGGAAGTCTTTCAAACGATGTATGAGAAATATTTTTTGAAAGTGAACCAATCATTGCTACTATACAGTATTATTTTAGATGAGCGTGTCATTGGTCGAGCAGAGCTAGGTTTAATCGACCGAGAAAATGGAAATGCGGCATTTGGGATTGTCATTGGTGAGCAATCCAGTTGGGGAAAGGGCTACGGGAAAGAGGCAATTATAGAGTTACTAGGCGTAGCATTTAATGAGTTGCACTTACATAAAGTTTATTGCGAAGTCTATGCGTTTAATCAGAGGTCACTAAACATGATGGATTCATTAGGTTTTCATAGAGATGGTGTGTTACGAGAACATGAATTGTTCCATGATGTTTATCATGATTTAGTTGTTTTTAGTATGCTGGCAACCGAGTTTAAAGAAATTTGTGTGGGAAAATAGGTATAAAAAAGTGCGATATCCGACTGATGTAATCAGTAGATATCGCACTCAGACTGTAGAAAAACTGCTTTACATGATTTCCCACCAAACCTCAGCGTGTCGACAAATGCTTAGTTTCTAGGCAAAAGCGAGTACCAGCGCGGAGCGTACTCGGGTACGTGAGCACTGGAACGGAGCTTTTAACAACGAAAATGAGCATTTGTCGACACGCTAAGTGCGATATCCGGCTGATGTAATCAGTAGATATCGCATTTTTTTAGTAAATTTATTTCATTTCTAGCAGGCGATCTTTTAATTCTTGTTCCATGGATACAAGCTCTTTCTCTGCTACAGCGCGTTTAGCACGCCCTTCTTGTTGAATTTTTAATGTTTCTTGTAATGTTTCGATGAGGCTTGATTGTGTTTCTTTCAGCGTTTCGATATCGACAATGCCTCTTTCGTTTTCGCGAGCTGTTTCGATGGCGTTGGTTTTTAGCATATCAGCGTTCCGTTTTAAAAGTTCGTTTGTTGTTTCAGAAACTTGTCGCTGCGCTTCTGCTGCTTGTTGCTGACGTAGCAAGGTAAGTGCAATAGCCACTTGGTTTTTCCATAATGGGATAGCAGTCATGATGGATGACTGAATCTTTTCAGCGAGTACTTGGTTCGTATTTTGGATAAGACGAATTTGAGGTGCTTGCTGAATGGTAATTTGACGGCTAAGTTTAAGATCATGGACACGTTTTTCAAGACGATCTGCAAATTGAGTTAGATCGTTTACGTCTTGGAAATCCATTTGGTCACCAGATTGTTCTGCTTTTTTACGCAACTCTGGAAGTAATTTCGTGTTTATTTCTTCTTGTTTTAGTTCACCAGCTGCGATATAGATGTTTAGTGCTTGGAAATAGTCTTTATTCTTGTCATAAAGTTGCTCTAAGAAAGAGTTATCTTCCATTAAACGTTTTTTTTTTGCATGTTCTAATTTCAGGGCGATTCGATCAATTTGTGTGCCCATTTTTTGATATTTTGATGTGATTTCGTTGATAGATTGTTTCACACGTGAGAACATTTTTGTGAAAACGTTCTTGTTGCGAGCTGCGAGCTCATCTGGATCTGCTTCTTGCAGGCGGAACATCAAGTCACTAATAATTTCACCAATTGGCCCAACATCTTGTTTTTGAACTTGATTGAGCATCGAATGAGAGAAATCATGTAGCTTTGCTTGGGCTGGCGCACCGTATCCGAGGATTGCAGCTTGATTTCCTGGCTCGATTTGTTTCGCAAGTTCCATAGCTTGACGACGATTCGACTCTGGCAGTATATCCACTAACCGTGGTGCCTTGTCAGATTCGTTGTTAACGATTTCTTGCACTGTTTGTGTACCGTTTGTGCCGAATGGATCAGAGAGTAAGTCATCTAATGTTTTGTTGAAATTGGCATCGATAACCTCAGCTTTTGGTTGTTCATATGTTGGTGTTTCTTTTGCTTCTAATTCAGGCTCGTTTGGCTTTTGGTTCTCGGTCATTTGGGTGTTCTCCTTTCAAATTTCTTTTCCTGTTTGGAGATTGAATTTTTTGCTACTTCTAGCTCGAAATCAAGGCTTGATACATCCTTATTAAGCAGTGCAAAGAGATCCTTCTCGATAACGCGACCTAAGTCGTTCAAAAGCGCACGTGTATCAGAAAGCGTTTGATAAATCTTTTTATCTTTGACAGGCTGGCTGTTTAGGAAAGCGTATTTTTCTGTGAGCTCTACTAAAGAATCCAAGTGTGAGAAGAAGAAATCCTCAGCGTCATAAAATCGTTTCGGTTCTTCTTTCACGATACCATAGATACGTTTTGTAAGTAGGAGTGTTTTGTCGCGTTCTTGGAATGTAAATAATGTACGATGGGCAGCTGTGATTTTTTGAAGGCGTAGTATTTTAGCCCGGGATTCTTCTAAGTTTGCACGGATGTATTTGTATTCTTTTTTTGTCAGTCCAGTTTGTATCGCATGTGTCTTGTCTCCTGCTTTTGAAGAAAAGAAGAACAAGAAGGCTGCAACGACAAGTGTCACTGTACTAATAAGTAACCAGTTGTTGACAAAGATGTTCGCCAGAATGCCGAACAAAATGAGGGTTAGTACGATTGAGCCGGTAAAGGCCATAAATTTTTTAAAAACTACCATATCTATCTTCTCCTTAGGCTTCCTTATTTTTTAAGTATTGGTTGTTAGAAAATCATTTGAAAAAGCTAACTGATTTGAGTATATCATACCATATTGGCAGAAAAGATGTTATCAGTCGTGCGATGTAAATTCCACTCAGACTTGATTATGGTATAATGATAGAAAAGTCTTAGAAACGGAGTGTTCACAATGGATTCGTTAGAGGAAAAAACGTTAAAAAGTGAGATGATTTTTGATGGGAAAATTATTAAAGTAGTGGTGGATGATGTTATTTTGCCAAATGGGGCAACGAGTAAACGCGAAATTGTAAAACACCCGGGTGCCGTTGCGGTAGTTGCGATTACACCGGCAAATAAAATGGTGATGGTGGAGCAGTATCGTAAGCCGTTAGAAAAAGCGATTGTGGAAATTCCGGCTGGGAAAATTGAACTAGGCGAGGCGCCAGAATGGACGGCTGGACGTGAATTGGAGGAGGAAACAGGTTACAAAACAAATGGTTTGAAACACCTTGTATCTTTTTATACATCACCGGGTTTTGCGGATGAATTGCTACATATTTATCTTGCAGGTGATTTAGAGAAACAAGTTAACCCACTGCAGGCAGATGAAGATGAATTTGTAAACATTATTGAGGTAAGCCTAGAAGAAGCTTTACAATTAATAGAAGAACAAGTTATTTGTGATGCAAAAACGGTTTATGCTGTGCAGTATTGGCAATTACTTGAAGCAATGAAATAAGAAGGATTAGATGGCTATTGTGAACTTTTGGAGAAATTATGAAGTAATCAGGAGTTTAAATTATAAACCCAAATAAATCGGCTCTCAAGGGCTCGCATTGTTGGGGGGATTACAGCCCCAATGTGCCTATAAACATCTCGAGTAGGCATTTTTTAGCTAGGGAATCATCTGAATACAAATGCCTTCGCTCGAGTTGTATCAAGCAAGATTCATGTCCTACTAGAAAAAGAGGATTTGTGATATCTTGCTTTTTTATGTTGCATTGTTTTTTGTTGACTAGGTGGTCAAGTAGGTGTACAATGACGTTGACTAGATGGTCAGTTGTGGATTGGAGGGATAGAAAATGAAAGCGATAGAGACGAATGGTTTGACGAAATTCTATCATAAAAAAAGAGCGATTGAGAGTGTGAATTTGTCAGTGGAAGAGGGGGAATTATTTGGGTTTATTGGACCAAATGGAGCTGGTAAATCGACGACCATCAAACTGTTACTGAATTTTATTTATGCTTCCAAGGGGCAGGCAACAATCTTTGGTAAGGATATTGTGAAAAGTTCGGCTGAGATTAAGCGTATGGTTGGTTACGTACCGAGTGAAGTGCGTTATTATCCACAAATGACGGCGAACGATATTATTGGTTTTGCTGCGAAATTCCATCATGTTGAACAGGCTCAGATTCAAATGAAGCGTTATTACGAAATGTTTGATATTGATCCTCATAAGCGATTTGGTGATATGTCACTTGGTAATAAGAAAAAGGTTGCAATAGTGGCAGGGCTTATTACGAAACCGAAGTTGCTTATTTTAGATGAACCAACAAGTGGTTTGGATCCTTTGATGCAGCATCATTTGTTCAAAGAAATGACGCATCAAAATCAGGAAGATGGGATGACAATCTTTTTATCCAGTCATAATTTGCGCGAAATTCAGGAATATAGCACACGAGCGGCTTTTATACGTGAGGGCGAGATTGTAGCGCTTGAAAATATTGCAAATCAAGAAATGTCTGGAAAAGTGATTGTGCTAAAAGGTGATATGTTGCCAGTAACGGAGCTTGTTAATGCAGGTGCCAAAGTTATTGAGACAACAGAAAAGAGCGCTAGATTGACTTTCGATGGAAATGTGCAGTCTGTGTTGCCAATTCTTGCGGCAGAGGGGATTAAAGATTTGTCAATTACGAATCAAGAATTGGAAGATAAATTCATGACGCTTTATGAAGGAGGAAGACAAAATGAACATTTTAAAGATTGAATGGAAAACACATTTTAAAAGTTTACTCGTTTGGTCGGGTGTTGTGGCATTAGTTCTTGGAATGTTCATGGCGTTTTTTCCTAGTATGCAATCGAGTGGGATGCAAGATTTAGTGAATACGAAGATGAACGCTTTACCGAAAGAAATGATGAACGTTTTGCACATCAGTTCGATGGCGGATTTGACGGAGATTGATGCTTATTTTGCGTATGTGTTTCAGTATATTTTTATTGCAGCATGTGTGTATGCAGCAATGATTGGGGCTCAGGCATTGGTTAAAGAGGAGACGGATGGGACAATTGAGTTCTTGTATGCGCAGCCGATTACACGTTCGGAGCTAGTGGCATGGAAAATGGTTGGTAATGCGATTTCATTTATTGCGTTTTGGGCGATTACATTCACTGTTTCAACTGTCTTAGTTGTTTTCTTGAAACAAGATGGGGCGAATGTGAGTGATTTAGTACAGTCACTTGTCCGGGTATTCTCAAATGAGTTACTGGTGGCTTTGCTATTTATGAGTGCTGGTTTTTGTTTTTCAGCGATTGTACATTCGTCCAAGCAGGCGACTCCTGTAGCGTTGGGATTGGTTTTTTTAACGTATATTCTAGGAATTCTTGCTGGTATAAATGATAACGTGGATTTCTTTAAATATTTTTCTCCAATCAACTTTGCTATTCCATCCGATATGATTAAAGCTTCAATGGAGGGCGTCAATGTTTGGATTACTGTTATTTCGATGATAGTATTAGTTATACTGACCTTTGTACTTTACCGGAAAAAGGATTTGAGGGTTTGATGGGAGATAAAAAGAATAAAATTCTAAAAGTGGCGATCGGTGAATTTGCAGATCATGGGTATAAGGCAGCCAGTACAAACCGAATTTCTGAAGTTGCTGGTGTTTCGAAAGGGCTTATTTTTCACTACTTTGGCTCGAAGGAAAAATTATATACAACAGCAGTAGAGTATTCGGTGGATTTAGCAATGCAGGAAGTGCCGGTAGCAGAAATGCCAACGGAGGATTTTATTCAAGGTGCGATTTGGTCAACGAAACAGAAATTGAATTTTAGCAGAAAATATCCTGCTGTTTTCAAGTTGATTATGCAGTCTTATGCAAATCCTCCGGCATCACTCGCGAAACGGTTACATGCGTATTATACTGAAATGCTCCAAGTGCAAGAAACGTATGTTAATCAGGTCTTGGAGAAAGTGCAGCTACGAGAAGGTGTAGCATATGAGGATGCGCATGATGTAGTTCGTGCCTTGTTTGATTACACAATTATGATGGCAACGGATTTTATTAGAGATAACCCAGAAGCAACAATGGATGAAATGCAACCTTTAGTAAATAAGTTTATGAATATGGTGGCGGTTGTAGAGTATGGAATGATGCGAGAAACATGAATTATGGGAAAACAAACCTAAATTTTATGAAATAGGTTTGTTTTTTTTGTTAATTGGCAAATTTTTCAGTTGTTTCAATTTCTTTTTTGTGATACAACATAATTATAATGCAAAATTTAGTTATTACACAGGAGAAGGGGAAAGATGATGGACGATAGAGCTGTTGTGACGAAAGAACAGATTATTGCAGAATTGCAACAATTGGCGCAGGAACAGGGACGTGTGCCAAGACGTAGCATGTACAATCATTTTGAAAAGGCACGACAATTGTTTGGTTCATGGCCAGACGCACTGAGGGCAGCAGGTTTGGAAAATGAGCAGAAACGCTTTTATAAGGAAGATTATTTGATTGCAGAGGTGAAGCGAATCTCGGAGCAGTTGGGGCGTCCACCGATTAGTGGGCCTCATGAATTTCCACTCTATATGTCTGTTATGGAGCACTATGATTCTTGGGAGACTTTTCTTGAACAGGCAGGCTTAACAAAGTTCGCAGGTGAAGAGGAAGGCAAAGAAATAAAGGAGCGACTAATTCTTGATATTTTGGAAATGGAACGGATTATGCGGAGGTTTCCTACAATGAGCGAGTTTGAGGATTATCGATTGGTACGTTATTATTTCGGTAGTTGGAAAAACTTCAAGTCAGCTTGTCAAGAAAAGAAATAGGAAATTTCTTAAAAATAGATATAATAAAGCCAGCAACTCTTGTAAATATGAGGTGCTGGCTTTATGGTTTTATACTTCACTAAAACTTTCATGGTGCGTGCTGACCATAGCGACATCGTCAGCTTCAGGATCTAAGAAATTTTTTGCACTGTTGATGGCGATTGGACCTTCATGTAAGCCGGCCGCAATGATACGCATCTTACGTGGATAAGCGCAGATGTCACCACATGCATAAATACCAGGTACACTAGTTTCCATCTCGTGATTGACAAGAATACCGTATTCAGAAGTATCAAAGCCCCAATCGAGCATGGAGCCGAGATTGACTTTCACACCGTGGTTTACGACGATAGCATCTGTGTCGATTTTTGTTGTGCTTCCATTTCTGTTGCAGTGAATGATGCAGCTTTTTAAGTTTGTAGAATTGCCTTGTAGTGCTGTAATTTCGTGGTTTATATGAACGTGAATGGTGGAATCATGCATTTCTTTGACGCGTTCTTCATGGCCTTTGAAATTCTCGCCACGATAAACGAGGTGGACTTCTTTTGCAATCGGCTCTAGTGCTTGTGCCCAGTCAATTGCTGCGTTACCACCACCCGAAACCACGATAGTTTTATCTTGAAAACTTGCGACGTCTTTAATGTCATAGAATAGGCTTGTTGTATAGGTTTCGCTACCAGATACTTCTAATGGATTGACTTCATATGTGCCACTTCCAGCTGCGATGATTACGGTTTTACTATAGTGGTAATTGCCGTTTTCTGCTTTAATTAAGAAGGTTCCATCTGCCTGTTTTGTGAGTTTTGTAATTTGTTCACCGCATATAATAGTAGGGTGAAAAGCTTGGGCTTGTTCATGTAAGTTTTTCACAAGTTGTTGTCCCTCAATTTCAGGTATGCCACCAATGTCGCGGATAATCTTTTCGGGATAGAAGTGTCGGATTTTGCCGCCAACTGCTGGCTCGGCATCGATTAGTTTTGTTTTTAAAGAGCGCAGACCGCTGTAAAAGGCAGTGAATAGGCCAACTGGTCCAGCTCCGATAATTGTTACATCATACAAGTTTGACAACAACTTCACCTGCTAACTTGGTTGCGACTTGTCTGATTTCACAGGCTTGGCACGTTTCGTATGGTAAGCATAGTGGGACGCCGGTACGTGGATCGAGCATAATGTCTGCTTTGATGCCAAATACATCTTCTAATGTCTGTTCAGTCATTACATTTACTGGTGAACCTTCTGCGATTACTTGACCAGAGCGAATAGCAATCATATGATCAGCAAAACGAGAGGCGTGGTTTAAATCGTGCACAACCATAACGATTGTACGATTTTCTTGTAGGTTTAGCTGTTTTAGCAGCATTAAGACTTCTAACTGATGAGTCATGTCTAAAAATGTTGTTGGCTCATCTAAAAATAAAATACCAGTTTCTTGTGCCAAGGCCATCGCAATCCAAGCGCGTTGTCGTTGCCCTCCTGATAAACTATCGATGGAACGATCTGCAAAATCAGTCATGCTAGTGACGCGAATCGCCCATTGAATCATATCGTGGTCTTTGGCAGACATTGATTTTAAGCCACTTTGATGGGGAGAACGGCCGTAGGAAACAAGTTCTGTTACAGTAAGGCCATCTGGTGCGGTTGGGTTTTGGGGCAGAATAGCTAGTTGTTTGGCAATTTCTTTTGTGGATTGACGATGAATTGCTTTTCCATCTAAAAAAACGTTACCTTTAGATGGCTTCATCAGGCGGGACATTGTTTTTAAAATAGTCGATTTACCTGAACCATTGGCGCCAACTAGTGCTGTAATTTTGCCTGTTGGTATTTCAATATTTAAAGCGTCCACGATGACACGCTTGTCGTACGAAATTTGTAAGCCTTCTGTTTTTAAATTATTCATCTATACATCGCTCCTTAATTTTCGCGATTGATAATCATTCTCATAGACTAGTATAGAATTTTTTGACGAAAGTTGCAATAGCTAACCACTTATTATTCTTATTTTTCGTAGCATAGACTGTGTGCCTCTTGCTTTTTAAAAAGGAAGTTGCTATAATTTCGAGTGATATTGATAATCATTATCAATTAAAAAGGAGGAATAAGTTTTGAAAAAAATATTATTTTTAGCGCTGACTGCTGTTATAGCGGTTATTTTAGTGGCATGTGGGAGTGATCAATCAGCGGAGGGGAAATCAGAGACGCATGCATATAAAATGCCGAATGGTAAAACAGTAAAGATACCAAATAATCCGAAGAAAATCGTTGTAACAGAATATATGGGATCGCTCGTAGCTCTCGGCGTGAAACCAGTTGGTGCGACCTCTTTTGTTTTGGAAAATCCCTATTTGGATGCATATAAAAAAGGTGTAGAAGATATTGGTGATCCGGCCTCGGTCGAAAAAGTAGCTGAAATGCAACCAGATTTAATCATTGTGTCTGGTGAGGATCAGTACAACCAAATGAAGAAAATTGCGCCAACTATTTTAATACCTTACAATACATACAAGAGTGTGCAAGATGAACTAACCGCTATTGCAGAAATCGTTGGCAAACCGGATGAAGCGAAGTTATGGCTAGCGAATTTTGATAAAAAAGCGGCACAAGCAAGAGAGAAAATCAAAGGTGTTATTGCTCCAAATGCAACAGTTGGATTGTATGAAGGTGATGATAAAAATTTCTATGTTTTTGGGGATAATTGGGGTCGGGGTGGACAAGTCCTTTATAACGCATTACAATTAAAGGCGCCTAAGAAAATTCAAGATGAAGTTATTGATGGAGATGGTTACAAGCAGATTTCGCTAGAAGTGTTGCCTGATTTTGCTGCGGACTATATGTTTGTGACGCGTTTTAAGCACGGGGATACTAGGAACGGTGCGCTTGACGGTATAGAAGCTTCGAGCATTTGGAGAGACTTACCAGCCTATAGGGCAAATCATATTTTCACGATGGATTTCGATGAGATGTATAACTATGATCCGATTGCGGTAGAAGGACAGATGGATTTAATTGTAAATAAGATTTTAGATAGCAAATAAGAAATGGGGATTTGCGCTGGAACTATTGAGTTTCTAGCGCAAATTCGATACATAGTGAGGGGATCTGGGTACGATGAAAACGAAGGAACTTTCCCAATTAAAAACACGCCCATTAATGGCTACCGTGATTTTGACGGTGGGTGTCGCAGTTCTTGTCATCTCTATTTTTATCGGCATTGCTGTTGGTGCGGCGGACATTGATTTAGCTACCGTTTGGGATGCATTATTTCATTACAACAAAGCTTTAACGACACATCAAATTATTTGGGAATTGCGTATTCCGCGCGTTTTGGCAGATATGATGGTCGGCGCTGCCTTCGCAGTTGCAGGGGCTGTGATGCAAGGAATGACGAGAAATCCACTCGCGGATAGTGGTTTACTGGGTCTCAATGCAGGATCAGCTTTTATGATTGCTGTATGTTTTGCTTTCTTGCCGGGGCTCAGCTACAATTACCTGATTTTCTTTTCATTCCTAGGCGCAGCGATAGGCTGTATCCTTGTTTTTGGTGTGAGTGCACTTGTAAAAGGAGGCTTATCACCGACGCGGCTCGTTTTAGCTGGAGCAGCCGTGGCATCTTTATTAACAGCGCTAAGTGAGGGGATTGCGATTTATTTCAAGTTGAGCCAAGATTTAGCTTTTTGGTTTGCAGGTGGAGTAGCAGGTGTGAAGTGGTCGCAAATTGTCGTGGTATGGCCGTGGCTCCTGGGTGCTTTAATGGCGGCGATATTATTGAGCAAATCTGTTACAATTTTAAGTCTTGGTGATGATATCGCGATTGGCTTAGGACAAAACACAACAAGAACTAAATTACTTTCGATGTTAATCGTGCTGATTTTGGCGGGATTGGCAGTCTCAGTCGTTGGACCTGTTGGGTTCATTGGATTAATTGTACCACATCTTGTTCGTTATATGGTGGGCGTGGACTATCGCTGGATTATCCCGTGTTCGGCGGTTATTGGTGCACTTTTAACGCTTTATGCAGATATCGGAGCACGAATGGTTAATCCGCCATACGAAACGCCAATCAGTGTTATTTTTGCTCTTATTGGTGTTCCTTTCTTCCTTTATGTGGCTCGTAAGGAAAGGAGGAGTCTGTGATGATGAGAACAGCAATGGAACAAAAAGTTACACGAAAACGTTGGTTGATTTTGATTTCGCTCATTATATTACTTGTAGGTACGTTCGTATACAGCGTCAATGCTGGTTTTTCGAAAATCCCATTCGCAGATGTTGTCAAAACGCTAGTTGGGCAAGGTTCACCACAAGATACATTGATTATTTCGCAGTTTCGTCTGCCACGTATTGTTGTAGCGGTTTTAGTAGGTGCGGGACTTGCTGTTTCAGGTGCGCTATTACAGGCTGTTTCGCAAAATAGTTTGGCCGATCCTGGCATACTTGGGATTAATAATGGTGCTGGGCTGGCGGTTATGCTCTACATTTCATATTTTCCATCTACCCTTGATGTTCCTGTCATGTTTATGCCTTTAGTGGGCTTCGTAGGTGCTATTCTCACGGCATTTGTTGTATATGGCCTTTCTTATAGTAAGCAAGAAGGACTATTACCAAATCGTCTCGTTTTAACAGGAGTTGCGGTATCGGCTGCAGTTGCAGCCTTAATGACGCTACTAACGATTCGCCTTGATCCTGAAAACTATCAAATCGTCGCGGAATGGCTTGCAGGGAACATTTGGGCTAGTAATTGGCAATATGTTTTTGCGCTACTTCCATGGCTCCTTGTTTTAGTAACGGTGGCCATATTTAAAATCAAAACGTTAGATATCCTTGGTTTTGGAGATCAAGTAGCAACTGGACTAGGCATTAGAACGGAAAAAGAGAAGGCCATCCTGCTCATCGTTGCTGTAGCACTAGCTGCTGCTTGTGTCTCAGTCAGTGGAGGTATTGCTTTTATCGGTTTAATCGGGCCACATATCGCAAGACGACTAGTTGGTAGTGGGCACAAATGGGTATTGCCGATTTCAGCGCTCATAGGTGCACTATTGCTCCTTGTCGCGGATACGGTTGGTCGAATGATATTACAACCTTCAGAAATTTTTGCAGGCATTGTTGTAGCGGTCATTGGCGCACCATATTTCTTGTACTTACTTGCTAAAATTAAATGATAATAATTATAAATAGGCTATAATCTTTTCATGTAATTGATAATCTGAATAGACTTTTGTAATCTTTTATGCTATTTTTAAATAGATATAAAAACCACTTATTCCAATTGTTTTGCTATCTTAGTAGAAGATTAAATAGGCTTGATTTTTATTTAGAATTATTATAAACTACTAATTGAGAATGATTGTTTGTTCCTGAGGGAGGCATAAAATGGAAGGTCGTATTCAACGTATTAAATCACAATTGCATGAAGCAAGTTATAAACTAACGCCACAACGTGAAGCAACAGTTCGAATTTTATTGGAAAATGAAAAAGATCATTTAAGTGCGGAAGATGTGTACCTACGTGTTAAAGATATTTCACCAGATATTGGATTAGCAACGGTTTACCGTACACTGGAACTTTTAACAGAATTACGTGTTGTGGATAAAATTAATTTTGGGGATGGCGTGGCTCGTTACGACTTACGAAAGGAAGGTGCAAAGCATTTCCACCATCACTTAGTATGTCTGGAATGCGGCTCTGTGGAGGAGATTCAAGAAGATTTACTTGATGATGTTGAAAAAAATTGTTGAGCAGAAATGGGATTTTCTTGTAAAAGATCATCGTCTTACATTTCAGGGTATCTGTACGGTGTGTAAAACAAGCATGAAAAAAGCGGAATAAATCGTTTAACTAGGTCGACTATTGTTAAAAGTTGCTTTCGAAGGTGAGTGAGAGTCTTAATAGAAAGCGGGGCAAAGTAAGGCAAAAGTCTTTTATGAAACTTTTGCCTAGTGCTTCTTGTTACTTTCTTTTTATATTTCTTTTTCACTTCCGCAATGTTAGGCTTTTTGATATACTGGTGTGGTGGGATTGCTTTTGAACTTTATTGGTAGCTTTTTAGAAGCTATCAATAAAGTGCATGTGAGTTCGATAGTCGGGAAAACGCTTATTGAGGAGATTTCTTATGGATGATTTAATACTCGATTTTTTGCATTTTTTGCAGGTTGAGAAAGGTTTATCGACGAACACATTGGTTGCTTACGAACGAGATTTGCGCTATTTTGTGCATTATTTGGAGGAAGAGCAGGGAGCGATGAATATTCGCGATGTAGAGCGTATACATATAGTGAGTTTTATGGCCTATGCTAAATTAGAGGGGAAATCACCGAGAACGATTGCGCGCTACATTGCTTCATTGCGTTCTTTTTTTCATTTTTTGTTGCATGAAAAGATAGCGAATCGGGATCCTATGATTCAAATTGAGACGCCGAAGCAGGCGCAGGTATTGCCAAAAATTTTGAATTTGGATGATGTTGAAAAATTGCTGGAGGCACCAAACGCATCTAATCCACTTGGAATGCGAGATCGGGCGATGCTTGAGGTTTTGTATGCGACAGGGCTTCGGGTGACAGAATTAGTACGGTTACAATTAGATGATTTGCATTTGGAAATGGGTTTTATTCAGACTATCGGAAAAGGTGATAAGGAACGCATTATCCCACTCGGTAAAACGGCAACAACAGTCTTAGAGCGTTATTTAGAATTTGGTCGCCCGAGATTGCGACGTGCTTCGGAGCGGAACGATGTTGTTTTTTTGAACCATCATGGATGTGGAATGACACGACAAGGTTTTTGGAAAAATTTGAAACACATTGCGTCTAAGGCAGGGATTGATAAGCCGATTACACCGCATACATTGAGGCATTCGTTCGCAACACATCTTTTAGAAAATGGGGCGGACTTACGTTCTGTGCAAGAACTACTAGGTCATGCGGATATTTCCACGACGCAGATTTATACACATGTTACGAAAGCGCGCTTGAAAGATGTTTATAAGCAATACCATCCGCGTGCTTGAGGTTGATTATAAAAGGAGTGATTGAATAAATGAATTATACAAAAGTGATGGAAGCGGTAAAAAAAATTAAAGAAACGTATAGTGAGAAGCCGAGAATTGGACTTATTTTAGGTTCAGGACTTGGCGTTTTGGCAGATAAAATTGTGGCGCCGACCGTTATTAAATATAATGATGTTCCTTATTTTCCGGTTTCAACGGTAGAAGGTCACGCAGGTCAGTTCGTCTTCGGGAAGCTAGAGAATCAAGAAGTTGTTGCAATGCAAGGCAGGTTCCATTTCTATGAAGGATATTCGATGCAAGATGTGACGTTTCCAGTTCGTGTGATGAAGGAGCTTGGCGTTGAAATTTTGATTGTAACAAATGCAGCTGGTGGGGTAAATGAGCTATTTAATGCTGGCGATTTAATGCTAATTTCGGATCATATTAATTTTACAGGAACGAGCCCGCTCATTGGCAAAAATGACGATTATTTTGGTCCGCGTTTTCCAGATATGTCAGATGCGTATCGCTTGGATTTGCGCGAACAAGCGCGTCTTTTGGCTCAGGACTTGGAAATAGACGTTCGTGAAGGTGTCTATGCTGGATTTACGGGTCCGACATATGAAACGCCGGCAGAAATTCGGATGATGCGAACGTTAGGAGCAGATGCAGTCGGTATGTCAACGGTTTCTGAGGTTATTGTCGCTAACCATTGTGGATTGCGTTGTTTAGGAATTTCATGCATTACAAACATGGCTGCTGGCATTCTGGACCAACCGCTAAGTCATGAAGAGGTTATCGAAACGACGGAACATGTGAAAGAAACCTTCTTGACCTATGTTAAAGCATTAGTCGGAAATGTGAAATAAAATGAGATTTGAGTCTGGTGCGACACTTGGAAGTAGGCATCAGGCTCTTTTTGTGACTACATAGAACCCTCTGGATATAAAAAAAGGTGAAATCTGCATGTTCCCTATTGTTCAGAGGCGTGCTTGTGTGCTACTATATAAAAGAACTTTTGTATCCTCTCTTCGCGTTCAAAGATAAAACGCTCAATTTTGCCCTCAAGCGCTTTTTACTGGGGCTTGAGTATTTGTCGACAGGCGAGGGTTGGTGACTAAACAAGTAAAGGTGGGATTGACGTGGCGTTTGAATCATTTGGGACTATGCAAGTGAATGAAGTGGGACATCTAGAAATTGGAGGGGTGGACACTTTGAAGCTAGCGCAAAAATACGGGACACCGCTTTATGTGTACGACGTTGCGTTGATTAAAGAAAGGGCTCGTGGTTTTAAGAAAACGTTTGAGGAGCTTGGAGTAAAGGCGCAGGTTGCTTATGCGAGCAAAGCTTTTTCAGCGATTGCAATTTACCAATTGATGCACGAAGAAGGGCTATCGCTAGATGTTGTTTCTGGTGGTGAGCTATATACGGCGATGCAAGCTGGATTTCCAGCGGAACGAATTCACTTTCATGGCAACAATAAAACGAGACAAGAATTAGAAATGGCAGTTGATTACGGTATTGGTTGTATCGTTATTGATAATTTTTATGAGATTGAAATGCTTGCGGAAGTTTTACATGAAAAGAATGCTTCTGTATCCGTTTTGATTCGTGTGACGCCTGGTATTGAGGCGCATACGCATGATTATATTTTGACAGGACAAGATGATTCCAAATTTGGCTTTGGTTTGACGAATGGACAGGCAGAGGAAGCGATTAGGCAAGTGTTGGCAATTGATGTTTTCCGATTGATTGGATTGCATTGCCATATTGGATCGCAAATTTTTGAAACGACTGGTTTTAAACTGGCAGCACACCGTATTATGGAACAATTGGTCATTTGGCGCAATGAACTTGGTTTTCATGCCGATGTACTAAATCTTGGTGGTGGTTTTGGAGTGCGTTATACTGCGGAGGATCAACCGTTACCACCATCACAATATGTGCGCGAAATTATTGCGGATGTGCGCGATGTTGCAACGTCGAATCGTTTGGATATGCCAGAGATTTGGATTGAGCCAGGCCGTTCGCTTGTAGGTGAGGCAGGCACAACGCTTTATACGATTGGATCACGTAAAGAGGTACCTGAAATTCGTAGCTATGTTGCGGTGGATGGCGGGATGTCGGATAATATTAGGCCTTCTTTATATGAGGCGAAATATAATGCTGTCATTGCGGATCGACCATTAGAAGTGGCAGAAGAAACGGTATCTATTGCTGGAAAATGCTGTGAGTCTGGTGATATGTTGATTTGGGATTTGCCGCTTCCAAAATCAGGTGCAGGAGAGGTTTTGGCAGTATTTTGTACAGGAGCTTACGGTTACTCGATGGCGAACAATTACAATAGAATTCCTCGTGCCGCAGTTGTTTTCGTGGAAAATGGGGAAGATAAGCTGGTTGTTGCGCGCGAAACTTTTGAGAATCTAGTGCAGCTGGATTTACCGCTCCATTAAGGTGGGCTTTTCAATGACTGGAATTAATTTTAAGGTAGAGGCGTTCGAAGGACCACTTGATTTGCTACTTCAATTGATTCAACAACTGGAAATTGATATTTATGATATTCCAATGGCGGATATCACAGATCAATATTTGGAGTACATTCATTTGATGAAAGAGCTGGAACTCGATGTGGCCAGTGAATATTTAGTGATGGCAGCGACGCTTTTGGCGATTAAAAGCAAAATGTTATTGCCAAAACAAGAGCTCGAGGTAGACTTCGAATTTGATGATTCCGTCGATCCTCGTGATGAACTAGTTGAAAAACTAATGGAATACAAGCGTTTTAAAGAGGCTGCAAAACAACTAAAGGAGAAGGAGTCGGAGCGGAATTTTTATTTTGGCAAGGCACCGATGGATTTGGGCGAATACGATACAACTGGGAAACAGGCGAATTTGGACGTTTCGCTCAATGATATGCTGGGGGCTTTTCATAAGATGCTCCGACGTAAAAAACTTAGTCAGCCACTCCACACGCGTATTACGAAACAAGAAATATCGATTGATCAGCGGATGAATGAAGTGATGGATAGGATTGAGCTAGCGCATGGTCGTGTCGTGTTTGAAGATTTGTTTGTTATGGCGACAAAAGATGATTTAATTGTGACATTTTTGGCTGTGTTGGAATTAATGAAGCGTCGTCAAATTGGTGTGGAGCAGGCAGCTAGTTTTGCGAAGCTATATGTTTTTAGTAGAGGTGAAGAAGAGCTGTGAGTAAAAAATTAGGAATTCTCGAGAGCTTGCTTTTTGCGGCAGGGGATCAAGGGCTGAGCACGAAACAACTAACAGAAGTCATGGAAATTAGTCATATTGAGGCGCTAAATTTGTTGGAAATGCTTAGTGATAGCTATGAAAAATCAACAGAACGCGGTATTGTTCTGTTAGAGCTCGCAGGGATGTTTCAACTAGCAACAAAAAAAGAACATGCGGCTTATTTGCGAAAATTAGTCGAAGTACCTGGTAATACTACGCTTTCTCAGGCATCTCTTGAGACGCTTGCTATTGTAGCCTATCGTCAGCCAATTACGCGGATGGAGATTGATGATATTCGCGGTGTCAAGACGGATGGACCTATTCATACGTTAATTGCAAAAGGGTTGATAATGGATAAAGGTCGCGTAGAAGGTGCTGGTCGTGCTAAACTGTATGTAACAACTTCCGAATTTTTGGATTGCTTCGGTTTGAATAAGTTAGAAGATTTGCCATCAATGGATAACATAGAGTCAGAAGAAATGATTCAAGATGAGATGGACTTATTTTTTGATCGATTTGGCGGGAAATAGGGCTAGAATAATAATTAGTGAATAGCTAAAAAGAGGTGCAAGATGGAACGGTTGCAAAAGGTAATTGCGAATGCAGGAATTACATCGCGTAGAAAAGCAGAAGTAATGATTGAAGAAGGAAAAGTGAAAGTCAATGGTAAGGTAGTTCGAGAATTGGGGCTTAAAGTTGGCGGGTCAGATAAAATCGAAGTCAACGGTATTGAGTTAACGCAAGAAGTGAAACGCTATTTTCTACTGTACAAACCACGTAGCGTTATGTCTGCGGTATCAGATGATAAAAAAAAGACGTGTTGTATCAGATTTTTTCATTGATATTCCGGAGCGCTTGTACCCAGTTGGTCGTCTTGATTATGATACTTCTGGCTTGCTACTGATGACAAATGATGGTGACTTTGCCAATCAATTGATGCACCCGAAATATGAGGTTGAGAAGAAGTATATTGCACGTGTCAAAGGCATCCCATCAAAAGAGGCATTGCGCAAATTAGAAAATGGCATCATGATTGAAGGTCGCAAGACTGCAAAGGCAAAAGTCCGTTTGCAAACGTTTGATAAGAAGAAAGAAAAAGCGATTGTTGAGATTATTATCCATGAAGGACGTAATCGCCAAGTTCGTAAAATGTTCGACAGTATTGGGCACCCTGTTCAGAAGCTATCACGAGAAGCCTATGCGTTTCTTGATTTAAAAGGGCTAAATGCTGGTGAACGACGAGAGTTGACGCATCATGAAGTAAAGAAACTGAAGTCGTTAACGCAATTTGGGGATAAGAAATAAGTTTTTGAAATGAATAACTTAGAATTCAGGGAAATAAGACTTCAGTAGAAAAGAGCAGATCATATTACTTTTTCAATGGAAATCTAGGGGAGTTTTGTGTCTTTATCCCTAGTTTTTTGTTGCCGTTTTATGTAAAATTTTTGTCATGCTTCACAATTTCAGGCGTAAAAATAGCTAAAAATAAAAAAAAAGCATGTATAATTTGTTCAAGAATAGTGGCTTTCTTTTTTATTAGGGGGTTGTTCTATGCTATAGTAAAGTTGTGAACAAAATGACAATAAAAAGGTACAAAAGACTAGGGAATATGAATACATACCGAAATAAGTTTCCTTTTTAGAGAAACGAGTAAGGGGATGATTACCTATGAGTGAGCAAGTTAAAATTCTCGTTGTGGATGACGAAGACCGGATTAGGCGTTTACTTAAGATGTATCTTGAACGTGAAAATTATAAAATTGAAGAAGCTAGTGATGGAAATCAAGCGTTGCAGCTCGCAATTGATAATAGTTATGATGTCATTTTGCTTGATTTGATGATGCCTGGAAAAGATGGTATCGAGGTTTGTCGTGAATTACGTGAATATAAAGCAACACCGATTGTTATGTTGACAGCTAAAGGGGAGGAAGCAAATCGCGTCCAGGGATTTGAAGTTGGTGCTGATGATTATATTGTGAAGCCGTTCAGCCCTCGTGAAGTTGTTTTGCGTGTCAAAGCTGTTTTAAGACGTGCACAACAGCATAGTCAACCCGTTGCAGCGAGTGTGCCTGGTGATATCATTACTTTTCCGCATTTAAAAATTGATAATGAGGCACATCGAGTTATTGTAGAAGGCCAAGAAATCAATTTGACACCTAAAGAATATGATTTACTTTACTATTTAGCGAAATCACCGGATAAGGTTTTTGATCGGGAATCGCTTTTAAAAGAAGTTTGGCGCTATGAATTTTTCGGAGATTTACGTACGATTGATACACATGTGAAGCGTCTCCGTGAGAAATTATACGATGTTTCGGAGGAAGCAGCTAAAATGATTGTGACCGTCTGGGGTTTAGGCTATAAGTTTGAAGTGACAGAAACAGAATAAATATCTTGGATAGAAGATAGATAGGTTTAACTGAGCCTATCTATTTCTTGATATCAAGATTTTTTGAAATGGCACAAGCAACAAGGTGTTTGAAATTCAGATTAAAGGGCTGGTGGCAATGAGGTTTTGGCATAGTATCGTAGGGAAAATCTGGGGAACAATCATACTTTTGTTAACAGGTGTTCTAGTAGCAACTGGATTTTTCATTGGCATTGTTTATGAAGATAAAAATACAGAGCAAATAACGAATAAAATCAAGACGACTACGGAAAACATCGGGCATTTAATTGAAGGGGGAGCTGGTTTCGATACGATTTCCTCGGCTATTAATCTGTTGGACCAACCTATGGGTGTTATTGTAGAGAAAAATGGTAAGTCTGTTGCGTCTAAGCAAACATCGATGCACGTGAGTGAAGAAGCACGTGAGCATTTATTTAATGACGAAAAAATGAATGATCATTTGGCTAAGGGAAAATATATTAGTGAAACGTATAATTTCTACGGCACTAATAATGAAAAGTACATATGGGTGCACAGCGTTTTCAGACAATGGATGGCGATATTAGTACGGTATATGTTTACAGATCCTATGAAGATATATTGAAAGTAACAGGACAAGTGACAAGAACGCTTATTATATCAGGAATTGTAGCGATTTTAGCAACTTCTATTTTATCTTTTATCTTATCATCGCGAATGGCTTATCCACTTCGAGAGATGAAGAAAGTCGCGATTGCTGTGTCAAAAGGTAACTTTGATAATCGAGTTCCGACTTATACGCATGATGAAGTTGGGGATTTAGGGATTGCATTTAATAAAATGGCACAACAATTGAAATATAATATTAGTGCGTTGAGGCAAGAGAAAGAGCAATTGTCAAATATTTTAGTCGGGATGGCAGATGGTGTTATTAAGTTTAATATTGATAAGACGATTATTTTGAGTAACCCACCAGCAGAACAGTTCTTGCATGACTGGTTCTTTTCAACAGAGAATGAGGATAAGGTGCTTATCCCGCCAAATTTGGATCAAATGTTGACGAATATTTTGGAAGCGCGTGAGGAGCAAGTCGGAGAAATCGTGTTTGGTGATCAGACGTATGTTGCTATTTTGACGTTGCTCTATAATGGTGATGATATTCGGAGTATCGTTACAGTAATCCGAGATATGACCGAGGAGAAGCGTCTAGAAAAGATGAAGGCGGATTTTGTGAATAATGTGTCTCATGAGTTGCGGACGCCAATTTCAATGCTTCAGGGCTACAGTGAGGCGATTATTGATGGTGTGGCGCAAACAGATGAAGAAGTTCGTGAATTTGCACAAATTATTTATGATGAATCGTTGCGCATTGGCCGTTTGGTGAATGACATGCTGGATTTGGCTAGAATGGAAGCTGGGTTCAATCAGTTGGAAAAAGAACGCCTGCAAGTAACGCCATTTTTGGACAAAGTAGTTTCCAACTTTGAAGTGCTGGCTAAAGAAAATAATGTGAAATTGCGTCTGGTAACAGATAATCCTGATTTGGAATACACATTTGATCCAGACAGAATGGAGCAAGTGTTGGTGAATTTGGTTATGAATGCGATTCGTCATACTGGTCGTGAAGATTACGAAGGTGTTGTTGAAGTTCACGAGACAGCTGATTTCCAAGCGGATGAGCTTATGATTAAGATTATCGATAATGGAAGTGGTATCCCAGAAGAGGACCTTCCTTTCTTATTTGAACGTTTTTATAAAGCGGATAAAGCTAGGACACGTGGAAAAACAGGAACTGGAATTGGGCTAGCAATTGTAAAAAATATTGTGGAGGCACATAATGGGAAAATAACAGTAGAGAGTCATCTTGGCATTGGCTCAACGTTCATTGTGACCTTGCCACTTTCAACAGATATATAAAGGAGATTGATAAAATTGACAGAACGCATGCAAAAAATTTTGTAAAGATTCATTGGTAATTAAGACGAGCCGAGTATTCCCATCAGATACAAATAATCATAATACGCTTTTTGGCGGGCGTTTGATGACATATATTGATGATACTGCGTCGATCAGCGCATCGCGTCATTGTCGCACCGGAATTGTGACGGCCTCAACAGATTCCGTCGATTTCCTTCAGCCAATCAAAAATGATCATTCGGTATGTCTAGAATCCTATGTGGCGTCTACGGGGCGCTCTTCAATGGAAATTTTCGTTAAAGTCATTGCTGAGAATCTAAAAAATGGTGAGCGTTATTTAGCAGCTACTTCTTTTTTTACGTTTGTAGCTATTGATGATAATGGGAAAAC
>NZ_AODK01000033.1 GCF_000525975.1 Listeria rocourtiae FSL F6-920
TATTTTGATAGCTAGTCGGTGCCTTTTGCTTACCTTCTTCTTGTAGCTTCTTATACTTCTCATGTTCTGCCCATGCCATTTCCATCGCTTCTTTGGCAGTCTGGACTTTTTTTTCGTTTCCAGTGCGCTGCGATAGTCATCATATAGTTTTTAGAAATTTTCCCGTCTAATCGCAGTAAAACATATTCAATTAGCACATTCATCACTGGGATTGGTAAGTTCTGTTGCGCTAAAACTTCATCGATAACTTTTAGATCTGTTTCTGCTGGAACCGCTCCTTCACTAATATCAACCATCAGCTGATACGGCGTCACATTCTCTAGATAGTACGCTAATGCTTCTATGTCTGATGCTCCTTCTTGCGGTGCCTGTGATGCAGTTTTTTTTTTCCGTCTTCGCCCTCAGTTCCGGCAAGCGATTGTTTTGTAACTGGTAACCATCTCGCACAATTTTTCGTAAATAATCCAAATCTAGCGAACCATCTGCTTGCACCGAGCGGTATAAATAATGCACCATGTCGAGTTCTTCCACAGCATAAATCGCGTGTAATTTCAGAATACACGCACGGACTTCTTCTGTAACTGCATTCCGCGATAACATGGTTGGCGATAAACTTTGCAACATCACCGCAAAATCAAATCCCTTATCGTCCAGTATCACACCTCGAGATGTCGCCCGCCCCATCGGTTCGCCATTTTCAATTGTACTAATTGGCAACTCACTCCCGCTAAACGTCTCAAATACGTCTTGAAACGAGCGCGTCACTTCATCAAAACCGTTCTCTGGCATTGACTCATCAGAAAAAAAACGGCGCAATCGCTGATACTGCGCATTGCCGATTTTACTATATAAATAAATATTTAGAAGCCCGTCGGAAAAAAATTGTTCTGGAGAAAGTGGTGCTGCCATTTCATATATGTAATGTCGGGATTCACCTGTCGTTCGTACAAAACTACGCAACAAACCAAGTCCTTCGAGCTTCAACCGCGCTTGGAAAAGACTAGATAAACTAATGCCAAGTAAATTTAATAGTTGCGTATGACTATGATTCTCCGACCAAAGACGATTTTCTTCTACCTCTGTGACAAGCGTGTCGTAGAGAGCCAAACATTCCGCACCCATTAATGGCTGATATAAAAAAGTCATAATCTTGCGGTCCTTTTCTGATAACACGCCATTCGCCTTCACTTCGTAGCTATCGACTGGCTGTAACTCCATCCAAAATTCTGCCACTCTACTTCACCTTTCTTACTCCTGTTTTGTCTTATTCATTAAATCTTTGAGCTCTTCTACAAAAACGCTAATATCTTTGAATTGGCGATATACGGAGGCAAAACGCACGTAAGCAACCTCGTCTAAGACAGCCAATTTATCCATTAATTTCTCACCAATCAAATGGGAGGATACTTCACTTTCGCCAATACTGCGAAGCTCACGCTCAACCGCATTTACCACATCTTCTAACTGTTCTACGGAAACTGGTCGCTTTTCACAAGCTCGAATGAGTCCGCGCAATATTTTCTCTCTAGCAAATTCTTCACGCACGCCATCTTTTTTGACGACAATTAGCGGACTTTCCTCGACTTTTTCGAACGTTGTGAAGCGAAAACCACACGATTCACATTCTCTGCGGCGCCGAATGGAATTTCCATCATCCGCAGGTCTTGAATCCACAACGCGCGAGCTATTACCTTTACAAGATGGACATTTCATTGTCATCCACTCCTATTTTATGTTATTACTTTTTCCTAGTATACCATGACTGACACCTATGCTTCTACTTTAAAAAGGTCTGGATTAATTCGTTTACTTGTTGTTTCGTTTCGTCTAACGTATGCGAATTATCAATCACGATATCCGCATAGCTAATTTTCTCCGTTAAAGGCATTTGACTCGCAATTCTGGCTTTGGCTTCACTTTTTGAAAAATCGTTTCGTTCCATCAACCGGTCCAATTGCGTTTTTTCATCCACATAAACTACGATGATTGTGTCTACCATTCCTTGCAGTTTACTTTCTATCAAAAGTGGGATGTCGAAAACGATTACTGCATGCCCACTAGCTATCAGCCGGTCACGCTCGCTCAACATCCATTGCCTTACAAGTGGGTGCACAACAGCATTCAGAGCCTCACGCTTTTCAGAATCATGAAAGATAATTCCTCCTAATTTCTGCCGATTGAGTTCCCCGTCCTCTTGAAAAACTTCTGCACCAAAAATAGCTCGGAGTTGGCGCGCTCCTTCTGTGTCTTTTTCAACAACTTTTCTTGCCGCAATATCTGCATCAACAATCGGAAAACCAGCCTCATGAAACATCTTACTAACTGTACTTTTCCCGCTCGCAATTCCACCTGTTAAACCGATAATATAAGCCATTTTGGCCACCTACTTCTGGCATTTCGGGCAAAAATGCGTACCCCTGCCGTTCAGTTTGATTTTTACAATCGGCGTACCGCACACAGGACATGGATTTCCTTTTTCTCCGTACACTTGAAGTTTATCTTGGTAACCGCCAATCTTTCCTTGCGAGTTCACATATGTGCGGATAGTGGAGCCACCAAGTGCAACCGCTTCTGCCATGATTGTTTTTGTACTTTCATAAAGCCTTGTAATTTCTGCTGACCTAAGCGTATTTGCTGGGCGTTCCGGAAGTACTTTTGCCTGGAAACAAATTTCGTCTGCATAAATGTTACCAATACCTGCAACAAGACTTTGATCTAGTAATACAGTTTTGACAGCGCGTCCTGATTTTTTTAGTTTAGTTGCAAAGGTACTTTTTTCGAACGATGGAGAAAGCGGTTCAGGGCCCAACTTTTGAATCGATTTTGTAAGCTCTTCTTGGCCTTTTAAGACAAGTTCCATCGTGCCAAATTTACGAACATCAAGATAGCGCAATTCGGTATCGTCCGTGAAATGAAACGTCACATGTGTATGTTTGTCTACTGGATCTGTCGCATTATGGAGACGATATTTCCCTTCCATTCGTAGATGTGATAAAAGCGTTCCATCTGTCGTATCGATAAGCAAAAATTTACCGCGACGGCGAACAGCTTCAATCTTTTGCCCAATCATATTTCCTACGAATTGCTGAGCAGGCATTCCAACAATCATTTTTGGAACACCGATAATCACTTGATCTATTTCTTTACCTATCACAAGTTCGGCGAGTGTTGCTCGAACATTTTCTACTTCTGGTAATTCTGGCATGATTTTAACCCCTTACTTATGTTATTTAGCATCGTACCATGTGTCGCCAAAAGAACTATCAACTTTGAGTGGCACGGAAAGTTCAACCGCATTTTCCATTACATCCGGAACGATTTCCTCGAGTTTCGCGATTTCGCTTTCAGGTGCTTCAAAAATAAGCTCATCGTGCACTTGGAGCAGAAGACGCGCTTCTAGTTTTTCTGAAATCAAACGGTCATTCATGAGGATCATCGCTTTTTTGATGATATCGGCGGCACTTCCTTGAATTGGTGTATTCATCGCTGTTCTCTCAGCAAACCCGCGAACATTGAAATTTCGACTTGTGATTTCTGGAATGTAACGACGGCGATGTAAAATGGTCTCCACATAGCCTTTTTCTTTTGCAGAGCGCACAATGTTCTCCATATATTCCTTTACTGCAGGATAACTCACGAAATAACGATCGATAAAATCGCGTGCTTCTTTTCGCGTAATACCCAGATTTTGAGATAGACCATAGTCACTAATGCCGTACACGATACCAAAATTGACAGCTTTGGCTTGGCGGCGCATCAGCGAATCCACTTCATCCTGCTCCACATGAAAAACGTCCATCGCTGTTTTTGTGTGGATATCATAGTCGTGATTGAACGCGTATTGCAAGTTCTCATCCTCCGAAATATGAGCTAAAACACGTAATTCAACTTGTGAGTAATCGGCTGAAAAAATCTTCCAACCTGGCTCTGATGGAACAAAAACTTGGCGGATTCTACGTCCTTCTTCAAGGCGAATTGGGATGTTTTGCAGGTTTGGATCAACAGAACTAAGACGCCCCGTTTGCGCCAATGTTTGATTGAAGCGCGTGTACACTTTTTGCGTATCTTGATGTGTCACTTTTAGCAAGCCTTCGATATAAGTTGATTGGAGTTTACCAAGTTGACGATACATTAAGATACTTTCAATGATTGGATGTGAACCTGCGAGTTTTTCAAGGACATCCGCGGATGTGGAATAGCCCGTTTTAGTCTTCTTCTCAGCCGGTAATCCTAGATTTTCAAATAAAACAACACCTAATTGTTTCGGTGAATTAATGTTAAACTCAGAACCTGCATATTCGTGAATCGTTTTCTCCAACTCACTTAGCCGACCTGCAAGCTCCACTTTCATATCTTCTAAACGTGCGGTATCAACTTTAACGCCATACATTTCCATTTTAGCAAGCACTTTAGAAAGAGGCAACTCAAGGTCTTCAAATAAGCCTAACTGCTCATTATTTTCGAGTTCTGTATGCATCTTTCTTTCTAATTCAGAAACTGCAACTACTTTTCGTGCTAAATGTTCTGCCACAATAGCTTCTTCTGGAATCACTCGTTTAGCCCCTTTTCCGTAAACAAGCTCATCGGTTTTCACCGCATCGAAATCGTGACTGACTGCCACACTCGCAAAATCGTCAATTGTATCAGATGGATTGAGCAGATAAGACGCTAGCATAATGTCAAATTCGATGCCATCAACTGCTATATCAAATTTGGAAAGCCCAACAATCGTTTTCTTTGCATCATATACGACTTTTTCTTTCTTCGGGTTTTCTAGCCACGATTTCAGCTCTGGTGACTTTGTTAATGCATCTGCATTGGCAAAGAATGTCCCAGCTTCCGAATGAAAAGTAATCCCAATAAAGGAAGCCGTATGGTAGTTATCGTTATCCAACTCGACATAAACTGCAGCTTTATCGCTTAAATGCGCAGTCGTAATCTCGTCTACCATTTCAAAAGTAATGGCTTCCATTTCTTTTTCCGGTTCACTAGACTCCCCTTGAATATTTTTCAAAAGCGTTGCAAAACCTAATTCTTTTAGCAACGGCACAACTTTTTCTGTATCATACCCGTTATATTTCAAATCAGAAACTTTGATTTCTAGTGGCGAATCCGTGTTAATTGTCGCCAATTCTTTACTCATAATTGCCGATTCCTTATTATCTATCACTTTTTCCTGTAGCTTCTTACCAGAAATTTGATTAGCGTTAGCTAATACTTCCTCTACTGTCCCAAATTGATGTAGTAGTTTCAGCGCAGTCTTTTCGCCAACGCCAGGAATTCCTGGAATATTATCGGAAGCATCGCCCATCAAGCCTTTCATATCAATAATTTGCTCAGGTGTGAGATTATATTTTTCTTTCAAACTAGTTGGCGTATTTTGCTCCATATCCGTGATGCCTTTTTTGGTAATGTACACCGTTGTTTTGTCGCTTACAAGTTGTGTTAAATCGCGATCTCCCGTTATAACAATGACCTCTAAACCATCTTTTTCGGCGTGCTTTGTTATTGTGCCAATGATATCATCCGCCTCATAGTTCGGTAGTTCATAGCGTGGAATCGAATAAGCATCCAATAGCTCCCGAATGAATGGAAACTGCTCAGATAATTCACTAGGCGTTTTTTGACGCCCACCCTTATACTCTTTAAACTGGCTATGTCTGAAGGTCGTTTTTCCCGCATCAAAAGCCACCAATACATGATTTGGCTGCTCCTTTTCCAACACATTCATTATCATCATTGCAAAGCCGTACACTGCATTCGTATAGACACCTTTGTCATTACTCAAAAGTGGCAATGCATAGAAAGCACGATTCGCAATACTATTTCCATCAATTAGTACGATTTTATTCACAGGGATTCCTCCTCAAAATTTAACGCTGATTATGTCTATTTTACCATAGAAACACTTATTACGCCTTTATTCGCACGTATAAAAAACCATGTTTCAAAACAGGGGTCAAGGGCTCACTCCTATTTCAAAACACGGTCTTGTTTTAAATTAAAAATTGCGAATCAATGCATCTGCAAACTCGGAACATTTTACTTCTGTCGCACCGTCCATTAAACGTGCAAAGTCGTAAGTAACCGTTTTGGCAGCGATTGTTTTTTCCATCGATTTAATAATCAAGTTCGCTGCCTCACTCCAGCCAATATGTTCAAGCAATAATGTTCCAGAAAGAATCACGGATGATGGATTCACTTTATCAAGGTCGGCATATTTTGGAGCAGTGCCATGTGTCGCCTCAAAAATCGCATGTCCTGTCAAATAGTTAATGTTTGCACCCGGAGCAATACCAATTCCGCCAACTTGAGCCGCAAGCGCATCAGAAATATAATCCCCATTCAAATTCATCGTCGCCACGACATCAAATTCTGCTGGACGTGTCAAAATTTGCTGTAAGAAAATATCTGCAATGGAGTCTTTAACTAAAATCTTGCCTGCTGCAAGCGCCGCATCTTGTTTTGCATTAGCCGCGTCGACACCTTCTGCTTCCACAATCCGGTCATATTCGGACCATGTGAAAACTTTATCGCCAAATTCACGCTCTGCAAGGTCATACCCCCATGTTTTGAAGGCTCCTTCTGTGAATTTCATGATATTTCCTTTATGCACAAGCGTCAATGATTTGCGTTTTTCTTTAATCGCGTACTCAATCGCCGCACGTACCAAGCGCTCTGTTCCTTCTTTAGAAACAGGTTTCACGCCGATTCCCGATGTTTCAGGGAACCTAATTTTATTTACACCGAATTCATCACGCAGGAAATCAATTAACTTCTTCGCTTCATTGCTTCCCTCTTTGAATTCAATGCCTGCATAAATATCTTCCGTATTCTCACGGAAAATGACCATATCAGTATCTTCAGGCCGCTTTACAGGAGAAGGAACCCCTGTGAAGTAACGAACTGGACGTAAGCACACATATAAATCCAACTCTTGACGTAGCGCTACATTTAGCGAGCGGATACCGCCACCAATCGGCGTTGTAAGAGGTCCTTTAATCGCAATTAAATACTCATCAATTGTATCTAACGTCGCTTGCGGTAACCATTCACCTGTTTGGTTAAACGCTTTTTCACCTGCTAAAACTTCACGCCAATCGATTTTCTTTTCACCATTATATGCTTTTTCAACAGCTGCATCGAGCACACGTTTAGAGGCGCGCCAAATATCTGGGCCTGTACCATCGCCTTCAATAAATGGAATCACTGGATTATTTGGCGTTTTTAAAACACCGTCTACTACTTGGATCTTTTCACCTTGTGTCAAATTAATTCCCCCTTGTAATTATTAGTCCCGTTCATTGACAGGAATATATGCTCTTGACTCTGGTCCTACGTAAATCGCACGCGGTCGAATCAAGCGGTTATCTCGGTATTGTTCAAAAATATGCGCCAACCATCCTGATACACGGCTCATCGCAAAAACAAGCGTAAATAAGTCATGATCGATGTTTAGTGCGTGATACACAGATGCAGAATAGAAATCGACATTCGGTTTCAAATGCTTAAATTCCCAAACTGCCTCTTCAACCTCAGCTGAAATATCGTAGTATTCTGGCTCGCCTTTTTTCTCAGTAAGCTTCCGAGCCATTTCTTTCAAATGATACGCACGTGGATCGCCACCTTGATAAACACGATGACCAAAGCCCATAATTTTCTCTTTGTTATCAATTTTAGTTTGAATGTATTCGCGCACATGGCCTTTTTCTTTCATTTCCTCAATCATGTCGATAACGCGTTCATTCGCACCACCATGAAGTGGTCCTTTGAGCGCCCCAATTGCTGCCGTAACGCCAGAGTAAACATCGGACAATGTCGCAACACAAACACGCGCAGTAAACGTGGAAGCATTAAATTCATGATCCGCATGTAACACTAGCGCCTTATTCATTGCATCCACTTCCAAATAACTAGGATCTTCGCCGGTTAGCATGTATAAAAAGTTTGCTGCCATACTCAAATCACTGCGTGGTGGAATTGGATCCAGACCACGACGAATCCGTGAAAATGCGGCAACAATCGTAGGCATCTTCGCTTGCAGACGAATTCCTTTTCGGTATACAGCTTCGCCATCATCCATCTCCGCTTCCATATCAAACACACCAAGCATTGAAACTGTTGTACGCAGAACACTCATCGGATGCAAGTTTTGGTGGTGTTGCAAACGCAAGCTCGTAATAATAGATTCAGAAACTGCCATATTCTCATGTATTTCGCCCTTAAACTTTGCCAGGTCTTCTTCATTCGGCAAACGTAAATGCCACAACAAATAAATAACCTCTTCAAATGTTGCATTACTTTCCATCAGATTATCAATGCCATATCCAACATAAGTTAACATGTCATCTATAATCGAGCTAATTGACGTTTCCGCCACATATACATTCTCCAAACCTTTTGAAACCGTCATTATTTTTCCCCCTAACAATATCAATCTTAGCGTTGTATGCTATGTAATTGTCTTGAATAATAATTTACTTGAATAAGGCGACACCTTGCATCAGGACATACGCAATCCCAGCCGCGATGACTGGCCCAGCTGCAATACCACGAAATAGCACCACCGCTAAAATCGTACCAAAAACAAGTGAAACCGTCACTTGTGGATCAACAGCCATATAACCGACACCTTTTTTCGCCAAAATGGATACGGCAATCCCTGCCAACAGGCCAATCCAGCCCGCTGCTGATTTAAAGGAATCTACTAAATCCTTAAAACCAATTTGTCCTGTTGCAATCGGAATTAGGATGGCAATTGTAATTATCGTCACACCCCAATTTATTCCTCGCGATTGAATCATTTCCATAACTCTTCCATCCACATGAAAAAGTTTCAATAGAATCACCACAGCAACCGCAATAATCAGTGAATTATTTTTTGCTAATAGCCCAAGTCCTAGAAATAAAAGTAAAAATAACATGCTTTCTGTAAACAAGAAGAACAAACCTTTCCTTCTGAGAAAATGTCAGATTAATTGTATTATAACACACCTGTACCCCTTGATGTAAAGCGATACTTATCGTATATCTGAAAATAGATAAGAAAAGTCAATCACCTTCTATCTCATATCAAAATAGGTAAAGTTGCCTTGATTCATACGCTGTTCTAGCCAGCGATTGATGCGTGGTTTCATCCACGATCGGATAAATGGCAGGAATAGAAGAAGACCGCATAGGGATGTGATAATACCTGGAATGACGAGTAGGATCCCTGCTAGGATGAAGCAAACTGTGTCGAGTAAATATGGAGAAATAATTTTTCCTTCACGCATATTTTGGGTAATGGCTCGCCATAAGCGTTTGATGATAAAAATGCCAAATGCTGTGGAGGCAATTTGGAAAAGTAGCAGCGGCCAAAAGCCAATCCACCGAAATAGGAGGATATAGGTCAGTAATTCGATTATGCCATATATAGCCCAGTAATAGATTATTTTTTTCATAATCTCGGTACCTCCTTTTACTATTTATTTTTATTATAGCGTAGTTTTGGTTAAATGAGAAAGGTGACATACCCTTCCAAAGATTAAAAAACCAGATTAGCACCCTCGTTTTGGATGTAATCTGGTTTTAAGTTTGTTGAGGCTCTTATGAAGCGTCTTCTGCTGAATTAGAGCCTCAATATGCATGAGAGCGAAGTGAGCATGTAATCCACCAGCGGCTCTTATGCACCTAGCAAGAAGTAACAAGAAACCGAGAAGAAGCAGGTAACAAGAAGAACCTCAATACACATGCGAACACAGTGAGCATGTAATCCATGTACTGCATCACGTGATGCACCTCCGGATCCAGCTTTGTTGTGGTTCTTGAAAAGCGAAGTGTGCTTTTTTAGAACCTCAATATGCAGTTGAATGCAATGAAACTGCCTTCCTTTACTCAGTCCCTCGAAAATTTCGTGCCCTCCATAAAAGTCAAAGGAGGACTTTTACTGCGTCCCCTAACAATTTTTTCGGGCCTAACGGGCGTGTTCAGCTTTTCAATTAATGTGTCGCTGTTTTCCCATTATAAACATTGCCTTGACGTGCGTCGACTGTTACTGTTTCGCCGTCTTTGACAAGATCTGTTGCATTTGTTGCACCGACAATCACTGGAATTCCTAGTGTAATTCCAACAACTGCCGCATGACTAGTTAGGCCGCCTTCTTCTACAACGACTGCTGCACTCTTCTCGAATGCTGGTAACATTTCTTTATCTGTTGTTTTAACGACAAGTATGCCACCTTCTACTGCCTTTTCTAGTGCTTCTTTATTAGATTTAGCAACGACTGCTTGACCAATAACAGAAGTAGAGCCAATTCCATGACCAGATACTGCTTTGTCACCAATTAATTGGATTTTCATTAGGTTGGTTGTACCGGATTCTGTAACTGGAACACCTGCAGTGATGATGATTAAATCGCCTTGTTTTGCAAGTCCTGATGCTAAGGATTCTTTTACTGCAAGATCGAACATGTCATCTGTGTTGGCAATTGGTGCTGCTAGGCGAGGATACACACCCCATACTAAAGATAATCCGCGACATACACGCTCGTTAAAAGTAACCGCTAAAATGTGTGATTTTGGACGGTATTTCGAAATCATGCGAGCTGTATGACCGCTTTGTGTTGTCGCAACAATTGTGTGTACACCTAGGTTACGCGCTGTGTGACCAACTGCTTGACCAATCGCTTCTGTCATATCTGAATTTTGGTGTGCTTTTAGAGCAAATTTATCTTGTGCAACTAACGCTTCTTCTGCACGTAGCGCAATTTTAGTCATCATTTGTACGGACTCTACTGGATAGTCCCCAGCTGCTGTTTCACCGGAAAGCATAATTGCATCTGTACCATCGAAAATGGCATTAGCTACGTCACTTGCTTCTGCGCGAGTTGGGCGTGGGTTACGTTGCATAGAGTCTAACATTTGCGTTGCTGTAATAACTGGTTTTGCAAGTTTATTACATTTTTTAATCAATTGTTTTTGAACAATCGGAACTTCTTCAGCAGGAATTTCGACGCCTAGATCACCACGAGCAACCATTAGGCCTTGAGACACTTGGAGGATTTCGTCAATATTGTCAACACCCTCTTGATTCTCGATTTTAGGAATGATTTGCACGTGTGTTGCGTTATGCTCTTCTAGAATTTTTGTGATTTCAAGAACGTCTGTTGCGCGACGGACAAATGATGCCGCGATAAAGTCAATGCCTTGCTCTAGACCAAAACGGATGTCATTTGCATCTTTTTCTGTGATACCAGGTAAGTTAATCGATACGTTTGGCACATTTACGCCTTTTTTTATTTTTAAGTACGCCTGGATTTTGAACTGTTGTTACGAGCTCACGGTTAGCAGCATCTTTTTCGATAACTTCCAGGCCGATTAGTCCATCATCTAAAAGAATTGTAGAACCGACTTCCACATCATCAAACAGTTCTGTATATGTTACAGAGAATTTTTCTTTCGTTCCAAGGACTTCTTCCATTGCAACGCGAACAGTGTCTCCTTTTGAAAATTCTAATTTACCATTTTCCATATCGTTTGTACGGATTTCAGGACCTTTTGTATCGAGTAAAATTGCTACTTCTGTTCCCGTAATCTTAACGGCTTCACGGATATTTTGGATACGTGCGCCATGCTCTTCATAATCACCATGTGAAAAATTAAGACGACATACGTTCATACCTGATTCGATTAATTGTACTAATGTTTCCACCGTTTCACTTGCAGGACCTATCGTACAAACAATTTTAGTTTTTTTCATCTTTTATACTCCTCCTAAGAATACCTATTCATTCATTCCTTATTATAAACGCATCGGCTTCATTTTACCAGTAACTTCACTAGTGCTCAAGTGCTTTGTGAATCTATGTGAATGTTGCCCAAAATTTTTAGTTCTTTTTAGGCACTATTTTATGTAACCTGTTTTCATACTTTTTCATTTTAATCCGCAGGAAAAGGCTTCTAAGCTATGGAAAAACTAGAAACCTCAACCGATAATATTAAATAGATAGGATTGTTGCCAAATCGAACATTTCTTTATCGATCACATGTTTTTCTTTCAAAACCTCTGTGATACTATTTTCGACGATTTTATTATTTTTGATACCAACAGCAAGTCCGCCACGATTCTCCATCAATAAGTCGACAGCACGCGCACCTAAACGGCTCGCTAATACACGGTCAAAAGCAGTTGGACTACCACCGCGTTGTACATGTCCTAAAACCGTTACGCGAGCATGGTAATCACCAAATTCAGCTAATTGATTCGCGAATTCGTTACCAGAAATAACACCCTCTGCAACAACGATAATACTATGTTTTTTACCACGAGCAAGTCCTTTATTCAGGCGCTCTACAACATCTTCCATCACAAAATCGTGCTCAGGAACGATAATAGCTTCAGCCCCTCCTGCTAGCCCAGACCAAAGTGCGATATCACCAGCATCACGACCCATTACCTCAATGATAAAAGTACGTTCATGACTTGTTGCTGTATCACGAATTTTATCCAATGCATCGAGCACTGTGTTCAATGCCGTATCAAAGCCGATTGTAAAATCAGTACCAGAAATATCATTATCGATTGTTCCTGGAATACCAACTGTTGGGAAACCACGTTTTGTTAAAGCTTCGGCTCCGTGATAAGAACCGTCTCCACCGATAACAACAAGGCCTTCAATACCGAATTTCTTCAATTGCTCGATACCTTTTAGTTGGCCTTCCTCTGTCGCGAATTCAGGATAACGGGCCGAGTAAAGGAACGTTCCTCCGCGATGTAGAAGGTCTCCAACAGAACCTAAATCCAACTTATGAATATCTCCATTCACAAGACCTAAAAAGCCATAATCTATTCCATAAACTTCCAGACCTTCATAAATACCTTTACGAACGACGGCACGAGCCGCAGCGTTCATTCCTGGTGCATCTCCACCACTTGTTAAAACTGCAATACGTTTCATCAAAATCCCACCTCAAACAATGAATATTATTTTTCATCACATGTTTACATTCTACATCACTTTTCTTAAAAATGAAAGCATGAATCTAGTTCTTTTTTCATATTTTGTGAAACCTTTCATTAATTCCACCCGCGCATGGTGTATACCAATTGCTTTCTATATAAGAATTGGTATAAGTTTATTACCCTTTGCTATAGTGGGCCAAACATAGTACAGTATGTAACAAAACACCATTTTTCAACCGACTAAAAAGCCATTAAAGTACGAACCAAATGTTGTTGGCTTGTACTTTAATGGCTTTTGGTACTTATAACTCTTCATAAACACCGATTTTCTTAAATTTCTCATACCGCTGATTTGCTAGTTGTTCACCGCCAAGAGCTGATAAGGAATTCAAGCTTTTGCGGATTACTGCCGAGATAAGTGCGGCTTGTTCTTCTACATTACGATGAGCTCCACCACGTATTTCTGGGATGATGCCGTCTGTAATACCTAGCTCAAATAAATCAGTAGCCGTTATTTTCATAGATTCTGCTGCTTGTTTAGCAAGCCCCGCATCTTTCCAGAGTATCGCTGCTGCACCCTCTGGCGAAATAACGGAGAATACTGCATTTTCTAGCATGTAAATTTGGTTTCCAACGCCAAGAGCTAAGGCCCCACCACTGCCACCTTCTCCAATAACAATCGAAATAATTGGAACGGTCATATCGCTCATTTCGTAAAGGTTACGGGCAATTGCTTCGCTTTGTCCTCGTTCTTCTGCTGCACGACCAGGATAGGCGCCTTTCGTATCAATGAAACAAATAATTGGGCGTCCAAATTTATTGGCTTGTTTCATTAATCTCAAAGCTTTACGGAAACCTTCTGGATGCGGCATTCCAAAATTACGATGTAGATTATCTTTCGTATCTTTTCCGCGTTGGTGTCCAATAACCGTTACTGGTGTGCCATTAAACGTTGCAACTCCAGCTACAATTGCCGCATCATCACCAAAGTAACGATCACCATGTAGCTCCATAAACTGGTCAAATATGAATGGAATATAGTCTAGCGTCGTTGGCCGTTCGGGATGGCGTGCCACTTGGAATTTATCCCATGCAGACATGTTGCCATAAATCGCATCTTCTAGTTTACCAAGACGAATCTCCAATTTCACGATTTCTTTTGTCAAATCAACATCGGATTTTTCATTATATTCTTTGAGATCGGCAATTTTTGTTTGTAGTTCTAAAATTGGTTTTTCAAATTCTAGTTCATTTGCCATTTGCCGAATCCTCCTTTTTCGTATGGATATCTAAGAGAAATCGTAATGTTTCACGCATATCAAGGCGCGAAATAACCTCATCAAGCTGACCATGCTTCAATAAAAACTCCGCTGTTTGGAAATCCTCTGGTAATTCTTCGCGAACTGTCTGTTCAATAACACGACGTCCGGCAAAACCAATCATCGCTCCCGGTTCTGCAAAATTGTAATCTCCAAGTGAGGCAAAGCTTGCAGAAACACCACCTGTCGTTGGGTGAGTCATGATCGAAATCGCAAGCCCCCCATGATTGCTAAAACGCTTAAAGGCAGCGGATGTTTTCGCCATTTGCATCAATGACACCATTCCTTCTTGCATTCTGGCACCACCTGACGCCGTAAAGATTACAAAAGGTACGCCTAACTCGTCTGCTTTTTCTACGCCTCGCAATATTTTTTCTCCGACAACCGAGCCCATACTGGCCATCCGGAATCTAGAATCCATCACCGCCACCACAAATGGCAATCCTGCAATCGTTGCCGTCCCCGTTAAAATGGCTTCGTTTAAGTCGGTTTTCTTCTTATCTTTTACAATTCTATCCATATAGTCTTCAAACCCTAGCGGATTTGCAGTTGTTAAATTACCGTCTAGCTCCACAAATGAGTCTTCATCAACCAGATACGAAATTCGCTCCTGTGCTCCTAGGGAATGATGGTACCCACAATAATTACAAACCTTCAAGTTCTTCTGTAATTCTTTAGAGTACATAATTTTCTTACATGAAGGACATTTCGTCATAATCCCTTCTGGCACATCAGGCTTTGAGCCGTCTGAAGGAATCGTCGCATATTTTCTTTTCTTTGGTTTTGTAAATAAATCTCCTAACAAAGGATGACCCCCTTTTTGAAACAATCTCTTTTCTAGTTTAGCGTTTAATTTTCGTCCACTTTCCATAGTAGCATTTTTCAGCGCATTTGTCTTATCTAATATTCAGTCTTACTACTATACCATAATTTTTTTTATTTTTTAAAAAGGCTAACGAATGATAAAATTACCTTCGCCAATGAGTTCTATAATCGCTCTAGCCGTTTCAGGGCTCCCATTAATACTGAATTTCGGTTGCAGTTGGGTAGTTATCTTTGTTGTTTCATCGTGTAAAATAACGCTTATATCTCCGCGATTAGCTAGCAAAATTGGTTTTAGCTGTTCCAACTGATTCATATCTTTAATCCGTAAAAAGGCACGTTTTGGAACTTCAATATCCTTCACGTTTTCCGCCTTGTTAACGACAAGTTGTAGTTCGCCATTTCGCTGATCCACTTTTGCTTGGAGGAGTACAATAATCCCTTTTTCAGCTAGTTCTGTATATTTCCGGTAGGTTTCAGGAAACATGACAGCGCTGATTTCGCGACTATCATCACTGATTGTTAGGAAGCACATAGACTCTCCTTTTTTAGTGCGGATTGTTTTGATATCATGAATATAAGCTGCAATTTTATAAATTTTACCAACTTGGATTTGTGATAAAGATGTTATGTCGAGCAATTTTAATTTATCGTGATAAAACGTAACAGGATGCGCTGAGACATATTGCCCAACGTATTCTTTCTCTTTTTCTAGTTTTTCATCGATTGGAAGTGGACTTGCTTCTCTGTATTTCGGTTTCATTTTGCGGAACAATTCGTCATCGGTTGTGAAAAGATTAATTCCTTTTTCGTCGTCACCGAGCAGGCTTACATATTGTAATGCGGCATCCATAGAGGCAATATACGTGGCGCGATCTTTGCCGAACTCATCAAAGCAGCCTGCGTAAATCAATGCTTCTAAGACTTGTTTCGTTAATTGCTTTTGAGGCATCCGTTCGCAAAAATCAAAGAAATCTTTAAACGGTGCACCTTTTCGTTCGTTCACAATAGCTAATACGAACTTACTAGGAACTTTGCGAACCATGCGCAAACTATACCTAATCGCATCGTTCTCTACTTGAAAATGATAGTAACTGCGATTGATGGATGGACCACTCATTTTGATACCATAATTTTTGGCTTCGGCGATATACTGGCTGATTTTATCATCGTTTCCAATAACTGCACTAAGAAGTGAAGCCATAAATGCTGCAGGATAGTTAGCTTTTAGGTAAGCTAGTTGAAATGCGATTTTGGAGTACGCGACTGCATGACTTCTATTGAAACCATAATTAGCAAAACGGACAATTAGATCGTATACCTCATTAGCGCTTGCTTGCGTATAGCCTTTTTTAACCGCACCTGAAATGAAGTGAATCCTTTCTTCCTCTAAAACATTAGCTTTCTTCTTACTAACCGCACGGCGTAGTAAATCTGCCTCTCCAAGCGAGAAGCCAGCCATTGAAGAAGCCACTTGGATAATTTGCTCTTGATATACTATAATCCCATAAGTAACACCCAAAATTGGCTCTAAATCTGGATGCGGATAGATGATATCTTGTTTACCATGCTTCCGCGCGATAAAGGTGTCGATTTGTTCCATTGGACCTGGGCGATAAAGCGCATTCGTCGCGACAATATCCTCAAAAGACGTCGGACGCAGATGCTTCAGAACACGGCGAATACCATCCGATTCAAACTGAAAAATTCCCGTCGTATCGCCTTTTTGGAAAATTTGGAGCGTTTTCGCATCGTCCAGCGGAATATCCTGTAGGGTCAATGCTGTATCGCGAATATGATTAACATTTTTTAATGTCCTATCCAGTAATGTTAAATTTCGAAGGCCCAGGAAATCCATTTTTAATAATCCGATTTTTTCAAGATCCCCCATTGCAAATTGCGTCAAAAGCGCGTCTCCACTTCCTTTTTGTAAAGCAATTTGGTCAACAAGCGGTTCGTCGCTAATAACAACTCCGGCAGCATGTGTGGAAATATGACGTGGGAGCCCTTCGATTTCAGTTGCAATTTGCCAGATGAGCTGGTTTTGTTCAGAACTGATGATATGGCGTTGGAGTGCAGTTGATTGTTCGTAAGCTTTTGTGAGTGTCATGCCAAGTTCGCGTGAAATAAGCTTTGACCAATCGGATAATTGGACAGAATTCAGGCCGAAAGTTCGTGCTGTATCTCGCACCGCTGCTTTTGCGGCTAATGTTCCAAACGTTCCGATTTGAGCCACATGTTGCATGCCATACTTCGCAACGACGTAAGAAATGACTTCATCACGCCGATTATCTGGGAAATCCAAATCGATATCTGGCATACTGATTCGTTCTGGGTTTAGAAATCGTTCAAATAATAAATGATATTGAATGGGATCCACATCTGTAATTTGTAGCACGTAAGACACAAGTGAACCAGCCGCCGAACCCCTACCAGGGCCTGTTAAAATACCATTTTCTCGGGAATATTTCATAACATCCCATACGATTAGAAAGTAATCCGAAAAACCCATCTCCTGAATGACTTTCAGCTCATAATCCAAGCGTTCCCAGTAAATCTTATCAGGATTCATGACACGTTTTTTTAACGCTTCAAAACATAAATCTTTCAAAACCGGCCCTGCTTCAAAACCGTTTGCTAATGGGAATTTAGGCAATAAATGCTGATCCATCGCGATTTCAACATGACACATATCTGCGATTTTAGTCGTTAGCTTCAACGCTTCCTTCTCAAAAGGTGTCGTAAATAAGTTTTCCATCTCCTCGGGTGTTGCGAAATAAGCCCCACCTGTGAGCGGCAAGTTATGCCATGCTACCGTTTCATTATCACGAATCGCGCGTAAAATTTCCGTGCTCCTGACACCATTAGGCTCCAAATACTGGACATTTTTTGTTGCTACAGCTGGAATCTGATTTCCTTCACAAAAATTAAGAATCGCTTCGTAATGAGGATTCTCCTTTTGTAATGTCATATAAAACTCAGACTCACCTGCAATTTCTCGCCATTTCGCAACAACTAACTGCGCGTCTTCATGCATCCCTTGGCGAATGAGCCGCTCGATTTCACCAGCCTCCCCTGGCGAAAATAACAGCAAACCCTCACAATAAGATTCAAGCCATTTTAAGGGTAATTTCTGCTCCTCACGCGTTTCAATCGCGCTCGAAATTTTGAGAAGGTTTCTGTAACCTTGCGTCGTTTTAGCGAGCAGGAGTAGTTCATGAGTCTCAAGCGATTGCATAACGCCTTCCACGGAAATCGTCATCCCGACTAGAGGCTTAATTCCTGCAGCACGACATTTTTGATAAAATTCAATAACGCCATACATGACATTATGGTCGGTTATAGCAACAGCAGGATAATGAAATTGTTGCGCTTTTTCAATAATCCCATCAATAGCCGCCGTGCTTGATAACAAATCGTACGCACTGGCTACTTGTAAATGGACGAATCCCATTAGCCACATCTCCTCTCTACCCACAGTCTCTTCTATATTATATCGGTTATCCCCCAAAAAAGAAACCATATGTTCGCTTTTTATTTACGCAAGATTAGCCATGATGTTGCATTGCTTTTTGTAAATTCGCTTTTATTTCAAGACGCAACGATTCAGGCGCGATAATTTGTACATCTGATCCAAAAGAAAGCAAGAAAGAGTAAAGCCAATCTGTTTTCGGCATCTCTGTCTTCACTACAATTCGGTTATCGGATAGTTGCATTATTTCAGTTGGAAAAATAGCTAACAAGCGATAATATACAGCTACTTCAAACACTAGATGCACCACTAATCTAGGTGCTGGCGTCACCGCTGTCTCACGAAATATTTCAAATGCAGATTCATCGTAGTCAGGCCGGAAATAACCTATCTCAGCCATATCGACCATGCGATGAATATGAAATAAACGATACGCCTCTCGCAAATAACAATAGCCCCATAAATACCACGCACTTCCACGGTACCAGAGCTTAAGTGGCGCTACTTCTCTCCTCGTTTTTTGCCGACTACTATTATAATAGATAAAAGAAATTTTGTGATTCTCCAAAATACAACGTTTCATCGTCTCAAAAATCTCATTACGTTCTGGTGGAGAGCCGTATTCAGCAGAATCAATGGCAATCCACTCTTTCTGAGATGTATGCCACAGTGCTTGGAGTTTCTCGGTCAATGTTGCTAATTCAGGAAAGTTAGTTGTAGAAAGATTTTGCAGTGCCACTTGCAAAACATCTTTTTCCTTCGCCGTAATAGGGATTTTAGACAAACTAAACTCTTTCATCAGACTAATACCGCCAGCTCTACCTCGTGTCATTTCAATCGGAATCCCCGCAATTGAGAGCGTTTCGATATCCCGATAGATCGTTCGGACAGATACCTCAAAATAGGCTGCTAATTCTTTAGCCTGTACTTGTTTTCGATTCATTAATAAAATTAAAATTTCTAATAAACGATCAATTTTCATGACAGCTCACCTCTTTTATTTTTATCGTAACATATAATATGACAATATGATGTCAATCGAATCGATTATTATAGAAGACAAGGAGGTTTAAACAATGCAAACTATTTATGTAATAAAGAAAACGCGGACGAACAATTTCAATGATCCCGATGTGGCTAACAAAATTAGGAAGCTGTGGACGGAAGTTCAGAATTTGCAACAAACAAATGCCACTTTTTATGGTATTTATGAGGAGTATGAAAATGATTATCGGGGCGATTACACAGTGAGTGTAGCCACTAGCATCCGCCCTTTTGAAACCTCTAAGGAAATCATGATTCCTGATCAAGGATATCAAGTGTTCAACGTTGAAACGGATGTTTTCGCGACGTGGCAGCAAATTTGGAATACCCCACTCAATCGAAGTTACCTTTTTGACTATGAAATGTATTTACCAAATGGCACGATTCAAATTTATATTGGTCTGAACGCATAGAAAAGGAGCGGTACATCCAGAAAAATCAGATGTACTGCTCCTTTTCTCAATTGCATAATGCTTCTAATTTCGCAACCATTTCTGGAATTTCTAACTCTGATTCAAGCGTCGCCCCGGATGCCAATGGATGTCCGCCACCACGATATTGTTTTGCCAAACCATTGATAACTGGCCCTTTTGAACGCAGTCGGGCTCGGATAATAGGGCCGTCTTCTATAAATAAAATCCATGCCTTAATCCCAATCACGCTATCAATCCGATTTACCAATTGCGCTGCATCACGCGCCGTGACATCGAATTGCTCCAATAGATCGCGATTAATATAAATATGTGCCGCGCCATTTGCCGACATCTGAAAATTTTGCAAAATATAACCTGACAGCTTAACAGCATTCATTGGCGTTTCGTACATTTTCGTAAATATTTCCGTTCGATTAAACGGGAATGTAACGAGGTCTGCCGCATAACGCAACGTTTCTGGTGTCGTATTAGGGAACAAGAATCGCCCTGTATCGCCAACTATACCTGCATATAACAATCGTGCTGCCTTCTCGTTTAACGTCAAATTGTCGGGAAATGTTTCCACAAACGCAGTAATCATCTCACTACAAGAAGAAGCGGTTGTGTCGACCCAACTATAATCCCCATACGCATCATCATTCGGGTGATGATCAATCTTCACAAGCTCTTTACCAGCCGAAAAGCGCGTATCATCAATCCGTTCCGTGTTCGCCGTATCACAAACAATCACAAGCGCATTTTCGTAAACCGAATCAGCAATGACATCCACTTCTCCAAGGAAATGAAGCGACGGCTCGCCTTCTCCCACACAATAAATCAACTTATCAGGAAAACTCGCTTCTAAAACTGCCGCCAATCCCATTTGTGAGCCGTATGCATCTGGATCAGGCCGCACATGTCGATGAATAATAATTGTTTCATATTTCTTAATAACGTCTAAAATTGCCTTTTTCATCCTCGCTTCATCACTCCTTAACGTTCCATCATTTGGCAAGCAACAAGTGCTTTACCAACTAAGATGCCTTCCAAATACAATTCGATATCAATTTTCCCTGCTTTACGCCCAATTTCCAAAATCCGCGGTTTAATCACAATTGTTGCATCCATTTGTATCGGTTTTAAAAAATAAATGGAGATATTTTCAATCGCCACATTTCGTTTCTTCAAAGAAAACAGTTTTTGCTGTACTACATCACATACAATTTGTGTAAAAACCCCGTAAGAAAGCGTTCCAATATTGTTCGTCATCTGCGGTGTCACCGTGAACTGAAAATCAAGTTCCGATGTCTCATCATTAGGTTTCTCAATCAACTGATTCGTAATCGTATCATCAATCGTCTCACCAATCTGAGGTTGACGCTGAATCATTTGTAATGACTTCAAAATATCCTGACGACTCACAATTCCAATCAACGTCAAATCTTCCTTCACAACCGGAATAACCTCAATACCTTCCCAAATCATCATGTGCGAAACCGAAGCTACGCTCATTTTCGGACCAACCGTCAACGGATTTTTCGTCATCACGCGCTCAATCGAAATCGATAAATTTTTATCAATCACGTCTTTGCTCGTAATCATTCCTGATAGTCGCATTGCCTTGTTCACCACTGGAAAACGGCTGTGCCCCGTCACTGTTTCCTTCTTATACCAATCTTCCACCCGATCTGACGTATTCAAATAAGCCGTCTTCTCAAGTGGCGTCAAAATGTCCTCTACAAACACGACTTCCTTCTTAATTAGTTGGTCAAAAATCGCCCTATTAATCATCGTTGCCACCGTAAACGTATCGTACGTCGTCGATAAAATTGGCAGTTCCTTATCATCTGCCAATTTCTTCACTAAATCCATCGTATCAAACCCGCCCGTAATCAGCACCGCAGCACCACGTTCCAGAGCTAACTCCTGTGCGTCAACTCGATTTCCAACAATCACCAAATTGCCCGCATCCGTATAGCGCTCCATCGCCTCAACAGTCATTGCACCAATCACAAACTTATTCAATGATTTATGGAGCCCTGCACGGCCGCCTAAGACTTGACCATCAATCATATTCACAATCTCAGCATATGTCAGCTTCTCAATACTATCTTTTTGCTTCCGCTCAATCCGAATTGTTCCGACACGCTTAATCGTACTAACAAAGCCCACAATCTCCGCATCCTTAATCGCCCTGTAAGCTGTTCCCTCACTAACCTGCAAGTTTTTCGCGATTTTTCGCACTGAAATTTTCTCACCAACCGCAAGCTCTTCAATATATTTCAAAATCTGCTCATGCTTTGTCGCCAAGCCACTCACCCATTCCCTCTAAATTGTCATCGACTCGCCAATCTCCAACACTTTCCCGCGCAACTCCACGTTCAAACTAGCAACAAACGCGTGAGGGTCCTGTGCAATCAGCGGGAACGTGTTATAATGCATTGGCACAACTACTTTCGCTTGTAAAAATTCCGCTGCAATCGCCGCATCTTCTGGCCCCATTGTAAAATTATCACCAATCGGTAAAAATGCCACATCTAGCTCGTTCAGCTGTCCAATCAATTCCATATCCGAAAATAGACCAGTATCACCCGCATGATAAATCGATTTATCGCCAATCGTCAACACAAATCCCGTCGGCAAACCTAAATTGATAATTTTTCCATCTTTCACTGTCGAAGAACCATGAAATGCTTGTGTTAACTTCACCTTTCCAAAATCAAACGCCCGTTTCCCACCGATATGTAGCGGAGCCAAATTCTTCACGCCTTCCATACTCAAAAAAGTTGCCAACTCCACATTTGCAATGACAGTCGCGCCCGAATGTTCAGCAATTGCAACTGTATCGCCAACATGATCGTCATGCCCATGTGTCACAATAATGTAATCCGGCTTCTCCTCTGCCATCACTAAATCACACTGCGGATTCCCTGAAATAAATGGATCAACTAAAATCGTCGCATCCTCCGTTACTACTTTAATACAAGATTGCCCATGAAATGAAATTTGCATATTCTGACTTCCCTTCTGTGTTACCAATTGTATTTAATACATAGACTATACCATAAATTGATTGTAAAGTGTTGCAATAACAATGTTTAATGATTATTTACATATAGCTGAAATATACCTATATTAGTTCAGAAAACATGCCTTTTACCTAATTGAAGTGTACAGTTAAGTCCGCTAGCTGCACACACAGAATCTGCTCCTATCGTTCATTATCTATGAATAGTAATCATTTAATTTCTGCGCGCTTTCGTGTTATGATAAGTCGGACGAAACAAGGAAAGAAGGATGAATCATGGAAAAAAATATCGATATTTTGCAAAACTGGCTAAAAGAACAAGGAGCTGAGGTTGCGTTCATCACCGACCCTGAAAACATTGCCTATTTTACCGGTTACCATAGCGATCCACACGAACGTGTACTAGGTCTCGCTGTGTTTCCCGAAGTAGCGCCATTTCTGTTCACCCCAGGTCTTGAAATAGAAGATGTGAAAAAAAGCGACTGGTCACATGATACGTATGGCTACAGCGACATCGAGAATCCATGGGAAATCATCGTAACAGAGATTACAAAGCGCGTACCAACCGTGAAAAAATTTGCCATTGAAAAGTCACATATGAGTGTGGACCGTTTCGAAATTTTAGCCAAATACTTAACCGACGCGACATTCATCTCGATTGAAGAAAAAATCCAGATGATTCGACTCATCAAGACACCAGAAGAACTCACAATTCTAAAGGAAGCCGCGCTCCTTGCCGATTATGCCATCCAAGTAGGCGTTGACGAAATCGCAGAAGGCAAAACCGAAGCCGAAATCGTAGCAAAAATCGAATACGAAATGAAGAAAAAAGGAGTTACCGCGATGTCCTTCTCAACGATGGTCCTCACTGGTACAAAGGGTGCCCTACCACACGGCACACCTGGCGATACGAGAATCAAAAAAGGCGACCTCGTTTTATTTGATTTAGGTGTTGTCCATAAAGGCTACTGCTCCGACATTACGCGTACCATTGCATATGGTGAAATTAGCGCCGAACAAGAAAAAAATCTATAACACTGTGCTAAAAGCCCAACTCGCAGCCATCGAAAAAGTAAAAGCAGGTATTCCCGCAAAAGAAATTGACCTGACCGCTCGCAATATCATCAAAGATGCAGGTTACGGCGACTATTTCCCACACCGACTTGGCCATGGATTAGGCGCAAGCGTTCACGAATTCCCATCCATCACAGAAACAAACGAAATGGCACTACAAGAAAACATGGTCTTCACCATCGAACCAGGTATTTACGTCCCAGGCGTTGCAGGTGTGCGAATTGAAGACGATATTGTAGTGACAAAAGATGGGTATGAAATTTTGACTGAGTTTCCGAAAGAATTGATGTATGTAAAATAAAGCAAAGAAGTAGTTCTATCCCCATCCGAACTACTTCTTTTTATATTCGCGCAATCTCTCCACAAGAGTCCCCGTATGCAACTCAAACAAATGATTATCAACATCGTAAAAATAAATCGAATTCGCCTCACCAACGACTCTTGTCCGTCCAGCTTTCATCTCCAAACCTAACGCCACAATCCGCTCTAAATAATCTTCATACTCCGCTTCCTCAATCTTAAAAGCAATACGATTATACGTCCTACTTAGCAAACTATCTCCCTCCATAAATCCCCTATTAAGAAAAATTTTTCTCGTGACACAGAGTATGTATCATCACCACTTGAATAGATCTCCTCCGCGTCAAAAATCTTTTCGAAAAACTCGCTCGCTTTTTCCAAATCTTTGACAATAAACGTCATATGACTCAAACCTTCCATGACTATCGCCTCCTTCTCCATACTAAAAAGCGTATCTACGTTGAGCAACTAACTTCCCAATCCCGCATAATCGCCGTACAATAAAATAAAAACGAGATGATTCCAAATGAACCTAACGTTCACAGAGACGGCGATTTCATGCATTGATGCCCTGCGCGGCAACCTGCCTGGCAAACTATATCTCTATTATTTAACAGAAGGCTGTGGTTGCGAAAATAGTGGTATTTTCACATTAAAGCTAGCTACAGAAGCAACAACCGAAGATATTGAATTCTCATCCAACCTCGGCCCAATCCTAATCGCACGCTGGACAGCTGTTTTCCTAGAAGAACAACTAAAAATCGACTACAATGCCAAATCTAACGCCCTCATTCTAAAAAGTGATAGTCAATTCTACAACCGCAACCTCCTACTCATGGATGCGAACAATAACTATATTTACACACCAAAAAACGAGCAGTAGTCTCATTAAGAGAAATTCTGCTCGTTTTCATTTTACTTAAGCAAGCGCTTCTTCTACTGCCTTATACTCGTACCCTAAATCATCCGCAACTGCCTTATATGTCACATAACCACCAACTGTATTCACGCCTTTATACAACGATAAATTCCCAAGAACTGCATCAGCAAGCCCTTTGTTTGCTAGTGTTAATCCGAATTGTAGCGTCGCATTGGTCAGCGCAATTGTTGAGGTACGTGGCACAGCACCCGGCATATTTGCTACCGCATAATGCACTACACCATGTTTTTCGTAAGTTGGGTCATCATGCGTCGTCACGCGGTCTGTCGTTTCAAAAATACCGCCTTGATCAATCGCGATATCAACAATAACAGCGCCTGGTTTCATCTGTTTCACAAGATCTTCTTTCACTAATTTCGGAGCACGTGCGCCAGGAATTAGCACTGCGCCAACGACTAAATCAGCTTTCTTCACAGCTGTTTCGATATTAAACGCATTACTCATCAACGTTGTAATTTGATTTCCAAAAATGTCATCCAATTCACGTAAACGGTGCAAATTCAAATCAAGAATCGTCACATTAGCACCAAGCCCAATCGCCACTTTTGCCGCGTTTGTTCCTGCCATTCCACCACCAATAATAACTACTTCACCTCGCTCCACTCCTGGAACCCCGCTAAGTAAAATCCCGCGGCCGCCATTATTCCTTTGCAAAAATTGCGTCCCGATTTGCGCAGCCATACGACCAGCAACTTCACTCATTGGACTAAGTAATGGTAATGTGCGGTCATCTAGTTCTACCGTTTCATAAGCGACACTATTTACCTTATTCTCTGTAAGCGCCTTTGCAAGCTCTGGTTCGTTTGCCAAATGTAAGTATGTGAATAACAGCAATCCTTCGCGGAAATAGCCATATTCAGATGCAATTGGTTCCTTCACCTTCACAACCATATCTGCTTTCCAAGCTTCCGCTGCAGTTTCCACAATCGTTGCGCCTGCCGCAACGTAATCCTCATCGTGAAAAGCTGAACCTATACCTGCATTTGTCTCCACTAATACTTTATGACCTGACTGCACATAAGATAAAACACTAGCTGGCGTCATTGCTACCCGGTTTTCATTATTCTTAATTTCTTTTGGAACACCAATCAACATAATAATCTCCCCTTTTTAAGTATATTAGCCTGCAAGTATGCGTTTACAAAACAAGGTTAACACATATGACCCAAATTGTAAAAAAATACGGGTTAAGAATTTTTTCAATGCTTTTAATGGTTGTTTTCACAAAAAAAGGGTACAATAAAAGTATAAAAAGATTTTCCAAAGTGTCGAAAAAAAACTATCTCCCGTGAAAGTCCCGCCAAACCCCAGCGTGTCGACAAATGCTTAGATTCTAGGCAAAGTCGAGCACTGGAGCGGAATGTACGACCTGTACATGAGCACCGGCGCACAGACTTTAACGACGAAGATAAGTGTTTGTCGACACGCTGGGCAGGAGGGATTTAGAATGTTACAACAGTACAGTAGAGTTTTAGTTGCAGTTGACGGATCAAAAGAAGCAGAAAGCGCATTCCAAAAAGCAATTCAAGTTGCAAAAAGAAATGAAGGATCGCTTGGACTTGTCCACGTTATTGATACGCGTGCATTCTCATCCGTTGCGAATTACGATACTTCAATGGCTGACAAAGCTACAGAATATGCAGACGAATTATTAAATGGCTATAAAGATGATGCGCTAAAACAAGGTGTTACCAATGTCGAAACATATATCGAATATGGCTCACCAAAAACGGCCATCACAAAAGAAGCTGCTAAAGCCTTTAAAGCGGACCTTATCATGTGTGGTGCGACTGGTCTAAATGCGGTAGAACGTTTACTTATCGGTAGTGTTTCCGAATACATTATCCGCCACTCCCCTTGCGACGTACTTGTCGTAAGAAATGAAGACCCTGTATACAAAGATTAAAAATTATAAATAAGCGATTTCCCATCAAATTTCGGGAAATCGCTTATTTTATTGATTAATTTTTTCACGTATCGCCAACATTCTATCTTCAAGCGTGGCTAGTTCATGTGCACAGTTTTCAAGCTCGCTACCAAGCTCGGTATCGCCGAATTCTTTTTTATATCGCAAGGAATGTTCTAGACTCGCCCAATAATCCATTGCGATGGTACGGATTTGAACTTCAATGCGGTAAGCTTCCTTACGATCCGACAAGAAGATAGGCACTTCCAAGATTAAATGCAAGCTACGATATCCATTTCCCTTCGGGGTTTTGATATAATCTTTTGTCTCAATCAGATAGACATCATCTTGCTTTGTCAGCATTTCAGCTAACCAATATATGTCATCCGTGTACGAACAGATAACGCGAATTCCTGCTACATCATTTAGCGTATCTCGAATATTATCCACTGTAATTTCTTTTTTCTTTTTTTCAGCAATTTTGCACCGATACTAGCTGGCTTCTTAGTTCTAGACGTAATAAATTGAATCGGATTTCGGTCCTCCTTCAGAGCCATCTCATCATTTAAAATATCCAGTTTTGTTCTGACCTCACGAATAACAGATTGGTAACACGTCATTAGACTTCTGAACTCGTCCAAATGTTGCATACCTTCATTCAATTTAGGGTCATTACCCATCCATACTTTAAAATCTTCTAAAAGAGCACTGTTCATTTCATTGCCGCCTTTACAATTTTTATATTTACTTAATGCATCGTAACATAACACTAGGTCGATATCGAATCATAGCACTAACTCTTCCATATTCTCATTTTCAAGTTCACAATTACGCCATAAAAAAGAAAGCAACTGCCGTCAGAGGTAGCTACTTTCTTTAACTTTAGCGTTGTGCACGAATAACTTCCACGTCGCGTGCAATCATTAGTTCTTCATTTGTTGGAATAATGATGACCTTGACTGGTGAATGCGGATAGTTAAGGAATGCTTCTACACCACGAACTTGATTAAGCGCTGGATCCCAGTAAACACCCATGAATTCAAGGCCACGAAGTACACGTTCACGAATGTATGAACTGTTCTCACCAATTCCAGCTGTGAAGATAATCGCATCGACACCGTTCATACGCGCTGCATACGAGCCGATATATTTATGGATACCATCAACAAACACATCAAGCGCTAGTTCTGCACGATCATTTCCTTTTGCAGCTTCACTTTCAAGATCACGAAGATCACTTGAAATACCTGATACACCAAGCATACCTGATTCTTTATTCAAAACATCAAGCACTTGTTCAGCCGACTTACCTGTCTTTTCCATAATAAATGGCACAAGCGCAGGATCAATGTTACCAGAACGAGTTCCCATCGAAACACCAGCAAGTGGTGTGAAGCCCATTGATGTATCCATCGACTTCCCGCCTTCGATAGCAGCAATACTTGCACCATTCCCTAAGTGACACGTGATTAGACGTAATTCCTCTTGCGGACGGCCAAGTAAATCAGACGCGCGTTCTGTTACGTATTTATGGCTTGTCCCATGGAAGCCATATTTACGAATGCCATAATCTTCGTAGTAATTGTACGGCAAGCTGTAAAGGTAGCTTGATGGTGGCATTGTTTGATGGAAGGCTGTATCAAAAACGGCTACTGCCACAATATTAGGTAAGACTTTACGGAAAGCTCGTATTCCAGTGACATTCGCTGGGTTATGAAGTGGCGCAAGCTCAGATAGCGCTTCGATGTCTGCAATAACTTGATCGGTGATGTAAACCGACTCTGTAAATTTTTCGCCGCCATGGACGACACGGTGACCAACGCCTGTGATTTCGTCATATGAACTAATAATATTATGCGAAATTAGTTTGTCTAACAGCATTTGAACCGCGACTTCATGATCTGGAATGTCCGTTACTTCTTTTATTTTTTCATCGCCAACTGAAATTGTAAAAATCGAATCTTTCAAACCAATACGCTCGACGATTCCCGCCGTAATAACAGTTTCTGATGGCATATCATATAGTTGGAATTTTAGTGACGAGCTTCCAGCATTAATTGCAATTGTTTTTTCCATGTTTATTTGATCCATTCCCTTCAACTACTTGTTTTCGTTAAACCAGTTTTCAATTTTAGCTAATATGTTTGCCGTCGCTTTTGGATCGGTCAAACTCGGCAGGTTAGCGAGCAATACCTCTTTTGGTGGTTCTATATCATCTGCCCCTTTTTGCAGTATAAGAATACTTTTCCGGGCTTTCTCAGATGCAAAAAGCGTCTCAGGCAGTTGTAGAATCCCTTGAATATGTCCATGTTTTTTGATAAACCTGTCCACTTTCGCGAAATCTGCCGTTCCAAACATTGCACTTGGCACGAGGAAAAATAAATACCCTCCCGCTTTCGTGTACCGCATACCTTGTTCAATAAATAAGAAATGGGCAAAAGAATGACCATCATCACGGCTAAGTTCAAAATCTTTAGCACGCGTATCATCCGGATAATACCCTACCGGCAAGTCACTGACAACAACATCAACCGGATCAACAAGCAAATTACCCAGACCATCTTGATGTAAAAGTTGAATCGGTTGGCGCTCCAAATCAGCACCGACGTAAGCAAGCGAAATGAGCAAATCATCAACATCAACACCAGTAGCATCGAGTTCTAATTTGCCTTCCAATTGATTGACAATCGTTGCAATTAAGTTACCCGTCCCACACGCAGGATCAAGCAAGCGAATTTGTTTTTTGCCAGCAAAAGCCTTGTCCACTAAATAGCCCATAATGAACCCAATGGAGTCCGGCGTCATTTGATGGTTCACTTGAATGCCGTGCTTCATACCTTTTAAGAGTGCAAGTTGATAACTCTTACGGATATCTTCTTTTGCAAACTCCTCCAACTGAACAGAACTATACCGCTCTTCCAGATTCAGTGTCGCCTCAGCAGAAAGTTCATCCTTTTGAAGTACCTCTTTCTGAAATAAATTCTCTCCTGTCTCATAAACAGCTTCCAGATAACTCATTTCAAGCTCATTCTGAATAATGATTGCTGTATCATCAAGAACACGGAATAATTCCTCAACTGTTGCATTTGTCAAAAGTGAACACCTCGAATTCCTTCATTTCTAACACCAATTAAACATTATACAGTATTTCTAGTCAAGATGATAGCATTTTATACTATCAAAAAACAAGATTTGTAATAAAATGAGCAAGCGCTTTATTTTTGTCGATTTTCTTACTAAAAAACTTGTTGTTATAGTATCGAGTTCAATTATGACTATAACAGAAAAAACTAGCGATTCCAATATGGATTCACTAGTTTTTAGTCATTATTTCGCTTCTTTTGCCTTTGAAATAGCTATTTCGTAATCCGGATGATTAGTTCCTTCACCTACGTATTCTGCATGAACCACTTTATTGTTACTATCAAGCACGAATACAGAACGGGCTAACAAGCGTAATTCCTTCATCACAACACCGTATGCCTCACCAAATGAAAGATCGCGATGATCAGAAAGTGTAATCACATTCGGAAGTCCTTCTGCTGCACACCATTTCTTTTGCGCGAATGGTAAATCGACGGAAATTGTAAGTATCGCCGTATTCTCAAGGCCTGAAGCTTCTTCATTGAACTTACGTGTTTGTTGAGAGCACACGCCTGTATCAATAGACGGAATCACACTAATTATCTTCACTTTGCCATCATAATCACCTAATGTTACTGGTTCTAAGCCTTGATTTAAAACTGTGAAATCCGGCGCCGTATCACCAACTTTTACTTCTTTACCAATCAACGTCATTGGATTGCCCTTAAATGTAACTTCTGCCATTTTCGAATTGCCTCCTTTGATTTATATCTACGCCTTCTATTTTACCGAACTGTTTGGTGTTGTACTATTTTTTTTGCTTATAGTAGAGCAATTTCCAATATTCCCAAGCCTCTAAATACCGTTTTAAATCTTCTGGATGATGTAAAAGACAACGTGCAAGTCGAATGTAAAGTCCTATCAAAACAGAGCCATACAGCTCACCCGCAAAACTTTTATCAAAAAATGAAAGACCATACTGTAGTGTTTCCTCATCTAAACTATCCGGTGACGAGCAAAACGCAAAAATAAAATCATACATCGGGGGTCCAAACAGATGAAGCGGATCAATAACGCCGCAAAGCGCCCCTTCCTGAAACAGAAAGTTATGTACGCCACAATCACCATGAAGTAAGTATAGATGCTCACGTGGCTGACTCCGAACCACTTGCATAATGAGTGCCACATCTTCATCTGATAAATAGGACCCAATAATCGCCTCTGCCTCCATTACTTCCTGTTGCAAAAACTTCTTCCAACTAAACTGCTCTTGCCACCCTTGCAAAATCGGTTTATAGTCATTGATTAATCCTAGCGTCAAATCCTGTAACATCTTCCTTTTTTCCGGTCGTGCGCTCAATGTATCCCCTCTCAAAAAAGCATATACGACATACTCTTTTGCAGCGTACACTAACCTCGGCAAAAGTGTGCTATCTTCATAAAATTGTAGAAATACCGATTCCCAGTAAATAAGGTTCGGAGAATTTCTTTTCACAACATAGGATTGGCCATTCTTACATTGTATTTTAGCAACAACACTTGATGTCCCGCCACTCAAATAATCCCATGCGATAATATCTGAACCAAGCGTATCCTTTCGCAATAATTCATCAACAATCGATTCCATATCCATGATGCCTACTCCTTTCAAAAAGAACTCACAAGCCAAGCCCGTAAGTCCCTTTTCGAATGCTATTTCCACTCTTTATCCAATTTCAAATACCCTTCATGTACAACTGCCGTTCCTTCTAACAAATCTGCAATACCTTGCTTTTTGGGCGTAAATGCACAAATGATGTATAGTCCCCAAACAACTGAGGTGACGAATCGCAGAGCACCCTCACGAAATAATACCGTTCCCCAAGTCAACTTCTCTGTTTTCAGTGAAATAACACGAATGCCAAAAATCATTTTTCCAAGCGTCTGCCCCCAAATTTTTGTCATCACGATAAAGTAGGCAAGAAAAGCGACTGTCACGAGTGCACCGTAAATCGCGAAAAACGAGCCATCCATTTTCCAATCTGCTAGACGAAAAACGGGGCTAATTAAGATTGCAGTAACTGCTGTTGTTGCGAGCAAATCAACCAAATAAGCCATAAAACGAATCCAAAATCCTGCGTAATATTGCGATGGGAAGCCAATTTTTTCATCTTTTGGAGGCTCATATTTAAAAACTGGACGCTCCGTATGTTGCAACGTTTCCTGTTCCATTTGAACCCCTCCTTTATTTACCATATAAATACATCAAGCGTGGTGCTTCCATCATATTCATCAATTGTAACGCTTGATGTGCCTCACTTTTTTGACCAACAATTTGACTAACAGAGGTGGAAAATAACGAGGCGAATCCTCCGCCACTTGAATCATATTCAAATACTTCCGCACCTTTTAAATCTTGCTCTTTTTTCAGTGCATCCAGCGTTTGTTCTTCATAGCCGAACGCATCAATCAAACCATTTGCCTTTGCTTGGCGGCCATCATAAATCCGACCATCTGCAATTTTACGGACTTCGGCTTCTGTCATGCCACGACCTTGCGCCACGACTTTCACAAATTCACCGTAAGAATCATCAATCATCGACTGCATAATTGCTTTTTCTTCCGCCGTCATTGGTCGTGAGGAACTCATAATATCTTTGAATTCGCCACTTTTAATCGTATTATCGGAAATGCCAACTTTTTTCATCAACTCACTGAAATCATACCCTTGCATAATAACACCAATGGAGCCTGTTAGCGTTTCTGGGCTCGCAAAAATCTTGTCGGCTGGCGCAGAAACGTAATAACCGCCTGAGGCCGCCATGCTACCAAATGAAACATAAACTGGCAACTTCTTCTCTTTTTTTATCTGTAAAATTTTATCGCGAATTTGCGCCGATTCCACAACGCCACCACCTGGTGAATTCACGTTTAAAACAACGCCGGCAACTGTATCATCTTCACGAATTTGCTCCAATTGATCCATGAAATCTGAATGATTATAACCTTCACTACCTCCAAAAAGCGAATCACTCGAGCCAGTGTCTTGAATAGCACCGTCAATATGAAGCACCGCAATCCGCTTATCTGTATTACCATCCTCAAGTACCAACTCAGTCATTTCCGAGTCCATCGCCGCTAATGATTCTGCCCACGACATTGTATACTCGTCATCGCTTGCTAAAAGCGTGCTCGTAATCTTTGTAATCCCGCTTACTACTAATAAAGCTGCGACAATACCAATCGCAATCCATCTTTTTGCATTCACAATTTTTCCCCCTTTTTTATTACCATAGCACTATCATAACGGAAAATGAACACTTTTTACAGCGAAACTTGAAAAATTCTTATTTTTTACAAGATTAGTAATGAGCATTCGTGTTATAATGAGATGGATATCGAATTAATTAAGAACTCTGGAGGTTTTTAGTATGGCTGAAACAATTTTTTACTTTTCTTATCGTAAAACAGAAGAATTACAGAAACATGCTGATGAACTAAAAAAAAGTAACCACAGAATATGGTTTTGAAGTGACTGATGATTTCGAAGTAGCAACGGCGATTATTAGCATCGGTGGCGATGGAGCCTTCTTGAAATCTGTGCGCGAAACTGGTTTTCGTTCTGATTGTTTATATGCAGGTATCGCCTTGACCGAACAACTTGGACAATATTGCGATTTTCACGTACACCAAATCGATGAAATTATTAAAGCCGCGGCAGAAGATCGCTGGCTTGTTCGGCGTTATCCAACCATTTACGGAACGGTGAACAATTCAAAAGCATTTTATGTCCTAAATGAGTTCAATATCCGCTCATCGATTATTCGTACGCTACAAATCGATGTATATATTAATGATAGCCTGTTTGAAACGTTCCGCGGCGATGGCATGGTCATTTCAACACCAACTGGAAGCACGGCTTATAACAAGTCAATTAACGGCTCGATTGTCGATCCATTACTGCCATCGATGCAAGTTAGTGAGCTCGCTTCCATTAATAATAACCGCTTCCGTACTCTTGGCTCTTCATTTATTTTGAGCCCAAAACGTAAATTGCGCCTTGATATGCGAGCGAATGGCGTGAATGACTTCCCGATTATGGGAATGGATTCCGAAGCGCTTAGCATTCAACATGTAGAGGAAATTAAGCTAGAAGTTGGCGATCGCTTTGTAAATATTATCAAATTGCACAATAATTCATTCTGGGATAAAGTAAAGCGTAACTTCCTGTAAACATCTAAAAATATAAGCTTGTTCGCCGATTCATACAATGGCAAACAAGCTTATATTTTTGTCAAAAAGTGCGATGCCAAATACGTGAAATCGCGCTCGTCTGTTTATTTTTCCCACGAATCTTTAAAATCTTGCCAACTACCAAAATAATACTTAACTATACGATAATCGTCAAAATCCGTCATTTTTGGTGTTCTACCTAGGATTCTGATAATTTCTTTTGCCTCTTTAATGTAACGCTCTTTAATCTCCTGTCCTTCGCCTTCAGGAGCTACTAACGATAAACCTGCTGCATTCAAAAATTCTTCCCATGAACCGAAGCTTTTTGTCGCTGCTCCAACGCCTGGAAATTCTGATGCTGCCCCGATTGGTGGCCTGCCAAGTACTTTTGTAATCCGATTTACTTCTTCTATCAAATATTCATCCGTATATCTTTTTGCCGCCAATTTAATCAACCTCTCGATATCAAAATATTTCACTTTATGTCGCATTCGTTAGTATAATTCTAGATTTTTCGCCAAAATCCTCTGCTTCAAAACGCATCTATCTGGATACTTATGCCTACATTAAGAATAGCTGATAACTCATCTGGGCTGAGCAATCCTCCACGTCTCCTAATCATACCATTAACAATAATGATAGGCAAAACCTTTAATCCTTTTGCTTCAAGTTCCGCATGCACAAGCTTATTTTCTAAAAATGGTATTTCCGAGTCTGATTTTATGTACAACTGAGTCTCAACTTCCACATCATTATAATCGAGATACTCATTTTTAAGCCTGTTTTGATGGAAATATTTAAAAATTTCAAGCTCAATATTCTCGTCATCGCACAAGCAGTAATAACTGATTTCTATTTTTTGCATGGACCTGATTACTCCCCTAAATAGCCAGAATAAAGATGCGAAGTACCCATGAAATGCGACACCTATAACAAATAAAATCGGTATATCACCCTAAAGTTCTTCTATTCGTTTATTTTTTCCCAGTTGATCCAATACCGCCACGATCCGCATTTCCAAGTGTTGTAACTTCAGTGATGCGAACTTCTGGCATCTTAGCCATAATTCTAAACTGACAAATTCGGTCACCTTTTTCGATAACGGTGTCGCGCATTGCGATTGCTGGAAATTTCCAGAAATCATTCTCACCGCAGTAGCTTTCATCAATAATTCCCATGCTATTTGTTTGAATAATGCCAAAATGCTTATACGTACTAGAGCGTGGTACAACATGCGCTTCATGCCCTTCTGGTAACTCCATCGCAACACCAAGATCAATTAATTTATAATCACCAACAGCTAGATGCACCTCCTCATTCGCGTATAAATCAATCCAATCTCCTTGTTCTATTTTATTTAACCTTGCTTCTTGATTTTGTGCATATTTCACTTTGATTTCCAATTTCATCACTCCACTACTTTCATTCTATTATTCGTCTATCCTACCATACATCCACCACTTAAGAAAAGCACCTTTCACATAAAAAAATAACCTCAGGAAATCTCCAAGGTTATCTTTAACTATCATTTTAGGCTCTTGTTATCTCCACATAATCCGCTGATGGACTGAGAACCGCTCGAAAATCTGTTTCTGTATTTATAGTATGAATAAATCTAGGTATCTTGTCATCTTGTACTTTGAGTTTGATACTTCCAATTTCATTCAGAATAGTAAAATAGTTTGTGTTTATTTGGAAGCGTTTGAAAACCGATATCACACGCTCCATCTCTAACCATCCTCCCATTAATATTTTAAACATTTCCATTCTATCGTTCTGTATAAGAACTGTCAAATAAAATACAACGAGTTTGTTTAGAACTTTCTCAATCTATCCTAAAATCATCACCAATAAAGCTTTTTGCGCATGAAGTCTATTTCCAGCTTGTTGGTAGACAAGAGAATGTTTCCCATCGATAACCGCAGAAGAAACTTCTTCCTCACGATGTGCCGGTAAGCAGTGGAGAAAGTGATAATCTGCTTTTGCATGCGCTACTAGTCCTTTTGTCACAGCATAACCTTCAAAATCAGCCAAACGTTTTACATTTTCTTGTTCTTGTCCCATACTCGTCCAGACGTCTGTGTATACAAAGTCAGCATCTGTAACCGCAACAACTGGATCGGTTGTGATTTGTATCTTTGCACCTGTTTTAGTAGCAATCTGTAGCGCTTGATCTAGAACTTGCGGATTGGGCTCATAACCTGCAGGCATTGCACACGAAATATCTAATCCAACCATGGCGGCGGCAAGCAGTAAGGAATGGCAAACGTTATTTCCATCTCCAATATATGCAAGCTTTACCCCATCAAATGTATGTTTCACTTCTAAAATTGTTAACAAGTCAGCAAGTGCTTGACATGGATGGTGCAAATCTGTCAGCCCGTTAATGATTGGAATCGATGCGTGCTCAGCAAGTTCCTCTACACCTTCATGGCTAAACGTACGAATCATTACGGCATTGATATACTCGCTCAACACGTGCGCCGTATCTTTAATCGGCTCACCACGCCCGATTTGCAATTCCTTTGAGGACATTACAATCGCCTGTCCACCTAATTGCAACATCCCCGCTTCAAAAGAAACTCTCGTTCGCGTCGATGACTTATCAAAAATCATTCCTAAAATCTGACCACTCAACGTATGGCTATAATGCGCCGGATTCGTCTTAATCGTCAGCGCTAACTGCACCAATTCTTCAATCTCTTCATTGCTCCATTCCAACAAGCTCAACATATCTTTTCCTTTAGTTGCTTCTTTAGGATATACCATTATTTCATCCCTACTTCCTGTTTTATTAGAACGGATTCTATCAAATTCGCCGCATGTAATAGTTCTTCTTTTGTCACTGTTAATGGTGGTAAAATTCGCAATACATTCAACCCAGCCGTTAATGTCAGTAATCCTTGTTCTTGTAGCACCTTAACAGCAGATCCTGCCTCTGTTTCTAATTCAATCCCAATCATCAGTCCATTTCCACGAATTCCAATGACATGGGCGTCCAGTTTTTCAGCAAGAAGCTGTTGAAAGAAAACTCCCTTTTCGGTCACATCAGCCAGAAATGCTTCATCAAAAATAATATCAATCACCACATCTGCTGCTGCCATAGCGATTTTATTCCCGCCAAAAGTCGAGCCGTGAACGCCAGGTCCAAATGTTTCAGCCAGCTTGGATGCTCCAACCATTGCGCCTACAGGCAAACCATTACCAAGCCCTTTTGCCAGTGTAAAAATGTCTGGCTCAATACCTGCATGTTCGAATGCAAAACGTTTTCCAGTACGGCCCATTCCTGTTTGGACTTCGTCAATAATGAGTAGCGCACCATATTTTTGACACAGTTCGGATGCTCCAACTAGAAATTCTGGCGTTGCTGGAAGAACACCACCTTCGCCTTGAATAACTTCTAGCATAACCGCCGCTGTTTTTGTCGAAATCGTATTCTTTAGCGCATCTAAATCATTGTACGGTAAGTATGTAAAACCTGGAAGAAGCGCGCCAAAACCATCGTGTATCTTCCCTTGCCCCGTTGCTGTCATCGTCGCAATTGTTCGACCGTGAAACGACTGCTGAAATGTGATAATTTCATCGCGACCTGTATGTTTTTTAGCTAATTTTAACGCAGCTTCATTAGCCTCAGCACCACTATTACAGAAAAACACGACGCGCTCACTATCTGCTGTTAGCTTTGTCGCTACTTGCTCTTGAATGTTACTTTCAAATAGATTCGAAGTATGCCAAATTTTGCTAAGCTGTTTTTGCACAGAATCTAGAACCCTTTCGTGGCAATGCCCCAAATTACACACAGCAATACCTGACGTAAAGTCCAGATATGTCTTCCCATTCGCGTCCTTCACCATAGCTCCTTTTCCCTCTACAATTTCGATAGGAAATTTAGCGTACGTTGGAAATAAACTACTCATCCTATCTTCACTCCTTCGCTTATTATTGTCCCTTTTTTCGTGATTTCATTCGTAATAGCTACCTCCCTAACGCCTTGTATGACCGCCTTTTTCGCGCTTTTAAGCTTTGGAATCATCCCGCCTGTGATAACCTCTGTTGCGAATAAATCATCCAAGTCCGTAACATCAATATGCGCCATCATTTCTCCTGCATCAAGAACACCAGCAACATCTGTCAGTAAAATTAATTTTTCTGCTTGAAGAGCTACTGCCACCGCACATGCAGCTAAATCCGCGTTGACATTTAGCCATTGTGTTGCCGTCGCTAAGCCAAGAGGAGCAATGACCGGAACAATTTGTTTCGCAGTTAAGCTTTGAATTAAATCCGTCTCTACATGTGTGATTTCACCAACAAATCCAAGGTCACCATCTAATAATTGTTCTGCTTGCATCAAGCCTGTATCACCTGCATGTAAACCAATCGCCGAGATATGTTGCTCTAAAAGTGCCGTTACAATTTCCGGTTGCACTTGTCCAATCAAGACCATTTTCGTTACTGCGAGCGTCTCTTTCGTCGTAACCCGCAATCCCGCTTTCGTTTCAACTGGAATCTGTAGCGCCTCCATCATTTTATTAATCTGCACACCGCCCCCATGAACAAGAACAACCTGTTTACCATTCTTTTGCCACGTTTTAATCTGATTGAAAAAAACTGGCATGTAGGTGACTTCCCGCGACGCCACCAATTTTCACAACAATAATACCGCTCATCCCATTCACTCCTTATATCATGTCCGATAACACGCATTTATTTTGACATAGTCATAGCTCAAGTCGCATCCCCAAGCTACCCCGTCCTCCAAACCGCTATGCAGATTGACCTCGATTGAAATATTTTCCATTTTCAAATAACTTGCAAGTACATCTGGCGCATAATTCGTCGTCTCACTTTTTTCCAGAATCACTGTATTACCAATTTTAATCGTAATATTATCTGGTGAAAAACGCCCACCACTGTAGCCAATTGCGCAAATAATCCGCCCCCAATTGGCATCCTCACCAAACATTGCGGTTTTCACAAGGCTAGAAGATACAATCTGTTTCGCAATCATCCGAGCATCTTCTTTTGACGTTGCCCCTTTGACTTTTGCTTCAATAAGTTTCGTAGCACCTTCTCCATCTCTTGCAATACTTTTTGCTAAATGCTGGCAAACTGCATAAAACATTTTTGCAAACGCAGTAAATTCTGGTGTGCCATCAGAAAAGATTGCATTTCCAGCACAGCCATTAGCCATCACGATGACCATATCATTCGTCGACGTATCACCATCCACCGTTATTTGATTGAACGTTTGGTCTACTTTTTGTTTGAGTAATTTTTGCAATAATTCAGCGGGTACAGCTGCATCTGTCGTGATGAACGAAAGCATCGTTGCCATATTCGGATGAATCATTCCAGACCCTTTTGCCACCCCCGATATCGTAATGACCTTACCACCGATTTCTGATTGTAGTGTAAGTTCTTTTTGTACCGTATCCGTTGTTAATATTGCTTCGTGAAAATCACTGCTAATGCCTGATTTCAAATCTAATGCCGCGATTCCCGTTGCCAATTTTTCCATTGGTAAATAGTCACCGATTACGCCAGTTGAGGCTACCGCAACGCTCGTTTCAGCAACTCCTAGGTGTTTTGCTGCCATCGCTCGCATTGCAAAACCATCTTCCAAACCTCGTTTCCCTGTACATGCGTTCGCAACACCGCTATTCACCACAATTGCCTGCAATGTTTGATTAACCTCCAAGCTATCCTTTGTTATAAAAATCGGTGCTGCTTGCATTTGGTTCATCGTATAGACCGCTGCTGACTCTGCTGGTGTTTCCGAAAAAATAATGCCAATATCTTTCTTTTTCCGCTTTAGCCCACAATGCTTGCCGTCTGCATAAAACCCTAGTGGAGTTGCGATTGTACCATTTTCCACCGTTATCCAATCCTCTTTTTCCAATAATTTCTCCATCACATTTCCCCCTAAATCAAGGATAAACCGGTATAAAATCAAGTCCCGCTGTCTCATCAAAACCAGCCATCAAATTCAAATTCTGAATCGCTTGTCCCGCAGCCCCTTTAACCAAATTGTCAATCACCACAACAATCGTAATCATATTCGTTCGCTCATTATAACAAAGCCCAATATCACAGAAATTAGAAGCCGTCACTTGCTTAAGCGTTGGATAAATATCCCGGTCCTGAATACGTACAAATGGCTTTCCTTCATAACTTTCTCGGTATAACGCCAATAGCTCATCTGTCGACGTTACTCCTTTTGCTCGCACATAAATTGTTGCAAAAATGCCTCGCGTCACCGGAATAAGCGAAGTTGAGAACGTAATCGCGTCAATCCCCGCGTCCCATACTCGCAGTTGCCTAATAATTTCTGGGATATGCTGATGTTGATTCATCCGATACAGTGTCATGTTCTCATTTGTCTCTGGAAAATGCGTGTTCGCACTCGGCGTCTTACCAGCCCCAGAAATACCCGATTTCGCATCAACAATAATTGAATCCGCCTCCACCTTGCCGTGCATCACAAGCGGGGCTAAACCGAGTAAAGTTGCTGTCGCGTAGCACCCCGGATTCGAAATAAACGTCGTCTCCACGTTTTCCCGCCATTCCGCCAAACCGTATTCTGCTTGATTCAAGTAAGCAATCGGCGCAGCATCCTTGTTATACCACTTCTCATATTTCTCCTTTGATAATCTAAAATCCCCAGATAAATCAATAACCTTCATCCCAGCATCGATAAATGGTTGTGCCGCATCCTTCGCAACCCCGCTAGGCGTAGCAAGAAAAACAGCCTCACTCTCCTCTGCAATTTTGGCTGCATCAATTTCAGCTAACTCGTGATGGTACACCGTATGTAAATGCGGATAAAAACTTGAAATATCTTCCGTTTGAGTGGAGAAACTATGCAAGGATACAATCTCCACATGCGGATGTTGATACAACAATCGAAGTAATTCAAGCCCTCCGTAACCTGTTGCTCCAATAATCGAAACTTTCATGATTTTCCCACCCTTCTTATTTTTTATGATAAAACTTATTATAAACTTGTATATTTATAATGTCAAACGGTTTTTTATAAATTATAAAACTATTTTATGCATGAATGATGCATATTTTCATTGTTTTATATGCAAAATCATATTCACACATACGTATCAAAATACATTGAAAAAGCCGCTCCTAAGAACGGCCTCAGATTGTAGAAAAACTGCTTTACATGATTTCTCGCCAAACCTCAGCGTGTCGACAAATGCTTAGTTTCTAGGCAAAAGCGAGTACCAGCGCGGAGCGTACTTGGGTACGTGAGCAATGGAACGGAGCTTTTAACGACGAAAATGAGTGTTTGTCGACACGCTGGGCCGCTCCTAAGAACGGCCTCACACATTATTTTTATTTATCCGATTTCTTTTTAGCAGCATCCTTCAAATTTTCTGTTGCTTTTTTGACATCAGAAGCTGCTTCTTTTACTTTCCCCTTCGCTTTATCCAAAAGCCCTTCTGCCTGCTTATCTTTGTCACCAGTTACTTTCCCAGTCTCTTCTTTGACTTTACCTGTTAGCTGATCTTTCTTGCCTTTATCATCCACCATTTTCTAACCTCCTTGTATATTCAAACCAGTGAGGCATTAGCAAAAACGTTTCCTCACCTCTATGTAAACCTTACCCTATTAGTTACATATAAAACATAATAAAAGCAATGCCACACTTGGCATCGCTTCTTTTTTAAAACAGATCCGAAAATTCATCCTGCACTTTATTTAAATTCGCAACTTCCACCGAAAAAGTTTCTGCTGCAGCTACGGCTTCTTGAATCAGAGCCTCAAAATCAATAAAACTCTCATAACGCTCTACTTTCTCTAATTTCGGACGTGTTTTTGGAGAAGGCGGCGTAAAAATCGTACAACAATCTTCAAACGGTTGTACCGAAATATCATACGTATCAATAGCTTGAGCAATAGTAATAATTTCATTCTTATCCATTGATACAACTGGGCGAATAATCGGGGTTGTCGTCACATCATTAATCGCTAACATGCTCTCAAGTGTCTGACTCGCGACCTGTCCCAAACTCTCACCATTTACAATCGCTAAACCTTCACGGCGTTGACGTAATGCATCCGTAATCCTAAGCATCATGCGCCGAGTCACCGTCATCGTATAGCCTTCTGGAATCTGCTTTTTAATCATTTCTTGAATCGCAGTAAATGGTACAACATGCATCTGCACCTGGCCGCTGTACTGCGCTAATTTCCCAGCCAAATCAATGGCTTTTTGCTTCGCGCGCTCACTCGTATACGGTGGGCTATGAAAATGCACCGCCTCCAATTCCACACCACGTTTCATGGCCAGGTAACCAGCAACAGGACTATCGATTCCACCAGAAAGCATTAACATCGCGCGACCTGAAGAACTCACTGGTAAACCACCAGCCCCCTGAATCGTCTGACACGACAAGAAAACCCCCTCACTTCGGACGTCCACAAGTAACTTCACATCTGGATTTCTCACATCGACGCGCAAATCATCGATATGCTGCAAAATAAATCCGCCAAGCTCATGATTAATCTCATTCGTATCCAGCTCAAACGAACGATCTGCACGCCGCGTATTGACTTTGAAAGTTCCACCCATCTGATGCATCGCACGAACAAGTGACAATCCAGCTTGCTTCATCTCCTCTAAATCTTGAGCTACTCGAACCGCTGGACTAAAAGACTGAATTCCAAAAATCGGTCGTAACCGCTCCAAAACAACTTGATCGTCTGCACCATTCAATAATAAATACATCCGGTCGCGCTCACCAAAGACTTTCACTTCTGGAAAATCTGCAATCGCTCGCTTCACATTATGCGCTAATTTTTTAATAAACTGCTTCCGATTTCGGCCTTTTGTTGACAATTCGCCGTACCGAACAACTATACGATCATACTTCATCATTTCACCACTTCGTTTAAATTTTTGATAATTGTTTGTATTACTACTATAAAACGCTCTGCCTCAGCCATCGTATTTTGGTAAGATAAACTCACACGAACAGCACCAACAGCCTCTTCATCTGTCACCCGCATTGCCTTCAATGTACTACTAGCAAGTTTGGCACGCGATGAACACGCACTCGTTGTCGAAACATACACCTCATATTCCTCCAACGCATGAACAAGAACTTCCCCTCGATGCCCGACAACTGAAAAACAACAAATATGCGGTGCCGCTTGTTTCTTATCCGTATGAATCGATACTTCTGGAATTTCAGCAAGCGAATCCAACAAATAATCTCTAATCGTTTCCAAATCTGCTACATGTGCCTCCTGGTTTTCCAGTCCAATCCGCAGAGCCTTTGCAAAAGCGACCACCCCAGCTGTATTTTCCGTCCCATTACGCAAGCCAAATTCCTGCCCACCACCATCTAAAAGCGGCAACAACGAAACGCGTTTCTTCTTTATTAAGACACCAGTACCATTCAAACCATGTATCTTATGCCCAGAAATACTTACTAAATCTATTCCAGCAACATCTAGCGCCACCTTCGTTAATCCCTGCACATGATCTACGTGGAAAAAAGTCTGCTCGCGTGTCTTCAAAAGGTCTGCAATCGCTTGAATCGGTTGTAGAGAACCAACTTCATTGTTCACATGCATCACCGAAACTAAAATCGTATCCTCACGAAGCGCCGTTTTCAGATCCTCTACCGATATAATTCCAGTAGCATTTACAGGTAATCGCGTTATTTCAAAGCCTTGCGTCTCTAAATGTTGCATCGTATTTTGAATCGACGGATGCTCAATAGTAGTCGTAATAATATGTTTCCCACGACCACGATAAAAATCCGCAACCCCTTTTAGCGCCATATTGTTGCTTTCTGTTCCACCAGAAGTAAAAATAATTTCTTCAGGCAATACCCCAAGCATTCCCGCCACAAGAATCCGCGCCTGTTCATGCAACTCACTAACCTTCGCTCCATAGCCATGTAACGAAGACGGATTCCCAAAATAGTTCGTCGCTACTTTTGTATAGGTCTCCACACAAGCGTCAAGTGGCTTCGTTGTCGCGCTATTATCAAAATAAATCATCCAAAAAGCCTCCATGCATTAATACTCATTCATTATTTTATCATACGAATTCCCAAAAGAAAAACGCCCTATCCTTCTTCCACGGATTAAGACGTAAATTCTCACTACTCGATTTCCTCTACTTCATCCACATTTATCTTCATTTCATACGCTTTCTCAATTTTCTTAAAAGCACTCGGTTCTACTTTCTCCAATGCTGTCACCGCAAGCTCCAGTGCTTTCTTATATTGATAATCATCGTAAAAATGGTCTTCAGCTTGACGTAATGCAACCGCAAGTTCGGGTGTTTGCAAACGATATCGGTTCGCATACTGAATGACATGTTCCACGATGTGCGCATTCTCTATCATTTCATCCGCTTTTTCAGTCAAGTGAACTAAATCTTCTCGCGCAACTTGCCACTCATGGTTTACTGATTTCATATTTAACGGCTTCTCTTCCAGTTTCTCTTCCAACTTAGAAATCGACTGTTCCATGTGCTCGCATAACGCTAAATAATCCTCTGGCTTACCAGGAAGTCGCTCACGATCTAACTTACGATTCAAATTCAAAATCGCCCGACGCATTCTATCAGCATCTTCTCGCGCCTCCAACTCATCTTTTCGCAATGAGCGCAGTTCTTCTGAAAATGCATCTTGCCCCAAAGAAACACTTGATACAACCGCATCGATTTCCTTTAAAGCATCTTCTGCTGCCGAGTATGCGATTTTCACCTCCGAAAGTCGCTCCGTAACAGCTGCCAATTGCTCTTTTTGTGACTCTAGCTGGCTGGCAATTTTTAAATAGCTTGCTAAATCCTCTTCGGTCACATGATAAGTCTGCTTCACTTCTTTAATCTGTTCTGCCAACGCGTCCGAAACGTCTAGCTGCTTCTCCAACTTCGCTTCCACAACAATACGGTTTTCCTTCACAAAATGGCGCGCCTCAACTTCATGCTCAAGCGTATCATAAAACAAATTGATTTCTGTATGCAATTCAGCCACACCGGCCTCCACGGCTTCAAGCTCTCCTGCCACAATTTTTTCTTTCAAATCAGACACACGGTCGCTCATTCGCCCTAATTCCGCGGCTAATTGTAACTGCTCCAAAAAATAGCCTTGATGAACCATTTCGTCATAACCAGCTTGTAATTTGTCCATCTCCTCTGGCAAAATAACATCGCTCTCACGAAGCAATACAGGGATTTTCTCCAACCTTATCGCTAACTTCTCGAGATCATGCTGCACATTGAGCACCGTTTCGCGCGCTTCCAAATAGTCCCCTTGATCTGTCAACATATCGAATCGGTTCAAGTTCTCCGCAATCGTATCTAACTCGCCTTCCACACCATGTAGCGCATCACCCAGTTTATAACCATTACTCAAAACTTCGCGTCGCAACGTCGTAAACTTATCTTTTGCCATCCGAATATCCTGCGCATTGCGTTCTTCACTAGCTAGCAATTCCTTCAAACCTCGCAAAATTTGCTTCATTTGCGTATCAATTTCATGAATTACCTGTTCCACCTGGTTTTCCATCTGCGTTGCTTGGCGGAACTGATAACGATCCGTATGTTGCTCCGCGCTAAGAATATACTCCTCTAAGTTGGGAAATAACTTCGTCGCAATGTCATCCCACGAGTCACGCCAAGACTCAAACAAGTCCTCCGTCTGTCCAGTAAGTCTCAACTTCTTCACCTTCGTAAGTTCATCGATCACAGGACGCTCCATCAATTCTATTTTTTGCGCTTCAAGCTCATTGATTCGTTGATAATGCTTTTTCTTCATTATGTATCCAACTGCAAAAACAACGGCCACAATAACTACAAAGCCGACTAAATACCAAACAAACATGTTTTTTCCTCCTATTATCCCATTATCTCTATTTTTTAAATCGATTCATTAAGTACAAATAACAAATCCATGCTATACTGATTCATTATACACATACACTATTCTAACACGATTCCGCTGTATTTGCCTTATTTAAAACCAAAAATAATGAAAAAGTGGTGAAAAAAATGATTGAAATTCCAAAATTCACTGGAACTAAAGCAGAAAATTATCAATTATGCGTCAAACAAGTCGAAGCAATGATAGCTGGAGAACCTAATTTCATTGCCAATATCAGCAACGTGTCGGCGCTCTTAAACCAAGCATTAACCAACATTAACTGGGTGGGCTTCTATTTATATGAAGAAGTAAGCAATCAGCTCGTTCTCGGACCATTTCAGGGTCTACCTGCGTGTATCCGTATCCCGCTAGGTCGTGGCGTTTGCGGAAGTGCTGCCTTGGAGCAAAAAACCTATATGGTGCAAAACGTTCATGACTTTCCAGGACATATCGCCTGTGATGCCGCATCCAACTCGGAGATTGTCATCCCCATTGTCCACGATGGAAAATTGCTCGGTGTTTTAGATGTCGATAGCCCCTCTTTAAATCGATTTGACGAAACCGATCAGCAATACTTAGAGCAAATAGTCAACATTTTAAAAGCATCTATACAATAAAGTTTGACAAGCATATGCAAAATGTACTATACTAGAAAGCGTGTAAAATGCAGCTTGAGTGATGATGAATATGACCGTTGTTTATCCCCGATTTTTTCGTGGTGTATCCTGTAACCTGCTGCTGCAAGGGCGAAGATACATGAAGATAAACTGCACGTATTTGGTTGGTCACACTTGTTTGTTTTATGCTAAAACAAATTTAAAGGAGGAGTCAATCAATGGCTCGTTATACAGGTCCAAGCTGGAAGATTTCCCGTCGTTTGGGATTATCACTTTCAGGAACAGGTAAAGAATTAGAACGTCGTCCGTATGCTCCAGGGCAACACGGTCCGACACAACGTAAAAAAAATCTCTGAGTACGGTTTACAACAAGCAGAGAAACAAAAATTACGTCACATGTACGGTTTAACAGAACGTCAATTCAAAAACACGTTCGTAAAAGCTGGCAAATTACAAGGTAAGCACGGTGAGAACTTCATGATCTTACTTGAACAACGCCTTGACAACGTAGTATATCGTTTAGGTCTTGCTCGCACTCGTCGTGCAGCACGTCAATTAGTAAACCACGGTCACATTTTAGTAGATTCAAAACGCGTAGACATCCCATCTTACCAAGTTTCACCTGGTCAAGTAATCAGTGTTCGCGAAAAATCTCTTAAATTGTCAGCAATCGCTGAGAGCTTAGATGTGGCGGCATTCGTGCCTGAATACCTAACTTTCGACGCTGAGAAATTGACAGGTACATTAAGCCGCCTGCCAGAACGCTCAGAATTACATGCTGAAATCAACGAAGCATTTATCGTAGAATTCTATTCACGTTAATCACTCAAAAACATCTGATGCAACAGACATCAGATGTTTTTTTGTAACAAAAACCCCGACATAAAATTATGCCAGAGTTCCCTCTTCTATATATATTTTCTCATCGTAATATCGACTATTTCAAACCCCATTTTCTTATACACATGGACTGCCCGCTTATTATGTGCAAAGGCATGCAACGAAATCTCGGTAATACCTCGTTCTCTTGCCTGCTCTTCTAACAACTCCAGCAACGCACTTCCAAGACCTTTGTTCTGAAATGCTTCAAAAATTAGGATATCGTAAATAAAATAAGTTTTTTCCTCTTGAAAAACCCATAGCGTCCCGATACATTCCTCTCCTCGCATGACTTTCCATAGAAAATGATTCTTAGTCCGAACACCGTCTGGAAGTAGCTCCATCGTTGTCATTCTCGCTTTAAATAAAGCTTCTTCGCGCGCCCATATCCCAGCATCCGCTTGATCTTTCGCATAACCAACACTAAGTGACTCAGCAAAATCCGCAAAATGCTCTTTTGCCATAGGAGTTAAGTGTAACTTCTCAGACATAACGCACCAAGAAATATTTTTTCTTACCACGACGAACAATAGTAAAGCGATTTTCCACACGATCTGCTTTCGTCACAACTTTCTCAAGTTCTTGTACGCGTTCACCATTAATATAGATTGCGCCGTTTCCAATATCTTCGCGTGATTGGCGCTTTGAAGGTTCAATACCTAGCTCCACTAACCAATCAACAAGCAGTTTCTCCTCTTGCCCCGCTTCAAATGTTGGGACGTCCTTAAACCCTTGCTCAATCTCATCAGCCGTTAACACTTTTACATCCCCACTAAATAACGCTTCTGAAATTTTAATAGCCTGATCTAGCGCAGCTTGCCCATGAATAAAGCGTGTCATTTCAGCTGCTAAAGAGCGTTGCGCAGCACGGCGATGTGGCTCTAATTTTACAGCTGATTCTAAATCGCTAATTTCTCCTTGATCTAAGAACGTGAAGTATTTCAAGTATTTCACAACATCACGATCATCTGTATTAATCCAGAACTGATAAAACTCGTATGGTGTTGTTTTTTCTGGGTTCAGCCAAATCGCACCACCCTCTGTCTTACCAAATTTCGTGCCGTCTGCTTTCGTTAGCAACGGAATCGTCAAACCAAATGCCTTTGAGCCCTCACCCTGTTTTTTACGAATTAAATCAAGTCCAGCTGTAATATTTCCCCATTGGTCGCTACCACCAATTTGCAAGCGACAATTGTGATTTTCATACAGTTCATTGTAATCCATTGCCTGTAAAATTTGGTACGAAAATTCCGTGAACGAAATCCCTACCTCTAAACGATTAGCTACAATATCTTTCGCTAACATCGTGTTTACGTTGAAATTTTTACCGAAATCCCGCAAAAAGTCTAGTACTGTCAAATCTTTTGTCCAGTCATAGTTATTCACCATAATCGCACCATTGTCACCAGAAAAATCAAAAATCGTTTCAAGCTGACTACGCAGGCTCTCCACGTTTTTATTTACTTGTTCAATCGATTGTAATTGACGCTCTTCTTTCTTACCACTTGGGTCACCAATCGATCCTGTCGCACCACCAACTAAAATAATTGGTCGATGCCCCTTGTTTTGGAAACGACGCAAAATCATGAATGGAATTAAATGCCCGATATGCATCGAATCGCCGGTTGGATCAATACCACAGTACAAAGAAATGGATTCCTTTTCCGTTAATTCGCGAAGTCCCTCTTCATCTGTTTGCTGGTAAATAGCACCGCGCCACTCTAGTTCATCAATAATATTCATCTCAAACTCACTCCTTCTCATGATTAAAACAAAAAAGCCCCTTCCGTCAATTGACGAAGGGACGCAAAATATACGTGGTACCACCCAACTTAGGAAAAAATTTTCCTCACTTCATTAAGATAACGGCAAAAACCGTTTGCAAATGCAAATATGCTCCGGGATGTAATTCGTCCAACTCATTTGTACTGGTTTACAGCGACCACCAGCTCTCTTTTAACAGGGATCAGCGACTACTTCGTCCGTTCATAGCTTTTCGATATAATATTGTACTTCTATTTTTAACATAGCCCGAAACAGATGTCAAGATGTACAGTTGAAAAAGCCGAGCAAATCCATTACTGATCTACTCGACTTTTTCGTGAATTTTAACGTGTTGTTCCGCGCATTTTTTCGCTATGAGGTAAAATAACTGTTTTTTCTTCTACCTCTTCATTGGCCATCAACTTCGTCAATAAGCGCATAGCAACGGCACCAATATCATAGAGTGGTTGAACTACTGTGGATAACTGCGGGCGCGCCATCAATGTCAATTTTGTATTATTTGATGTCACGATTTCAAGTTCTTCTGGTACTTTCACACCAGCGTCAAGCGCCGCGTTCAAAACACCCATCGCCAATTCGTCATCCGCCACATAAATCGCGTCAGGAGTTGCTTTCAAGCTACTTAATTGTGCCCAAGCTTTCACACCAGCTTCATAATTATAAGCCGCCTCTAGCACATAATCTTCATTAAATTTAATTTTAGCCTCTTTCAGCGCTTCACGATAACCGCCCAATTTTAACTCACTATTTACCGGCTCATCCAAAGAGCCACTAATGAACGCTACTTTTTTATGACCATTCTTTGTAAAGCGGGACACAGCCTCATAGCTCGCTTGTTTGTAATCAATATTAACCGATGCAATTTTATTCGCTGCGTCCACAGAACCTGCCAAAACAACAGGCGCAGGTGACCGATCAAATTCTTCTTGTAATTGCTCCGATATACGCTCTCCCATATAAATAATACCATCCACTTGCTTGCCAAGTAACGTATTCAACACTTGCAATTCCTTATCTTCATTTTCATCAGAATTACTAAGAATAATATTATATTTATACATCGTTGCGATATCTTCAATCCCACGCGCCAACTCCGCATAAAATACATTCGAAATATCAGGAATCATCACACCAACCGTTGTTGTCTTCTTACTTGCTAAGCCTCTAGCAACAGCATTCGGGCGGTATCCCAACTGTTTAATAACGTCCAAAACTTTCTTTCTAGTCACCGGCTTCACATTAGGGTTCCCATTAACAACACGAGAAACTGTTGCCATCGAAACATTTGCCTCACGCGCCACATCGTAAATTGTTATATTCATTCATTTCACTCTCCACATTCATTTATTTTAACAGTTAGCCATATGTAACCATTGTAAACGTAAACAACCTTGCCTACACTTAATAATACGATAGTTTTTTTCGTTATGCAATTGTTTTCACTTATTATTTACATTACTAAAAATTCAGAAGAAAGCGTTTTATTTAATCACTTCGCTATAAATCAAGAAAATCCCTTCTCATAGCAAATGTATTCCCTTACATATTTTCCAATATATCGGACTCTCTTAATTTTAAACACAAAAAAAGCAATCAGGAAATCATTTCCTAACTACTTCATTTACTTTAAAAAACGAATTTCCCACCAAACCTCAGCGAGCCGACAAATGATTAGATCCTAGGCAAAAGCGAGTACCGAAGCGGAGCATACTAGTGTATGTGAGCATCGGAGCACAGCTTTTAACGACGGAGATGATTATTTGTCGGCTCGCTGAGAGACTTACTGGATGTTGGAAGGGACTAACTTCGATTTTAAAATCTCTTCCCAAAATGCGTCGAATTCTTTCAAGTCCATTTGTTGTGCTGAATCAGATAGCGCGACTGCTGGATCTGGATGCACTTCTGCCATCACACCATCTGCTCCAATCGCAAGAGCTGCTTTGGCACATGGAAGTAATAAATCTTTACGCCCAGTGGAATGCGTTACATCGACCATCACCGGTAAATGCGTTTCTTGCTTCAAAATCGGAACAGCAGAAATGTCTAATGTATTCCGTGTTGCTTTTTCGTACGTACGAATACCACGTTCACAAAGGATAATTTGATCGTTACCCTGCGCCATAATATACTCGGCAGCACCAACAAATTCTTCAATCGTTGCAGACAGACCGCGTTTTAGTAGAACTGGTTTGTCTACTTGCCCCACTGCTTTTAGGAGTTCAAAGTTTTGCATGTTCCGAGCACCGATTTGAATCACGTCAATATGATCTAACGCCGCGTCAATATCACGCGGTGTCACAATCTCACTAATAACCCCAAGACCAAACTCATCAGCTACACGTTTTAAGATTTGTAACCCTTCCAAACCAAGTCCTTGGAAATCATACGGACTTGTACGCGGCTTAAACGCACCACCTCTAAGCAATTTCAGTCCTTTATCACGAACGGCTCCAGCTACAGTCGCTACTTGTTCATAAGACTCAACCGAACAAGGACCAAATACGAAGGTCGGCGTGCCATTCCCAATTGGTACGCCATTCACATTGACAATTGTATCTTCTTTTTTATTTTTACGCGAAACAAGCAATGCTTTGGAATTATCGTCTTCTTGTAACTCTAAACCAGCCTTGAAAATTTCTTTAAATAGCTTCTCAATCGTGCTATCTTCAAAAGGACCTTTATTTGCGTCTGTAATTGCATTTAGCATCTGGCGTTCGCGAACGGGATCAAATCGAATAACACCTTGCATCCCTTTAATTTTACCAATTTCTTGTACTAAATTCGCTCGCTTGTTGATAGCCTCCAAAACCTCTATGTTTAAGCTATCTACTTGTGCACGCAACTCTTCCAAATTTGGATTTCCCATGATTTTGCCACCTCTCCAATTTCCCTGTACATCTTTTTACAGTATATTTTATCATTATAGATGAAAATGATTCATTTGTCACCATATCGCTTTCCTACTTAAGCGCTTTTAAGTGTTAAAGCGAACAATATAGATTAATACTAACATCCTGTACTTATAATTGCAAGTTAATTTTTCATAAAATAACGATAGGTAAGAAAAAAAGGTTATAAACAAAGTGCCATTACACCTCACCTATAACCTAGATTCTATTTTTTTTAATTCTTTTTTCGCGTCATGTACAATTTTTTTCTGTTTTATTTTTTGCTGTTTCAGAAGCTTCTTTCACTTCTTCTTTTGATTTATCAGCAGCTTGTTTCACGTCATCGCGAGCATCTTTAGCTTCAGATTTGAACGTTTCACCAGCTTTTTGCGCAACTTGTTTCGTTGCTTCAAAACCTGCAGATGCTGTCTCTTTCACTGATTTTGTTTGCTTTGAAACCGTTTCGTAAAGCTGACCTGATTTATCTTTTACTACTCCAACAAATTCAGAAGCCGAGTCAACAAGAGCCGCTTTCTTATCTTTAGCTACATTGCCAATTTCAATACCTTTTTCATAGGCAACATCTTTCCATTGTGCACCTTTTTCTTTCATCACATCTACTTGTTCATGTAAATCCCCGCGTAGTTCTTTACCTGATTTTGGCGCTAAAAGAAGTGCCGTTACTGAACCTACGATACCACCAATTAAGCCACCAATTAGAAAATCTTTTACGTTAATACCATCTTTTCCAGACATATATTTTCCCTCCATCTTCTTTTATAAATTTATCGTTTCTTCTTTTGCCTCTGCTGCAGCTTGTTTAGCAACTTTATTTGCCTTCATTTTATCACGGAATGACAAAATAGAGTTACTAAAAGATACGGCTTGTACGATTTTCGCCTCATTTGTGTGGACTTTATTCGTTGCAAGCGTTGCTAGTTCACGAACGGATTGGCTTAGCCCTAAAAGGGATACACCGATATCTCCAACTGCATCGAATACTGGGTCAACTTTTGCCACTTTACCGTTAATATCTTCAAGAAGATCATTCGTTTTGCTCATTAATTTCTCGGCCTGGTCAGTAATCCCCTTTACTTCACCAGTCATTTCCTCAAGCGATTTGGCTACTTCATCCATTGTTTTCGAGGTTGATTTAAGCGTCATACCTAGATAAACAGCAATGACAAGTAGCGCGATTGCAGCAATCAAAGCCGCAATGTACAAAATTATTTCCACCTTTTCCACACCTCCACCATATATCTAACTACTGTACCCCTAATGCCTCTATGTAAAACGGCCATTTTGAAAAGTGGGTTGTCTTCATTTTAGCAAGATTACGCGAAAAAGGAAAGCAAAATAGCATTGGTCAATAGATATATTCTTTTTGGAAGCATATTTATTCAATTTGGAGTAAACTATAAGAATGCCACAAAACGGTGGAAAAAATGAAATGGAGTGATTTTCTTGAAAGATCCGCGTATTGAAAAACTAGCGTATAACTTGATCAACTATTCTGTAAGCCTACAACCAGGTGAAAAAGTACTTATTGAAAAATTTCGGTGTGCAAAAAGAATTAGTGACCTCACTCATTGCCGAAGCCTACAAAGCTGGAGGATTCCCGTTTGTATCCTTGAAAGAGCCACAAATCGATCGCGAAATGATGCTTGGAGCAAATCCAGAACAGTATGCGAAGATTGCTGAGTTTGAAGGCAATGTGATGAAAGAAATGGACGCTTACATCGGCCTACGCGCTGGGGATAACATCAATGAATTATCAGATGTTCCTGCTGAGAAATTGAAAATAAATGGTGAAACGGTCGGAAAAATGCATACAAATATTCGTGTGAAGCAAACGAAATGGGTTGTCTTGCGTTATCCAAGCTCTTCTATGGCACAACTTTCTAAAATGAGCACAGTTGGTTTTGAAGACTTTTATTTCCAAGTTTGCACGCTTGATTACAGCAAAATGGGTGAAGCGATGGAAAGTCTCGTGACGTTGATGAATCAAACAGACCGCGTCCGACTCGTTGGAGAAGGCACAGACTTGCATTTTTCAATAAAAGATATCCCTGCTATCAAATGTGCTGGTCAGCTAAATATTCCTGATGGCGAGGTTTATACGGCTCCTGTGCGTGATTCGATTAACGGCACTATCACATACAATACACCATCTCCTTATCAAGGCTTTGTCTTTGAAAATGTTTCCTTCACATTTGAGAATGGGAAAATTGTAAAAGCAACTGCAAATGATACCGAACGTATTAACAAAATATTGGATACAGATGAAGGTGCTCGTTTTATTGGCGAATTCGCAATCGGTGTCAATCCTTTTATCCATGAGCCAATGCAAGATATTCTATTCGATGAAAAAATTGAAGGGAGTTTCCATTTCACGCCTGGTCAATGTTACGATGAAGCACCAAATGGCAATAACTCAGCAATTCACTGGGATCTTGTGAACATCCAACGCCCAGAATACGGTGGTGGCGAAATTTACTTTGATGATATTCTAATTCGCAAAGATGGTCGTTTCGTTATTCCCGAACTTGAAAAATTGAATCCAGAAAACTTAATATAACCACAAAAAAGGAATCCCATCATCTAGGGACTCCTTTTTAGTTTTAATACCTATTAATTTATCGCTCGCTTCTCTTCCACCAATTCCACGCCGGTATCAAGAACGCGTTCATATGCTGCTTGGAATTTCTGAACATCTCCTGCTCCCATGAATAGAATCACTGCATCTGGAAACGCTAGCAACCCTTCTGTATGTTGTTCTTGAATTACGTGATTACCTTTAGTTTTCGCTGCTAAATCTTGAATTGTTAATGTACCGCGATTTTCGCGGGCGGAACCGAAAATATCACATAAATATACTTCATCTGCTAAATTTAAGCTATCGGCAAAACCTTGTAAGAATGCTTGTGTACGGGTAAAGGTATGTGGTTGGAATACAGCAACTACTTTGCGATTTGGATATTTTTGGCGCGCCGCGTTTACTGTTGCACGAATTTCAGAAGGATGGTGCGCGTAGTCGTCCACTAACACTTGATTCTTTTTCTCCGTAATGCTGAAACGGCGCTTCACGCCTTCAAAAGTTCGTAATTCTCTCGCTACATCAGCCGCTAAAATATTCTCAAAGGCGCTAACTGCTATCACACTAAGCGCATTGAGCACATTATGATCACCATAAGTCGGGATTACGAAATTACCATACATTTCGCCATTGCGATACACATCAAATGTTGATCCCGTTGTTTCTTTCACAATATTTTTAGCTTGGAATTCGTTATCCTCTCCAAAGCCGAAATAAATGACTGGTATATCCAATTTCAAACGACGCAATTGCTTGTCATCACCTAAGGCAAAAACAGCTTTCTTCACCTGTTTTCCAAAAGATTCGAACGCACTAAAAACGTCGTCCTCACTCTTGAAATAATCAGGATGATCCCAATCAATATTCGTCATAATCGCGTATGTTGGGGAATAAGCCAAGAAATGACGTTGATATTCGCACGCCTCTAAAGCAAAATACTTAGCATCAGGGTTTCCTTTTCCAGTTCCATCGCCAATTAAATAAGATGTCGGGCGTAGCTCTTCCAAGACATGCGAAAGAAGACCTGTCGTCGATGTTTTCCCATGCGACCCAGTAATAGCAATGCTCGTATAACCTTCAATTAATTGTCCTAAAAACTTGTGGTAACGAATCACTGGCAAGTTCATGTCCATCGCTTTTTTTATTTCCGGATGCTCGTCTTTAAACGCATTTCCAGCAATGATTGTTAAACCTTCATGAATGTTGTCCTCAGAAAACGGTAAAATCTCAATACCATCTTCCTCTAATACCTTTTGTGTAAAGAAATATTTCTCAACATCGCTTCCTTGCACGGTGAAACCTTTATCAAACATAATTTGAGCCAGTGCACTCATACCTGACCCTTTAATCCCAACAAAATGATACGTCGTCATTAATTGAACCCCCAGAATTTTAATCTTTGAAGAGGTAGCCTAAAAAATAGTGTGGTGCCCGTAAAAAAAAGCATTTTCATTATTTTTATCATTTCTAGACATCTTCTTGTGTTACAGTTTAAACGTGTGTTTGATGTTCATCTACGTTGCTAACTGAAAAATCTCACTAGGTAATTATAGCACTTTATTCTCCATTAAGAAATCCTTGCAGAAAATTTATATCTAAGGACTTATATTTTTGCTGTTTTAAACGAAATAAAGTATTTATTTATACGCTAATAGAACTAGTGATGTATTAATTATCACGTATTTTTTCTAATTGTTCTCGAGTGATAATAACATCACGCGGTTTGGAGCCATTAGTTTCTGAAACAATGCTATGCTTTTCAAGCGCCTCCATCAATCGCGCCGCGCGATTGTAGCCAATGCGAAAGTGACGTTGTAAAAGCGATGTAGAGGCACCATTTTGCGCCAATACAAAATCACACGCCTCATCAAACAAGTCATCCTCTTCCTCTTTGGCAATTTCGCGTTCTAAAAGTTCTTCTTGTTTGAACAGGTAATTCGGTTCTGCTTGATTGCGTACGTGAGCGATGACAGTATCAATTTCCTGATCACCAACATATGTGCCCTGCAAACGAACTGGTTTAGACGATCCGCTTGGCAAAAAGAGCATGTCCCCTTTTCCAAGCAGTTTCTCGGCGCCCCCCGTATCGATAATCGTTCTCGAGTCAATTTGAGAGGATACAGAGAACGAAACACGAGTCGGGATATTCGCTTTAATCAACCCTGTTATAACATCTACAGAAGGTCGTTGCGTCGCGACAATCATATGAATCCCACAAGCCCTTGCTTTTTGAGCAATGCGACTAATTGCTTCTTCTACATCATTTGGCGCTACCATCATTAAATCAGCCAATTCATCGATAATAATCAAAATGTACGGTAATTTCTCACCAGAATGTTCTGGATGAGAAGAATATTCGTTAAATTTCTCCATATTACGAACACCTGCGTGTGAAAATAGCTGATACCTACGCTCCATCTCTTCCACTGCCCATTTGAGAGCGGCTGTTGCAGCTTTGGCATCTGTAATAACCGGACTCACAAGATGCGGGATGCGATTATAAGGAGCAAGCTCAACCATCTTAGGATCGATAAGCAATAGCTTCAACTCGTCCGGCGTTGCTTTATAAAGCAAGCTAATAAGTAATGAATTGATGCACACACTTTTACCTGAACCCGTCGCACCAGCAATTAATCCATGAGGCATCGTTTGCAAATCAGTCACAATCGGCATACCTGAAATATCAAGTCCTAACGCCGCCGTTAAAGGGGATTTACTCGCTTGAAACGCCTGACTATTCATAATTTCTGATAGCATCACAGGACGGCTTGTTTCATTTGGAATTTCAATACCAATCGTACTTTTACCTGGAATCGGCGCCTCTATTCGAATATCCTTTGCAGCTAAATTCAATTTAATGTCATCCGTCAAATTCGTGATTTTACTAACTTTCACGCCTTTTTCCGGCTGCACTTCAAACCGGGTTACAGCTGGACCTTGTGTCACATTCACAACTTTTGCAGACACATTAAAATTCTCAAGCGTCTCGTTTAAAAGTTCTTCTTGAAAAGCTAACCATTCCTCATCTGCACTTTCAAAGACTGGCGGTTTTAGTAAATCAAGTGATGGAAAATAATAGCCACTTGCATCTTCTCCTAGATGTTGCTCCACAGGAAAGATAGGGTCTGGAGCTATCGCTGATTTTTCTGTCTCCACGATCATATCAGGTTCTTTTTTAATGACTTCTTTTTTCTGCTCAACATGTTGTTTGTCTTGATTCACCATCATAACGTTAAAAGGAATTCTAGTTTTAGGCGGTGCTTGCTTATCCTTTTTCGGTTTTGGTGCTTCATGGATAAGATCGATACGTTGCGGTGCCATAACCTCTTCCTGTATAGCTTTTATTTCAGGTTCCTCTATAACTGGCGAAACAGCTTCCTGCTCTGTTACATCTTCTAAAATAGCTACTTCTTCACTAACAAACGCTTCCACAACCGGTTCAGCCTCCACAACAAGCTGCTCCACTACATCAGGAGTTGCCTCACTTGCCTCTGCCTCTTGTGTAATATCAAACTCAAAACGGCTTGGTCGTTTTTGAAAAGCAAAGACTGGCGAAGGGACATCGGTTGGTCTAAATGGCCTTTTCTTCTCGAACTTCGGTATTTCATTGTTTGTTTTAGAACGAGGTGTTTGATTCGGCATCGGTATCTTATGTAAAACCGGTTTACTGTCTATTTTCTGTCCATCAGGAATAAGCGGAAAGCGGAACTCACCTTTTGGATATTGATACATCACTTTTGCTTGAACTTCGCGTTTTTGCTTCATTGATTGCGTATTTTCACGAAAATTATCTACTTTTCTTTCGACTTTATTCACTGCCGTTAATTGGGGTGTTGGCGCTGATTGTGCCTTTTCTTTCGGCTTAGCTACTTCTATTTCCTCATACTCCGCATCGCGATCAGCGAAGAAAAAATCTTTGAACCATCCCATTATTTATCACTACCTAATTTATTTTTTATCCGTTTCTTAAACTGATTCTAACAGAGAAAATCAGATAAAGCTACGATGAATGTACTGTAAAAATAATACATGTTCAAAAAACAGCTTAAAAAGGCTATGTCCAAGCATTTCATCGTATATAACTTAAACTTATGCGTCTTTTATCCATCAAAAAAGAACAATATAAATACACATTGTATACGATTAACCAAAAAAAGCTCAGAATTTAGGACAAACTCCATGTCAGATTTCGCTTACATCAGAGTTTGCCCGATATTCTTATTTCGATGATTTAGAAAGTAACTGGAAATTCAGCTCCGATTTCATAGCTATCATCGAGTACCATTATTCCTTTTTCTTCAGGAGCATTCGGAATTGCCAATTCACGCGCGGCGCAAATCATTCCAAATGAATCTTCCCCACGAAGGTTAGACGGTTTTATAATTAATCCACTTGGCATTACAGCACCAATTTTAGCAACTACTACTTTTTGACCCGTTTCAACATTTGGCGCACCACATACGATTTGAACTGTTTTATCTCCCAAATCCACTTGACAAACATTCAACTTATCCGCATTTGGATGTTTTTCCTTTGATGTTACATAGCCAACAACGAATTTTGGCGAAAGATCTGCTTCTATAACAAAATCAAAACCGTTATCCGCCAATTCCTTATTAATAAAATCCACATCTTCCAGCGTCAAATCTACTTTACCGTTCGCATCAAATGCACGCTTTTTCGACACATCAAAAATATTGATTGCAACGGTTTCGCCAGTTTCCACATCAAAAATCCGCGTTACATTGCCTTTTGATTCAAAATCAGTCTTTTCTACATCGTTGAAGTTGACTAAAAGTGTGTCCCCTACTCCTTGTTCATTATAAAATGCATTTACAATCACGTTAACTACTCCTTTGGTCTGTTTTTTGCCATAATAAAGATCGGTTCTAGTTTACCATCATTATACACGAGAGGTAAAGAGGTAATTGGGGCAAGACCATCTGCAAAAAATTGCATCGTCATATGTGCCAATACGTCATAACCCGTATTATTTCTGATGTCCGCAATAATCAATACGTCTTGATGCGGTACCGCAAGCACCATTTCACCCTCTATCTGTTCCCGCATTTCTGCTAAAAATGACTCATTTAAAATCCGACTTGCATCATATCCATCATTTGTTCGCACAAAATAATAGTCATTACCGCCGACAGAGTCTTTCTTCATCGTCGTTGCTCGTTTGCGCAGGTTAGCGAATGCTGCTAGTCGAACATCATCTATCGTCACATCCGTACCTTCCAAACTAACCTCCTCAATAAATCGATAGGATGAACCAACATCCACCACGTAAAAAATAGCCGTTTCTGCCGTGTGTTTTTCCATCAAAAGCCTTTTGCCATCTTTGGTTTTCTGAGGGAAAGATGTTGCTCGAATAACAGGATAAACATTCGGCAAGCTTGCAGAAATATCAATCGTTTGTTGCGACGCCCTCAGACCTTCTTCTACATAATAAACGATTTTTTCAACCGCCACGTCCGCTTGTTCTTCCCAATTTGCAATAATTTGCGGGATAGATAGCGTAATCGAATTGCCAGCTTCCATCACTTTCAGCGTATCTTTCTCGCGATTGTAATCAAATGTTCGGTTCGCACTGGCAAGTTTTTTTTTCGAGTCGCTCCTTCATTTTCATTGTTGTCATCTTCATCACGACGCCCTCCCATCTTCCTTATAAAGAGTCCATAAAACCTGTAATTTCCTCTTTTGTTTTGCGATCTTTACTCACAAATCGCCCAATTTCTTCACCGTCTTCAAAAGCTAAGAAACTCGGGATTCCGAAAACCGCCAAGTCAGCACAAAGATCGATAAATTGATCTCTATCCACATGCGAGAAAGTAAAATCTGCATACTCCGCCTCAATTTCAGGCATCACCGGCTCGATAAATTTACAATCACCACACCAATCCGCACTAAACATAAATATTGTTTTCCCTGTATCTTTTAATGTATTAAATTCTTCTACTGTTTCTAAATGTTTCATCATTAATCGACTCCTTCTTATTCCTATTCACAATCCTAAAGCCCCCATCAACATTAGTAAAGAATTTCGCTCATAAAAGTTGCTATCAGATGCATTTTCTTCTATCATAGCAAGCAAGGAGGCGTTTTTGATGGACTATCATATTTATTTAGCCGGCGAGATTCATTCAGATTGGCGCGATCAACTGCGAGCAAATGTGAATGAACAACGAGGTGTTAATTTTCACTTTTGGGGGCCACAAGAAAACCACGATTTATCAGATGCAATCGGCGAGCAAGTTCTTGGAAAACAACCAAGCGCGATTTATAAAGATTTACAAGCTTCGAAAATCAACAACCTGCGCACAGAACTGCATTTAAAAAAAGCCGATTTAGTGATTGCTTTATTCGGCGAAAAGTTCAAACAATGGAACACTGCCACAGATGCCGCTACAGCAATCACACTTGGCAAACCAACGATAATCATTCGACCAGAATCGTTACACCATCCGTTAAAAGAACTATCCGAAAAAGCAAATGTCACTGTGGACACTATCGAACAAGCCGCACAAATTATTGACTACATTTTTGCGTAATCCTTTCATGAAAAAGCACCTCAATCACGGAGGCGCTTTTTCGCGTTTACTCGATCTTTCCAGCGCCACACAAAGCCAAATATTAAAACAAGAACGCCACCAATAAGCGTTGTAAAAATCCAGCCTAGCTCGGTCTCTTTTAAATATGGAATATGCAGTAAATAGCCGAATAGAAACAACAGTGCAGACACAAACATAATACTCCCCATCAAAATAACCGGGTGACGCCATATTTTTTTTAAGCATTATTACGAATCGTTTCCCATGTTGTTTTGTCGAGATTGCGGACGATTGTTGTAATCATCTCTTTTGCCGCCGCATAATCATCCACATGCAGAATTGAGTTAGATGAATGGATATAACGCGCAGGAACACCGATTACAGCACTCGGAATTCCACTGTTAGACGTATGCACTTTCCCAGCATCTGTCCCACCTGGCGAAATGAAGTATTGATACGGGATCTGGTTCGATTCAGCTGTATCTAGCAAAAATTCGCGCATGCCACGATGCATAATCATCGTATGATCAAAAATTCGCATCAAAAACCCTTCCCCAATTCGGCCAAATTGCGACTTATCTCCCGTCGTATCGTTCGCTGGACTTGCATCAAGCGCAAAGAAAATGTCTGGTTGAATCATGTGCGCACTAACACCAGCACCACGTAGACCGACTTCTTCTTGTACATTTGCTCCCGCAAATAATGTATTTGGCAATTTATCATCTTTCACTGCTTTTAAAAGTTCGATAGCAAGACCTACTCCGTAACGATTATCCCAAGCTTTCGCCATAATCTTTTTCGGATTAGCAAGTGGCGTAAATTCAGTAACTGGAACGATTTGCTGCCCCGGCTTCACACCAAGTGCAATCGCATCTTCTCGATCATCTGCCCCAATATCAATCAAAAGATTTTTGGGATCTGTCGGTTTGCTCCGCTCAGCTTCTGTTAGCAAATGTGGCGGAACAGAAGCGACAACACCAATAACCGGGCCGTTCGCTGTTATCAGTTGTACACGTTGCGCTTGCAGAACTTGCGGATTCCAACCACCAAGTGTTTGAAAGGCAATCATGCCCCTTTCCGTGATTCTTGTAACCATGAAGCCAACCTCATCTAAATGACCCGCCACAAGGATTCTAGGTCCACCTTCCACACCATGCCGCACACCAAAAATTACCGCCTAGTCCATCTTGAATAACTTCATCCGAAACCGGCGTAATTTCTTGCCTGACAAAAGCCCTGATAAACTGCTCATTCCCAGAAGTACCCGGCAACTCCGTTAATGTTTTAAATAACTCTAATGTTTCTTTTTTCACTACTAATCAGTCCTTTTCGGTGATATCTCTAGCATTATACCACTTTTAGAAACGTTACGTCTAAAAATGCGACCAAACAAATCGGGGCACTTCGGTATAAAGGCTTTTATATTTTTAGTTTAGAGGGTATAATAAAAAACAGTAGAGCTACAAAAGAGAAAACAAGTAAGATTAGGGAGGCAAATAATGAGCTGGAAAGTATTTATCGCAGGTGTTGCGACAGGGGCCGTAGCAGGCCATCTTATCAACCACTATCTACTAGAACCAAGAACCATTTCGGGTGACGTCATTCTTGAGAACGTCAAAGAAGCATTCAAAGCAGAGGGGCCAGTAGAGGGCTCGTGGATTCAATTGAAAAAGCAACATTACAAAAAAATTCGCAATGGATACATTTGTATATCATGGCGGTATCACAGCGATTCGTGATGGTGAGAAGAAACAATTCGAATTTATTGCAGATGCTACTACTGGAACCGTAATTGATGTTTATTTAACCTAATACTATGCAAAACTGTAAGCCATATGCGCTTGCAGTTTTTTCTATTAATCTGTATTTTTCCTCCGTTTCAGAGTTAACTTATTTGATAAAACGATCCACACGCTTCTGGTCATATTCTCCCTTTTCAACCATTTCTCTCATCTGCTCACTGAAAATAACTTTTTCGGCACTTTGTAACGCCTTTTTTACAGCAGCAACTTGCAACATAATATCTTCGTAAGAGCGTTCCTCATCAGTCATTTTTTTTTATAGATTTTACGTGACCTTCAATTTTTGCAAAACGATTAGAAATAGATTTTCTTATTTCCGTCATCGATATACCCCCTTTGATTTAATTTAAACAGTCGTTGAATCCCCCTTAATAACGACTGATAAAAATAACTTTCACGAACCCCCTACCAGGGATATAAAATTAAATACCTTATAGGGGTATTGTTAATTAACGTCTTACTATCACTTTACCTGCTACATTACCATCCTCATCAAACTGCAAGGCGCGATAGAAACAATCATGATAAAAAAAGCAACCACATCCCCGTCCCCTCTAACTCACCTCGAAGCCTTTCTTTTGCAAAAATCGAATCCATTGGATAATCATCATATGCCGTCACCCATAATACATTTTGGTGCGCATGCGTTGGGAAGATATCCGCCATATGAATGGCTGATTCCCCCTGACTCTCCATTCGAATTATCGCATGTCCGTTACTATGCCCCCCAGTTTTCTCCAACTGAATAGCATCATTTAATCGTAAACTATTCGAATACGTCTGAATCTGGCTTGCAATCCCCTGCCAATTGTCAGCCCAATATGTCGCCTTAGAACGAATGTTAGGTCGACAAATTTCTTGCCATTCCGTTTCGGTTGTATAAATCGTCGCATTCTCAAAAATACTTTGTCCATCCGTATTCGTTAAACCAACGATATGATCAAAGTGCAAATGTGTCATCAAAACCCCATCAATATCCTTAGGTTGTACACCGAGCAATGCTAAATCTTCCAAAATAAATGACTCTTCCACAACACCAAAATTCCGTTTTTGCTTCTCTGTCAGACGGCCAATACCAATGCCTGCATCAATTAAATAATGCTTACCTTGATATTCAAAGTACATCGGATCTGTGACGCACCTAATCTGATTTTTTTCATTCGGCTGATATTTTTTGCTCCATAGTGCTTTTGGAACAACACCAAACATTGCGCCGCCATCAAAATGAGTCACGCCACCACGTAACCAATGAATTTTTATCTCCCCTACTCGCAAAGTATCCATTTTGCCTCCTCCTTCCTAATAAAAAAGCTAGAGCAACCATACTTTATGGGAACTCTAGCCTTTGTTCACGATTTGAACACTGCTTCCAAACGATAAATTGGAAAACCTTTTGCCGAAAACTTCTCTTCATACTCTGTCATGATATTGCCTTCAAACTCGCTATTATGCAAATCTAGCGACAGGTGAGTTAGCAGAACACCATATTCCGAAAACGCCACCAACGAATATTCAAACAAACTGCGATTATCCGTTTTAAAATGAATCTCCCCATCTACCGGCAAAACTGCTTTATAAATATCCAAGAAACTCGGATGTGTCAAACGACGTTTCGCATGTCGCTTCTTCGGCCATGGATCGGAAAAGTTCAAATAAATCCTCGCGACTTCCCCAACTTCAAAATAATCCAGTAAATCCGAACCATCTACAGAAAGTAAACGCAAATTGGGAATTCCCGCAGCGAGTGCCTTATCAAGTGCTGTTATTAAAACACTTTCTACAACTTCAATACCAATATAATTAACTTCTGGATTCGCCTGAGCCATCCCAGTAACAAATTGCCCTTTGCCCGTCCCAATTTCAATATGAATCGGGTTCTTATTTCCAAATAGATGGTGCCACTTCCCTTTTAATTCTCCAGGATTCCCCACACACACTTCTGGGTGAGCCAGAATTTTCTCACGCGCCCACGGCTTATGTTTTACTCGCATAACTTCACGTACACCTCATCATCCTCAATTATTTTCTTCAAAAGTAAATCTAAGCGAGCAAGTTCCGCCTCCCTATTATGCTCAAACTGCCAATTCATCGCCCTCAAAACCTGACAAATAGAAAACCATTTTATTCGTGTATAAAATTCTCGCGTTAAGGCCTGACCGTACTTCTCAAGCCATGTTTCCCACTCAGAATAAGGAATATATTGATAAAGCAAAACACCGAGATCGTTCGCCGGATCAGCAAGCATCGCGCCATCCCAATCGACAAGATAAAGCTCATCACCCTCAGAAACTAACCAATTATTATGGTTAACATCTCCGTGACAAACAACATGACGCTCTTCCTTCAAGCCCTCCACATTCGCTAGTAAATATCGATAGGCTTCCGCAACTTTCGTATCCACTCGGTTCAAACGACCGATATTCTCCGTTACCGAGTCTAGTAAATGAAAACGCGAATAATCTTTTTTTTCAATGCGCTGCAACATATCACGCAAAGCCTCCGATTGATGAATTTTACCGAGTAACTTAGCCACACGCGACTCTCTCATCTCTCTAACCGTAAGCGTTTGTCCATTATCCACCCATTTCTGAGCTGTGATAACATCTCCATTTTCGACTCGTCTCGTCCAGATTAGTTTAGGCACAATTTTTTCAACAGAAAGCGCAGCTAAAAAAGGCGAGGAATTCTTTTTTAAAAAGAATTTTTCGTCTTCATGAATCGCAACGAAGGCCTTTCCCGTTTCTCCGCCTGCTGGCTCTATTTCCCAATCTTGACCAAACAAATTATCTTCCATTCCACATTCACCTTCACTTACGTGTCGTTATCTTTATGTATATTATTAACGACGAATCTAGCTTTTACGCAACACTTATTGGTACGTCAAAGTTTCGAGATATAATAAAATTTCAGCGCAAAATTATGTACTTTAGAAAGCCGAATAAAAAAGTTATCCTAATCATTAATAGCTACCCTTTGAATTTTACTTCTCTTCGCCCCTCCCGTCAAGTCAACATACGTTCGTATTGTTGGGGCTCTTCGAATACAATGAGTTAGAGCCCCAATATACATGTGAGCTCTGCTCACATGTAATCCTTCCTGGCTCTTCGAATACAACAGCCTGAGCCCCAATATACATGTGAGCTCTGCTCACATGTAATCCTTCCTGGCTCTTCGAATACAACAGCCTAAGCCCCAATATACCTACGAGAGCCCTATTCGCATCTAATCCTTCCACCACTTCAAAATGCACTAACAAAAAAACAGGTCGAGACAAAACATATTTCTGCCCAAAATAAGCAAGATAGCACGAATCCTTTTTTTGGGTAAGACGTGAATCTTGCTTCACACAAATCGAGCGAAAGCGTGTGTATTCAGGGAATTTGGTGGAAGCCAGAGAGCTGAACATACTGATGTATGTGATGACTGAAAACAAGGAGGGAGTCTTATCCCCAACCATATAAGAAGTTATGCAAAGCGCAGCGTAGAAGAACCGTAGAGTAGAAATGAGCGCCTATTCACGATATTCATAGGCATATTTGGACTGTAACTCACTTCATTTCAAACAGCCCCAATGATGCAAATGAGCATAACGGTTCAGTTTGTCCCGCGAGGTTTTGGAGAACCTCAATAAGCCATCGACCTACAACTTATTCCTCTATCTCTAGTATGATAGAAAAACAGTTGTAGGTCGATAGCTTTTTTCATGATGATTGGTGTCAGCGGAAGCTGACTGGGAGTTTGTCCCAGACCTGATTCATATCAATGTTCGATAACTTCTGCTTTATTCACAATAGGTGCCAATGACTGCTTTTTCTTCTTAATAAATATAGCTAAAATTACCGCAATCACTGAAAGAATCGAGGACACCAAAAATGCTGTCTCAATACCGTGAATCAGCACATGATTCGCGATTTGTTCTTTTGTTTTCCCCGCAACATCTGAAGCAGTCAAATTTTGGCCAAAGTTTTTCGCGCTTTTTGACATCGTTGTGATAAGTAGCGCTGTTCCTAGCGAGCCCGCAATTTGCCGGACTGTATTAAACATCGCCGAGCCATGGGCTGCCATTGAAAGTGGTAAAGAGTTGAGTGCTGCAGTTTGCAACGGCATCATCACCATTGCCATTCCACTCGCCCGAATCGTTTGCACAACAACAATGTATGTCAATGACGTACTTTCATCCAAGTTCGTGAATAAAAATGTTGTTACAGCCATGATAACGAGTCCAATCAAAGATAAGTATTTCGCGCCAAAGCGGTCAAACATAATACCCGTAACTGGTGAAAGAGCTGCCGTCATAACTGCTCCTGGCAAGAGCACAAGCCCAGATTCTAGTGGTGTAAAATGCCGCACACTTTGCAAGAAAATCGGAAATAACAGCATACCACCATATAATCCCATCATAACAAAGAAACTAATTGTTGTTGTTAAAGTAAACGTTCTATGTTTAAAAACATTGAAATTAAGCAAAGGGGCTTTTGCGCGTCCTTGATACCAAATAAATACTGCTAAAACAATAAATCCTAATACAACAAAGCCTAGCACCTTCGCGGATAGAAAATCATGATCTCCTGCGTTACTGAATCCCAATAACAAGCTACCAAACCCAATCGTCGACATAATAACGCCGAGAACATCCAATTTTGGAAAAGTACGCTTCCCAACATTTTTTAATAGGAAAAAGGCTACAATCACATCAAGAATCGCGAAAGGAATAATAATATAAAAAAGATTGCGCCAATCATATTCTTGTACAATCCAACCTGATAATGTTGGTCCAATCGCTGGTGCAAAGTTCATTGCCAGTCCAATCAGCCCCATCGCTCGGCCACGTCGTTCCATCGGGAAAAGATTCAATACAACGACTGTTAAAAGTGGCATTACAATACCAGCTCCAACTGCTTGCACCATTCGTCCAATAATAAGTACTGTATAACCCCCGGCAAAACCAGAAATCGTTGTACCGATGGCAAATGTAATCATCGCAAATAAGTATAGTTGCCTCGTTGTAAACCGCTCAATCAAAAACGCTGTCATCGGAATCATGACACCATTGACCAGCATAAATCCTGTCGTTAGCCATTGGCCTTGACTCGCTGTAATATTGAAATCGGTCATGATACTTGGTAGCGCCACATTCATCAACGTTTGGTTCAATATCGTGACAAATGCTCCCATCAGCATCACAATTAAGATACCGTTTGTTTTAATTCCCTCACTTGCTGCTTTCATATTCATTATTCTGTTTCTCCTTTTCGTTCTAGTAACGCAATCATTTTTTCGTGTGTCGTCAGCATTGCTCTTAGTTCCTCTGAATCAATTTCCAAAACCGCCTCTAGTCGGTCAAAAAAGACATCGTACGTATCATCTACTTTGGCAAGCCCTTCTGAGGTTAACTGTAAATTAAGCGCCCGACGATTTCCTTCATCACGCCCTCGTGTTAAAAAATTGGCCTTGACTAACCGGTCTACAATACCGCTCATGGTGCTTTTATTAACTTGCAGGCGCTCAGCCAATTCCCCAAGCGTTAAATGCGGCTCCCTTTTCAGCGTCCCTAGCGCAAACAATTGTACCGTTGTAATATCACGTTTTGTCGCCTCTTCTTGCAAATAATGATGAATTTTTTCGCTGCATTGTTCGAAATGAAAGAACGACTTCACGTATTAACTTTTCATCCAAATTATGTTCCTCCCTAAATGTTCATAAACGAAATATTCGTATACGAACTATCAACAAAGCTTATTATACGCCGATTTATGCTGAAGTCAAGCCTCTTTTTTCTTGAAAGCGAACACAATAAGCGTATAGTTGATATTTATTTTTTTATATGTAATTTTTTATATACATTTCGTCCCTTGATGAAACACGAGTTTCCACTTATCATCCTTATATCTCCAGATAGAACTTCGAAGGGAGTATTGATTCTCGGGTACGTTGAAGATACGATACGTTGCCAAAACAACATCTTCTGATAACTCCTGAATATTAAAGTCACTCAGCTCCATCTGTACCTCCCAATACCGTTCTCACTAATTGGTTCTTCTCTATACAGAATACGCCCAGAGCTACCAATTTCAAAAAATTCTTCCGCTAAAATTTCACGTAATGCTTGCCGTGATAGCCGAACCTTTGGCGTCAATAGTTGCTCCTCCAAATTTTGCAATTGCGTTTTTAACTTTTCATCCATTCGGTTTCTTTCCCCTTCTAAGAAACCGAATGAATTCATATCGTCATGAATCCATTCGGCCTCCTTATTATTTAATTTACTGCTAATTCACCACACTGTTTCAAAATTTCTTTAGTGAATGCATCATGCAATATCTTCGTCACAGGGCCACGCTTACCATCACCAACAAGTTTACCATCAATTTCGATAATCGGTGTTACTTCAATCGTTGTACTGGATATAAACACTTCATCTGCTGCAGCCAAATCCGTCAGAGTAAAGCCAGATTCAACAACTGGAATTCCATTTTCACGAGCTACTCGCAAAATAACTTGGCGTGTAATACCTTCTAAAATAAGGTTGTTAGAAGCATGCGTAATCAGTTTACCATCTTTAACAATATAGGCATTTGCTGCTGAACCTTCTGTCACGCTCTCCCCACGATGCAGGATAGCTTCAAATGCACCAGCTTGATGCGCTTTATTTTTAGCAATTGAATTCCCTAATAGGTTAAGGCTCTTAATATCGCATCGCAACCAGCGAACGTCCTCTTCCAGAATAGCTTTACGTCCATTCTCAAACAATGTCTTATCACGTGGCACTTCACTCGCTGATGCAGTAAGTACAGCTTCTGGCGGCGTGCTTGGAATAACGTGATTACGAGGCGACTGCTCTCCACGCGTGATCTGCAGATACACATTACCAGTCCCAATATTATTCGCCTTCATCAAACCATCTACGAGCTTGCGCAATTCTGGCTTGCTGTATGGGATATCAAGATCGATTTTAGCCGCGCTGGCATACAAACGCTCAATATGCTCATCATATGTAAAAAACTGCCCGTTGTACATACGAATAACCTCGTAAACTCCATCTCCGAACTGGTAGCCTCTATCTTCAACATCAACTTTTGCTTCGTCACGTTCTATTAATTGGTCTTTCACTAATACTTTCATCAATCAGCACTCCTTTGCGAATGTTTTTGCAACTATCTAAAAATTCCAATCAAGACTAGAGCAGAAGGCAAAATCAGCGTTTTGGTCCTCTGCTTCATCAGTCTGAATCTTAATTTTTTTCAATTATATACTTTACTTTGCCAGTTTGTAAAGGGCTTCGGCGTAAATCGCAATTGTTTTAATTAAATCATCGAAATACGCGAACTCATCTTTTTGATGCATCGTATCTTCACGACCTGGGAACAGCGCTCCAAAAGCAACACCTGTTTCCATGTGACGTGCATATGTTCCACCACCGATAGCTAGTAATGTTGCTTCTTCGCCAGTCTGGTTTGTGTATACTTCTTGTAATGTTTGAATTAATGGGTGGTCTTTTGGCACGAATAATGGTTTAGAATCCTCATAATGCGTATATTGACCGTTATACTCATTAACAACGGTTTCCATTTTCAGCTTCAATTGTTCCATATTCGCTGTTACTGGATAGCGGAAGTTCAGGCCATAGCGCCCGCCTTCTTCAACGCTGTAACGGAGAACACCGACATTCATTGTCAACTCGCCACTCTCGTCATCTTCATAGCGAATGCCAAGCTTCATCGCACGGGAATCACCATACAAGTAATCTTTACCAAAGGTAACGAAATCGCTTGCCGCACCTGTTTGCGTAAACTTACCAAGGAATGCCACTAAATGAAGTCCCGCATTAATACCGTTATTCGGCTCCATTGCGTGCGCCGCTTTACCAACTAAAGAAATCGTCACCTTGTTTCCTGACTCTACTAATTCACCAGCTAATTTTGTTTCTTTTTGATAAGCTTCGAATTTTTTAGAAACAACATCAAAATCCTTCACGTTTTCTAAAACAGCTTTCGCATGGTCCGGAACCATATTGTAACGAGCGCCTGACTCAAAACTAATGAGACGGAAATCGGCGTCTCCATCTTTCTCACCATCTTTAAAAGAAATATCAAGCTCTGAAATTCCTTTTTCAGCGTGAATAATCGGGAATTCTGCATCGGGAACAAAGCCCATTGTTGGTTGCTCTTCCGTTTCAAAATAGCGCTCCACGCAAGACATGCCACTCTCTTCATCCGATCCGTAAATCATTCGAACTCGGCGAGACAGTGGTAAATCCAGTTCTTTAATGATTTTCATCGCGTAATAAGCAGCCATCGCTGGGCCTTTGTCATCCGCTGAGCCTCGTGCGAATACTTTACCATCTTTCAAAATCGGGTCAAACGGATCATGTGACCAATCGTCACCAACTGGTACCACATCCACGTGTCCTAGCGCCGCCACAAGTTCTTCACCTTGACCAAACTCTGCATGACCAGCAACATTACCAACTTCTTTCGTTGTGAAACCGTCTTTTGCAGCCAACTCCAAAGCAAAATCCAATGCTTTTTTCACATCTGGGCCGAACGGTGCCTCCTGCGTTGCTTTGGAATCATCGCGCACACTTGGAATGCTCAAAATCGCAAATAAGTCACGTTTGAAATCATCGCGACGCTTCTCTACTTCCTCTTGCCAATTGATCGTACTCATATTATAACAATCCCTTCAACAGTTAATTTACTCTTCCATTGTATACTCTTTTACGCTCGCATGAAAGCATTTTGAGGCAAATCACGACATAAATCCTTGAATCGCTTCAAAATCCCAACGCACCATTCGCGATGCAAACACAACATCCATTCGTTCTAAGCTACTCTCCTCTAGCGGAAACCAGTCATACGCTTGATGTTCACTCGACAGTCGTACTTCGCCCTCTGGTTTTTCACACAAATAAATAACACCTGTAATTTGATACTCTGGTTGGAAAAATTCCCACGTATCATAGAGAATAAACGGCTGTACTTGTAAACCTGTTTCCTCTTGTACTTCCCGAAATAGTGCTTCTCCTTTTGTCTCTCCGAAGTTCATCCGTCCCCCTGGAAGTTCCCAGACATCCTCTTTGACACCCGCTTTCTTCAAAACTAAAAATTGGCCATTATGTATAATCACTGCTTTTACTGCTGGAAAAATTGGTTTCATTTCACTTTCACTCCTTTTCTGGATAGGTTATACTATATTGGACAATTTGGCAAGTAGGTTTATAATAAGTACTAAAGATTACGTACCGAAAATAGGAGAAAGGAAGTTAGGAAATGAAAAAAAATCACGCCGAAGCTAATCTGTGCTTGGATTAAACAACGGGAAGATGAGTCGAATAAAGGTGATTATGGTCGTGCTCTATTAATCGGTGGAAATGAACGACTCGGTGGCGCGATTATTATGGCAGCACAAGGAACAATTTATAGTGGCGCTGGCCTTGTAACAGTGGCAACGCATCCCGTAAACCGTTCGGCACTTCATGCAAGACTTCCTGAGGCCATGTGTCTTGATTTCAATGACACAGAGTACTTGTTAGAAGTACTGCCACAATTTGATACAATTTTAATAGGACCTGGACTTGGTTTAGGTGATACCGCGCAGCGACTTCTATCACTTGTTTGTGAACATGCCCATGTGGGTCAACGGATTGTAATGGATGGTGATGCAATCACTTTATACGCCTCACAAAATTTCAAAAAACCGGAGACGACACTTATTTTCACGCCACATCGTAAAGAGTGGGAAAGATTAACGCATATGGATACCGAAGATTTGGATGATATGAAAAACCAAGATTTCGCGACTAACTTGGATGCGATTGTTGTTTTGAAAGATCATCGTACACGTGTTTATATCGAGGATGATATTTGGCAGAATATATACGGAACGCCTGCAATGGCAACTGGTGGCATGGGCGATACGCTTGCCGGTATGGTTGCGGGATTACTCGGCCAATTAGAAAAGTCAAAACACGCCGTCCTCACAGCTGTATTTTTGCATAGTTATATCGGAGAAACACTTGCGAAAAAGAAGTATGTTGTCTTACCAACCGAAGTCGCCGAACAGATTCCCTATTATTTGAAGAAATTTAGCGAAACAGATGATAACCCCTATTAATAAAATCAAGTAAAGCCTACAAACTTATCCAATGTGGACGGTTTGCAGGCTTTTTGGCTATTTTGAAGCTTATTAGATGTAGAATTTTCTTACTCAAAAAGCCTGCAGAGTCTATTCATAATCTGCAAGCTTCGATTTTATTCTTTTGTTCTTGGTAGTTTTAGTCCAATTGTCATTCCAAATAATAAGGCGCCTAAAATGATAAATGGCATTGCAAACCAAGTTGTATAGTTCAGATAAATCGCCGCGAGCCCTGTAAGGACGCAGATAACACCGAATAGTAAACAGACGCGAGCTCTCCTTGCTTCTGTTGACCTTTTTCTTGTTCGTTTTTCCATGCTGTTGTGCCTCCCTTTTATGCTTTTATTCGTAGTTTCCGGCGAATTGTTGCGGCTCTTGGACCAAATACTTTATCAAATAGTCGTAATCTTAAGCTGAGATAACCATAAACCAATGCACCCACTCCACCGCAAAGGATGAGTAAAAGCATTGAACTAAATTTTGACTCTGGGTTAATAAACAACGTGAAACCTTGGTATGCAAGCAATACAGCAATCGCCATTACTAAGTTAAGAATCAACATCAAAACCGTTCTTCTTAAGATAACGCTGAAATTATAGTTCGCATATTTCCTGATAATAATCATCGCAAAAATCACGGAAACAGTATAGCCAAGACCAGTTGCAGCAACAGAACCACGCGCACCCATCCACATCATTAGCGGCATTTGAAAAATTGATTTCGTCAACAAACCGATGAGTAAACTCAAAATAGTGAATCGTTGTTCGTCAATCCCTTGTAAAATTGCGGCTGTTACGCTGAATAGAGACAATAGAATCGCTACTGGCGCATAGAATGCCAAGATTTGAATTCCCGCCGGATCATGCTCATAAAACACCGTGTAGAGCGGTTCTGCAAGTAAAGCCATCCCGATACAAGCTGGTAATGTGATGAACAATAATACTTGAAAAACATCATTTAATTGCTTTTTCACATTTTCTTGTTCGCCGCGCGCATAGGCAGCTGTCACAAGTGGTACAATCGTCATCGAAAACGCAGTCGCCAAGCTGACAGGAATGATGACTAGTTTTTGCGCACTAAAGTTAACGATACCTAGTAAATTCTCAGCTTCGTGCCCGCTATAGCCAATCCATGTTAAAATACGACCAAAAGTGAACTGATCAATTTGTTGATATAGCGAACTTGCAATACCGACAACAACGAACGGAATAGCAGTAATGAAGATATCTTTATACATCGATGGTAATGAAACCTTAACTTCGCCTTTACTAGTCCGTTGCAATGCATCGAGTCCTTTTTTTCGCTTGAAAAAGTACCAGAGCAGGCAAACAATGCTCGCCAAAGCACCGATAAATGCGGCAAATGTCGCAATACTAATTGCACTAACAACTGTACCTTGCAAGATATATAGAACCGTTGCAGAACCAACAAGTAAAAAGGCAATACGAACAATTTGCTCAATGACTTGAGAAACCGCAGAAGGTCCCATTGATTGATAACCTTGAAAAAAGCCACGAATCAGACTCATAACAGGAATAACGATAAGCGCGAAGCTGACCGCACGAATAACGCCCGTCACATCCTCCACTGTATAGCCGCTACCCTCAATCGATTGTAGCCCTGCAAGTACAGGTGCCAAAGCATACATCGCGATAAAGCTAACAACACCTGTTGCAAGCATTAAATAAACGCCCGTTCGAAATAAACGCCGCCCAATTTCATACTCACCGATTGCATTATATTTCGCGACATATTTTGCTACCGCAAGCGGAACACCCGCCGTTGCAATTCCTAGAAAAATTTGATATGGGACATACCCAAAATTATACAAAGTCATTGGTCCAGCGCCACCCATAATCCAATAAAACGGAATGACATAAAACAGACCTAAGAATTTAGAAATAAACGTTCCTAACGTTAAAATGAAAGTTCCTCGAAGTAGTTTTGATGAAGACATAGACCTCGTCCTTTATTGTAAAGTGCTCTTTTCTTGAGCCGATGAATAACACTCGCTTTTTCATGAAATGCTGATTTGTTTAAAACTCAACTAAATTTTAGTTTACTCCTTCTTGCACAACCTTGCAATGATTAGTTGAAAATAAATAAAAAAAAACGGAAAAATATCCGCTTTTTTCTACTACTATCTAGTTTTGCTTGCTTCATTAATAAATTTACTAAGTTCTGCATGTTTCCCCTCATGCAGTAGTTGCACAACCTTGCTACCTACAATCACGCCATCACAAACAGCTGAAAATCTTGCGACATGCTCCAAATTCGAAATTCCAAAGCCGGCCAAAACTGGTACTGAACTAATTGTTTTTAAGTATATCAAATTTTCATCAATCTTATCGCCAAACACCGCGCGCTCGCCAGTCGTTCCGTTTACTGTCACGGCATAAATGAAGCCTTGTGCTTGCTTCGCAATCATTTTCATCCGTTCTTTAGGGCTCGTCAGCGAAATTAATGGAATCAGGGCTATATCTGTATTTTCCAAATGTGGCAGGATAAAATCACGGTGCTCATACGGTAAATCAGGAATAATCAATCCTTTGATTGGTGTTTTTTTTGCAAGTTCAATGAATTTTTCTACACCAAGGTGATAAATTGGATTAAAATAACTCATCACGACTAGCGGAATCTCGATTTTACTCATTGTCAGAACATCTAGAATCTGCTCAAGGCTTATATTATCCGCCAAAGCACGTGCACCAGCTTTTTGAATCACTGGGCCGTCCGCTACTGGATCAGAGAAGGGTATGCCGAGCTCGATTGCTGTTGCTCCTGCATCACTTAGAAGTTGCATTTGTTTTTCTAACTGGTCAAGTCCACCATCACCCGCCATCATATATGGAACTACGGCTAAATTAGCTTGTTCAATCGCGTTTTGTAATTTCATTTGTCACCTTCCCCTTTCAAACGGGCACGTATTTGATCCACATCTTTATCGCCACGGCCAGACAAGCAAACAACGATGCTCTCTTCTGGATTCATTTTGCCAGCTAGTTCTACTGCAAAAGAGATTGCATGTGAGCTTTCTAACGCTGGAATGATTCCTTCGGTACGGCAAAGTAATTGGAAAGCTTCTACGGCCTCGTTATCTGTTACAGAAGCATAGGTGGCACGCCCTTCATCTCGTAAAAAACTGTGCTCCGGACCAATTCCTGGATAATCTAGACCTGCGGAAATGGAATAAGCCTCTTGAATCTGACCCGCATCATCTTGTAAAATATGCATCATCGCACCGTGCAAAACACCAACTTCGCCTTTGGAAAGTGATGCGGCATGAAATGCAGTGTCTAGACCAGAACCAGCGGCCTCAACGCCATACATTTTAACCGACATATCATTTACAAATGGATAAAAAAGCCCCATCGAGTTACTGCCACCACCAATACAAGCTACTATTGCGTCTGGCAAGCGATTTTCCTTTTCTAAATGTTGCGCACGCGCTTCTAAGCCAATCACGCTTTGGAAATCACGAACAATCTGTGGAAATGGATGGGGGCCTAAAACCGAGCCCATTATATAATGCGTATCTTCCACATTAGCCACCCAATAGCGCAATGCCTCATTCACGGCATCTTTTAACGTGCCATTTCCGCCTGACACGCTAACTACTTTCGCACCAAGCAACTCCATACGGAAAACATTCAACTGCTGGCGTCGAATATCTTCTTCTCCCATAAAAATCGTGCAGTCGAGGTTAAACAAAGCGGCCACAGTTGCTGTCGCCACGCCATGTTGTCCAGCGCCAGTTTCCGCTACTACTTTCTTTTTCCCCATTTGACGCGTCAACAGAGCTTGCCCGATGCAATTATTGATTTTATGCGCGCCAGTATGATTCAAATCTTCTCGCTTTAAGTAAATTTTAGCGCCACCTGCATGCGCCGTTAATTGTTCCGCAAAATAAAGCGGAGACTCGCGCCCAACATAATCGCGTAAATAATAGCTCAATTCTTTTTGAAATGCCTCATCTGTTTTTGAAATTTCATAAGCTTCTTGTAACTCTGTGACAGCTTTCATCAATGTTTCTGGAACAAATTTTCCACCGTAATTCCCATAGAAACCGGCTTTATTCGGTACATTATAACTCATTTTCAGGACTCCTTCGCTTTTTGAATGAATTTTATTATTTTTTCCGGATCTTTTGTCCCGTCCGTTTCGACACCGGAAGATACGTCCACAGCAAACGGTTGGAATTGCTGGATAGCCGTGGTAACATTCGTCACATCCAAGCCACCCGCAATCATTAGCCGCTCCTTAGGCAAACATTGCTTCACAACCGCCTGCCAATCAAACGTTTCGCCGTGTCCTGCAATTGGGGCATCAAGCAAAATCAAGCTGTTCGGATACATTGCTACGTCACCATTAATCTTCCCATTCTTTACTTGAAACGCCTTAATTGTTGGATAATTAATGTTGGCTAAGTCTGCCGCTGTCTCCTGTCCGTGACACTGCACGATATCTAATGGTACTAGTGCTGCAATTCTGTTGATTTCCGCAGGGGTTTCATTGACAAAAACACCTACTTTTTTGATATAACTCGGGACATTTCCAGCCAATATTCGCGCCTCGTCTGGTTTTACTTGGCGTTTACTCGGGGCAAAGACAAAACCAATCATTTCGGCTCCATGCGCTATAGCAACCTCGATATCAGATTGATATTTTAGTCCACAAATTTTGACCTGCGTCATAGTCTGCTCACCTTCAACGCACTTGCTGCTTGTTCCACTTGATTTGCTCGCATCAATGCTTCACCGACAAGAACCACACTGAAAGATTTGGCTACTCGCGCCACGTCCTCAGGCTCACGAATACCACTTTCGCTAATATAAAACGCATCCGACCGCGAGAATTCTCTTGCCACACGTTCACTCACCGCAATGTCCACCACAAAACTATGTAAGTCACGGTTATTCACGCCAATCAGTTTTGCACCTAGCTGCTCAGCAATCTTAAGTTCCACCTCATTATGCACTTCTACAAGCACCTCTAAATCGAGTGCTGATGCTTGCTTAAATAATGTCGTCAACGCTTGCTCTGATAAGGCCGCAACAATAAGCAACACAATAGATGCCCCTGCATTTTTCGCGCGAATTAATTGCTTTTCACTAATGATAAAGTCCTTGCATAAAACAGGAATGCCAACTGCTTGCGCTACAGCTCGCAAATCCTCAATATCTCCTTTAAAAAATTGCTGATCTGTCAACACCGAAATCGCCCCAGCACCAGTAGCTTCATAACTTTTCGCTTGAGCAACTGGATCAACATCTAAATTAATTGCTCCTTTCGACGGAGATGCCCGTTTTACTTCTGCAATCAACTGAACTACTGTAGTATTCTCTCTTAGAAAATCATAAAAATATGGTTTTTCACGCGGTAATTTAGCTTTTTCTAACGGCATTTCCGCCACTTCTTGCGCTTTTTTTGCTAAAATCTCTTCTAAAAATGTCATCCTACTAATCGCTCCTTCTGACAAGCCAATAATTGTGTTAATTTGGCATAAGCCGCGCCACTATCCAATAAGTCTCGTGCCATTTCAATTCCTAATTCCAACGTTCCCACTTTCCCATGTGCCAGCAAACCAAGGCCTGCATTCAAAATCACCGTATCATAAAACGCACTCGGCTCTGCTTTTAAAACTGACAGCAAAATTTCCGCATTTCGTTTCGCATCGCCGCCTCGAATCGCCGCTAAATCACGCCTTTCTAAACCGACATCCTCCGGCAAAAAAGTATAGAGTGACACTTCACCATTTTCTAGTAACGCATAGTGATTCTCACCCGCAAGTGAAGCCTCATCCATGAAACCACCACCGTTCACTACAATCGCGCGCTTTCTACCTAATTTCCCAAGTACTTGCGCCGTTTGCTCCAATAAATCACGACGATAAATTCCCATCAATTGCGTTTCCAACTTCACCGGATTCGTAAGCGGTCCAATCAAATTGAAAATCGTTGGTGTATTCAACTCTCGGCGAACTTCCATCACATATTTCATTTTCGGATGCACATGTGGTGCGAACAAGAAGGCAATCCCAACATTCTCCAGTAAATATACCATGTCCTCTGCGCCAAGCGAAATATCAATGCCTAGCTCCTGACAAACATCCGCACTTCCCGACTTACTCGAAATACTACGATTCCCATGTTTCGCCACCTTTATACCAGCTGCTGCCAAAACAAAAGCTGAGGTTGTACTCACGTTGAAACTTAGCGATTTATCTCCGCCAGTACCGCAATTATCCATCGTATTCGTAGATGCAATCGGTAATGGAATCGCCACATCTTGCATCGTTTCTGCAATCGCCTGCATCTCTTCAATTGTTTCTCCTTTAATTTTTAAAGCCATCAAGAAAGCCGCGATTTGCGCCTGACTCAATTCACCAGCAAAAATGGCCGCAGCTACCTCTTCCATCTCCACTCGCATCAAATTCTGCTGATCATACACTTTCTGCAAATACGCTTCCATCGCGTTCACTCTCCTTCTCTACAATTGCTACAAAATTCGCCATCATTCGTTTGCCGTCTAATGTTCCAATGGACTCTGGATGAAACTGCAATCCATAAACCGGGAATCCACGTAACTGTATTGCCATAATTTCATCGTCATCCAATGATTTCGCTAAAATTTCTAATTTTTCAGGAAATGCAACCTTCTCCACAATTAGTGAGTGGTATCTCATGATTTCTAACGACACATCCAGTCCGTCAAAAATCGCACCCGCCGTCTGATGCATCACCGAAACCTTCCCATGCCTAATTACCTTAGCCTGACTCACCGTCCCGCCAAATACCTCGCCAATTGCCTGATGTCCCAAGCAAATACCTAACATTGGCTTTACCTTCGCAAATCGTCGTACAACCTCTTCTAAGAGTCCAGCCTCATTCGGTTTCCCAGGACCCGGCGACAACACAATTCCTGAAGCAACTTCCGCCATCTCCATCAAATCGGCTGCATCATTCCGACGAATCATAATTTCACCTGCGAATTCTGCCAAATACTGTTCTAAATTATACGTAAACGAATCATAATTATCGACCAATAAAATCATTTTCCAACCTCCAGTAACGCCTTCGCTTTTTGCAACGTTTCTAAATATTCACTCTCCGGATCCGAATCATACACAATACCAGCACCAGCCTGCACGTAAGCCGTCCCTTGATGCAATACCATAGTCCGAATTGCCAGAGCAAAATCACAATCTCCTTGATGCGTTAAGTAGCCAACTGCCCCTGCATAAGGCCCACGCTTTACATTTTCCCATTCATAGATACGTTCCATCGCTCGAATCTTCGGAGCACCACTTACCGTTCCAGCTGGCAAAACCGATTTCAGTGCGTCCATTGCAGTCAGCTCTGGTTTTAGCGTCCCTTCCACAACTGAAACTAAATGCATTAAAAAGCGATATCGCTCAATCGTCAAGTAAACCGGAACAAAAACGCTCCCCATCACCGCAACCTTTCCAATGTCATTCCGTCCCAAATCAACCAACATCCGATGCTCCGAAAGTTCCTTCTCATCGTGTAACAATTCATCTGCTAAGCGCTCGTCCTCTTGCTTCGTCACCCCACGTTTTCGCGTCCCAGCAATTGGATTCGTTATGACCACATCACCAGTCACACTCACCAAACTCTCTGGTGATGATCCAATCAATTTTGTCTCACCAAAATCTACAAAAAACAAGTACGGCGAAGGATTCAAAAGTCGCAATTTTCGATAATAATCAAATGCATCACCCAAAAAAGGGGCCTCCAAGCGCTGCGACAACACAATTTGGAAAAAGTCACCTTCTTTGATGTACCTTTTCGCTTTTTCAACTTGCATCATATATTCCGCTTTTGTGACATTACTCGAATAATCCATCGGCTTCACCACAATATTCCGTGACTCACGTGCCCCCGCCGTCACCAACTGCTCATGCATTCGATTAAGCGCCATCTGCATCTCACTTTCTGTCCGATTTGAGTAACAATTATCTTGAACCAGCGTTATTTCCTCTGCTTGATGATCCATAATCAAAAATGATTCATATAACATAAAATGAATATCTGCCAGTCCTTCTCGTGTCTCCTTAGGCACCTCGCCCAAATCTTCATATAAAGCAATGACATCATACCCAACATATCCAATCGCACCAGCCTCAAAAGGAAGCCTTTCCTCCGTTCTCGGTGCTTTGCGAATCATTTTATCAAGTTCTGCTAAAGGATCAGCCACTACGCTCTCCACCCCGTCAAACACAAATTGTTGTCCATGAACCTTAATCTCATGCACCGGGTCCATCGCAATAATGGAATATCTCCCAGCATCTGCATCTCTAGCTGCCCCCTCTAATAACGCTTTATTCTCTCCATCCAATCGCTCATATGCCAGAATTGCCGTAATCGTATCAGCATTCATTTTTCTCGTTAATTTCATCTCTCATTCCTCCAAATAGCCAGAATACAAAAAAAACCCTAAAGATTGCAGCTAAAAAGCTGCTTTCCTTAGAGGGCGAAATCGCGGTACCACCTCATATTTTATCTCATCGGGGTTTAGAATTTAAACCCCATCTCTGTAACGGGAGAACCCGGTAGCTCCTACTTTCATTGTTCAAAGCCACACGCGCAAGGACCACTTCGGCAAAATAATTCTATCAGTTCACACCGACCACTGACTCTCTGGGAAAATTGATTCTGCTTACTCTTCTTGCTTGATGTTTTATCATATATTTGATTTTCTATGTTCTTGTTAGTATATTTTATTACAGTTCTCTCTTGTTTGCCGCGCGTTCTGTTTATTTAACGCATATCTCGTGATTGACAGAAAAGAACCTCTAGCGGATGACACGCTCGCTTCGTAAGAACCCCAACAAAAAAGGGCCCCCATCCATACCTAATAAAATTAGATAAGGACGGGAGACCCGTGGTGCCACCTTTATTAATCGAAAAAACGATTCACTTAGTCCCACATGAAGTATGGGGTGCCTTGTGTAACGATAAGGCCTAATCGCTAACTCCTACTGAGGAAATTCCCGTTCAGTTTAGTTGCTCCGAAGTCCATTCACATTACTTCTGCTACTGATTCACACCAACCATCAGCTCTCTTTAAACATCCATCATGCTACTTACTCTTCATCTACGCATTCATTAATATAAAACCTATATTAGCGGATATCAGATACAAAGTCAAGTCTTTTTCTATGTTTGCTTTTATGTAGTAATAGACTCACGATTCCCTAAAACGATTCGTTGCTTCTCGTGATGTTCTAATCTGCTCAATCATCTCTTCATAGTGATGCGAGGCGTAGAAATAGAATAAAATATCAATCACCAAAAACTGTGCTTGTCTTGAACTCGTTGCCGCACTTCTAAGCTCTGTTTCAGGTGCGCGTGATGTCTCAAGTGAAATCGCCGCTCGCTGTTTCAATTTATTTTGTCCGAAACGTGTCAAACTAAGTAATTCTAGACCATTATTCAACGCCTCATCAGCCAATTGCAGCACTTCGCTCGTTTCACCGCTATTCGAAATCGCAAAGAAAACCGCATTTTTAGATCCCGCAGCAAAAGCCATCGCTAAAATGTGAGGGTCGGCAATCGCAATCGCATGTTTCCCAGCACGCATCCATTTTTGTGCAATATCCTCAGCAATCAGCCACGATGCACCAACGCCGTACGCATAAATCGTATCAGCTTTGTATAAAATCTCGCATGCTTGCATTATCTTCTCTTTCTCCAACTGCCCCACTGTATCATTTAGTGTCTGCACCGTATTTGAAACTAGTTTTCGCGTAATTTCTTCAAACTCTTCGTTCGGCTCAATATCATAATAGCCAGTCTTCTCTGGTTTTACAAGTTCAACAGACAACTTCATTTTTAACTCGGGAAAACCTTCTAACCCCATCGAATGGCAAAAACGAATCACCGCAGCGCCACTTGCACCAGAATTTTCAGCTAATTCGTGAATCGACATTTTTACAATCTTGCTAGGATCAGCTAATATCGCGCGTCCTACTTTTGCCTCTGATTTCGGCAGTTCTTCCAGAATACCTTGAATTCGATTAATTACGCTTCCCATTATGTTCGTTGCCGCCTCCTTCGAATAGATTCCATGCTTCAATTATAACATGAGAGTAAGCTATATAACAAAAAAGTGAGAGGTGCCTGGATAAAGGCTTAATGAGCAGATTATTAAGTTAAGAAATAATCTACTCCATTCTATTATCATTTCCTCTAACATCTAACTTAACCAAAATATCCTTCCATTTAAGACTAATAGTTCATATATATGCATTTTATTTGATTATAAATACAAAATAAGGTATAATTATAAGTAAATAGATATTCTATGAATATATTTTTAAGGAGTTAACACACATGAAAAAAAATAATTAAATTTACTTATTGCATTGGTTTTAGCTACTACTATCAGTATCTCAGCTATACCTCTTGCGACAAACGCAGCATCAGCCGGTACAAAATACACTCATAATCACGTTGGCTATACTTGCTACAAAATGTCATATTATATAAGTCCAGCACAGGCAAAAAAGGTAAAAGCACAAACTAAAAAGCTGAATACAATTGCATCTATAACAAATTTTATTGGATTAAGTGGTTTTACAGCAGGAGTTGCATCACTTGCTTTCGGTTCAGCTGTTGATGCTAATCAAGTATTTGTGAGTGCCGCAAATAAGAATAAGGGAGTTCAAGTTACTTATATCTCTCACTTTAGTAACTACACTACCGATAGCTATATGTCTAATGCAAAATACGTCATAAAGTAAAAAGGAGTAGCAAAAATGAGTGCGACAAGACTATCTATGATTTTTGCACCCTTTATAGGTATGTCATTGTACTTTATACTTACTTCAAATGACTTCTTCTTATATTTTGGAGTTCCTGCGATCATTATTGTCAATATTATAAGAGTCATAGGTACTGTATAGGAAGAAAAATATAAAACTAATTAAATTTCGCAATGCTAATATGCCCCCCCCCTAAGGTTTAACCCTAGGGGGGATTTATAGTTCTGCATTTATTTCCGATTTGGTTGGTAAATCACTCTCATTTTTTTTATTCTTCTACTACTTCCATTGCATCTTTTGGAACACCCCATAGATATGTTAAGACGAAGCCACCAAGATATGCCGCTAGTAAACCAATTATATATTCAAACCATGTGTTATTAGCGATAAGCGGGATTAGCGCTACACCAGATGGACCGATTGCGATGGCACCAACATTACCGAAGAATCCGATAATTGCTCCCCCGATACCACCACCAAGACATGCCGTGATAAATGGACGACCAAGCGGAACAGTAACACCGTAGATTAACGGTTCACCAATACCTAAAATACCTACTGGCAAACCACCTTTAATCATCGTAACTAAAGGCTTATTTTTACGACAACGCATCCAGATTGCAATTGACGCGCCGACTTGTCCCCCGCCTGCCATAGCAAGCATTGGTAGTAAGATTGTATAACCATCTTGGGCAATCATTTCAACATGAATCGGAGTCAAAACTTGGTGCAATCCAAGCATTACCATTGGTAGGAATAGCGTCCCTAGAACAAATCCAGCGAACAATCCACCTTTTGCGATAATCCAGTTGATGCTCCCTACTAAACTTGTTGAAATAACGCCAGCAAATGGCATGATGATGAAAATCGTGAACAAACCAATAATTAGTAACGCTAGCATCGGAGTCAAGATAATATCTAGTGAATTTGGAATCCATTTACGTAAAAATTTCTCGACAACACATAGCAAGTACGCGGCTAAAAGCACACCGATAATACCACCCTGTCCTGGAGCCATATCGCTACCGTTGAAGATGTTTTTAATTGGTAGTTCTGGTGTAACGCCTATGAGTAATGTTATTCCACCAACGGCACCACCAAGTACTGGCGTCCCACCAAATTCTTGAGCTGTGTTAATACCTACATAAATCACAAGGAAATAGAAAATACCATTTTTAATAGCGTTTAAAACTGTAATATATTGCATCCATGTCCCAGCATCTAAATTGCCTGCTTGAATATTATTAAACATTATTGCTGCAATACCAGCGATTAAACCCGCACCAACGAAACCTGGAATTAGCGGCACAAAAATGTTCGCGATGGATTTCAGTAAACGCTTGAATCCAGATGTATTATTTTGTTTCTTTTTCAACTCAGCCTTTGTTGCTGCGGCCTTTTCTTCCACTAACTCTTTACCGGTTTTAGCCGTTGATTGCGACAAATTCCCATCAAGATTTTCCGGTAGTGTTTCACCTAGTTTCACACCTGCCATTTCACACATTGCACCTGCCACTTTATTCACGAAACCAGGTCCAACGATGATTTGGAGCGTATCATCTTCTACAACACCGAGAACACCTGGTGCCTTTTTCAATCCTTCTACGTTGACTTTATCTGTATCTTTAATACCTAAGCGCACGCGAGTCATACAATGCGCGATTTTAGAAACGTTACCGATTCCTCCGACTTCCTCAAAAATCTTTTGACCTAAATCTTGCTCTTTACTCATTTCTAATGCCTCCCTTTAGTCTAATGTGCGTCTGATAAAACCATCCGCTGATGCTAATTTCTCCGTGGCTGTCGCAAGGTCTGAATTCGTTAAAATCATGACAATTGCTGTTTTTACGTGTTGTCCTGCTAATTCAAAATGTTTCTCTGCTGTTTCATAATCACATTCTGTCGCTTCCATGATGATGCGCTTTGAGCGTTCTACCAGTTTTTCATTCGTCGGCATCACGTCAACCATCAAGTTCTTATATACTTTCCCAATTCCAATCATCGAAACCGTCGAAATCATATTTAAAACTAATTTTTTGTGCTGTTCCCGCTTTCAAACGTGTCGATCCTGTCAAAATTTCTGGACCACAATCTACTTCAATCGCCGTATCCGCGTGTTTTGAAATCGCGGCGTTCGTGTTACAAGATAAAGCTCCTGTTTGCGCGCCAACTTCCTTGGCATAATCAAGTGCACCAATTACATAAGGCGTACGGCCACTCGCAGCGATTCCTAAGACAAAATCATTCGCCGTCAAAGAAATGCTCTGTAAATCTTCCTTACCCAAAAGCGCTGAATCTTCCGCACCTTCAACCGCTTGTAGAAACGCTTTCTCACCACCTGCAATCAAGCCTACAACCATTGTTGCGGGCACTCCAAATGTCGGCACACATTCCGCAGCATCAAGAACACCAAGTCGGCCACTTGTTCCAGCCCCTAGGTAAATCAGGCGTCCACCTTTTTTAAAGCTCTCAATCACACCATTGATAACGGTTTCAATCGATACCAAACTTGACGCGATGGCCACTGGTACTTTTGCATCTTCTTCATTCATAATCTGCAATGCTTCTTTCACCGTAAGTGTATCTAAAGATGTCGTTTTTTTCATTTCTTTTTTCCGTGGATAAATTCTCTAACATAAGAACACCTCTTTCATGTGTTTATTGTAACTCATACGGAATTAAATTTCAATAATTATTTTAAAATAATGAAATAAAATTTCAAAAATAAAAGTAAAAAACGCCTTAACCGTTACGCTAAGACGCTTTTCATTATTACTCTACTACTGCTAGCTCTGTTACTTTAACATGTTTCTTGAAATTTTTCGCCAGTTTTTTTATTATAATTCGTATTCTGATCCGTCCAGTCTGTTCCACGCTGAGTTGGCCAGCCAGAAGTGTTCGCAATATAAGTTAGCATCTGAATCCCTTCAAGACCTTTCACCTGAGCGCGATCATAGGCTCTTGTCATGTTTGTAATCGCGATTTCGATGTTCTCTTCGGGCTTCAGTAATTCATCATCCGTCATTTCTTCTGGAGCCAAGCCACCGCGATGAAGCTGGAATAAACCATAAGAAGTTCCAGCATCCCCAATCGTTTTAGGATCAAAGCCACTTTCTGTTTCAGCAATTGAGAGCGGAATCCAAGCTGGTATATCATGTTTTTTTGCTGTTTCTTTAATCATATCCATCATAGCAACACGCTGCTGGTGCTGATCATAGAAATGAAAAACCAATGCACATGCCGCTAGTACGCCTAATATAAAAATAAATGTCTCTCTTTTCATCGCCTTAACCTCTCATTATCTGTATTTTAGTTACTGTTTGTATTTGTATCGTTTGGTCGGTCTGCCATATTTTTAAGATAAGCAAGATTACAAGAACGAAAACAAGCACGATACTTGCTATAATATTTTTTGTTTTCATGCTTGTCCTCCTCTCACTTACTCCAATCGATCAAAAATAAGATAGAACGTAATCCAACCTTCATCAATCATAGCACCATATTTAAATTCATGTTGCTCCATCACCGTTTGCACAATCGCAAGCCCTAGCCCAGTTCCTGAATAATTCTTATTTCGTGAGGCTTCTCTTACATAAAATGGCTTCCAAATATGACCTAACGTTTCTTGACTCACAATCGTCGTTTCATTTTTAATTGCAAAATAAACTTTATTATCTCGCTCTGCCCATTCGATTTTGATTTGTTTCGTCGTCGCGTATTTCACCGCATTCGTAATTAAATTATTGAACACCATTTCCAATTTAGCTTTATCCGCCAAAATACTCACTTCTGGGCTGATTTCTGATTTTATGCGAATATCCATACCCGTTGTTTCTTGATAATTTGTGAGTAACTCATCGAATAGCTTCCGAACTTGGATTTTTTCCAAACGAAGTGGATCAACTTCCATTTTTGAAAAACGCAATAATTCTTCAATAATCGCCGAAATATGGTTGGTTTGCTTCACAATTGTTGCCATGTAAGTTCCGTCGTCCAAACCATCTTGGATACCCATACTGTAGGCTTTGATTAGAGCGAGCGGTGTTTTCAATTCATGCGTTAAATCAGCCATAAAATATTTCAAATCTTTGTTTCTACGAAGTAAGGCATGATGGGCTTTCTTTAGGTCATCACTCATCACATTAATACTCGTAGCCAAATCCTCTAATTCATCCTTTGTTTCAACCGTCACTTTCTCAAACTCCAATTTTGAAATCTGGTTCGCCACAATTTTTAACTCTTCAAGCGGCTTCGTGATTTTTCGGGACAAAAAGCCAGTTAAGGCAACAACTAAGATGGATCCGAACAACATCAGCATCAAGTTAAATTCATTAATGACTTTTGCCGTTTCATCATAATATGCAATCGAAACTCCTGCCATAATTAACAAGCCATCCTTCTCATTCATGCTTACTAGAAAACTTGATTTTTGCTTCCCTTGGTCATACAACTTAGTAATGATCGCGCCTTTTTTGAGTTCCTCCAGCGTCTCGCCAGTTATCCAAAAACGATTTAGAGCAATACGTTTCTGCGCTAGGTCCAATCGCAGCATTTCATTAAGATCATCCACATTATTACTCATTCGCTCTGAAACAATTGTTACGTCATATTTCGCTTCCAGTATTCCTAAGTCACTCTCGATCTGTAACTTATCCCACCGATCGACCTCTTTCATTGCTTGTGTCACTTTCTGTTTCATCTCATAATGATAATATTTAGGTAGGAAAAATTGATTCACGAGCATGGATAACGCAAAAACACCAATCACGACTGCTGAAATACGCCATGTTAGTTTTCTGCCAAGTTTACTCATTTCCAACCTCAATACTGTAGCCCATCCCGCGATGTGTTTTTATCAGCCCGTCACCAATCTTTTCGCGAAGTCGTCTAATATGCGTATCTACTGTGCGCTCTTCTCCTTCGTAATCAATGCCCCAAACAATGTCTAACAGCTGATTCCGATTCAAAATTGCGCCTTTATTTTGATACAAAACACGCATCAATTCATATTCCTTTTTCGTGGCATTAATATCCGTACCTGCTTTAAATAATTTCTTGGCGTATGTATCAATCGTGATATCTGCCACCTCAAAACAGTTCTGAAAACCAGTTAAATTCTTCGCGCGAACAAGTAATGCTTTCGGGAAAAATGGTTTCTTCACGTAATCATCTGCTCCAGCTTCTAGTGCGTGACATTCGTCTTCGCCCTCACTTTTTGCCGTCAACATCATCACTTTCACTGAACCCGATGCCTTCATTTCCTTGCATACTTCCACACCATTCATACCCGGCATCATCCAATCTAATACCGCTAAATCTAACTTTTCACGATAAAAAATCTCTAAAGCTTCCTCTCCGTTTTCCGCTTGAAAAACAGTAAAGCCCTCTTTTTCAAAATAAGCACACAAAATTTTTAACATATCTTTTTGATCATCTGCAATTAATACATTCATTGTTCATCATCCTAGTAGTTCTTTTTTTCCATCATACCATAGATTTATGACACAAAATTGACAAAAAACAAACCTTTAGAATTTCTTTAAAAACAAAAAAGTCCTCCCAACCAAATTTCCAGTTAGGAGGACAACATATATCGTTTAATTTGCTACAATGTTTACTAATTTACCTGGTACCGCGATAACTTTACGGACAGTTTTCCCAGTAATTTCTTCGTTGATTTTGTCGTTAGCCCGAGCGATTTGCTCTAGCTCTTCACGGCTTAAGTCTTTAGCTACCGTGACTTTTGCTCTCACCTTACCATTAACTTGCAACACGATTTCCACTTCATCTTCTACCAATTTTGAAGCGTCAAATGTTGGCCATGGCTCATAAGCAATTGTTTCAGCATGACCGAGACGGCTCCATAATTCCTCTGCTACATGTGGCGCAATCGGTGAAAGTAGTTGAACGAAGCCTTCTATATAGTTTTTCGGAATCGTTGTCGCTTTGTAAGCATCATTGATGAAGATCATCAATTGCGAAATACCAGTATTAAAACGCATATTTTCGTAATGCTCTGTGACCATTTTCACCATTTGATGATAAGATTTCTCAAGATTAAGATTAGCATCCGGTGTAATTTTAGCATTTATTTCACCAGTCGCTTCCTCAATAAACAAGCGCCAAACGCGGTCTAGGAACTTACGTGCTCCCTCTAGACCATTTGCGTTCCATGGAATCGATGCTTCAAGTGGTCCCATAAACATTTCGTAAAGGCGTAGTGTGTCAGCACCATATTGCTCCACTACATCATCTGGGTTAACAACATTGCCACGAGATTTACTCATCTTCTCATTATTATCCCCTAAAATCATGCCTTGATTAAACAGCTTTTGGAATGGTTCTTTCGTTGGCACTACACCGATATCGTACAAGAATTTATGCCAGAATCGTGCGTATAGCAAATGCAAAACGGCGTGCTCAGCACCACCAATATAAACGTCTACTGGAAGCCATTTTTCAAGTTTTTCTTTATCAGCTAAAACATCGTTATTTGTAGGGTCAATATAGCGCAAGAAATACCAGCTAGAGCCAGCCCATTGTGGCATCGTATTCGTTTCGCGTAGCCCTTTACGCCCATTCACATCGACAACATTTACCCAATCTGTCAAGTTAGCAAGCGGTGATTCACCCGTTCCTGATGGCTTAATCTCTGTTGCCTTTGGAAGAAGTAGTGGCAATTCTTGTTCTGGAATCGTCGTTGTTTCGCCATCTTCCCAATGAATCACAGGAATCGGTTCACCCCAATAGCGCTGCCGACTAAACAACCAATCACGCAGACGGAAACTAATTTTACGCGTGCCTGCTTTGTTTTCTTCGAGCCAATCAATTATTTTTGCAATGGCATCATCTTTATTCAGGCCATCGAGAAACTCCGAATTGATATGATCGCCGTCACCTGTATAAGCTTCTTCTGCCACATTTCCACCTGCAAGGACAGGTTTTATAGTCAATTGGAATTGTTTGGCAAACGCATAATCACGCTCATCGTGTGCTGGAACCGCCATAATCGCACCAGTTCCGTATTGAATCAAGACGTAATCAGCAATCCAAATTGGCATTTCTTCGCCATTCACCGGATTAATCGCAAACGCTCCGGTAAAAACACCCGTCTTATCCTTAGCAAGATCCGTGCGTTCCAACTCACTTTTTAGCTCAACCTGTTTTTGATACGCCGTTACCGCCTCTTTTTGATCCGCTGTCACAATTCTATCAACCAAGTCATGCTCTGGCGCTAGAACGGCATACGTTGCTCCAAAAAGCGTATCAGGACGCGTCGTAAACACTGTAAAGTTTGCATCGCTACCCTTCACTTGAAACGCAACTTCCGCCCCTTCCGAGCGTCCGATCCAATTACGTTGCATATCTTTAATATTCTCCGGCCAATCAACCAAATCTAGATCATCTAGTAAACGATCCGCATATGCCGTAATTTTAAGCATCCATTGACGCATCGGTTTGCGGAAAACCGGATGTCCACCACGCTCACTTTTACCGTCGATAACTTCCTCATTCGCAAGTACCGTACCGAGCGCTGGACACCAGTTTACAGCAACTTCCGCCTCATATGCCAATCCTTTTTCGTACAGCTTCGTGAAAATCCATTGCGTCCATTTATAATAATTCGGATCAGTCGTATTGATTTCACGATCCCAGTCATAAGAAAAGCCAAGCGACTTGATTTGACGCGTAAAATTTTCAATGTTATGCGCCGTAAATGCAGCAGGATCATTCCCAGTGTCAATCGCGTACTGCTCTGCTGGCAACCCAAACGCATCCCAACCAATCGGATGAAGTACATTAAACCCTTGCATTCGCTTCATGCGTGAAATAATATCCGTCGCTGTATATCCTTCTGGATGCCCGACATGGAGGCCTGAGCCAGACGGATAAGGAAACATATCAAGTGCATAAAAATTCGGCTTATCCGCATCCTCCGTCGTTTTAAAAATCTTCTCGTCTTCCCATTTCTTTTGCCATTTTGGCTCCATTTCTTTGTGATTAAATGTCATAATCCAATAACTCCCTCTCTAATACTTGCTACAAAACAAAAAATCCCACAGCAAAAAAATGCCATGGGACGAGGGTACAAAAACCCCCGCGGTACCACCCAAATTAGTGTTTCCACTCAACTCAACAATTCCTTAACGCGGAAGAATACGGTGGCTTTCACCACATCTATGCGTGCCGAGGCAAGTTCATGCATCTTTTACGTGTGACTCGCACCAACCGTCACCTCTCTAAACGCCAAGATTTACACTACTACTCCTCTTCTACTACTTCATCAATAGCTCTATTGTAGCCTATCCAACGTACTTTGACAACCCTTTAAATTGGGGCTTTATCGAGCGATGTTAACCAAACCATCTCAACTTTATCGTCCCAAAAACCAAAGCGTAATTCGATATTATTATCTTTATCTTCATATACAAGCTCTTGTTCGTAGCGATCAGACTTTGATAAATCACGATAGGCCGAACCATACGTGCTTATTACCTTATCGACAGAATCACCAAACTTGATACCACGACTAGTTGTTAATTTATCGCTTGCATATTCGATATGTATCGCCCGATTTTTATCCGCGTTTTCGATAGAGATCCAATAAGTTGCTTTCTCTTTTTTCTTCGGAACGAGCACTTTAATCTCTTTTTGCAAGCTTTTATCGGATACTGGTTTCGATTTAAAATCATTTTTCTCTATCTCTGGAGACAACACTTGATTAATCTTAATTCCATTTACCGATTCCGCCGAAAGATCTGTTGAGGCAACTTGTTTATGGATTTCATGATACGGACTGCCCGTTACAAAAAACGTTTGCCTGAAAAAAAATCGCCATCATTGCAGCTAGCAGTACGAGAGCTGCGATACCAATCCAATGTTTTCGAATGTTTATTTTCCCGTAAAAGGCTGTGATGACCATCAAACAAATAATCGCCAACACGAGATATACAATTATCATTTCCCCACTTCTTTCGCTTTCCCAATTTCACCTAAATATGTCTTAAAAATAGCATAAAAACACGGATAAAGCAATGATTGTTATTTTGTCAGCCCCTTATATTTCATTAATGGATATAATAGGAAACCTAGGAGAAATAGGCCAATACTAAGAACAAACACGCGCCAATCTTCTGTTCCACTTTTGATAATCCAACAGGCATATGTTAACGCAAGTGATGCAATAAAGCCATCAAAGCAACGTTTTCCTAATGAGTTTGATTCATATGTCGCGCCAGTCAGCGTCAATTTCAGCTGGAATAATGGCGAGATGAAATATTGGACAAGAAATGCAAGCGTTGATACTTTAACCACAAAATCATAGGCTGCTGCGATATTCCCTGAAAGCGTTGAAAAAATGAATAATTGGGATGCAAAACATGTCAAAATAAGGACAAGAACTGGTGTACCGTTTTTATTTGTTTTTGCTAAAAATGGAAGGAAGAGCCCATTTTTAGCAGCTTGATATGGTGCTTCGGAGCTCATCATAATCCAACCGATTGCCGAGCCGAACAAGCAAACTAGCGCAAGCAATGCCATAACTGCTGAGCCACCATTCCCTGTGACTACATTCAGTGCATCTGCCAATGGACTTGCAGAGTGGAGCAATTTAGATTTCGGGATGAGACCTAATGCTAAGATTGTGATTGTTGTATAGAGGCAAACAGAGATTACCAGACCCGAAATCGTTGCAGCGCGCACAGTTTTTCCAGATTTAGCGCGTCCAGCAAACATCATCGCTGATTCGATACCAATGAAGGCCCATAAAGTCACAATCGCAGCACTGTTCACTTGTGATAACAAACCATGCTCTAGTCCACTCGTATCGACAACTGGATGATACCACTCACCCATTACTGAAGATTGGAAGGCGAATAAACCAACAACGATGAACAAGAAAAAGCCAATGATTTTTGCAGCAGTAGCGATGAAATTAATCCGGCCAGCACCACTAACACCTTGAATAATAATCAGGCAAACACCCCATAAAAGTAGCGAGCAAATGATAAATGTGAGCAATTGGCCGAGCCCCAACTGATAGGATCCTATTGTCAAAACAATTTCTTTGCTGTTAAGTATTGGGAAAAACACAGATAAGTAACCGGCAAAAGAGGTGATGATAGACACATTCCCCGCCCAGTTAGCGACCCAATAACTCCAGACAGCAATGAAACCGGCAAGTCTTTTTAATTTTGGATTACCGAATAATTCGAATGCGTGGCTTTGCGCACCACTGGTTAAGTCTGGTCGTCGCACAGCTAAATTTCCGAATACAAGGGCAATCATTAAAACACCTGTCCCTGTCAAAACCCACGCCAGCATAATACCGAGCGGGCTTGCTACTGAAGCCATTTGCCGTGGTAACATAAAGATTCCTGATCCAATCATGTTCCCTACTACTAACGATGTCAATACGAGATAACCCATTTTCTTGTTTGTTTTGTTCATGTTTCTTCCCCCAAATCATTTTAACACATTACCAAGTTAAAGTATTTTTATATAATATCACACATGATAACCTCTCCGCAACCCCTTGGAAATATGATAAAATAGCAGAGATGATTAATTCAAATTTGAAGGAGTTTGACACATGATGAATCCATTTCCATACACGAATGATAATAAACGGTACCACACGTGGAATTACTGTTTGCGTGAACATTTTGGTTATAAAGTTTTTAAAGTAGCATTAGATGGTGGTTTCGATTGCCCGAATCGTGATGGTACGGTGGCACATGGCGGTTGTACTTTTTGTAGTGTGGCGGGATCTGGAGATTTCGCTGGAGATCGAGTCGATGATTTACAAACCCAGTTTCATGCAATTAAGGAACGGATGCACACGAAATGGAAAGATGGTAAATATATGGCCTATTTCCAGGCGTTTACGAATACGCATGCTCCTGTTGCGGAACTACGCGAAAAATACGAGTCAGTGCTAAATGAGACTGGTGTTGTGGGACTTTCCATTGCAACGCGCCCTGACTGCCTTCCTGACGACGTTGTGGACTATCTAGCTGAATTAAATGACCGAATTTACCTATGGGTCGAACTTGGCCTACAAAGCGCTCATAACGATACTGGCGTGCTAATAAACCGGGCACATGATTACGACTGTTATGTGGAAGGCGTTGAAAAACTACACGCTCGTGGTATTCGTGTTTGTACGCATATTATCAATGGGCTCCCGCGCGAAACGCCAGAAATGATGATGCAAACTGTACAAAAAGTGGTAGAAAGTGGCGTTGCAGGTATTAAAATCCACTTATTACACTTGCTCAAAGGAACACCAATGGTCCAGCAGTATAAAAATGGTGAGTTACACTTCTTAACAAAGGACGATTATGTGAACCTTGTATGTGATCAGCTAGAAATCCTACCTCCGGAAATGGTCATTCATCGCATTACAGGTGATGGTGCCATTGAGGACTTAATTGGTCCGATTTGGAGTTTGAACAAGTGGGAAGTTCTCAATTCGATTGATGCCGAACTTGTTAGACGCGATAGCTGGCAAGGGAAGTTTTACAAACCTTTGAAAGTCGGTGATAGCGCATGAATTTAAAAAGCATTCTCCCTTTTAGCCACGATCTACTCAACCGAATCATTTTACCTGGCGATACAGTCGTTGATGCCACAATTGGAAACGGTCATGACACAGCTTTCTTAGCGAATTTAGTTGGTGTGAACGGCCGTGTATTCGGCTTTGATATCCAGCAAGAAGCTATCGATGCAACCACACAGCTGCTCACAGAAAAGCGATTGAACACCCAAGTTACACTCTTACATGAGAGTCATGCAAAAATGACTGAGCTTCTTTCTGAGCAAACAATCAAAGCCGCTATTTTCAACCTTGGTTATTTACCTGGTGGCAATAAAACGATTACAACACTGGCTGATTCAACCATCCAAGCAATCGATGCCGCACTATCCCTACTTGAAATCGGTGGCATTACGATTCTAGTTATTTACCACGGCCATCCTGAAGGTCAAATAGAAAAATCAGCAGTACTAAACTATGCCAAGTCCCTTCCTCAAGAGCAGTTTCATGTGTTAGAATATCGTTTCATCAATCAACGTAGCAATCCCCCTTTCGTCATCGCTATTGAAAAACGCAAAATAAAACCAGTTTCCGCAAAATGATGTGGAAGCTGGTTTTTATTTGAAATAAAATTTCACTAAATATATAATTAAACTAAAACAATAAGAAAGCACGGTGATTCTTCATGTTCGGTATCTCCATTTATCTATCAAACGACAATGACTTTGAAACAACAATCCAGCAAGCATCCAAAAACGGTTTTTCCCTTATTTTTAGTTCGTTACACATACCCGAAGAAAATCCAGCAAACTATCACCAGCTACTAACAAGGCTTGGCGCTGCTGCCAAAGAAGATAATATGCAGTTAATTCTTGATATTTCCACTGAATCACTCGCACATATTGATCTCACTATCGACAATGCAGAGCGACTAACTGAACTTGGCGTCACCGGCTTACGCGTGGATTATGGTTTAACAATAGACGAAATCGCAAAACTCGCTACGAAAATCAAAGTCTATCTTAATGCTAGCACGATTGATGAGCCATTTTTTAAAATCGCTTTTACAGGCTGGCATTGATATCTCACAAGTAGAAGCATTTCACAACTATTATCCAAAACCACATACAGGCCTTGACGTTCCTTTTTTTAAACAAACAAATGAATTTCTACACAGCTATGGTCTAAAAGTCGCCGCTTTTGTCCCAGGTGATGAAGAAAAACGCCAGCCATTGTTCGAGGGACTACCAACTCTAGAAAAACATCGACACACACACCCATTTGTCGCAGCACTTGAATTAGAAACACTTGGTATCGATCACGTTTATATTGGCGATCCATCATTACAAACACAAACAATAGAACAATTTTCCGCGTTTGCAAAAGAACAAACAATTCTACTTGATTGTGAGCTGTCAAAGGAACTAGACTCTCGTATCCAGCAACACCTTTTACAACCAGATAACAACCGCATGGACCCAGCGCGCGATCTTATTCGTTTAGAAAAATCACGCCCAGCTTTAGGGAAAATCGATATTGCACCTTTACCTACAAATGTCCGTCCAATCGGTAGCATTCTCATCGATAACCAATTATTTGGACGTTACCAAGGCGAAATTACGATTGCTACTCGCGACTTACCTGACGAACCAAAGTCAAATACTATCGGTCACCTCACCCCAGAATCCATTGCTATACTACCATTTATAAAGCCAGGACAGATACTTCGGTTAAGACAATACAATTGAAAAGCATGCCCTTGAAGGCACCATTTATTATAGTAAGAGCAGAATATTCTTCCACACCTACCTTTGTAACACCAATGTTTTACTACGCCATTATCGTCTTTTCAGTATGCACAACTGGACCACCACCGAAACGAGTAACCTTATTCGAAGCAAATGAAGACATTACATTTTTTGTATCTAAAATTAAAGCACTGTTTGCAAATATCTGCTCCTTATCAAAAATGTCATGGCATGTCATCATAATAACCAAATCATAGGTTGCAAAACGATTGTAATCAAGCGGAATCGTTTCCTGAGTCACGCCATTATAATCTCTATATTTTGTTGCTAATGGATCACAGAAATCCACACTAGCTCCCGATTTTATAAGGTTTTCATAAACAGAAATACTTGGTGACTCTCGAAGATCGTCAATATTCTCTTTATACGCCATACCAAGTAGTAAAACACGCGAACCACTCAACGCCTTTTGTTTGCTATTCAACGTCTTCATCGCTTTATGAACAACATGCTCTGGCATTTGATGATTAGTCTCCTGCGCCAACTCAATAAAACGGCTGAAAAAATTAACCTCCTTCGCTTTCCAAGATAAATAAATCGGATCTAACGGAATACAATGCCCGCCAATTCCTGGTCCTGGGTTAAATCGCATAAACCCAAATGGTTTTGTACTGGATGCTTCAATCGTTTCCCAAACATCAATGTCTAATTTTTCGCACAATAATGACATTTCATTAATAAACGCTATATTAATGCTTCGAAACGTATTTTCAAGGAGCTTACTCATCTCTGCCACTTCCGTCGATGCCACAGGTACTACATGGTTGATTACCTGTTCGTATAGAGCTGTTCCCACCTGCATCGAAATCGGTGTCATACCTCCCAATACTTTTGGTGTATTTTCTGTTTGGTATGTTTTATTACCTGGATCAACTCGCTCTGGCGAATAGCATACATAGAAATCTTCATCTAATTTCCAACCATCTTTTTCAATTGGCAAATAAAGCAATTCCTTAGAGGTACCTGGATATGTTGTACTTTCCAACACTACAGCCGTATTAGGTGTCATATTCTCACGAATCATATCCACCGCACTTACGATATATGAAATATCTGGTTCATATGATTTAGTTAGAGGTGTTGGTACGCATATAATGATTGCGTCTGCCTTTGCTAGATTTTCAGAGTCTGTAGTCGCAATAAGCTGTTTGTTTCCAACCAATTTTGCTAAACGTTCCGATGTGATGTCCATAATATCAGATTTACCTTGATTAACAAGCATTACTTTTGGCTCGCTTGGATCAAATCCAATAACTTGAAAACCAGCTTCAGCAAAGGAGATGGCTAGTGGTAAACCAACATAGCCAAGCCCCATAACCGCGATAACCGCTTCCTTTTTATTCAATCTATTCTTTATCTTCTCGAAATTATTCATCTCATTACTCCTTTTTATATGCCTTAACGTGTTCCCCATTTATCTACACGTAATGTTGCCAACGCTGTTAAACGCACAATATGAATAGTGAAAAAATGAATGAGACCATAAATTGGTGCCATTAAATAGCAGAGTGGATACTTAAATATATAGTGTACATTCCTCGCATAGGCAGATAGACAAGCCAAAATCAAGTAAAATACCCAATCGATCCATGTCAAATCCCAAAAATGCCAAATAATATTATATCCAACAGCTGCTAGGAAAATAATCCATAACACAATCTCAACGAACGACCATAAAAATACAATTGGATGCGTAAAAATCATGCGCATCGATATAAACGTCTCTCTAAAAAAGGATTTACTCCATCGTGTTTGTTGCTTTAAAAATACACGCATCGAATCTGGAACATCCGTAATACATTCCGCTGTTGACTGATAAATCGTAGTACCTTTCTCAATCGCATAGTTTGTTAAGCAACGGTCATCCCCAACAGATGCCGGCACTCCAAGTACTTGTTGGTTTAGATATCGCTGTAGATTATCCATAACAACCTCACGTCGATAGCAACTAATCGGTCCCGAACAAACAAGAATATGTCCAGTGACTGACTGCGAGGCACGCTCCACACGAAAAGCATTATCATAACGCATATCTAAAAGGCGTGTTAACAAATTGGTATCACGATTCCGAGCATTAATATGGCCTGTTGCAGCCATCACTTTTTCATCAGCAAACGGTCGCATTAACTCATATAATGTGTTCGGGAAAATCTCCCCATCTGAATCCATCGTAAAAAATATGTCCCCCGTGGAGTGCTCAAAGGCGTATGCCTGCGCATGTCGCTTCCCTTGGTTCTTCTCCATCTCGTGAATAATGATATTCGTTGTATTTGGCAATTTGGCTTCTGCTATATATTTTCTTAAAGCAATTACAGCCTCTTTCGACTTACTACCATCGTCCACAAAAAAGATTTCATGTATTGGATAAGTCTGTTTCTGAATTGTCTCCATTAAACGAATAATCGCTTCACTAGATTCATTATAAGCTGGGATAACAACTGTTACTTTCAAATTCGGTGGGTCATTTTCTTTCGGCTTATAGAACATAGATAACGTCATTTTAATAATTAGATAAATAACCATACCCCAACCATAGATACTAAACGATGTTGAAATATTACCCGTTCTCCAAAAACCAATCATCTCTAGCATTGCTACACAAAGTATAAAACCAAATAAAGAGATAATAAATGATGATTTTTTCGTCCCTTTTTCAAACATTCTGTCAACTCCCTTAATTATTTGAATTTCAAAAAATCAAAACATTATATATATAAACTAAAA
>NZ_AODK01000034.1 GCF_000525975.1 Listeria rocourtiae FSL F6-920
AACGCCGATACAGTGCCCATCCAATCCACATCTGTTGCTTTGGCACCCGCTGTGGCATGCAGATCACTCGCTTGTAAAACTGGCGCCTCAAACATTCGGATTTTAGCAGTAGCTTCTTCGCTTGTTAACGTCAGTGCTTCCAGTTCTGTTTGTGCAGTGGCTGGAATTTCCAAATATTTATTCTTCAGGTACGATTGATAATCGGCATCTTCTTTTAGCTCTGCCGTTACCTTCAGGACATAACTGTTTGTATAAAAATTGGAATTTTTAAGCGCGGCTGCTGTCGCGGTTGCGTTTACTGTATTCGTAGCCTGATCGATAGTAATGTTAAATAAGGATGTTGCATCTTTCCCTGATATATCTGTCATTTGGGCCGTTTTTATATCCAAAATAGGCTCTAGTGTATTCTTCATTACCAACTTTTTCTCTACGTCCTCTGTGTCGCGATATGGTACTTCTTGAATCGTCGTGTACTCTACTTGATTATCCTCCAGATTAGAGGTTGCCTCATCTGCAAGGAATTGCGGTTTGGGAACCTCGATAGGTACAAGCGACTTACCAATATAGCCCATGACACTAGTTCCAGTGGCTCGCGGTGCCATAATGATATGATCTGTCGGCCCATAGATGAAGGATCCCCAGCTCTCCTTAACTGTTTCATCGCTTGCAACACCAGCAGATGTGATGGAAGTCGATGTGTCATCATCACTATAATTCAGCGTACTTTTTTCCATGACATAAATATTTTTTAATTGGCTTTCTTTAAAAATTTTCAAACTTTCTGCATTATCTATATCTGTATAGGTGAAAAATCCAGATACATGGATAGGTTGCTTGGTTTCGTGGTCTAAATACTGAATTTTAACAACTGGATCCGACGTTGTTCCTGTGTTAGTGAACCTCAGGAAATTACTTGACGTGTGCCCCACTGTGATTGGTGATGTTAATTCAAGCGGGATAAGTCGAAGGTCCACCCATCTAGAATTATACATCCCCACTTTTGTTGCCTCCATGTAGGTATTTTCCACGCCCTTAGTTACATTGCTTGGTTGAAAAATAATATCATTCGCTGGTAGTGCCTTTGCTACACCACTAACTACATAGTTTACTTGAGTATCCGATGTATACCTTGGGAAAAAAGAGTATTCGTTCGGAATGAAAAGGAGTGGGTCTTTGTTAGTTGGAACCTTGATGGAGTAGGGACTGTCAATAAGTTTCCCACTACTAGCTAGTCTACTCTCTAAAGCCGTGCTTGTGTTTTCAATGGCTTGTACTTGATTGGGTGATACTAGTGAACTCATCCCCAGACAAAAAACAATGACAGGGACTGCAACTTTATTCATGTTTTGTTTTCCTCTTTTCTTTTAATCTTTTAGGTTACTTATTAAGTTTCCCTTAGATTCTACTATAATAGATAGAGGGAATAACGTGAATACCTTGTTTTGGTGTTTAGAGCGATTTGATGTGAAGATTTTGTGAACAATGAGCAAATAAGAGCTCTTTTAATATATCACAAGGAAAGCCCCCTATTCGCTACATAAAAATTCGTAGCTTATCTTTATGCAATTGTTCACCGCCCTGATAATGATATTGCTTGATAGTACTCACCGCTTCAATATGTTGTTTTGTAATTTGCTCACCAACAAGAAGAATAGGAATCCCTGGCGGATACGGGATAACCATTTCTGCTGCTATTTTACCAATCGAGTTTTCAAAAGTTTCAAAGCAACTTTGACCAGTTGCACCGTTAGCTGGGAGTCGCGTTATTGAAGGGATTTCTATTTTAATTGATTTGGGTATCTCATCGAATAGAGAGGTATCCCACGTTATTAATTTCCTAGGAGTAGAGAACTCCATACCATTTTTGATTAGCGGCAAAGTCAATAGCACTTGTTTGGCATCCGCCAGCTCTGAAAAATATCCTTCGTTTTCTAATACTTCTTGTAGCGCGAAGCCTGATAAGCGATTTTTTTGAACAATGAGTTTAATAGGATCATCCGGTGTAATGACAGTCAGTCCGCTACGCTCTAACCATACTTGCCAACTTGCACGCATTTTTAGAAACGCTTTGGTATCTTGTTCTCCATAATTCGCCACATAATGACGGGCATAATCGAGCGATGCCATTATTAAATAGGATGGGCTACTGGACTGTAGCACTTGCAAATAGCGCGGAATTCCTGCTAGCTCCTCCCGCCATTTTGGTATATGTAAATAAGATCCCATCGTTAGTGCAGGAAGTGTTTTATGCGCAGAATGGACGACAATATCCGCACCAAGTTCAATCGCAGAAGTTGGAAAAAGAAGCGAATCCGTTTGAAAATGGGCACCATGTGCTTCGTCCACCAGTACTAGTGCGCCAAATTCTCGACATATCTTGATGCATTCTGCCAAGTCAAAACCGAAACCATAATAACTAGGATAAGTAAAAATAACTGCGCGAACCTTCTCTATTTGTAAAGCTTCACGCAATAATGACACTTCAACTCCATTCGCCGTTCCCGTTTGTTCTTCTTTTCGCGTTGCTAAATAAATCGCATGGACTCCTGCTAAATCCAACGCATGCATCACCGATTTATGACAATCCCGTGATACTATCACTGTATCTCCTCGTTTGCAAGTTCCCAAAATCATCGCCAAGTTTCCAACTGTTGAGCCATTCACCAACATATAACTGCGTTCAGTGTTGTAGCACTCCGCAAGTAATTGTTGCGCCTCCAATATAGAACCTTCTGGGTGATGCAGATCATCCAGTCCTGAAATTTCAGTAAGATCATGTTGCAAAACTTCACGGTATTTCCCGGGAAATAATAACCCATTTTTATGTCCTGGAACATGTAAAGAAGTTTTCCCTATATGCAGTTTCAACGCATCCACTATTGGCATCTTATTTTGCATCTAAATCCCTCCAACCTTATACTATTCATTGTATCATAAACGTTTAATCTCCCACCATCAGGGAAATTTAATATATAGTAACTAAAAGCAAGGAGGAGACAGCAAAAATGAAAAAGATTCTAAATGAAGTGAACCAAGCCGTGGAGCAAATGGTGGAGGGCTTCGTCAAAGCGCATCATGATCTTGTTTATCGCGTAGAAGGAACACGTGTCATTGCTCGCCGTGACAAGCGTCCTGGCAAAGTTGGGCTTGTCAGCGGCGGCGGTTCTGGACATGAACCTGCACATGCCGGCTATGTTGGTAAAGGAATGCTCAGCGTAGCGGTTTGTGGAGATGTTTTTACATCACCAACTCCCGATCAAATTTTAGAAGGAATAAAAGCAGCGAATCAAGGGGAAGGTGTACTTCTCATTGTAAAAAATTATACAGGTGATGTGATGAATTTCGAAATGGCGGCAGAACTGGCGGAAGCCGAAGATATTAGTGTCGTGTCTGTGCTCGTCAATGATGATATCGCAGTGGAGGATAGTTCATTTACAGTTGGGCGACGCGGTGTTGCAGGCACCGTGCTTGTTCACAAAATCGTTGGTGCAGCAGCAGAAGCTGGTGCGTCACTGTCTGAACTCCAAGCTCTCGGTGAAAAAGTCGTGGCTTCTGTCAAATCGATTGGTGCCGCTTTATCCGCTGGGACGGTTCCCGAAGTTGGGCATCGTGGGTTTGAATTGCCGGATAATGAGATTGAAGTCGGCGTTGGTATTCATGGTGAGCCTGGTTCTAGCCGTGAACAAGTGATGACTTCTCATGAACTAGCAAACTTACTTTTTGCTCGCATTAACGCGGAACTCATTCTCGGATCAGATGACAAAATCGCCGTTCTTATAAATGGTATGGGCGCGACACCACTTATGGAACAGTATATTTTTGCTAATGACGTGCATAAAATCATTGCTGCACATGGGATTCCTGTTGTAAAAACGTTCGTTGGTGACTTTATGACATCACTTGATATGAACGGTCTATCCTTGACAATTTTGAAACTAAGCGACGAAAAATGGCTTGATATGTTGAACTATCCAGTTGTTACCACTTCGTGGGAATAGGAGGGATTTCGATGATTTATGATACAAAATGGGCGATTCGGTGGCTGATAGATTTCAGTAATCGTGTCATCAAAAATAAACAATGGCTCAGCGATTTGGATCAAGCGATTGGCGATGGAGATCATGGTATCAACATGGCTCGTGGTCTCACCGAACTGCAAAAAGCGCTAACTGAAAAAGAGCCAACCAGCGTAAAAGAAACGTTCAAAATGGCTGGCATGACAATACTTAGCAAAGTTGGTGGAGCTTCGGGCCCACTTTATGGCAGTGCTTTTCTCGCGATGAGCAAGGCTTCCGATACAGAAACACTAACCGAAGCCGAACTGATTGAAGCACTTGAAGCTGGACTTGCTGGGATTGAGCACCGCGGCAAGTCTCATGCTGGTGAAAAAACGATGATTGATGTTTGGGAACCGGTTATCCATGCATTGCGCCAAGACGAATTGACCGGTGATGTCATCGAAGCCGCCCTCCAAAAAACGAAAGATTTAAAAGCAACAAAAGGCCGTGCTGCGTATCTTGGTGAACGCTCAATTGGCCATCTCGATCCAGGCGCATACTCATCTGCACTACTTTTCCAAGCTCTGCTTACTCAGGAGGGAATCAACTAATGGTGAAAAAGTATGGCATTGTAATCATTTCGCATTCCGCAGATCTCGCGTACGGCATTCACCAAATTATTAAGGAAGTCGCACGTGACGTTGCAATCACGTATACTGGTGGCACTGATGATGGCAAAATCGGCACAAGTTTTGAGAAAGTGAGCACCGCTTTTGAAACTAATGAGGCTGATCACATTTACGCTTTCTATGATCTTGGTAGCGCCAAAATAAACATTGAGACAATCATAGAAATATCTGACAAAGAAATCATTCTGTTTGATGTTCCCATTCTGGAGGGCGCCTATGCTACCGCTGCACAACTTCAAATGGATGAAAGTATCGCTGTCATTAATAAGAATTTAGAGACAATCATTGTAAAATAAAAAATACCTCGCGTGAGTATTACGCGGGGCATTTTTTATTTTACCAACTTGCTTTCTTCACGCCAGGAATTTGTCCTTTATGTGCTAATTCACGAAATGTAATTCGCGACATCGCAAACTTACGCATATAAGCACGGGGTCTACCATCTATTAAATCACGATTTTTATAGCGGATCGGATTTGAGTCTTTCGGTAGTTTATTCAACGCCTCTATGTCCCCATTTGCCTTTAGTGCTCGCCGTATATCAGCATATTGAGCAATTAGTTGACGCTGTTTTGCTGCCTTTGCTATTTTAGATTTTTTAGCCATCTTCTTCCCTCCTCTCTGTAAATAGTAATCATTACGATTTAACAAGTATACTCCTGCTAGCCGGATAAAGCAAGAAAAACTGAGCTTGACGAAATTACTCAGCTTTTAAATTTTCCAAAAACTTAGTCGCTGCAATAGACATCGGGTGATTCTTTTTCCAAATCATACTTAATGATGCCTCTAGTTTCGGTTTTAAAGGAACAAATTTCAAATCTGTACCCACCGTATTAATTATTCCATTGATACAGAAAGCCGCTCCAATGCCTTGTTCCACCATCAATGACGCATTGTATAGCAGGTTATAGCTACCCACAATATGAAGTTCTTCCAAACTATGCCCAAACCATTCAAAAATTTGCTGGCTTACCAGGCTTTGCTGAGAAATTAATAGCGGGATATCTATTAAATCCTCTGGCAAAACAGCTTGCTTATGCGCTAAAAAATGATCACGCCTCACTAGCAATCCCCAAACATCTATTTGTGGCAGAGCAATATGATCGTATTTTTGCTTATTCGCTGGATTCACAATTACACCGAAGTCCAACAACCCATTATCTAGTTTTGCCATGACATCATCTGCATTTCCACTAAACAGACGAATTTTTATATCAGGGTACTGCTCCACCATATGCTTGGCTATTTTAGCTATTAATGACATTGCTCTTGTTTCGCCACCACCGATATAGACTTCCCCAGCAACTACTTCCTCTTTCTGTAAATTCAGCGTCGTCTTTTCCACTAAACTCAGTATCTCGCTAGCTTTACTTAATAAAAAAATACCTTCTTCTGTCAAACTAATTTCCCTGTTTCCTCGTTCAAAAAGTATAACGCCAAGTTCTTCTTCTAACTCTTTTAACTGCTTTGATAAAGTTGGTTGAGAAAGATGTAGGCTTTTCGCGGCTTTGCTAATGTTTTTTTCTCTCGCTACTGCTAAAAAAATACTTCAACACTCGAAATTCCATAGGACCTCCCATAACTATTTATTATAACTAGATATATTTTATAAGTATTAGACATAGATAGTATACTGCCATACAATAATATTAACAAGTACTTAGGAGGGATTACATTGAATAATACACTCAAGACCAGATTAAATAATCGTGAAATAAGCATATCAGATCCGATTTTTGAGGAGATTAATCACATTCAAATGGAGAATGAGGAGAGGCTCGTGCATTTAAATACTGAGTTTCACTCTAAACAAGAGCGCAATCAGATACTATCTACTATCATTGACGCAGAAGTAGACGAAACCGTTACAATATTGCCACCATTTCATACTGATTTTGGTAAACACATCACTCTTGGAAAACATATTTTTATCAATAGGAACGCCATGTTTGTTGATTTAGGTGGGATTACATTGGATGATCATGTTCTGATTGGGCCACGAGTGAATCTCATTACCGTGGACCATTTGATTGAGCCTGAAAAACGCCGGGGCTTGAATACCAAGCCGATTCACGTTAAAAGAAATGCATGGATTGGTGCAGCAGCAACCATATTACCCGGTGTGACAATCGGTGAGAATTCGATTATTGCAGCAGGTGCTATCGTGACAAAAGATGTTCCAGATAATGTGATTGTGGTCGGTTCACCAGCAAGAATAACGAATGAATTAAGTTTCTAAGCATAAAAAATAGGCGTGTCGTAACTAGCACTTACAAACACGCCTAATTGGGATGAGACCCTATAAATAAGCTGCACACATAAAAAGACTTATTTATAAAGTCAACTCCATTCTACCTTATTTTTTGGTGGCAGTCAAAAATTTATCAGAAAATACTTTTTTATTCAATTTAACTATTATTATAGTCTAAATGGCTTTTTTAGTTATTTTCCTCAAGGAATGGTTTGATTTTACGATCCACACCGATATTCGCATGAAGCCAACTGTGCTGCGCGAAACGACCTGTAAACATTGCTTCTTGATACACATTATTGCTGAAAATAAAAGCCGCAACTTTTTGCACTATCAACCGCAACTGGGCCATCACTGCGACTGCCATCATCCAGATCTCCGATAATATTTAAAACCTGCAAATTAGATGGGATTTTATCTTTTCGCTCCATCATTTCTTTAAAATAGGCTGACTCTTTTTTTGGCCCAGTGGGGGTCAAATCATATGGTGTTTTCCCATCACTAGACACTGCAGAACCGTTAAATGGTGTACCAATAGCCGTAAATTTATCCACTTTCGGATAATTGTCTGCCTGATAATTATATTTTTGTAGGAAATTAACGAACGTCAAACCACCGTAGGAATGCGCAACAATGTCCACCTTTTCAATACCATAGTCTGTTTTTAACATGTCCATTGCCTTGGAAAACCAAGTGGCATTATTCGGTATAATCGAGCGCGGATTCTCAAAATTAACGCGAATCATCGGTCGCTTCATCCCCTTATCATAGACACCAGACACTTCAATATCCCCATTTTCGCGAACGAGCAAAGTCAACGAACGCGTCGCAAAATTAGTCGCGCTATACCGAACCGTCGTTGTGAAAAATGTCCAATTTGAGCCATCAAACCCATGAATAAACACAATCGGCTCATCATCCGAACTCGTCGAACTAGAAATATTCAACGCCTGCTTCACGCGAAAACCTAGCGGATCAAATAGCGTCGTTCGAAAAGTCATAAACAAAAGCACCACGACAAGTACTATCGCGCCAATCATCATACCCCGTTTTTTCTTCATTTCCACACTCCATTAACTACAAAACTAGAGACCACAACCATGATCTCTAGTCCTATTTTATTTCGGCGAGTTTCTTAAGTTCCGATGCTTTGCTTCACGAAAAAGGTAAAAATACTTAGCTGCTGCTTTTTTTAATTCATATTCCGTTTCTTGGTTATAACCAAAGCTTTTACGTGTAATGTCTCGCTGCTGATTCCATTTTTCTTGGGCAACTTCCATTAGTTCAACCAAATAAGCGTCATATGATTTATGCATTTTTCCAATCTTTTGCTTCTTTTTACTAGGAGATTTCGCATTTTTGTCGCTTCTTGTTTCCATTTTCGCTCACCTCATTTTTAAATTTCGCGTCGACCTTCCAAAGCTTTGGATAGCGTTACTTCATCTGCGTATTCTAAATCGCCACCAACTGGTAGTCCATGCGCAATTCGCGTCACTTTAATGCCTGACGGTTTTAACAGCCTTGAAATATACATCGCGGTTGCTTCACCCTCGACATTCGGATTAGTCGCTAAAACCACTTCTTGAATCATATCATCTTGTAATCGTTTCAGCAGATCAGGGATGTTAATATCTTCTGGGCCAATCCCATCCATCGGCGAAATCGTACCATGGAGCACATGATACAAGCCCCGGAAATCACGCATTTTTTCCATCGCGATTACATCTTTTGCCTCTTGCACGACACAGATAATACTGCGATCACGTGACATGTCTCCACAAATATAACATGGGTCTTTATCCGTAATATGACCACAAACAGAGCAAAAACTCAAATTACGTTTTGCATCCACAAGCGCCTTCGCAAAATCAAGCACATCTTCTTCTTTCATGTCTAAAGTAAAAAAAAGCCAGCCGTGCCGCCGTTTTCGGTCCGATTCCTGGCAATTTCATAAAGCTATCCATCAGCTTAGTTATGGGTTCCGGATAATGCATAAGCTCCTCCTTTACTTTTATTCTTTTGAGGTAAGCCTCTACATTCAGCTAACAACAAATCTAGCGAGAGCGTCTATATTCAGGAGATTTAGTTGGTAGCAGGGAAGAGTTTTATATCCTAACCACACGAGAAGTTAAGCGAAACTGCTTTTTATGTAGCAGAACCGCACAGATATACGATATCCTTGTTCTAAATCTCCTGAAATAATGCCTATTTACTATGCTCCTTGGCATATTGATACACATCAGATAGCCACAATTGTCACCGATTTATACTTTGTATGAACTAGCTAATTACATCCCAGGTAAATTCATACCCTGCGTAAATTTGCCCATTGTGGCTGCTGTTGTATCTTCAACTTGTTTTAGCGCATCGTTTGTTGCTGCTAAAATTAGGTCTTGTAGCATTTCGATGTCTTCTGGGTCTACTACTTCTTCTTTTACGATGACGTCTGTTACTAGGCGTTTTCCTGTCATTTCAACGGTTACCATGCCGCCACCTGCTGTTCCTGTGAAGCTTCTTTCTTCTAGTTCTGCTTGTGCTTTGGCCATTTCTTTTTGCATCTTTTGCATTTGTTTCATCATACCTTGCATATTTCCCATTCCACGCATTGTTAAATCTCCTCTTTCTTATCTTATTTTTTTATTCTTTAATTTCAAGTAAACCTTCTCCAACTAGTTTCGCAGCTTCACTGATAATCGGATCTTCAGCAGGTTCAGATGGCTTTTCGTCACCTTCTTCTGTTTCCGTGTTGTCCGCATTTTTCAGGAAATTCTCACGGATTTCGCCCCACTGATCTTCTGGGATACCGATAAAGGAATAATTATTCTTCGTCAGACGCGAAATGCCATTCGTTACTGTGTCAACAAAATTGGGGTTATCCATCGCCATTTGACAATGAATCTCGTGCTTAAATTTTAACACAAAAGTGTCGCTAGAGGCAGCTACAGGCTCTGCTTCATTTAAAAGTGCAGCTTGTGAGGCCATCAACATCGAAATTAAGTCACTCCAACAACTACGAATGAGTTGTAAATCTTGTTTTTTTGCAGCGCTCAGCACGGTATTAATTCGTCCTACCGGAGCCTTGAATTGTTTGTTTCCTGAGATGGCCTGTTTCTTTCGCGGCGCCGCAGATTGATTACTGGAACTATTCGTTGCTACTGCACCATTTGCAATTTGATGTTTGAGTTCTTTTAGTTCTTGCTCCAAACGCTCGACCTTGCTCACAAGTTCTGTAACGTCTTGGGTTGATGTAATTGAATTGGATGGGGTAACAGCCGATGCACCGCCTCCACCAACCTGAATCAACTGGACAAGTGCAACTTCGATATAAATTCCCGGGTGATTGGAAAATCGCATTTGTTGTCCCGCGTCATTTAAAATTGTCACGTACTGATATATTTTATTCGCATCTGCTGACGTAACAAGTGTTTGAAAAGCCTCGTCAATAACTGCGCGCTCCATCGCATCTGTTAAATCTGGTGCTTTTTGAAACAGCAAAACATCTCGAAAAAAGACGAGCAAATCTTCCACTAAGCGAACTGGATCTTTTCCTTCTGCAAGTAAACCGGACAACTTTTCCAGTGCTACTTTTGCATCGGAATCGATAACAGCTTGTACGAGCTCAGTGAGCATGCCCTGTGCTACGGAACCGGTGATTTCAAGTGCGTCAGTAACTGTAACTTCCTGCGTACCATACGAAATAACCTGATCAAGCAAACTCAGCGCATCACGCATCCCACCTTCTGCCGCGCGGGCCACAATATCCAGTGCTTTAGTATCGTATTCGATTTTTTCTTCATCTAAAATAAAAGCCAAGCGTCCAATAATGTCTTGCGTTGTAATTCGTTTGAAGTCGAAGCGCTGCACCCGCGAAATAATGGTCAGCGGTAGTTTATGAGGTTCCGTTGTCGCCAAAATAAAGATAACATGCTTCGGTGGTTCTTCCAGCGTTTTTAGAAGTGCGTTGAAGGCTCCCGTTGAAAGCATGTGGACCTCATCGATAATGTAAACTTTGTACTTCGCGATAGTCGGCGCGTATTTCACCTTTTCACGAATATCACGAATTTCCTCGACACCGTTGTTAGATGCGGCATCAATCTCCAAAACATCAGGAATTGAGCCATCTGTCGTGCCTGTGCAAATCTCACAATCATTACAAGGCTCACCGTCTACGCTATTCGGACAGTTTATCGCTTTCGCAAAAATTTTCGCCGCACTTGTTTTACCAGTCCCGCGAGGTCCAGAAAACAAGTACGCATGAGAAGTCTTATCTTGAACGATAGCGTTTTTGAGCGTTCGCGTTACATGTTCTTGCCCGACGACATCTTGAAAACTTTGCGGTCGGAAAACTCGATATAATGCTTGATAACTCATATTTCCCCTCCTTTCAACGAAGCGACAAGAGCTCATTGTTGGTACTGTTCGAATGACAGGAGTTACAGTACCAACATGCAGAGGAACGAAGTGGGTCTGTAATCCATCTTCCCATTTCTCTTCATTCCGATTTGGCCTTGTTTGCTATCCGCGTATTCTGTATTTTCATTATAGCTCATAATGCTTCGTTTGATAAGCGCAAACTAGCGTTCAATTTTTGCGACTAAATCTTTATGTTGCTGGATTACCAATGCTTCAATACCGTCTAACATACGAGTAATTCGTTTCTTGCGAGTAAATCCTAACAGTCCACCAACAAGGATGTTATTCCAACGAGCCATCGCTGTTTTCGCTTCTACTGTTTCGTTGTAAACTACTTCGCACGTATGCTCTGTGACAGCCTCCACCGTGTAACTTGTCGTATGCGTATTCACATGCGTTTTCGTCTGGAATTCATAGACAGCAGGCGGTGTGCAACGTGTAATAATCATAATTGCTTCTGAACCATTTGCCATTTTACGCTTAAATTTCAAACCTTCCAACTTCTGTACAAGTGGTTTCTTCCCAGTTGCAGCTTTCACATCATGGACAACCGAGTTCATAATTGTATCAAAACACTCTTTTTGCGTAATCGCGAGTTTTTTCGTAATTTTCAATGGTTTAACGCTCCTTCTTCACTTTATTCCATGGCAACTTCTTCTCTAAAATTATCCCATTTACGCGCACCTTTTACAAGCATATAAGGAAAGAAAATGAGATTTGTAGTATAATGAGAGAGAATGGAGGTCATAGCATGGCACAAAAAGCAGATTTCCCAGACTTTGACAATGGTAAACTAGTAAAGAAGAATGACTACACCATTGTCCTCCCAGGTGATAAAGAAATTATTTTACCGACTAAAAAAAAGCCTGACAACGAAAAAAAAAGATTTGAAAAAGCAGGACTAAAATCCCGTTGCACATCAAAAAGCACTTTCCCAGCTAAAATTCAAGCGAGATAGTGCTTTTTGCATCTTAATTCTTCTATATTCTCGGGATCTTTTGCACAGATCATTTGATTGTATCGTTCTTCATCCCCCCCTAATTATCGCGCATAACTTTCGCTACTGTCAGCGCAGATGAAATAAAACCGGTGGGATAGAGATAACCCTTTTGCCATTAGTGGATTCTTTTAATGTTGCTAGGCCAATGGTTTTTAAGCGCTAGAAATGCTAAGAACGAGGCCAAGCTAGCATAACAAATGCTGGTGAACTACAATATGCTTTCTTTTCACAGCACCACTCCCTTTTTACAAGTATACCGATTTTACAGGGCTTACTTTTTGACTGGGTAAGAAAGTAACGAACTGAATTCCTTCATTTCGCTGCCTGTGGGATCAATCCAGTTTCCGAAAACACTTGCGTTCACCGTAACCTCACCACGATCGTAACGGAAAATATAATACCAATCCGTACTTTGTGGGTCGTTCGTATTTTTCTTTTCGCGGATTTGTTTGTTGTTTTTGTCATAGGTAATGTAGTAATTGTCTTCCTCGTGCTTCGGATTCTCCAAATATGCTTTCCACTTCGCCATATCCTTTTTTTGTCGTGATTATTCGGCCATAGCTACCACTTTTGAAGTCATACCCCAGTTTACTTATATCAATAATGTCATCTGCCGGAATGCCATATGCTGCGATTTTTTTTGTCGATTGCAGTACTTGCCTTCGCTTTGCTCGTAGTGAAAATGATTGCTGGGATAGCAATCATACAAATAATTGTCAGCGCTAGTATTCCCCATGATTTTTTTGTGAATTTCATCGCTTCGACTCCTCGTGTGGTAGTTGATTAAGCTATTATAACATAATTTTAGTAGCAAAAAAGCGCCTTAATAAGACGTTTTTAACATAAGTATGTCGAATTTCATCTTCATTGCCTCAGTATAGATTTGCTCTGTATTTTCAAAAATGGAAAATAATGATATTTTTAAATCCAGCATCTCTTAATAACCTCTAGTTATCCAAACAACTATAGCTAATCACCTACTCGCTTTGCTTTCATGTATACAGGAGGCGTAATTAATTCTATTCAAATTCCTTCAACAAAAAATCTCCTTCTAATTAAGAAAGGAGACTCGTATTATTTAAAATTATAATGCCATGCACCTTATTCTGGCGATGCATCCATCTGCGTTACCTTTGCAGTTAGCTCAGCCCAGGCGACCTCACGGCACATGGAAAGCACTGATTAATGCTGCTTCCTTCCGGACCTGACATGGTTCACAGGTTCCCATTGCGCAAGACCCAAACGTCAACACCACTTACAAAGGGCTGACCAAACAGGTACAAAGCCTCGATAAGGAATTCAACCCCACTAGAGCGGATTGTGGGTTACAGGGCTCCGCTACGTCCCCATCTAGCATGACAAATTTGCTGCCATTTTGAAAAACGGCTCATTTATAAATATACCTTTATTCTTTTAAAAAGGCAAGTGAGAATATAATTTTACACGGAATTTATAACACTTTTAAAATGTAACTCGTAATGTAATCGCGTCGTAAGCTGGGATTGTAAAATCTTGCATGCCGACAGATTCTTCGAGAGCATTTATCCGTTCTAGGCTTCCTTTAGTAACCTGTGATGGCTCTAGTTTTAGTGGTGTTCTGGTTGGGTTTTCAATCCGAATGATGTATTTGTCTGATTCGTAGTAGGATGGGTAGCATGCTGAGATTAGGTAGTTGCTTGATATCGTGTTTAATGCTAATGCGCGTTTTAAGCCTCGATTGCGTGCTGTTTTCTGGATTTTATTGTCTAAACGATGTAGAAAATGATTGAATGGTTGGCGTTGATAGGATACCGTTGTGCGATTGAATTCTCTGCTCCTTAGTGCCGTTTTATATTCGTCAAACGGTTGCTCACCTAGGTATATTGCTAGAGAAAAGGTGTGTTGTCCGATGAGTTGGGCGCCTTCTGTTGCAATTAGGACATGCCCTTTTTTCGTGGTATCGCCGGATGCGCGACCAGGTCGATACGCTAAATCTGGTTTTCCTAATTGACCGGTCGTGGCGAGTAAGGTTAGCGCTAACTGGCTTTCTTGTTGTTGGTATTCCTTGATTCCACATGTGAAAACCGTACAACTTTTCGTGTCGGTTGTTAGCGTGACGCTTTGTTCTAATGGCTCGATATCAATTGGCATTTCGCTGTATGTTTCTTGCCAATTTGCGGACACACCAGGTGTTCTCTCGATATATCCGAATGGTAGGGACGCGATGTTTGACGCTGCGCTCACGCCTGTATTGACTTTCAGGCGCAGACGGTGACTCTTTATTTGGTTGTCAACCTCCAAATGGCAGGCCAACAATTCGCTACCTTGTTTCAGTTCCAAGACCATTTTCACGGAAAGCTCGCCTTGTTTTTCGTTAGTTGTGCGATTTTCTAGGTCGAATGGGAGTTTATTGACACCGGTTAAAATTAAGCGCTCGACTTTGCTTGATTTTTCGGTGATGGCTGTTGTGAACTGTAAGTTTCGCGTCGTGTCACCGGCTAGCGGTGAATAATCATACGTATCGCCTGCATTGGCGCTGTCTTCGAGTTCGATAAATGCTGCTTTTCTCTCTCCGGTTGCCGTTTCAAGTGTGATTTCGCCTTTTGTAAACGCCACTTTGTAACATTCATTTTTAATCGCCGTTTCTGCTGCCAAAATCATATTTTCTAGCTCTGCACCGGATTCCTCAAAAGCAATCACACGATAACCAAGACCTTGAAGCTCCATTTTCAATCGGATTTGAAGGACGTAATATCCAGGTTCTTCGATAAATTGATTTCCGGCGGGTGTTTCCTCTAAAACATTGGCTCTCGGTTCGATATATTGTTCTTCAATAATCGTTGCATCTGGATACTCTGGAAAATGAATTTGCTTATTTTTCGTGACAACTTGGATTTCTTTGTATCCGTCAAAAGCCGTAAGTTCCGTATTGAAAACAAGTATTTCATTGGCCCCTAGTTCCAGATCATCTGCAATTTTTTTTCACGATGGTGTTCTCGATACTATCGCATAATTCATCGGCTTCCTTCATTCGATGCATGATATCTTCGGCAACTGCGTCCGATACGCATCCCGCCAAGCTGTCGTGCGCCTGACCTTCGAGTAGTTTTTTCCAAGTATGCATGAGTAGGCGTTCGCTGATTGGAATTCCTGATGCTTTGGCAATCACAAGTAATGGCTCGATTCGCGTCAACAATTTCAGTTCCAACTCCGCGCTTCTTAACTTGATGTTCATGCGGCTGGAACCGATTGTTTTGTGTACCCGCGCCAATACTGGACTTCTAAATTCACCGCGATACTCTTCTAAATCTGGCAACGTCTTCACATATGCAATAAAATCTTGATACGTGCTGAGCTCATACGAATGCCGCCCCATCTCATTTATCCGCGCCAATTTCTCTGCAAAACTTGTAATAATATTCAGCTGGTCGTTCCCAGATGGAATCAAAACCTCCTGCGTCCGACTATATTTCACGATGAAATCAATCGCCGGATCCAGCCGCCCATCCACATACGCCTCCGTCGGCTCGAGCAGCATCCCAGTCCCGTAGCCCTGCGGCATATTAATCGCATAAACCTGTGTCGCCCAGCCCAGCCCAGTCCATTTAAAATAAGTAGACTGCACGTGCTCACCAAGATGAATACCACGCCAGAAAATGATATTATCAAATCCAGCCTGATTCAGCAATGTCGGCATTTGCGCGTTAAAACCAAATGTATCCGGTAAATAACCGATTTTCATGTACTCTCCATACTTCTTACTATCAAAAACGCCAATCATCGCATTCCGCAAAATCGATTCTCCGTGTGCGAAAAAAGCATCCGTCTGCGTAAACCAAGGCCCGATAAATAACTGTTTTGTGGCAATCAAATCCTTAATTTCAGCCAATTTTTCTGGATATAATGCTACATAATCGTCCAAAATCGATAATTGCCCGTCCAAAACAAAATTTGCTTCGGGGTGTGCCTGCAACTCATCGATAACTTCTGTAAATAATTGTTCACTTAATACCAACGCATCCGCCGACGTAAAATACCATTCTCGATCCCAATGCGTATGATTCACAATATGTGCTCTAACCATGATTTCCTCCGTTTTCTAGGCTTCCCATTCTGCCTCGTCAAAATCATCTTCTTCCACTGCATACGATTGTTCCAAACCAGCACTTTCTTTGCGAAGTAGGACGGACATTCCAGCCACAACAAGCGTTCCAGCTGCAATCGCTACAAGATAAACTGGCCAATTTTGTACAGTAAACCAGCCATAAAAACCGCTGATGGGTGCTTGATTAATCGCACCAAGTCCGACGGCAAGCGCACCACCAATCGCCGAACCTAGCACTGTCGCTGGTATGACTTTTAACGGTGATTCTACGGCGAATGGAATCGCTCCTTCACTGATACCAACGAGTCCCATGATAAGTGAGGATTTGCCGGCTTCCCGCATTTCAGTGTTATATTTGCGTTTCGCGATAAATGTTGCCAAACCTAGGCCAAGCGGTGGAATGATGATTGCCACCTGCGCCGCGGTGTTTGGTGCATAAATACCACTCGTCAAAAGGGCCATCGCAGTCGTGACGGCGGCTTTATTCACCGGTCCACCCAAATCAAATCCAACCATCGCACCAATAATCGCGGCCATCAAAATTTGATTCGTGCCAGACATGCCGTTTAGCCAGCTTTCAAGAGCTTTATTCAGATCTGCAAAGGGAATACCAACGACGTAATTAATGATGAGTACAGTAATCAATGTTCCGAATACTGGTACTAAAAAGACAGGTACAATTGATGCTGCTGATTTTGGTAATTTGACATATTTTTTGATCAAAAGGCAGGCGTAACCTGCGACTAGACCTGCCGCGAGCGCTCCGAGGAATCCGGCACCAATATCGCGTGCCAGCAAACCACCGACAAGCCCTGGCGCAATGCCCAATTTATCCGAAATCGAGTAGGCGATAAATGCGGCGATAACAGGAAACATCATGCCTAGTGCCAATCCACCGAACCCGTCTAAACTATGAAGCAATGAAATGATGCCATTGGTGCTGTCCGCATACTTCGCATCCCAAATATCCGTGATTCCATAGAAAGATCCTCCAACTCGCGCAATCGCCATAATTACCGCACCCGCGATAACTAGTGGAATCATATATGAAATACCAGTCAAAACATGTTTTTTAAGCTCGCTCCCAATTTTTCTAAACATATTGTACAGCCTCCTATTTCTCGTCAATTAGTTTTAATGCAGCGTTGATCACTTTCTCAGCGTCTTTAATCGGCGCGCTAACCGGAACTTCCAAAATTGTCTTACCAGCAAATCGCTCCATATTCCGAACTTTCGTGTCTACCGCAAAAATCACAACTTCACCAATGTTTACGTCTTTTTCGGTTAGCTCGTTCTCGATTCCCGTTGCACCTTGTGTTTCCACTTTAATCAGATTGTCCATTTTTTTCGCACCTTTTTTCAAAGCTTGCGCCGCCATGTATGTGTGCGCAACCCCTGTCGCGCAAGCTGTCACTGCGATTATTTTCCGTTTCATACCTCAACCACTCCTTCATTTAAAATTCGAATAACTTCCTCTTCGTCTTGTGTCCCTTTCAAGCCAGCCACAATATCGTCATCCATGAGTTTCGTCGCGATTTCGGCCAAAATTTTCAAATGGCCATCCCTTTTGTCGGAATCACTGATTGCCAGCAAGAAAATCATGTTCACTGGTGCGTCATCCAGCGATTCCCATTCAATCAAGTGCTTCGTTTTCGCGAACACAATCGCCGAGTTTTTCACACCTTCACTTTTGCCGTGAGGAATCGCGATATTATTCCCAATCCCCGTCGTTGCATGTGTTTCCCGCTCAAGCACCGCCTGCACATACGCCGCTTTATCCACCAAAATCCCACGCGCATCCAGCAATGTCGCCATTTCCTCAATCACCATCTCTTTCGTCGTCGCACTCAAATCGAACACGACTAATTCCTTCGTTAAAATCTCCTTGACTTCCATTACATCCCATCCTTTATTAAATGTTCCTGAATTTCCTCTGCCGTTTCTAGCTGTGTTAACCTCTCTAACCACCGTTTATTGTCAATATATTCATAAAATTGTTCATACACCGCATCCAAATCCAAGCCTTGTTGTGCCGTCAACGCAATGAAAAATACCTTATCAACCTCTACAAGTCCCCATTTCACAGGATTCTCAAGCGTCGCAATCACAATCACCGATTCATTGATAAACGTCGGATCTGCGTGCGGCGTCGCCATGCCATCAAACGAGGTAAACGACAATGCCTCGCGTTTCAGTGCGCTTTCAACGATTCCCGTTTTTGCGATGCCACGTTCCACAAGCGACCCACCAACCGCCAAAATTGCCTCTTCCATCGTTGTCACCGCTAATTTTGCAAAAATAAATTCCGGTTGAATCAAATCGACAAATGGCTGATTTCGCGTTTTATTTCGATTCCTCACCTGTTCCATGTATCGCTCGATTCGTTGCAAATCCTCTTTACTCATCATCGGGCTCACCACAATGCTCGGCACCCCTTCCAACTCCAAATAAATCGTACTAATCACCAAATCGACATTGATTTCCGCTGCCATCATCGCCTGCACAGACAAGATTTTCTCGATTTTGATCATCGGAAAGTATTTCTTAATACGCGCGGCGAGTAGCCTAGACGAGCCAAGACCAGTACTGCAAACAAGAGCCACCCGAATTTGATCAGGAAACGAACGAACACGCTCATGATACGCCTCAAAATGCAACGCAATATACGCCGTTTCATCTTCATCCACTTGCACGCCATACTTTTGCTCGACGTTTGTTTTCAAATAAAGTGCCTCTTCAAACGCTCTGGGAAAGTTCTGCTTGATCTTGCTACGATACGGATTTTTAAAATTCATACCGAGTTTAAGTCGATTAATCGCGGATTTCATATGTGTTGCAAGGCCTTCGAGTAGTTCTTGATCGTACGTCTTCCGAGCCAAACACGCAATGATAAACGCCACAACATCATCATCCGGATTCACTGGATTACTAAAAAAGTTATTATTTTGTTGATTGTACGCCGCGGTTAAATGCATTTGAATGTAGCCGATTTCAAATGCTGGAATCGCTATATCAAGCTTTTCTTCCAACATCGCAACAAGCGACTTCGTATTTTGTTGCTGTGATTCTAGTGCATCGTTCATGACACCACCCACCAATTTTTCCACGTACTCCTCTTTGCGAATCCGTTCCACCGCAATGGCTAAATGGATAACAATCGATTGGAACGCGTAATCGGTAAATGTGAAATCATACGTCTCGCTAAATGCATGAACGATTGCGATAATCTCTTTCACGCCCTCTTCTGGAAAAATTCCCGTGACGTCCGCCTGAATCGTATCAAACGCTTGCATAACCGTCTCGCCTTCTTGCTTCAAATACCAATTGCTTCCCCAAAAATTACTAATAAACTTTGATGTTAAAGCACGTTTTTCACGCTCATCGATGAGTAACTTCATACCTTTACTGGGTTTTTTATAGAGTTCCACACCTTCTTTTTCAAGCATTTTCACGACTTCTATCATGTCTTTTTCAATCGTTCCGCGGCTGATATAGAGCGATTCGGCAAGCCCATGTATCGTCACATAATCATTGGCTTTTAGCAGTGTGCTGAAAATGTAGATGACACGTTCTTCCTTCGTGGAGGGGACCGTGCTCGCTTGATTATCAAGAAATCTGGAAACTTGCGTCAACGCCTGATTCTCTGCTTCCAAATAGACGCCAATTTTTGGTTTACGGACGACAGTAATACCGAATCCTTTTAGAAACGGATCGATTTCCTTCAACGAATTGGAGACGGTTTTTTCTGAAAGTCCAAGATGGTTCGCAATGGCGCCGACACGCGTCTGACCTGTTTTCATTAGAAACTGAATGATATTTTTTTCACGATTTGCAATCATTTTCGTTACCGCTTTCATTTTTAATTTCCTTTCCTAATCCTATTCTATTACAAGCACCCCTACCCGAAAACTACGAAAATTACCGCATTGAATACTGTAATTTTGGTATATTGCCGAGTTTTCATACGCGTGATACGTTTAAATGGCATCATTCATGAGGAAAGGAAGGCTTGCTATGTTTATTTATTTCGTTGCTTTATTACCTGTTCTTGGTTGGGGTTTCATGCCAATCATTGCGAACTTGCGAAAAAGCACCCCAGAGGAACAATTGCTCGGGACGTCGATTAGCGCACTTGTATTCGCTTTTGTTTTATTTTGGATTGTGTCTCCCGAAATCACGCTGGCTTCTTTTGCCGTCAGTTTCACGTCGGGTATTTTTTGGAGTTTTGGACAATTACTACAGTTTAAAGGAATCGTCTCGTCCAGTGTTGCGAAGGCAATGCCGATTTCCAATGGGACGCAACTCGTTGGTGCTACACTGTTTGCGGTTCTCATTTTCCACGAATGGCAGACGGCGAGCGCGGTTGTCATCGGAATTTTTTGCAGTCATTCTCATATTAGTTGGGGTGGTGATGACCGGATTTCAAAAACGTGGGAATCAAATAAAGGAGTCTGTTTCCATTCATGTCTACGCTATCGTTATTCTATCTTCCTTCTTTTTAACGCTTTACGTCGTGACAAACCAGCTATTTCACGTGACTGGTTTCGCTATCATCTTACCACAAGCAATCGGAATGCTGACATGCGCCATTGGCATTAATTTAGCGAAAAAATCTACCATTTCCCGCAAAAGTGTTACGTTTAACTTGCTGACTGGATTATCGTGGTCAATCGCGAATCTTGGGATGTTTCTAGCGACCGCAGTGCTTGGTGTGGCGACCAGTTTCTCGATTTCACAAGCGTGCGTGATTGTAGCGACAATCGGTGGAATTCTGATTTTCAAGCAAAAAAAGAGCCCACTCGAGTGGATGTTTATTCTTTCGGGAATTGGGATGATTATGCTTGGGGTTGTTTTGCTGAGTTTACTGAAATAAAAAAACAAGAATCTTTGTATAGACTGTTTTAACAAAACAGTTTTACACAAAGATTCTTGTTTCTATACATTTATTTGCGCTTTACTAAGAAGCTACTACTCTCGTTCACTTTATTCAGGTAATTTAATAGTGTCATAAGAGGAATTTCAGCCCCCTGTTCATCTAGACTAACTAACTGCCCACCTTGCAAAAATCCGGGATTTAAAGCAAGATCAGTTACCGCGCCATAATCATCTGCTGGGAATGTCCGAACAATAATAGCCTCACTTTTTTCTGCTTTTTTAACAATACTTAGAGTCGCCGTATGATTAGCTCCCTCAGAAATAAAACTCATCTTTGGCTCTGCTTTATAGTCCGTGTCATTCAACTTCATCGCATTATAACCATTGCGATTATAAGATACAAGTGGTGTGACATAGCGCTTCGCCATTCTTGAAACCGAGTTCGTATCGAGGAGCGTTGTAAAGCCAAACGCAAAGTCCAATTCAATCACCCCTAGCATCTGTGAGTCGGGAGTTGGTAAAGCAATCCCTGACGGTCGACCAGGACGCCGCACCAGCTCCTTCTCCCCAAGTAAACCAATACTCCGGAATGCAGTTAACGCAATTGTACTTCCATCTGCAAGCACTTCGTATTCACGCGTACTTTTTGTAAAAACAAATGCTGACCTATCTCCACCTTTAGCATGCAAAAATGTCAGAAATGGATAGATTGCATCTGGTCTCTCCGCCCAGCCCTCTTTTTCCCAATAGTCCACGGCGTCATCTTTAATATCGCGTTCAATGATACCAAATTGATTATCCGCAACAATTGCTTCTTGTTTCATCGCAGTTGGAATATGGAAACGAACTCGATGATTTTCACTGTTATTCTCAAGTAACGCCTGTACCTGTATCACTGGCGAATCTTTCGCTACCTCCACGATAAGCTGAACGCCAAGCTCCGTTCCGCATGTACCCGCAATCCGCTCATCAATTGTTTTTGGTAGCGCTAAGCTGTAATCGATTGTCGCTGTAAAACCGCAACGAGTCTCGGCAATACTAGTCTCGGCCCGCGCTGTATCATTCGTAAATATCACATCATTCTTAAGCGGTGAATAATCATACGAATCACCAACATCTGATTGGCTTTCCAGTCGTAACACCTGTGCATGCACCATACCAGTTCGCTTATCCGTCACTTGCAATTGTCCATTTTCCAAAACAGCAATATGATAGTACTCTGTATCTATCTCCTGAACTGCATTTTGTACCACCTCTGCAAAGCCGTCCTTTTGTTTTAATACATATGTTTGATAGCCAAAAGCCACGACACTATCATGCATGTGGATTGTATATTTATAAAACGGATTGTACCCTCCATAATGCACGATTTGCCGATCAACCAACCCAGGATCATATTCTACTTTTTCAATCACATCAAACGCCACTTCGCGCGTACCATCAAGCAGCGCAAAATTCTCCATCTTCGTAATAACTTCGACCGTAAATTGTTGTTCGCGCGCCTCCGTCAAAGCATTAAATACCGTTACCAACTCATCACTACCTGCCACACTATCAGCAATCCGACGCATCGAATAATTGAGAAGTTCCGTTCCTTTCACATGCGCCTTGAAAAAGCGATCACGAATCAGTCGATGCACATCATCAGAACAGCAACACGCCATACTATCATGCGCATGATTCAACAAAATTAATTTCCAAGCATCGCGAATATACTCCTGATAATAGGTCCCGCCAAGCATGTATAGCATCGTGTGAATCGGCTCCACCAAATTACCAAGCAATTGCTCCGTCCTCGTGTTCAGACTTTTAATATCCATCCTCGTACCGTAAATACTTCGGTGAACCCGCATATACTTCCCATCCAAAAATTCACCCTCCACAACGTCAAACGGATAATCAGTCGCTTCTAGCTCCTTAAAATAGGCATCATAGGATGTCATTTCAAACCGATGTTCAGGATACAGTTTATGCAGTTTTTCCATCACCGTATGGATATTTTTTTGTAACGGCATCTGATCATGACCGTGCGGTAACATGAGATGCCGGCCAGTAGCACCTTTTTTTAGCACTGGCAAATATTTATCCATTCGTTCCCGCAATGCATTCGCTTCCTCAGGCAAATATTTACCAATTGCGTAGCCTAACGGCAACAATAATGTCAATACTTGCGAACCATCCTTAGAGCGCCAATAAAATTCTGTCTTATCTGTACCAAAGCGCTCCGAAATCCCTCGCCAGAAAATTGCATGCTTAATCCCAAATCCATTCAAAATATGAGGCAACTGCGCGGATTGCCCAAATGAATCCGGCAAGTAACCAATTTTCATCGGCTCACCGAAACGCTCGGCCTCTTCCATACCATACAATAAATTACGGACAATCGACTCACCGCCAACAACCATCTCATCCGTCTGCGAGTACCACGGGCCGATAATTAGCTTGCCTGATTGCACCAACTTATGAATACGCTCCACATTATGCGGTGCTAAACGACAATAATCCTCTAAAATAGAAGTCTGCCCATCGAGTACAAAATAAGGGTAATTAGCGTCGTTTTCAAGACGATCCAATACTTCTTCAAAATCGGTAAGCAGCAATAAATCGGAATACTCTTGCGTGAAATACCACTCACGATCCCAGTGAAAATGTGGAACAACATGTACTTTATACTTCATTCATCTCACCCTTCAAAATTGTTTGCACGTGTTTTTTGTTATATTCTGCTCTTTTAAATGCTATTAATAACGTTGCTGAAATAATGGCACCTATTACCGCGGCGAAAAACCAAATGGCTGCAGCTACAAATCCATTCATATCCGAATTCAGCAAGAATAACGAGAAAATTCCAGCACCAGGAACGGAAAGCCCAATATTTGAAACAGCCACAATGGCTCCTGTAACCGCCGAACCTACACATAATGATGGAATAACTTTTAATGGGTTTCGAATCATGAACGGAATTGCCCCTTCTGTAATTCCTGCAAGCCCTAAAATCCACGTAGAGCGTCCAATCCCAATTTCATAATCATCATAATATTTTTTAAATAATAACGTTGCCATCGTAACAGCAAACGCCGAAACCATTTTAACAGAAGAAAATATAGCATATGGCATGAAATTACCCTCAGCAATCGCTGCGATACAAAATGCATAGGCTGCCTTATTCACTGGTCCACCTAAGTCAAATGAAACCATAATTCCTAACACCGCACCAAGTAAAAGCGCACTTCCTCCACTCAACGAATTCAACCAGCTAATCATCGTTTCGTTCAAGGCCGAGATTGGTCCGCCCAAAATGACAATCATCAATACACCGGCGACTAATGAGCCGACAACCGGATACACCCAGAAACTAACAAATCCAGAGAGCACACCCTTAGGCTTGATGTATTTTTTCATGAAACGCATAAAGTAACCAATGAGTAGGCCACCGATTAAGGCACCTAAGAAACCGCCGTTCACTAAGTTCGCAGCAACACCAATAGCAAAACCAGGGCCAAGGGCAGGTTTATCAGCCAAAGAGTAAGCAATATAAGCTGACAATACGGGAATCATAATTGTGCCAAGTAAGCCACCACCTAATTGACGGAACATCCATAGCCAAGAACCTTCCGTATTATATAAATCCTGTACATGAAAAATCTGTGAAATAAATACCGCAAATGCCAAAATCATTCCACCAGCAACAATTAGTGGAATAATATGCGAAATCCCCGTCATCACTGCATCCTTAACATCACTCAAACCACCGCTTTTTTGATCAACATTTTCACGTACGGCAAAATCCGCGGATGGATCCTTTTTCAGCCGTAGTGCCTGCTCAATCAACGTGTCACTATCATGCAATGGCTTTGCTACTGATGTCTTCAAACTAGGCAGATGACTAAAACGATTCATATCTTTCACTGCAACATCTGCAGCAAAAATAACAGCATGAGCATCTTCCAGTTCTTCATTCGTAAAACGATCTTCAATACCGTTAGCTCCCTGCTTCTCCACTCGAACATTGACACCCATTTTAGCACCACTCTTTTGTAGATTTTCCGCTGCCATATATGTATGGGCAATTCCGGCGGGGCAGGCTGTTACTGCAAGAATTAACTGTTTACTTTCATCGATTGATGCCCCTGAGGATGTGGCTACATAGGCATCTAAATTTTCATAAAAAGCATCTTCTGTCTTTGATGTCAATAAGCGCGCACGATAGTCCTCGTCTACTAAGCGCGTTGCCAGTTCTGCTAAAATTGCTAAGTGCGTGTCAGCTGTAGTATCTGGAATCGCCAGTAAAAAAATCAAATTTACTTTGTTATTTGGATCTAAACTCGGCCAATCATCAATCGGTTCACGGAGCGTCACGGCTGCAAATGTCGCCTGCTTAACACTTGTACTCTTTGCATGGGGAATCGCTAAACCATTTTCCATACCGGTTACCGATTGCGATTCACGCTCGTACACATCAGCAACAAACCTTTCCCTATCACTTAAAACCCCTTGTGCATCTAATTTATCTGCCAAGAACTGAATTGCCTCATCACGGGTTGCAAAGGATTGATTGACTGCTACTAGTCCCTTTTTCACAAACTCTGTCAACTTCATATTGTCCCTCCTATTTTCAACAATAATGTTGTTAGCGCTTTCTAAAAATGATTGTAGCACACAACTATCCAGATTAAGCAGAATAGCGAATTTATACACAAATTATTTACATCTACATAAAAAATCGTGTACAAATTACACCTCAAACACTCTCTTCAAAGCGCTTCTTACCTTCATCCCCACCATAGACACACTAAAAAAAATCTGCTAAACTTACGACTAAAAGAGGTGGTATAATGCAATTTTCTCATCGTGTACTGATTCACAAAAATGAACTTAATGAGTCGGAACAGGAAATCGTCCGTTTTATTCAAAATAACCCTAGTGAGGTGGTTAGTAACTCCATTCAGGATTTGGCTACTACGCTTTTTATACATCCAACTACTGTTGTGCGATTAGCAAAGAAACTGGATTACACCGGTTTTGCTGAGATGAAGCATGAACTACGCACAGAACAGCAACAACTTGATAAAATTCGCAATCAAACAAAAAACAATGAAGCACCTAAAATTGATTTATCAGAATACCTGGCCAATACGACCGTTGAAAAAAATAGTCAGTCTTATCGAGAAAGCTCGTGATGTCCACTTTTATGGCATCGGTAACAGTCAATTCCTCTGTGAAATCAGTGCCAAACAACTACGATGCACCGACAAGCGCAGTCACTACTACCAACACCGTCATGACATGCTCTACAGTATTCATGAACTCAAAGCTTATGACCTCATTTTTGTCATCAGTATGAGCGGTGAATCTGAATCTTTAAATGATGTTGCCCGCCTGGTAAAAAAGACAGGAGCCACATTAATATCTCTTACTCATATTACTCCCAACACACTCTCTGAAATTGCTGACATCAATCTCTACTGCTACGCACCTATTAATTACATACACAACTATGATGTCACAAATCGCACCTATGCTATGGCTACACTCTATCGTATCATCGAAAAATATTGGCAATATCACATATGAAGATAGGTCAAAATCAGCCACTAACAGTCCAATATCGCAAAAATTTGTTGTAATATAGTAGCAAGTACATTACAATATATAGATTTTTTCAAATCATTCAAAACATACTGAAATTACCTTCTATCTCACCCCCAAAAGGAAGATTTCGCAATGTTTATTTTTGTAAGTGCATCTTATAGTAAAATAAAAAAAACTGGCCGAGGCCAGTTTTTTATGCATGAAAGTAAAACAAGTTGGCTAATACAGCAATTAATGTTCCTAACAAACAAATTCCCACTAAAACGATTAACGTCCATACTAATTTGCGGTTCATTCAAATCACCCCACGTTTTTTTGCCTGTGATGCGCGCTTTATCTGTTATTTGTTTCTATCTTACCATTTACTTGGCTTTTTTGCCAATCAATTAAACGTTCATAACTGCCCATTAGCTGTGTTGTGATTTGTTGGAAAATCGGTTTTAGTTCATTGTATATGGTGACATTCTCTGAATTTGGTTGATAGACGTGACTTGGTGGTAATTTTTTCGTGAGTTCGAGTGTGGGCACAATGACTTCACGATCAAAAACATCAGCAACGAGTTGGCACCAAACCGGGCTTTGAGATAGTCCGCCGGTGACATGAATTTTGTCGTGCGGGTCACTCATCACTTCATAAACATGCGCTAAATTGAAGGCAATTCCTTCTAAAATCGCTCGGATGAAATGTGCGCGCTTATGGTTAAAGGATATCCTCGCGATTCCCACGCCACGACCTCACCTTTCACATTAAAAATCACTGCTGTCGTGCTCGTCGTTCCAATATCGACGCCCATTACAAAAGTCGATTTTCCCATCCACGTCACCCTCCATTTGTCCCAATTATAACGATAAAAAGGAAGAGTCAAGGCTTACAGCTCAAAAAACGGCAAGAAGCATCATGCACTCCTCGCCATTTCATTTATAATCCTACTAAACCATTCGCGACAACGCAAAACTCATTTTCTGCTCGAACAGTAGGTTTAGTATCTGTCTCACTACCTGTTACTACAAGGCGACTTGGCTCCTGATGCGTAATCTTAATTTTGTAAGCTTCTTTTATTGGTATATCAAAAGATTCTGCTTTTGGAGATACGTTCCCAATAAATTTTCTCGTGTAGATAACTTTACCTGTTTCATCACTGACTTCTACACTTGCATAAATATCAGAAAAGTAATAATGTGGTTGCACAGCTTTAATGTCGAGATGTAGCATATTCTTCGCCTTATCAAAATGAAGCTTGGCGAATTGATTATCACTAAGTCCTGCAAATGTAAAATCTAAATTGGTACCGTATATCTTCATTTTTGTGAAACGATTTGGCACTGGAATATCTGATAGTGTCTTTTTAGTCAATCCATTTTCACTGATTTGGTACACATTTTGATTCGCTAACTTTTCTTGCGCTACTTTATCGACGGCCATCAGCAACCGACTAGTACCTTCTAGATGATTGATAATCAAGTAATAACCTGTTTCCAGCTTGATTTTCTTCAAAACAGCCGTAGCATCTTCATCTCCAATCATCGTATGACTGTATACCTCGCTACCATCTTGATCCTTGACTTGAATAGATGAATACGGTGTCGACTGATTAAAATAAACATGCGGTTTCCCAGCACTTTTAGCGAATATCAATTCCATCGTTTCCAAATTCAAAGATAAGTTAGCAAAGTTTTTATCCGCTAATCCAAGGAATTGGTATTCAAATAATTTCCCGTCAATATCTGCAAGACTTGGTGCTGGAATACTGTTTTCTTCTACCAATAATAAGCCGTCTAGAGTCACTTTGTACGTTGCTTGTTTGCTTGTTTTAAATGATTCATTTGTTGCAGGATTCATGAGTAACAATCTGGCATTGTATTCCTGATGAAGTACAGTAATGTAATAACCTTGATCTATTTTCAAACTATCAAAAGAACTTGGTACATTGCCACGTCCATTGAATTTTTTCGTATAGATAAGTTTTCCGCGTGCATCACGAACTTGAATAGACGCATACGTATCCGAAAAATACCAATGTGGCTCACCTGCATTTTGTGTTATGTTCGCTCGTTTGTTTTGCAAATCTAAGACCATTGTTGCAAAGTCCCAGTCACCTAGACCTTTAAAATCAAATTGAAGGTTCTGTGCAGTGAACTCATCTGGATTCGGTGTTGGGATTTTTGCAGTGTCCACTTTTTTTAAGGCCAGACGCGGTAACAAGGTATGTTGCGGTTTGATATGACGCATATCCCTTCCCCGTTTGCTCGTTCGTTATAAGCAGGCGCCCAGATGATTCCAAGTGTGTCAAGGTAATGAAGTCTCCAACAGCAATTATTACATTGCTTTCTGATGCTGTCACTTTACCACGTCCATTGAAATCTTTCTTAAAAATTTCTTTACCTTTTGCGTTATTAATCTTGACCGTAGCGTATGTTCCCTCAAAATACCAATGTGGTTCACCAGTGTTTTGCGTAATGATTGCTTTGTTTGTATCTAGATTAACGCGAACATTTGCAAAGTTCCAGTCGCTAAGACCATTCATTTGGAATCGGAATTGGTTACCGTCTAACAGATCTTGCGATATATCATTTTTAAGTGCTAATAGATCAGCATATGTCTGTTGGTATTCTATTTTATCTACGTCAGTATCTGATAAATAATCGATTCCTCTTTTAAGCTTTGTTTTCGGCGCTGCGTAGTCTTCATTTTTAAAATTCGCTGTGACTGTTTCTGCGAAAGAAACTAACTTCGACTTATAACTTACCAAAGCATCCTGATCCGTCACCTTTGTCACATCGCTCGTCAATCCGTATTTGCTGACGTTAAACGTTTGCTCTGTCGCCTGATGTACTAAGTTTATAGGCGCTCCAATAATACTAAAACGACTTGGTTCTTTATGCATGATTTTGATGATATAGTTAGGCTTGATGGCCACTTGGAACTTTCCAGTCTCTGTGCCATTCCCATCCATCACTCTCTTGAAAGCAGAATTTCCTTGTTCGTCAAGAACTTCGATTGAAGCATATTCGTTTTCAAAATATGAATGCGGTCGTTTACTTGTTACATTTAACTCTAAATTCCCTTTTTCAGGATCAACCGTTGCAATTGCAAAAATGCTATCACCTAAGCCTTTAAAAACCATTTTGTTCTCGGCAAATGTTGATGTCTGTATCTCATTCATCGCAATCATTGCGCTACTCTCATAGTCTGTTACCGCCAAATAATTTGTTGATGGCTCATAAAAACGAGTTATGCCTGTCGGGATATCTAGAGAGTAAATTCCGATTGGCATGTTTTTCAGCGTCACGGTTGGCGACGTTATTGTTACCTCGCGAACAACGTCTGTGCCATCTTTTACTCGTAGTACTTTCCCTTCTATTTGTGCAAAATCATTGATGGAAAACGTTACCTCTGTCGTTGCTGATAGCTTATATTTATCGATTTGGGCATTACTTACTAGCCCCCACTTTGTATCTAAATTTATATCTTTGCGTGCTGTTTTCAAGTTGTTTCCTGATAATAAAGAGGCCAGTGGATAAACAGCTTTATTACCGGAGTATAAATTTTCAACTTTTTGATTATCCGACATAGATCCTTGGACAAGCTCCACAAAAGCTGTGAAATCATAATGACTTGTCTCTCCAAAATATTTAGTCAATAAATCTAATATGAGGGCATCCTTATTCAAGTTATTTGTGTTCGCATCGGCTCGGTAAGCTTGGTTAAAGTCTGTAAAAGCTTGGTCACCAGCCATGTCCTTCATCAAAGTCAACATGTATAACTTGCTAGCCTCATCCCAGTTGTTCACAGGTGTTTTTGTTGTGTACACGCTCTTTTCAAAAGTTGTTTCACGTTTTGCTATATTGCCTTCGTAGAGCCAACCATTGTAATAAGCATTGCCCATCATTTTTTTCTGCATACTATCGGCGTATAAATTATTCCATACTTCTCCAGTATTAAATGTAGTATCTGACATAAAATTACCTTGATAACCATGAGCAATCTCGTGAAGCCCACCCCATCCAGGTTTTAACCAGAATGAGATCACAGATGAACTCGTTTCTGCGGTGTAATTACCACCATAGTATGCTGCACCGGCTCCATGTTTATCTGCTTTCGCAAAATAACGATTCGGGATATTTTTATCCGTTGCATTTTTTGGTGTAAATGAAATACCTTCTAACTCATTAAACGTTTCAAACAACGTATCGTAGTAAGCCAATAAAGCATTGATAGAATTGAAATCATCCATTTTTTTTAGGTAAAACTTATCTCTAACTGGCACTAAAATTTGAATATATTTATTGCCAACTAATCCAAAAGTAGCACCTGTTGCATCCCATTTATCAAAAAATACGTTTTCGTTATCACCTTGCTTAAATACAGGCAAATTAACTGCTGTATCGCTTACTTTATATTCTACAGTTGGTGCATCATCTGTAAATGTTGTTTTTATAAATGGTACAGAGTCGCTGCTAGCCGTTATTTCAACCCATGAATTACCCACAGTATAGGAACTTTCCGTCTGGTTATCATCATTTAGAAGCTCTAATCTGATATCACCCTTAAAATTTGGGTTTGTTTGGCGAATCTCTATGGTTGCATTTTTAGGAAGAATAACCCCCAAATCTTGTCGATCGTGATCAATTCCCTTCGATAGTCCTTGATTCCTCATCCAAGTTGGATTTTCCAAAGTATACAAGTTCTTCTCCATTGTTGCAGCGTTTGCTTGTAATCCCCATGTTGTAAAAATACTAACTAACGTAATAAGCAGTATAGTTACAAAAAAAATACTACTGCTATTATTCTTTTTCATTATTTCAATCCTCCAAATCTAAACTAATACCCGATACAAAAATTGGTTCATTTAAAGTACCTTTCTCAGCTCGGTATTACATCTTATCATATATTTCTACTCATAATTGACAAAAAATTTCTATTTTTGGTACTTTTTTATCGCTATTTATAACAAGTTGTTGAACAAATAACTTTTTGGCATATCAAACCACATCCTTTGTTATCCTTTCGTGTGCTATAGTATACTTGATGTGTAAAAAGAACACCTTGAAGGGAAGTAATGTATATGAAATCACGTGCAGCGGTAGCTTTTGCACCTGGGCAACCTCTTGAAATTGTTGAAATTGATGTAGAGGCTCCAAAAAAAGGCGAAGTTTTAGTTAAAATTACGGATACGGCGGTCTGCCATACGGATGCCTACACGCTTTCCGGTGATGATCCTGAGGGCGTTTTTCCAGCCGTATTAGGGCATGAAGGTGGCGGGATTGTTATCGAAATTGGGGAAGGCGTGACAAGTGTTGCGGTCGGCGATCATGTTATCCCGCTTTACACAGCGGAATGTGGCGAATGTGAATATTGTACATCTGGAAAAACGAATCTTTGTCAGGCAGTTCGTGAGACGCAAGGTAAAGGCCTGATGCCGGACGGAACGACACGATTTTCCTATAAAGGCGAGCCTGTTTATCATTACATGGGCACGAGTACGTTCAGTGAATACACAGTTATTCCAGAGATTTCGCTTGCAAAAATTAATCCAGATGCCCCTCTTGAAAAAGCATGTTTGCTTGGCTGCGGTGTAACGACTGGGATTGGTGCGGTTCATAATACGGCGAAGGTTCAAGCTGGCGATACAGTCGCGGTTTTTGGACTTGGTGCCATTGGCTTAGCGGTGATTCAAGGTTCGGTTCAAGCTGGAGCTGGCCGAATTATCGCGATTGATACGAATCCAGATAAATTCACACTAGCAAAAGAGATGGGAGCAACTGACTTTGTAAACCCGAAAGATCATGCACGACCGATTCAAGAAGTAATTGTAGAAATAACAAATGGTGGCGTTGACTTTAGTTTTGAGTGCATCGGGAATACCGATGTGATGCGCTCAGCATTGGAATGTTGCCATAAAGGTTGGGGCGAAAGCGTGATTATTGGCGTTGCTGCAGCTGGAAAAGAGATTAGCACCCGCCCATTCCAACTTGTGACAGGTCGCGTTTGGCGCGGTTCAGCTTTTGGTGGCGTGAAAGGTCGCAGTGAATTACCTGGCATGGTGGAGCGAGCGATGAAAGGTGAGATTAAACTGGATCCATTTATTACGCATAACTTACCATTTACAAGCATTAATGAGGCATTTGACTTGTTGCACAACGGTGAATCGATTCGGACGGTGCTTTCGTATGACTGAAAAACTGGAATTGCTGGAGAAACATCGGAGTTTTGATGGGACGCAATTGAAATATCGACATTATTCAAAAATCCTGGGTTGTGATATGACGTTTAGCTTATTCTTGCCGAATAGGGAAAAATTCGAGGCGCCACCGCTGATTTGGTGGCTTTCAGGATTAACGTGTACAGATGATAACTTCACACATAAGGCAGGGGCTCAAAAACGGGCTGCGGAACTTGGCTTGGCGATGTTAATGCCAGATACTAGTCCTCGCGGGAACAGTGTCGCGGATGATACAGATTGGGATTTGGGACAAGGCGCTAGTTTTTATGTGAACGCGACGCAAAGTCCGTGGGCGCGGAATTACCAGATGTATGATTATGTTGTAACAGAGCTGACAAAGATTGCGCGCGAAGAATTCGGTTTGACTGGCCCTGAGTCGATTATGGGACACTCGATGGGCGGGCATGGTGCGCTCGTAATTGGGTTGCGTAATCCTGGACGCTTCCGTTCGATTTCAACCTTTGCGCCGATTGTGAATCCGACAGAAGTTCCATGGGGCGTTAAAGCGTTCAATGCATATCTAGGCGTAGATCAGGAAAGCTGGTCTAAATGGGATGCGACAAAGTTGTTAGCAGAACATGATGGCACACAGACGCCAATGTTAATTGATCAAGGGACGGGTGATTCCTTCTATAATTCGCAATTGCAACCTGAAAAACTAGCTGATATTGCAACTTCGAAAAACTCTCCATTGACGTTGCGCATGCAAGACGGCTATGATCACAGTTACTATTTCATTGCGAGTTTTATCGATGAGCATTTGGATTTTCACCAAAAATATTTATGATATAAAGACCGTTGAAGCTAATATCTAGTTTCAGCGGTTTTGCGTATCTCCCATTTTCCAAATCGATTCAGGCAAACTTATTGTTTCATATTTTATGGTACTTTCTAGTTCAAAAACAAGCGTTCCAAATGTTTTTTTGAAAATCGGGATGTTTCGTAATACTTTGCGACATATGTTTCCCGCAAGCTTCGATGTTCGCATTTTTTTTTCCGTTTGCCTCGGCAATGAGTGCCACAAGCTTCGTTGTGTTAACCGCCTCGCTGTTTTGAGGTACATAGATTCCTCTAGCCTTTTCACGAATCACTTCTTTCAAAAAAGCAGATAAATTATCAATGAAAAGCATGCTTCTCTTCCCGCTGATTGCTGGAAAAATAGGCGTTTTACGAGCAATCTGTGCAAGACGAGCGTAGTTGCCTGGACAGTCGGGACCATAGATCATCGGTGGCCGCACAATCGCGACTTGAAAACCAAGACTTTCTAGTCGTTGCAATCTTTTTTCCGCTTCATATTTCGATTTTCCGTATAAACTTGTTGGATACGGCACTTGCTGAATGGGTATCACTTTCCCTGCGCCCTCAAAGCTACCTTCTTCCCCATATACAGCCACGGTACTCAGAAATACGAAATGCTTCACGCCTGCCAATTTTGCCCGAAATGCTAAATTTTCCGTTAGCTCCGTGTTAATTCGATGATACTCTCCAGCACTTTCTGGCGTTTCTTTGCGATGAACTAAAGCCGCTGCATGTAAAACTGTATCATAATGACTAAAATCAATGGTCTCCAAGTTTCCCGTCCTAACGGATAAAAGATCCACGCTCACTTCTGGATGATATTGCGCCATCCAACGCTCAAATTGTGTACCTACGTACCCTTGCTTCCCCGTTACTAAAATGCGCATTAGCTAGCTCCTTCTTGAATTCCATCACGTTTCACGACTTTGCGTATCGTGCTAAAAATCAGCTTTACATCGGTGACAAAGGACATTTTTTGACCATATAATCCGTCTAATTTTGCCTTTTCCTCGATTGACAACGTATCGCGTCCCATCACTTGGGCAAGACCTGATAAGCCCGGCTTCAACTCACTCGCCCCAGCCTCCTCGCGCTCCCCAATCAGGTCTACTTGGTTGTACAAAGCTGGGCGCGGACCGATAACACTCATGCTTCCTACAAAAATATTGAACAGTTGTGGTAGTTCATCCAAGCTCGTCTTCCGTAAAAACTTCCCTACCACTGTGATATAAGAATCTGGTGAAGCGAGTAAATGTGTCGGCATATTTTTCGGTGTATCCACATACATCGTACGGAATTTGAAAATAGTAAATAGCGTTTTATCCGCACCAACGCGCTTCTGTTTGAACAAAATTGGACCTTTAGAATCTAATTTGATACTGATGGCCACGATTGCAAATACAGGGGCTAACATAATAATCGCAATCAGGGCAAGAACGATGTCTACCAAACGTTTCAAAAATCTACTATACAATCTTCTCATCTCCTTGAACGTGGTTAGCATTAGCTAACTCAATTGTTTTTTTTGCTGCTTCTTGGTCGCTCAATTGTAAAATCGTTTGTAAATAATCAAGTAACACCTGCTCTTCTACCGGCATGACTTTCCCAACAAAAATCTTTGGAAAAATCTGTTCGGCAACCAGTTCATCAGTAGTTAGGAGCTCTTCGTAAAGCTTTTCACCAGGACGAATACCCATCTCAATAATAGGAATTTCATCTTCTGTCAAACCACTTAGACGAATCAAGTTTTTAGCAAGGTCGACAATCTTCACCGGCTCACCCATGTCCAGAACGAAGATTTCGCCACCTCGTGCAAGACTTCCTGCTTGGAGTACGAGTTTTGCCGCCTCTGGAATTGTCATGAAATAACGTGTCATTCGTTTGTCAGTAATTGTGATGGGCTGACCTTTTTTGATTTGCTCTTTAAAAAGTGGCACCACACTACCACTACTGCCTAGAACGTTACCAAAACGAACCGCGACAAATTTGGTATTGCTTTTTTCATGGAATGATTGGATAATCATCTCAGCAATGCGCTTCGTTGATCCCATCACATTCGGCGGGTTTACAGCTTTATCAGACGAAACCATCACCATGCTTTCCGCACCAATTTCGTGTGCAACTTGTGCCACATTTCGTGTCCCATACACATTGTTCTTCACAGCCTCTAGTGGATTGAGCTCCATCAAAGGAACGTGCTTATGCGCTGCTGCATGGTAAATCACATCTGGTTCATACGCTTGCATCACATCACGTAGCCGCTTCATATCTTGAATATCCACGATTAACGGCAAAAGTTCAACACCCTTATCCAACTGTTTAAGCTCACGATGAATCTGGTAAATCGAATGCTCACCATGTCCGAGTAATAAAATTTTTTCCGGCGCAAAATTCATGATTTGACGACAAATTTCAGAACCAATCGAACCACCTGCCCCGGTCACTAAGACTGTTTTACCCATCAAATTGGTTGCAATTTTAGCCAAATCTAACTGCACAGGTTCGCGCCCTAGTAAATCCTCGACATCGACTTCCTGTACTTGACTCACACTCAATTTCCCCGATAAAATATCCGCCATTTTGGGCATCGTTTTCACCGCTATTCCTGTGCCTATAGCTTGTTTCGTAATCATTTGAAGTTCCGAACTCGATGGCATTGCCACAATAATTTGTTTTACTTGCTTCTTGGCTATGACTTCTTCCAACCGTTCTATCCCACCAAGTACTGGCACATCTAGTAATCTCGTCCGCCACTTTCTCTTGTCATCATCTATAAACCCAACTGGTAACACATCCGATTTCGTATCCTTTTGCAGTTGCTGTACTAACTGTGTTCCAGCCTCGCCAGCACCTATAATCAGCGTTCGTAATGACTGGGCCCTATGTTGCGAATGCTCGAGACGTAACCTCACCGCCAAACGTGTGCCTCCAATCAATAACAATTGAGCAATAAAAGTAATGATGAAAAATCGAATCTCGAAGTTAGCAAAGCCATTTATAGCAACAACCATAGACATGCTTACCGCAACTGCTAGGCTGATAACTTTTACAACCGCGACTAAATCTTGTACGCTCGTATGCGACCACGTCCTATCTTGCAACTGAAATCCTAGCGCGAATATATGATATGCAATAGTTAAAGCGACTGCCATAACAACCATATTTCCAGCAGCAACCATATAAAATGCAAACGCGACTGCCAACCAAATCATTCCCGTGTCTATAATCGACCAAAAACTAAATCTCCTTAACATTCCCATTCCTACTTACCTCCACTTTCCGCCCTCGGATATCTTACCATGGACTCAAATTTTATAGATTGGCATCAAACCCTAGTGCTGTCGTTTTATCTGCAAAAGTTCTGCCTAAAAAGTTCTTCGTATCTAAAATCGCTGAAGCATTCGTTGCAATCTTCGTCACATCCATATCTTCATGACATGTGAGCAAAACAACTAAGTCATATGCTGCAATTTGCTCGTAATCGAGTGGAATACTTTTTTGCACCTTATTTTCATAATCAATAAAAGAGGTTGCACGTGTATCTAGAAAATCGACGATCGCCCGTTGTTTCGTCAATAACTCATGAATATCAAGCGCTGGCGACTCACGTAAATCTGAAATATTTTCCTTGTAAACCATTCCGACAAGTAAGATTTTGCTTGCCGTCAAAGACTTGCCTACTTTATTCAGCGCCATCATTGCTTTTCCAACAACGTGTTCCGGCATACTTTTATTGACGTCTTGCGATAACTCAATGAACCTACTGAAAAAGTTAGATGATTTCGCTTTCCATGATAGATACATCGGATCGAGTGGGATGCAATGACCGCCAATTCCAGGACCTGGTGTAAATTTCATAAAACCAAATGGCTTTGTCGTTGCAGCATCAATGGTTTCCCAGATATTGATATCCAATTTCTCCGCCAGCATCGCCATCTCATTGATAAAGGCGATGTTGACACTTCGGAAGGTGTTTTCAAGTAACTTACTCATTTCGGCAATTTCAGTCGTGCTGACAGGAACAACTTGATCAATAATTTGATTGTAGATGTTGACCGCGTAGTTTTTAGAAGCTTCTGTAATACCGCCGACTACTTTCGGTGTATTTTGTACGGTAAATCGTTTGTTACCAGGATCAACGCGTTCTGGGGAATACGCTGCGAAAAAATCTGTATCTAGACGCAATCCTTGTTTTTCTAATCCTTGACTGATTACTTCGCGGGTCGTCCCTGGATACGTCGTACTTTCCAAGACGATAAGTGCGCCTTCTTTGAGGTTCGCTGAAATAGCTGTCATCGCTGACTCGATAAAACTCATATCTGGTTCAAATGAAGCGGTTAGTGGTGTTGGGACACAAATAATGATGATATCTGCTTGCTTTATCGTTGTTGCATCCGTTGTTGCGATTAATTTTTGCGTTATGACAAGTTCATTTACAATTTCTGACGGGATGTCGCTAATATCTGACGTGCCAGCGTTGATTGTGGCTACTTTTTTCTCGCTTGGATCGTATCCCGTCACGGTGAATCCTGCTTTAGCAAACGATACTGCGAGTGGAAGCCCAACATAGCCTAGACCCATAATTGTGATTGCTGCTGTACGGTTTTCGATTTGTAATTTATGTTGTAGATTCATTTATTTTTGCTCCTTCATTCGTTTTTTTTAGCGGTGAGTAGATAGTTGATAATGATCGCAAGGAGTAGCCCATGTGTGAGGAATGTCGTGATAAGGGAGGAATCAATCAAGCTCCAAATTGGCATGGCGAGGAGAACAACACTCAGTAAGAAGTGATTATGCTTGGCTATGCTGTCGTAAACCCATAGAATCAGGGCTAAAATTCCCGTATAAATCGCAACACCCCACAGTCCAAATGCGGAGAAGGCATCTGCCCAAAGATTCGCATTCGCAGAAGCTTCTAAATTATTGAAATACGCTTCACCGATTAAGAATGGTGGATTCGCATCGTAAGGATAGTCGACAAAACTACTGAAGATACTGTAACCGAGGTGCGTGTGTAGATTCGCTGTAAAGAAATCGTAGTAGAAACTAGAGAGGACACCTGGCACCATCATGAGTCGGCGCGTCATAATTTCTGTAAACTGAATGCCTCCTTTTAGAAAATCAAGTACGAGACAAGCAAACACTAGCAGACAGATACTGCATAGAAATCGAACTCCGAAGTTCTTGCCTTTTTTACCGACACACCAGAGAACTCCTAAGATGAATAAGGTGGAAAAGGCGATACTTTTTTGACCCGTTGTGGAGAAAATAATCAGTTGGCTCAAAATTCCAATGACTATGAACATCGTTTTTTTACTAATCACGCCGATTCCCATTAGTAGTGGGTTGAAAATTTTCGACTGCCAGTTCATGGCATATGCCGCGATGGAACCTTTCCCTTCTTCGTGGTAATCTGCACGAATATCGTATACGTCGTAAAAATTCACCATCCGGAAATGAAATCCAAATTTGAGGAAAATAAGTCCGAATAAGCCGAACCAACTAATGTAAAGAATCGTGCGGACAAAGGCTTGTTTGATGCGTAATGGATATATTTTTAAATTTTTCCATTTCCCGACACTCGCAAGAAGAGCCAGACAGCCAAGCAGAACTAGTTTATAAAAGAAGAAGCCGTCTAATGGATTTTCTCTTACAAAGTCGGGCATCACCATCGTTGGGATGTAAACTAAGATGTAGAGTAACCAATAGACGACTTGGGATGGGCGAGTCACGGTTGACTCTGACCAACTGATAGGGATAAGCGCCAAAATGATGGATATCGCTTTTACTGTTCCTGATGGTTGGAGGTTAATCAATGAGTAGTAGCTGTAGCTTGGCGATATAAGGTGAATGTAACCAATATAGAGGCAGACGATGTAAAATAATACGCCGATAACAAGGACTAACTTTTCTACTTTCAACTTCACTAATTGTTCTCCTTTCGTGTTCTCTTTCCTTACTTCTATTTAACCATGACTGGCGGTTTTAGCGTATTTTACTTTGTCATTCATGTATGACAAATGCGAAATTTCGCAGTGCTCGATAGGATAAGAATAGAAATATCCCGTAAAAAATACTGCCCACAACCGCATAACTTGTCAAGACCGTGAGGATACTCCATTGCTGCATGTGCGCAAGGAAGAATAGCCCCACGATGCTAATAAAACGAGAGGCATCCCATAGAAATTGCGTTTTTTGGCGTCCGAGTAAATACAACGTTTGCGAAACAGGTACGGTGACCAATTGCAGATAGAAAACTGGTAGCAAACGCTGGACGTATTCACCGGACACACGCCATTCTTCTCCAAAAACTAACGCGAAAATACTTGGTGCAAAAAAGGCTAAAATAGCGAAAATCGGTAAGCCGTACAGTACTGCTTTTCGGACGACATTTTTAAATAAGTCGAAAACGCGTGCCGATTCTGTATGCATTCCTTTTGCCGCAACGCTATAAAAAACTTGGCCGAGCACACTTGTTAGTAGTACGATTGGCATCCCAACCACGCGTTGGCCCATCCCGAAAAATCCAGCGACTTCGTTTCCAAAATAATAGGTGATTAATAATAGCGGGACTTGTAATGTCAAGGCATTGATGAATAATGAGCCCGATGAAAACAATGGATAACGATAATATTTGCGCACTAAGAAGCAGAGATTGCGTTTAGTGAAACCCACTTTGACACGTGTTTTCCAAAAGTTAATGCCTTGTACCGCGGCACTTCCAAATCGGCCAAGTACATCACCAATAATCAGCCCGAAGTTCGGCACAGCAAGTTGAAAGCCAGATGTCACAGCGCTTTGTGCTAATTTCGCATGAGAAATCGTTGCGAATCGTTGTTCGCGCATCTGCCAAAATGTGAAGGTTTGAATCACGCTCCCAAAGAAAATACCTAAAGAAAGTAATAGAACGACATGCGGGGATACATGCACATTCAGCAAAGAGAAAGCGGAAATTCCTGTGAGAAGGTATAGGAGAAAGGTCAAGACAGAGAGGAGGAGCGCTATGCTTAGGCACATTTTTACGAGCAAAGTCGCTACACGCTTCGTTTTGGCTAACGGAATCGCTCGTTCTAAGGACAAGGCCATACTGTTGCTGAAAATACTAATGATGCTCAGGTAAACAGTATACGTTCCAAAAACCTCTGGACCATACATGCGTGACAAGAAAGGTGCGGCAAGAAACACGAGACATTGCGCTAAGACATTACCCTTTAGTAACCGCCATGCAAATTTTTTAAAATTCGTCGCTTTGTTCATCGCCTACTCACCTGCTCCTTCTTATTTGTAGTAATAAGCTGTTTTCTTCGTCGGCTTAGCTTTGTTACAAATGATTCCGACCACGTTTGCGCCTGCTGTTTTCACTTCTCTAATCGTCTGCTCAAGCTTACTCCTCTTCACAGTGCGTAAACCAACAACCACGATCACGCCATCCACCTTACTCGCAATAACCGGTGTATCTGCCACAATCGCAGGCGGCGCGTCAATAAAAATGAAATCATATGCTGCATCCAATTCCACAAAAAAGGCGTCAAAGTCAAAACTCGCAAGTAACTCTGCCGGATTGTACGGTAACATCCCTGATACCAACACATCCAAATTCTCCACTGCCGTTTTCTGAATTGCTTTTTTCACGTTTGTCTCTTCTTTCAAAATATCTGCAAAACCGTAATAATTCTCCACTTGGAAAATATCATGTTGCGTCGGACGTCGTAAATCTCCATCAATAATAAGAACCCGCTTATCTTGCTGGGCAAAAAATGCTGCTAAATTCGCAATAACGACCGACTTCCCTTCACCAGAAGCCGATGAAGTCACCATAAAATGCTTGGCATTACGCTTTTCTGCAAGAAACTGTAAACCTGTACGAATCATTCGAAACTGTTCCGCAATTTGTGTATTTCGCTGCGTAAAAACGGTTAATTTCTTATCCTCTTTGCTTTTTGCTTTTCTCATCATAATTTCCTCCTCTCAATACTTCCCAACACTTGAATGTCCACCAAAGCTTCCACATCTTCACGCGTTCTAAGTTTTGTATTTGTCAACTCGATAATTACAAATATCGCAATGGCAAGCGCTACACCAGCTATAAAACCTAACAAAACGGTAATTTTTAAGTTAGGGCTTACTGGAACTTGGCTATTTTCCAATTCCGCTGGCGATAACACACGGACATTCTTCTCATCCATCATCGTTTTGGCCTCTTCCTGCAAAATTTCAGATAGCGTATTGACGACGAGAACGGCTTGCTCTGGATCCTTATCCTGCACGCCAATCACCAAAACTTGCGAGGAGCCTTCATTCGCCACCGTAATTCGACTGGCTAGTTCCTTGTTTGAATCTGCTAAGTTAAGCTTATCGCGCACTTGATTTAGCACGCTACCACTTGTCACAATTACTTGATACGTGCTAATTAACTGCTTGTTCAACTGTACATCAAAATTACGATTATCTTCATTTTTTTCAGGCTTCACAAGCACTTGACTCGTTGCTTCGTACTGCTTCTCGACAAATTGATTTGTATACACGAACGCTGTTGCCATTCCCATAATGCCAAGGATGGCGACAACCCACCAAAAACGTTTCAAAATCGTGATAATACCACTTAAATCAATTGTTTTATCCATTGTTTTATCGTCTCCCTAAGCTTTTTTTATGACTGAAACTGCTGGCGTTCGAGTAGCGATGCAATGTTCCAAGCGTGATATACGTCAATTCCTCATGAGCGCCTTCAAAAATATTTTTTGTATCAAAAATTTGCATGGTAGCCATACTTGTTAATAACGATATCGGCAAGTGCTTGAATTCATCGTGTTCCGTCGCGATAATCGCCATATCCGCGTTTGCAAAAGCGGTTTCTGGATTCATGTTGTAATATGCTACATGTGGGTCATATACATGAACTTCGATGCCGCGTTGTTGCAAATACTCGGCTATCTTTAACGCCGGGCTTTCGCGAACATCATCCACATTTCCTTTATACGCTGCACCGAGGATGACTACTTTTTTCGCCGTGTTATTCGTTATTGTATCAACGCTTTCTGCGATATATTCTGGCATGCTACTGTTGATTTCTCTGGCCGTTTGGATGAGTGGTGTCTGTTCTGGGGCGGCAATCGTGATGAAGTACGGATCAACTGCGAGACAATGTCCACCAACGCCTGGGCCTGGTGTATGAATGTTCACACGAGGATGCTTATTTGCCATTTCAATGACATTCAGCGCATTAATTCCAAGCTCTGTCGATAGTTTCACCAACTCATTCGCAAGGGCAATATTCGTGTCGCGAAACGTATTTTCCATCAGTTTTGAGAGTTCAGCCGTAGAAGCATCCGTCAATAACATCTCACCTTCCACAAATGTTTGATAAACAGCCTCACCAGCGTTGGCACATGCTGGTGTTACGCCGCCGATAATTCGGTTGTTATGCACCAATTCCGTCATAATTTGGCCTGGGAGAACCCGTTCCGGACAATGTACTAAATGCACATCCACACCTACCGTAAAGCCCGCTTCTTCTAGCATCGGCTGAATCACGCCCGTCGTTGTTTTCGGCGCCACCGTAGACTCTAAAATGATCGTATTTCCTGTTTTAAGTAGCGGAATCACGTCTTTCACCGCTTGACGAATGTATCTTGTATCACACGAATGATCCTCCGTATGCGGTGTCGGAACGGCGATGATGAACGTATCGGCTGGCTCTAATTGGCTCACTGGGCGTAATAATCCGTTGGCTAAAACGCCTTGAAAAGCTTCCTGTAATCCCGGCTCTTCAATGTGAATGCAGCCAGATTGTAAACGGGCGATAACCTCTTTATTCGTATCAAAACCAATCACTTCTTGACCATGTTTCGCGAACATAACTGCCGTTGGTAAGCCAATATATCCAAGTCCAATCGTTGCTATTTTCATCTTTATTCCTCCTAATTTAATTCATATCCTTCGTTCACTTCATAACTTTTAATTAATTCCGCAAACTGATCTTTCAAAATTCGCGCATCAAAATGATTTTCTGCAAGCACTCGTGCCCGCTCTCCCATTTCTAATTTTTCCGTTTTATGATTGTGTATCGTTTTTAGAAAATTATAGTATCCAGCCTTGTCATCGTAATCAAATCCTGCACCAGCTTTATTTTCCCGTAATAAATCATCTTGCCAACCTTTGAAATTTAAAATGATTGGCTTACTTAGCGATAGGAAGTCGAAAAACTTGTTGGAGCTATTTTCAGCGGCTAGAATTGGGACGTTCGCTAAATTCACGATTCCGATGTCACTCGCTGACATCCAGCTAAAAACCTCTGCTTTTGGCATATTATCGAGTAACCAAATGTTCGTTAATCCGCGATTCCGAATCGTTTCTGTCATCGCTTCCTTCTCTTTCCCGCGTCCAATCAAGATGTAATGAATATTAGGATCTGGATGTTGTGTCGCGACATCTAGTAGGAAAGAAAGATCGTTCGCCGCGCCAAAGGTTCCTGGATATAGCGCGATTGTCTTACCAATTAGTTCTGGATGTTGAGTTTCTATGTGAATTCTATCACATTTCGAGACATACTGGGCCGCTTTATCACAATGTGCGAGATTCGTGATGACGCTAACTTTGCTTTTCGCAATGCCTTTTCGAATAATATTTCGCTTAATCCCGTCAGAAAGGGCTACAATATGGGAAGCATGACGATAGATCAATCGCTCCAAGCCGCGGACAATTTTGATAAAAGCCTTGTTGCGGATAATTCCCATTTCAATCGGTGCATCCGGCCAAACATCGCGGACTTCGAATATAAAAGGCACGCGCTTGATTTTTGCTACGATGAGTGCTGTAATTCCGACTGTGATTGGCGCAGAACTCGCGTAAATCACATCCACATTCTTTTCCTTCAACCCGTAATAAATACTTTTAATGACAAACAGGAGGAAAGCCAACACGCGTTTATGAAAGGCAAAAGTATGATCATAATTCGTTTTTGTCGAAACAATCTGGATGCCGTCTAATTCTTTTTCCACCATGTTCTTTCCAGTTAACATTGTCACCTCAACATCATCTTCCGCTAACTTCTTCGCTAATTCATATGGCCTTGTTAAGCCATTCTCTGACTCAAAATGTTGGCTTATATACAGGACTTTCATGTAGCACCTCGCTCGTTGCCGCTTCGTAAAGGGCAAGTAATTTTTTCCCTTCTGCCGTCCAATTGTAGGATTTCTCGTAGTGATAACGCCCGTTTGACCCCATTTCTTGTTGCAATTTCTTACTTTTTAGCAAGCGTTCAATTGCGTTCACTACTTCTAAATTATCCAGTGGATTGACGCTATAGCCGCTTTGTGTTTCTTGCATTAATTCCGACCACATCGGAAAATCCGACACGACCATTGGCAACTCGGCTGACATATATTCGAACATCTTCGTCGCCATCGATTCCATATAATTCGGGATAGGCTTTAGCAGACAAAGTCCAACCGTAGCGCTAGCCATATGGGCACCAATTTCGTCATTTGGTATTCTGCCTAATCGCTCGACACTGCTCATTAGCATATTCTCTGAGACATAAGCATCGATTTTTTCATTATCTGCTTCAAAAATAGGACCTATTAATTTTAATTTCAAATCCTCGTATCCTGACTGTTTCAAGCTTTTCAGCGCTTCTAGCATTATCCATAAACCACGATTTTCTTCGATTCCGCCGATATAGATTAGCGTTTGCTCCACACTTTCTGGTGACAAGAAGGGCTCTTGGTATGTTGGATAATTCAGTATATCGTCGTGTTGTTGCGTGACATACGGATAGTCTTTTTTTATAGGACGTTTTCAGCGAATATGACATTATCACACAGTTTCAGGCACCGTTTCTCTATTCGCTTGATGATCTCGGCAAGTGGTTTGCGCAAAGCCGTTGGAATCCATGCCTTCGTTTCCAATGCTTTCGGAAAATTTTCATGCATGTCGTAAAGGAAAACCCCTTTCTTTTTTCGCAATATTGGCAAAAGTAATAATAATTCAGGATCATGAAAATGATAATATTTCGCGTCTGATTGGCGAATCGCTTTGTAAGTACTCAGCCATCTTGTGAATCGCTTAAACCGGCTACCTTTTTGGAATAATGTTTGCGTTAAATTCCGGCGAGGTTCCGATTGTTGCGTCGTCTCCACTGCCATTTGCTCCACCTGGTAACCGGCTTTTAGTAGTGTATCTATTTCTTTATAGTAGATTCGTGTATCGTTCCAGACGTGCACCGAGCTGTAAACAAATACTTTTTTTTTCGTTTAATGTCTTATTTTTCATCGATTTTTCCTAAATTCCAAGTTAGTGTTTCTCCTTCTGGTGAGGTGTAGGTCAGTAATACTTTGTCTTGTTCTTTCGGAAATTCATAGTAGCCATTCCCTGTGATAGTCTCGCCTTTTGCGATTTCTTGACCGAAGTTATTGCCACCTGTCATTTGGTAATCTTTCTTGTTCACCGTAATGTGGAAGTTTCCGGCACCAATTCCTGTTGTTTGTTTCATTTTATTTTCAACCTCAAAGTGGACGCGCAACTTTTTGGAGTTATCGACTAATTGAGCACCGGCTACCTTGATGAATAAGCCGTCTATAGCTTGCATTTTGCCAATGTCTGTTTTTGGTTGTAATAAAGTCGCATTAATCGCTAAACCAAGCGTTAGTACTAAAATCGCGACCATTCCTGCTATTGTGAACTTCTTTTTATTTTTCATAAAAATGATTCTCCTTTATTAGTTGATGGATGCCTGTGTTGCTCGGCTCCTTAACTCTATTTAACCATGCTTAGCTTTTTTCTTGTATTTTGTTTTGTCATCGTATAGTGACAATTGCGAGAGAATGGCAAAAAAAGCAAGTACAGGACAACGGGTATAGTCGTCCTGTACTTGCTTTTTCTTATTTGATGAACGGTGTAGATAGGTCGCTTGTCATGAGTTTGTCGCTATTTTTAGCCAGCGCTTGAACGCTTGTTGCGCTGGATGTGACATAGGCTTTGAATGCGAAGCTCCCATCTAGGTTAGTTGTCATAGCGCTGATGCTCATTGTTCTTACGGCTACGCCATTCTCGTAAATCGTGATGGTCTCTGTTCCTTTTGGCGCAGTTCCGATAATATAGTTACCGCCCAATTTTGTAAGTGTTGTTGTTTCCATTTGCTCAGCTAATGCGTCATTCGTCCCTAGTACAAGCGGCTCTGCATTATTACTAACTTTCACTTTTTTTTCTCACTACCTCAGACGAACTATTGTACCCTATTACTTCCACAGTTGATCCTTGGGTGATAAAATCATCTGTCGCAATACTAAATGTGCCATCTGTATTCACTTTTCCAGTTTTCTTCACAACACCATCGATTGCTAGACGCACACCTGTAACGCCTTTACCGACTGTCCCAGTGATTGCTTTTGATGTGATATCTGCATCGTCTGGTACCAAGCTGTAATCCATTGCTGTATCTCTTAATTTGAGCAAATCTTTGGCTTGCTCTATAGCTTACTTGCATATTAGCTCTTGCAGTTACATCTGCGACCCCATCCACTAGTTTTTGCGCAGCATCAATTGCTTGCTGATCCGTTGTCGACTTGGGGGCATTAGTGCTCGGGTTATTGTTCGCAAAAAGCCCTGATACTGCGTTACCTGCTACAAAAGAAGATGTAAGAGTAGTTGGCGATTGAGCATTGTTTAACAGGTTTTTCGCTACTTGTAAATCTCCTACATCCCTGTTTTTTGCGAGGAAGCTGTTAACTGATTTACTAAAGACAAAACTGAACTAATCAGCGCTTGTGTTACAGCAGACTTAATAGTACCATTTTCAGGTGTATTATTATTGAATAATTCGTTAACCGCCTTACGTGCTACGTCATTCTGTTGTTTTATTTGCAAATCAATATTCGCATCAAATTGTTGATGTGCATCATTTAAAAGATTCATCCGACGAAATTTTTCTCCAGAACCTACAACACTCAGTGCGGCCTCCTCTGCTACGTCTACATCCGCTTGTGTAACTCCTTTTGCGATTGTGACAAACATTGTGTTGTCATACAAGTTGTAAACTTTTTGTCCAAATTCTTGAAGCCCTTTTTCAAAACCGCCTACAAAATCAGCCCCTGTCAAAGCTGCATTGTTTTGTTCTACCAGTTTTCCATCCGGGAAGGTACATTTATACTTACCGTTGTATTTTTGTTAAATTTTTTACATAGCATATTTATTGAAGCTGCTTCGTATAAACCCACCGCTGTAGTAGAGTATGCTGTTTGAACTGTTCCATCTGGGAGTTTCACTTGCACACCGTATCCTTTGGAAGATTTAGTCATGTCAATTTCTAAATCTACACCGCTAAATACGATAAGTGGTAAGTAAGGCGAGATGTTAGTTTTCGAAAATGACATAAATGATGGTTGTTTTGTCGGAACTGTATAAACTGGCGCTGTAGCTGGTAGGGCCACCTTTACTGGCTCAGTTGAAAGTACGTTAAATGGTGTTACAACGCTTGCTCCTAGGATAGATATAACTTCTTCATGTGGTATGTTAACACCACTCATATATCATATTAATGGTTTTTGCATCCAAAAATTTTTGCAGCGATCGTCTCTTCTTGCTCGCAACGACCGCTGCAACTAGTTTTATTTTGTTAATGCTGTAGATAAATCACTTGTCATGCGTTTGTCGCTGTTTTTTGCTTGGACTTGAACGCTTGTTGCACTTGCTGCTACATATGCTTTGAAGGTGAAGCTACCATCTGGGTTCACTGTCATCGTGCTGACGTTTTGTGTTCTTACAGCTACACCATCTTCGTAAATTGTAATTAATTCTGTCCCTTTTGGTGCTGTTCCAACAATATAGCTACCATCCATTTTTTCTAGGACTGGTGCTGTTAATTTCACTACTGCTGATCCTGCTACCGTTACACTTGTCGTACGGAATGTATTGTAGCCTGTAGTATCTCTGATTTCAATCGTAACAACTGTTCCGACTGCTTGTTTTCCAATGCTTGATTGGAATGTACCATCTGCTGCAATTGTTCCAGTTTTCACAGCTACACCGTTGATACTTACACGGAATCCTGTCGCTGATCCTGCTGTTACAGAACCTTTGACTGCATCGTCATCAATTGTTAGCGCATCTAGAACTGGCTTTTCATCATTGACGATGTTAACTGTTTTACGAGCCATTTCTGTTTTATCTGCGTATCCTACTACTTCTACTTTTGAACCTTGTTGGATCAAATTGTTTGTTGAAATGCTATATGTGCCATCTGCGTTAATTTGACCGACTTTGACGATTGTACCATCAATGGATAGACGGACAGTTGTCAAACCAGATCCAGCTGTTCCAGTAATTGTTTTTGCGCTTAGACCAGCGTCGTTAGCCGTTAGACCATAGGCAGCTGATGATGAAGAGCTGAGAACTGTTCCTGTAGCGATTGGACCTTTATTTCCTTTTGCATCGACACCGCGAACTTCAAATGTGTCGCCAACTTTCAAACCAAAACCTTGGGCATAAAGCTTGAAGTCTCCATTTGTTGGTGTGGATACTTTTTTGCGCACGCCGTTGATGTATAGTTCTACAGTTACTGTGTTCGCATCTACTTTTCCTGTAATGTATTCATCCGTAACACCATACGGATTTAATGTTGGTTTTGCCAGTGCTGTATTTTGTGAATCTAATAGGTTTTGCGCTTTGTTTAGATCTGCTTGTCGTTCTGCTTTGACTGCTGGATTTGTAATCGCATCGACTAATTTTTGCGCGTCATCAATCGCTTTTTGATCTGTTGTTGGTTTGATTGCTCCTGATGTTGGAGTGTTGCTGTTGAATAGTTCATCCACTGCTTTTTTCGCGGCATCTTGTTTCGCTTTTTCTGCTGCATCTGCTGCTGTTTTAGCGTCTAGTAAGTTTTGCGCTTTATCTAGATCTGCTTGTCGTTCTGCTTTGACTGCTGGATTTGTGATCGCATCGACTAATTTTTGCGCGTCATCAATGGCTTTTTGATCTGTTGTTGGCTTGATTGCTCCTGATGTCGGAGTGTTGCTGTTGAATAGCTCATCCACTGCTTTTTTTCGCGGCATCTTGTTTCGCTTTTTCTGCTGCATCTGCTGCTGTTTTAGCGTCTAACAAGCTTTGCGCTTTATCCACATCGGCTTGTAGGGCTGCTTTTACTGTCGGATCTGTGACTTTATTAACTAGGCCTTGAGCTGCATCAATCGTAGCTTGTGTCGTTGCTGGTTTGATTGCATTACTTGCTGGTGTGTTACTGTTGAATAATTCGTTGACTGCTTTTCTTGCGGCATCTTGTTTCGCTTGCTCCGCTTGGTTTGCTGCATTGCGTTGGTTTAACAATTCTTGGGCGCGATCCAAGTCTTTTTGTAAGCCTACTTTTAGCGCTGGATCTTTGATTTTGTTGATTTCTGCTTGCGCGCTATCGATGGCATCTTGGTCTGTCGACGCTTTGATTGCGTCACTTGCTGGTGTATTGTTCACAAAGAGTTGGTTCACAGCATAGTTCGCGACTGCTTTTTGATTTTGGTCATCTGCGGCTTGTTGTGTCCGTGCGTCCAGTAAATTTTGTGCCTTATCTAAGTCTGCTTGTAGGGCTGTTTTCACTGGACCTGATGCTAGAACGTCGATGGTTTTTTGTGCATCATCGATTGCTTTTTGATTTGTTGTGTCTTTAATCGCGTTGCTTGCTGGATCGTTGTTTGTGAAAAGTTCTTTTACTGCTGTATTCGCTGTGTTTTGTTTCGCTTGTTCACTTTTCGCATTTAGTAAGCTTTGCGCTTTGTCGATATCTTTTTGTAAGTCCGCTTTTACTGTTGGATCTTGTACTTTGTTTACTAAAGCTTGGGCTGCGTCAATTGCCGCTTGGTCTGTTGTTGCTTTAATGCCTGTTTTTGTTGCATCTGTGAATAGGGCATCAACAGCAGTTTTTGCAGTATTTTGGGCTGTTTTATCTGCTGTTTGTTTTGCTAATAAATCTTTTGCTTTGTTAATATCATTTTGTAAATTTGTTTTATCCGTTCCTGCTGCAAGCTTGTCTACCGCTGCTTGTGCTTTGTCAATGGCCGCTTGGTCTGTTGTTGGTTTCAAACTATTTTTGTTAGAGTCTGTGAAAAGGTTATTGACTAGGTTTGTTGCGTTCGACAAATCTTGATTCGTTGATGTCACGCCGCCATCCATGAACATATAAGCTACAGTCGCAACAATAGCCGTACCCGCCTTGTTCCAATAATCCACACTGATTGTTCCAAATTGAGGAATTTCAACTTTTTTATCTAATGTATAAACTTTTATACCTGTGGTTGTTGGTGTTTCAAGTATCCCATAATTATAAAGTACAGCTCCAACTCCATTACTAGTAGCTCTAATTCTAATTGTCCCACCAGCACTAAGTTTCGCTAAATTAACTGCAACGGTAATTTTCCCAGCAACTTCATTTACAATTATGTTTGATGATTGAGATGATACATTACTGAAATAATCCGTTGCTACTGTTGCTTCTGCCAGTTGTCCTCCGCTCAATGATTCTGATAAACTTAATGATGTTGGGAAAATTTGCGATGCTACGATTGTCGTTGTTAATAAACCTACCGCTATTTTTTTACTTGTGTTTTTCATTTTTAATTTTTTACCTCTTTCAATTTTTTAAAATTTTTATTTCTTACAATCACGGCTTTTATACCGCGAATAGGAACTCTTTAATATTACCTTCTAACGATTTCTTCTCTCTCACCTCCTTAAATTAAGTTTATCAGCTATAATTGTCAGTTTTTTTTTTAGTTTTCAATCCCATATTTTTTTTATATGACAATTCCATGAACTTTTTCCGTTTTTTTTGTCATATATATTCTACCTCTCACTTATTCTTCGACGTCTAATACACGCTAGAAGCAGTAAAGAGCCCAATATTACCCATACAAAGGAACTATGATCGCCTGTTTTAGGGAGTTTAGAATCAATTG
>NZ_AODK01000035.1 GCF_000525975.1 Listeria rocourtiae FSL F6-920
TTTTTTGTACCATTTTTTCCTGTTTTACGTTACTATTTGATTGGGAGATTGGCACAATACATGGTGCTTTTTGCGAAATCGGATTTATTGGCTTGTTAGGTGTTTTTACTTGTTTTTCTGGTATTGTAATAGGATTCTCTGGCGTTTTAGCAGGGTCATCTGGATTACTTGGGGCATTAGGGTCAACCGGATCGATTGGATCGTTGAAAATTGGTGGTATTACTGGAATCTTACTATTTTCGACAGTTAATTGTATGTTGCTTCCTTCGCTAACTACCTCTACTTTATGAATCGTCGTGTCTAACAGATAGTTAGCTGGTGCCACTGTTTCTTCCAATAAATATTTACCGGGCAGCAACCCAATGAAATATAGTTTTCCATCGCTATCTGTTGTCCCTTCAACAAAAGAGCCATCGGAGCTCTCTAAACGGAAGGTTGCATCAGCTAGAAATGCGCCAGTATCTTTGTCCACTTTTGTAATTTCAAGTGTACTTGGTACTATTTTTTTATTTTCAACTGTGATGTTTAGTGTACTCAGACTGTTGTTCGTAATTGTGACTGGAATTGGCATCGAATCCAGCGTGTAACCTTGGCTTGCATTTGTTTCGATAAGCTGATAATCCCCAGGTACTAAACCTTCGATTAGCCATTCGCCGTTTGCATCCGTCACACCAGTCTCTACTACATCTCCGTTTTGGTTCTGTAATTCAAATGATGTGCCAGCTAGTTTTTGTGTAGAATCAGTTGCATCTTGCTTTGTAATAAGGACATCACCGCTGATTTTCTTCGTAGTAACCGTATTGGAATCGTAATATTCGCCATTTAGCAAAATCGCTCCTGTGTTATGAACACTATCTCCAATCGCTAAACGTGTTGCATCGACGCTAAATTTGGCTGTAGCTGAACTACCGATTGGAATATCTTTTTTGACAACTATCGTTAGCTCATTGTTTTGTTCTACAATGTCAAATGCACCTGAATCGTCACTTATGATACCGCTGTAATCAAGACGGCTATCCAATTTATCGGTAAATGTTTGGCCAGCTTTAATCGTTCCAGTTATCGCGCCTAATTCTAGAGAATAATGGATGATTGGATTTTTTGCTGTAATAACTGTTTCGTCCACTGTTTTTTTCAATACTTTATTAAAATTCTCATCACCATCTAGTCGGTACGTGAGACTCGCTGTTTTCGTAACTTCTTGACTTGTCATATTTGCTGGGCCTTTATATTGATCATAGACATGTGTTACTTTTACTTTATATTCGACAAGAAGCATTTCATCCGGATCTAACTGATCGACGCTAAATGTTAGTTGTTGGGTGACTGGATCGTAGTTGATTTTATCAGCATATTGAGCTGTGACGTATTCTCGTGAGCCATCTGGATGAGTTGAAATAATCCGAATACCATCGACGGAACTGCTATCTGTTGCATCAATACCTTTTGTAACGGGCGCGTTGGGATCAATTTCTAAGCCTTGTGGCACTTCATCGGTAACGACGACATCATGCAGATTCAAATGCGTTTGCACATTCATCGCCAAATGAACTGTATTAAAACTACTATCCGTGGCATGAATCAAAGCAATACCATTTTTATCTACTGTTCCTTTCCACCATTTCTCAAAGGGGACAGGTGTTCCAATTGGTTGCATCGAAATCGGCACAATTTCAGTGTCCGTTTTGCCTCGATAGTTCGCTGTGAATGTTTGATCTGCTTGCAAAGTCGTATTGGTGCGGATAATCGGTGCTTGGAAAGAGATTGTAAATGAAGCCGACCAAGCTGCACCAACGTTAAAGCTACTAACTGGTTTTACATACACAATTATGCTGTCTGGCATCGATGCTGGCGATTTGTCCACGTGATCGATTGTGAAAGCCGTCGAATTAATGTTTGTTAACGTGCCTGCGATGTATACTTCTTTCGGAATCACTACCGAAATCAATTCTCCATCATCTTGAACAGTATCTGCATCCGCGCTTAATGTCACGCGTAAATTCACTTTTCCAGAGCTAATAATTGGTGCATCATATACCATTAAATCAATATTGAAATTCCCAGTTGCCCGCACGCTATTATTCGTTGTTGCCCCACTAGCATTTGCCGTTGCGAAAAAAAATAGTATTCATGAAAAGAACGAGCATCATTAAGCAATATATCCATTTCTTCAATTTCAATTCCCCCACAGTTTTGTATTTTTACCTGAGTTATCTATGCCTATCTTTCTATTTTAGACACTTCTCTTATCTAAAAATCACTGTGCCCCCCTTCAACAAAAAATTTCCTGCCCCTTGCGCATTGATGTTTTAAAGCAGTGCCATAGTCCCCGTTTCAACTAAATTAGCCTTGCCATCACCTCCTTTACTTTTCTCGCTTTGTTCATTCTCCTTGAAAATGTTCTCTAAAGCTGCACTGACATATTCTAATTCGGTCTGCGTCAAGTTCGATCCTGATGGTAAACACAATCCTTCGCGGAACAACCGTTCACAAACAGCCTCTTCTCCTTGCTCATGTTTATAAAATGACATTGTTTCAAAAACTGGTTGCAAATGTAGCGGTTTCCACAAGACGCGAGTTTCAATATTGTATGCTTGCATTCTTTCCATCACATCGTATGGTGTCATCCCCGTTTTTGTTACATCTAATCTGATAGCACTGAGCCAATGATTCGATACCGAGTTAGGAAATTCCGGCATCATACTTACTTCTTGCAAATGTTGACACTTTTCTGTATAGAAACGAAAATTTGCTTGTCTTGCCGCAATACGATTATCCAAAACTTCCATTTGCGCGCGTCCAATCCCTGCTAAAATATTGCTCATTCGGTAGTTATAACCGATTTTCTCATGTTGATAATGAAGCGCTTCTTCTTTTGCTTGTGTAGCTAAAAAAATTGCTTTTTCAATCATCGCGGGATCTTTAGCTACCAGCGCACCGCCACCAGATGTTGTAATAATTTTGTTGCCATTAAAGGAGAAAATACCAAAGTCTCCAAATGTCCCTGTTTGTTGCCCCTTATAAGTAGAACCTAGTGACTCTGCTGCATCCTCAATGATTGGAACACCGTAGCTTTCACAAATAGTGACTAGTTCATCCATTTTTGCACTTTGTCCATATAGATGTACGATAATCACCGCTTTCGGTAAGCATTGTTCTTTTTTCGCATCTGCTAACGCGCGTTCTAATGCTTGAGGTGACATATTCCAAGTTTCTGGCTCTGAATCGATGAAAGTTACATCAGCACCTAAATATTTAATAGGGTTTGCACTAGCTATAAACGTGAAGGCAGAACAGAAAACCATATCTCCGTATCCTACTTCCAATAAACGCAACGCTAAGTGAATCGAAGCTGTTCCAGAACTGGTCGCGCAAACCGCTTTAGCCCCAGTGTACTGTTTAATTTGCTGTTCAAATTCTGTAACATTAATTCCTAGTGGCGCAATCCAATTCGTGTCAAATGCTTCTCGAATATAGTCCTGTTCCTTGCCGCTCATATGTGGAGTTGATAGTAAAATGGCTTTATTCATCAGTTTCAACCTCTTTCTTCATTAATTTTATACATGGCTCACTCTACCTGCGTCTCGCCTATTGTCCCTTGAAATTTTTCTGCGGTAACATGATTATCTTGACTTATATCCGCGCTACCAAGTACTTTACCGATAGTTTTGATAAAAATTTTCACATCCAGTTTAGCTGAATAATGATCAACATAATAAATATCCCATGCAAACTTTTCCTCCCAACTGATTGCATTGCGTCCATTCACTTGTGCCAAACCTGTGATTCCAGGCTTCATGTCATTTCGTTTGCGTTGTTCCTCGCTATACAAATCGTTGTACTCCATTGGGAGCGGCCGTGGCCCAATCAGACTCATATCACCTTTTAACACATTCCATAATTGTGGTAACTCATCTAGACTGTACTTTCTCAAAAACATCCCAAACGAGGTTAATCGCGCTTCATCTGGTAACGATTCTCCTGACGACGCAAACAATTGACGCATCGATTTCAATTTATAAATTCGAAAAGCTTTCTGATTCTTCCCAGCACGCTCACTTACATAAAACGGCGCTTCTTTATATAAAAGATAAAATATAATCGCACAACCTAAAACTGGCAATACTGCGATAATTCCCATACTAAACGCAACAATAACATCAATACAACGCTTCATTTCTAGCGACTCCTTTCACCAAAATATCATGTACACGACCTGCCAAACGCTCGGCATCATAATTTTCACTTAGTCGCTTACTTGATTTCTGCGCTTTGATATACCGCGCCTTGTCCTCTGCCAACTCTTCAATAAATCGACAATATCCTGCCTGGTCTGCATATAGAAATCCTTTGCCAGCGCCACTTTTCACTAAGACATCATGCTGCCAACCTTGATAATTCAATATCACTGGTAACCCCGCTGCTAAAAAGTCGAAAAAATTTATTAGCGCTGTTATCCCAAAGAATTCGAGCATCCTTCACTGTCATCGCTCCCAAATCACAACATTTAACGAAACTTTGCACTTCTTTTTTCGGCATTTCATCTAGAACTAGCACATTTTCCAGTCCTTGTTCCGCGACCTGTTGTTGTAATGCCGCTTTTTCCGAACCTTCACCGATGAGTAAAAAACCAATATGCGATTTATCTTTCATTGCACTGGCGACATTCACCAAGTGTTTCAATCCGTTTACCTCACCCATCGTGCCTGGATGTACGACAACGAAACGATTCTTCATCCATGATTCCACATCGAGATAAGTTGGTATTTTCGCGGTAATTCGATCCATTGCTTCATTATTTGCGAGATTTTCCACAACGTGCACTTTCTCACTGCTCACACCTTTCGCAACGATATTTTCCTTCATTGCGGGCGATAATGCCACAATATATGCTGCATGTTTATACAACTGCTTCTCTAAATAAGACAGCATTCCAATCAAAAAGCGATTTTTCAAATAACCCAGTTCCACTGGTATATCTGGCCAAACATCGCGGACTTCGAATACGAATGGTACACGCTTTATTTTGCTGAGCGCTAATCCAACTAAACCTACCGTGATCGGCGTTGATGTTGCATAGATCACATCAATACTTTTTTGTTTCATGCCTTGTTTGAAGCTACCAGTCATAAATTGGCCAAAAGCCTGAATTCGGCGCCATTTGCTCATTTTTTGATTATATTTCGTTGCGGTAGAAATGACTTCGAGTCCTTCTGCCGTCGTTTCACTCGTTCCAGTTCCAGTTATAAGCGTGACGTTATGACCTTGTTTTAAGAAATATTTTGAAAACTCGTAAGATCGTGTCGCACCCTTTTCTTTTTGGAAATGCTGGTGTATATATAGTATTTTCAAAGTAACTAACTCCTTTAAATTTCGTCATATAATTCACTTAATTTACGCTCCTCGATTGACCAATTGAAGTTGGCCACATGTTGTTTATAACCATTCGAGCCGAGTTCCATTTGCTTTTTTGGTTCATCTAGTAGCATCTTTATCTGTGCCACGATTTCGTTTGGAGACAATGGATTAACCGCATAGCCACTCTTCGTTTCCTCCGCCAAGCGCTCATATGACTTGAAATTGGAAAGCACATACGGTAAAGAAGCCGACATATATTCAAACACTTTCGTTGGTAATGAGCGTAAATAGTTCGCTTCAGGGTGAAGTAGTGCCAAACCAATGTGGGATCTCGCATAATACGTCGTTAACTCACGTAAATCTAAGCGACCAACCAGCTTCACCTCGTTCACCAAATCGTCCTCAATCAGGAACTCCTCTGCGTAAACTTCCAATCGCTCCGGCACTTTTCCTATAATAAGCAACTGAAATTGATAGTTTGCCTTTTTCAAAAGTTGCGCGACGGCAAGCATCTCCTTAAAACCACGTATTTCATGAATAGCTCCCGCATAAATCAATGTTGGCATTTCATATTTCGCTATTTCAAAAGCCTCCTGTAAAAAGGGATAATTGTAAATATCCACTTGTTTTGTCGTCAATACCTCATAGTTTTCTTTATAATATTTCTCTGCATAAACTACTGCACTCATGTTTTGAAGCATCTTCTTTTCAGCGGAATAAATGATTCGTATCAGCCACTTTGGCATGCTTAACTTACCGATTTTTTTCGTTTTCAATACTGCTGGGAAATCTTCATGCATATCAAAAATCACTTTTTTACGATGCATTCTCTGCAGAAAATAGCCCAGTGGTAGTAGTTCTGGATCATGTAGATGAATGATTTGAGCATCAGACTGGCTAGCAATGGAATAGAATTTAAACCATATTTGCCACCGCTTCATCATGCTTTTCGGCGTAAATGTAATCACACGCAAATTTGGAATGTTGTTTTCATAGACATGATTACTGGATGTTGCATAGAGCGTTACATCATAGCCTAAATTAGCCAAACTCACAGCCTCCTTATGAAAAACACGCGTATCATTCCAAGGATGAACCGAGCTCATTATTAGCACTTTTTTCATCATTTGCTTGCTCCTTCCGTTTTTAAAGTTTGGATAAAACGTCTTTGCGTGAGGGCGACAAGTGCGCTATATATCACTATTCCAACTACAACAAGCAGTAAGAAAGATACAATTGGGGACAAGCTAATTTGCGCTTTTAAATAGTAGAGTACAGCTCCCATCACGCCTGCATTGACAAGAATAATCAGTTGTTGTTTGGCCAACTTATGTCGCGCATCCATTCGCCCAATTCGTTTTTCGAGTAATCGATAAGCAAACCAAGCAGATACAAAGTTCATAAATCCTGGGATAAGAAGTACCGCGTAGATATTAAAAATAGGAGTTAAAATAAGGAGTAACAATACATTAGCGAGTATTGTGAAAACAGAAATTCGGGATGGTGTTTTTGTATCATCTAAACAGAAGTAAACCCGGTAAATGAAATCTCGGAGCACTAATCCTGGTAAGCCAATACCCAGCATGGTCATAAATAAAGTCACTTGTTGCGTATCTGCTGAGGTAAATGCACCTCTTTCAAAAAGCAGTGCCGTGAACAGGTCACCGATAACCGTAATCCCAACGACCAATGGGATAACAAGTATATTCGTAACAGTGACATATTTGATAAATAATTCTTTTCCAGCAGTAATTTTTTTAGCAAACATGCGTGTCATTGAAGGGTACACGAGGGTTAAAATATTAACAAGAACAAGCGCCTGAATAATGCTTAAAATCTGATTTGCATAGCCTAATGTTGCAACGTAACCTTGGCCTAGAAGACTAGCCAGCGTTGTTGAGAAAAGTAGCGAAACTTGAAACACAATCGAGTTAAAAACAACTGGCCCAGTTTGGCGTATTAATTTGTGAAAAATTTGATTTCCCCATTTAAACTGGATACGAAATCCAAAGCCACGGTTTCGAACAAGCAAGATGCCTGCTTCGAGAATAAATGAAATAGTCAAAAATAAGCTGACTAATAAAATAGAAGGTTGTTGCGCCACAACGATATAAATGCCGCTGAAAATCGTGCTACATAACGTCGCTATTTTTGCAGTTAAAAAAATCATTCTCTACTTGCCGGAATGCGGTTAAAACAGCAGTCAAGACGCGATAAATTTGAGCAACACTCAAAATCATAATAATCAACAAGGTTAATGTTAGTGTTTCCGATAAGCCTGACTGATGCTTCAATATCCAAAACAAACTACCAATACCTAGCCCTACCGCCGCTATAATTCCTAGCAGCAAGACACTGACATACGTATTGATTGCTGCGCGTTCAACCACAGTATCTCCGCGCTTTGTAAAAAACGGGATGAGTACAATGATAATCGCTGGTATAGCTAAGTTCGTAATCGATACCGTATACGTATTCGCTAAATTATAAGCGTCTACTTCCGCACCCACCCCGAAAATTTTTGCGATAAATATATTTTTTATCAAGCCGAAAAATTGAGTGGCAATCGTCAGTAGTATCATCAACATGAATGGTTTCATTAATTTGGGAATCACTCGTAAATCACCTTTTCTAGCTTTTTTAGGCATCTAAGTTCTGTTTATAAAACGCTACTGTTTTTTTTGCAATTTCTTGCCAAGCGAAATTATCATGAATATCTTTCAGAGCTCTATCCCCCATTTCGAGGAGTTGCTTTTCATCAGCTAACATTTCCAAAACGCCGTTCGCCAATGATTCAATAGATTTCGCAGGTACGAGCAAGCCCGTTTCGCGAGGAGATATAATCTCAGGAATCCCGCCCACACTTGTTCCAACAAGTGGTTTCCCACACGCCATCGCTTCTAAGCCGGCGATACTTGTCGCCTCCATCAAGGATGGCAACACGACAACATCCGATGCATTAAAATAATATGGCATTTCTGGATTCAGCACACCCGTCACGATTGTCACACGCTCTTCCAAATCATTTTCTTCAATGAAAGTACGGATTGCCGCTTCCTGACTTCCACTCCCAACAATCAAGATTCGAATCATCGCGTTGTTTGCCAGCATCTTCGGAATAGCTTTCGTAAAGTACAGGACGCCATTCTTTTCTTCCAGTCGCCTCGCAATCATCACAACCTTATCCGAAGTCTCGTATCCTAGCTTCAAGCGCATCACACGGCGCATCATTTTATCTGGATAAAACTTAGAGACATCCACACCATTTGAAATGTTCTGAGCTGGTTTCTTTGGCAAAACCGTCGCAACCTTACTCGTTAACTCAGAACTCGGTGCGATAACGCCATCCATGTGTCCGAGCAACACACGACAACGCATAAACTTCTTTTGCGCATACCAATTCAGAAAAGTAGAGGAATGGTTTGTAAAAATCTTCACACCATCGAACGGGATTTTCGTGATGACCGAATCAGCGATAAGTTTATGCCAATGAATCACTTGAAATACGTCTTCTTCCAGCAATTGTTTTATTTTACGCCTGCCTTTATACATGAATTCTAGCGCTCGAATTTTGCGTCTATTGCTTACTTTCACCCGCACGACACGAACATTACCAACATACACTTCTTCTGGCAATTCATTCTCCGGGTCATATATTTTTGTAAGCAGCACAACATTATGCCCTAAAGCACTGATGGCTCGGCTAATTTCTAGTACATGAGCAGCAATTCCTCCAACACTTGGATAGAAATCATCAGACACCATTAATACATTCAGTTTCTCCATCATTATTTTGCCACCGCCCACTCATAAAACGCATCTCTCTTTGGATCTTCATAGACGATTTTCTCAATGACGCGATCCTTTGGAATGGCAAAATATACAGCACCATGAACTACCTTATCCCCAGAAATTGTCTCACCAAGCTCGTCTACCATTGGATAGTTTAGTTGATATTTTCCGCTTGAATCCAATGCTTTGAAAAAACTCGCCGCCATCGGGATATTATACTCTGTCATATTCCCAATTTTCATTTCTACTTTCATAAGTTTTTTATCTTTTAACTCCTCACCTTTGGGGATATTTTTGCTAGCATCTTTTATAGACAACATTTGAATTTTCAAACTCGTGACAACCGCTGCCTCATCTTTTGGAAAAGCATGTTGCATCTGTTTCACTGCAGTTTGTTTCGGCTCTTCGGCTTGCTGACAAGAAACAAGCATACTTACTACAAATAGACTACTTATTAAAAGTATTATTTTTTTCATTTTCAAGCTCCGTTCGTTTAAAGTAATGGTTTAATATCGCCAGGATAATGCCAAAGCTGATCCATACATAGCTTTTTTCAAGTGTTGTGCTCGATGCGAAAGAAATGAATGGAAAGGCGATGCTAATGAGCAGGGGCAACGCATACCAAGATTCTTTTCCTTTGTTCTCGTACCATAATCGGAAGCTGAATTGCCACACGAAGTACAGGAATAAGAAAAGGAACAACGCGGATAGCAAGCCGTAATTAGCTAAAACTTCTAGCAAGAAATTATGCACGGATACGCCTCCTTCTCCATTTTGCTCATCGGCTGGAAAATATTGCGCTAATGCCATTTGTACGTTTCCAGGGCCAAGTCCAATAAAATGCGTATCTTGAATCGTCTGCCACGTGTAGTTCGTAATCTCGAGTCGCAAATCAGTAGAGGTGTCTTTTTGTGTGTAGGTTTGATTGACCTGTTCTGTGATTTGTTGCATCGCTGGTAGCTGTATGATAAGTGGGATGGAGAGTACAATCAGCACTCCCCATTTCCACGATTTCTTCACAAGGAGGAGAAACAAGATACCTACGATTAAAACAAGGGCAATACGGGATTGTGTCGCGATGATAATATAAACGGACATGACTGAGAGAGAGATTTTCATTATTTTTCCAAAAACTGTCTCAGATTGCATGTACACGAGGACGAAGGGCAGGAATATCACCAGGAAAGATGCGAGGTCATTCGGATTAAAAAATGTTCCACTAGGCAAAAATTGGACATTGCCAATCGCACCATTCAGCGCTGATTTTTTCAAGTGAAGCCCAGTTGTTATCTCATACATAGCGATACTGATGTTGATGATAATCACACCGCACAGAAGTAACGCCAATCGTTCTAGTTTCTTTTTGCTATCTAAATAGTAAATTCCAGTTCCGATAAGGTAAATCGCTTCGATGATGTAATATAAATTTCGGAATCCTGCTACTGGATATTTCGCCCAAATGAGAGTTATTGCCGCTGCAATAAGCCAACCGATGAGTAGAAGTAACAAGGTTCGCACACGTCGATTGAGCCAGGACCAATCTTTCCAAGTTAGCAGTAATAATAGCACTTGAACTGGCAGTAAAATTCGATACAAGAACAAGCTCTCATAACCTGGAATAGAGAGAATTGAGCCGAAGAAGGAGGCGACAACGAGAATTATCCAAGTCATTTCTGCTAATTGTTTCAGTGTGAAAAAGAAACTAAACACCACGATAGCGATAAAGAACGGGAGAACCAATACTTCTTTATACAGCGTTCCTACAGAAAGTAATGCCAAGAAAATCAGTACAAAGATCACTTTTAAAGTTACTGCTTTATTCACGATCTCCACCTCAGTATTTGTAGTGATAACCTTTCATATCATTTTTAGATGCCGGCACACCATTCACTACACTGCCAATAACATGCGCGTCAGAAATATCCAGGTATCGCATCGCCTGCTTAATATCGCTACGCTTCGTCCGTTTAGCAAAAGTGACAAAAAGTACACCATCACATAATGAACTAAGAATCCGGCTATCTGTAATTGGCAAAAGTGGTGGGGCATCAATAATTACGTAATCAAATTGTTGTTTCGCCTCTTCAATAAGCTGCTTCATTTCTAATGAATCTACCCATTCACTCGGATTTAGCGGTGCAATTCCTGTTGGCATTAACCTCAAATTCGGCTGATGCGTTTCTTGGGTACATTCCATCAATGTTTTTTCACCCATCAAGCGATCTATTAATCCTATATTTTCCGAAATTTGCATATATTTACGCAAAGATGGCCTATGGAAATCTGCATCAATTAGTAGCGTTTTATTCCCTTTTTCGGCGAAAATACAAGCAATATTGGCACTCATGAAGCTTTTGCCCTCACTCATATTCGCCGAAGTCACCATAAAATTACGGATACCTTGTTTTTGCAACATGAATTGTAGACTTGTCTGGATACTTTGAAATTTTTCTTTATAAAACTGGATTTCTTTACTCTGCTCAAAATCGCGATATGTCTTCATACTAATCTCCTTTCTACGTTATTTAATAAGCGGGATATCACCAATAAATTTCAGTGATAGCTCTTCTAAATCGGATTCTCCTTCAATGACATTGCGGAAAAGATAAATAAGTGAGACTAAGAGGATATTGCCAATAATTCCAAGAACAAAGGCAATCATCGTGTTGATAATAATATTGGGGGATGTTGGTTCTAACGGAAGATTTGCCGGCTCTAATATAATGACTTTATTATTAGAAACAAGCTTTGGTAGGTCTTTTTGATAGGTCTCTGTAATCTTATTTACGATTTCTTGCGCTCTTTTAGGGTTTGCATCTTCTACCGATACCGTAAAAACGAGGGAATCCTTATCTGATTGGATACTTATTTTTTTTTGCCAAAGCGTCATTTGATTCAGTTAGATTCAGTTCTGACCTAACTGCTTCCAGCGTTCGTGAGCTTTTTAATATTGTGTTAAATGTGTTTGCCATCTGCATATTGGTCTTTAATTGCTCTGAATATACTGTTGTTTCTTTTTCCGAACCAGATTCCACATTCGTCGTAATAAAAATCTGCGCGGATGAAGTATATTGCGGTACTATATAATATTTACTAATACCAAACGCAATCGTCATGGCTATCAATGGCAAGGCAATTAGCCATATCAGATTATTTTTAATAATCTTTAATGTAACACCAAGCTCCATTGTTTTTGCACTCATCTTTGTTCACCTCTACTCATTCTATTCATGCTTGCCCTATTTTGTGCACGTGCGCATGCTGTTCCTTCCACACATTTCTAGTATCAATAATGCAAGGGCTTGTCGCCAAAATCTGATCGTAATTAATTGTCGAATGTTTTGTCATGATAATCACGCCATCATATGCTTCAAGATCTGCTATCTCTGATACTGTATACACAGTATCACCAGAAGCATCACGAAACGAAGGAACAAAAGGATCAAGTACCGTAAGCTTGGCATTACCTTCTTTTAAATACTCGTATACGTGTAATGCTGGGGATTCTCGCACATCGTCAATATCACTCTTATATGCCATACCAACGATTAGAATGCGCGACTGACTAAGCGATTTTCCTTGTTTGTTAAGTGACTTCCCAACGATTTCCACTACATGTTTTGGCATTGATGTATTTACTTGTTGTGCTAAATCGATAAATCGACTGAAGAAATTCTTTTCCTTGCCTTTCCAATAAAGGTACATCGGATCAAGAGGAATACAATGTCCACCAACACCTGGCCCTGGGTAAAACGGCATGAACCCAAATGGTTTTGTTTTTGCTGCATCAATTGCTTCCCATAAATCAATACCAAGTTGCTCTGCTAACAACGACATTTCATTGATAAACGCGATATTAATACTACGGAAGGTGTTTTCTAATAGCTTTGTCATTTCAGCGATTTCCGGTGTGGATACTGGAATGACTGTGTCAAACGCGTTTTCGTAATATAATTGACCCAACGCTGAGCACTTTTTTGTCATACCACCAACTACTTTCGGGACTTCTCTAGGCTTAAATTGTTTGTTCCCTGGATCGATTCGTTCTGGAGAAAAACAGATGAATAAGTCTTCACCAGTTGTCCAGCCTTCTTTTTCAAATTCAGCATAAATCAGATCCCGTGTTGTTCCCGGATATGTCGTGCTCTCCAAAACAAGTAATGTTCCTTTCTGAATCACCGACTTTAAACGAGAGACAGTGTCGTTAATGTAACTCATATCAGGTTCATGAGATTTGGTAAGTGGCGTTGGAACACAAATGCTGATGATATTTGCATTAGCAAGTTTCTGATAATCTACCGTTGCCTGAAAACGTTGGTTTTTCAATGCTTCACCAATCACTACTTCTGGAATATCAATAATATGCGATTTCCCGCGTGATAAGGTTTCTACCTTACCAACATCCAAATCCACACCTATTACTTGAAAGCCTTCCGAAACAAATTCCATTGCCAATGGTAATCCGACGTAGCCCATACCAATGACGCCAATCACCGCTTCTTTCTGTAAAATTTTATTCGTCAAAATGTCGTAGTTACTGACTGTTGTTTTAGTTTTCAATCGAGTGTACGTCATATTTTTTCATATCTCCAATCTAATTCTACTAATTCGAATAACCGCTTTTTGCGCTCCTCATCTGTGAAACTCATATAGTTGTCTAGCAGTATCTGAATACCAACTAATTCGGCCGGATGCGGATTGCCTTCACCAACAAAAATTTTATCGAAAATTTGAGTTGGTTTTTTTTCATGATTTTCAAACAATTCTTCCTGCACTTTCTCACCTTTACGAATACCAATAAATTTAATAGAAACCGTTTCACGTCGTCTTCCGGTCAAATCAATTAATTTATAAATAACATCCAAAATCTTAATCGGATCACCCATATCAAGGACAAATATTTCACCACCTGATGTCAGCATACTTGCCTGAATTACAAGTTTACTCGCTTCCGGAATCGTCATAAAGTAACGTTCCATATCCGGATGAGTCAACGTCACCGGCTCATCGTTACAAATCTGACCATGAAATAGTGGAACCACACTACCACGACTACCAAGGACATTCCCAAATCGGACCACACAAAAGTTCGTTTCAGATGTTTGGTTGAATAGCTGTACAATTTTTTCAGCGATACGTTTTGCAGCGCCCATCACAGTTGTTGGCTTCACCGCTTTGTCAGTAGAAATCATGACAAACTTGTCCACACTGTGTGCATCAGCAACTTCTGCTAAATTCCACGTTCCTTGAGCATTATTCGCAATGGCCTCCGCGCTATTTTCTTCCATCAGCGGAACATGTTTATGTGCTGCAGCATGGTAAACAATATCTGGATTATGAGCCTCAAAAACTGCTTCTAGTCGTTCTTTATTTTGAATATCTGCAATACACGGAACCAATTTCACATTCGAATTCGTCTTTCTTAGTTCGCAGTGAATATTGTAAATGCTCGCCTCCCCATGTCCAAGCAAAATTAACTTTTCTGGCTTTCCACGCATAATTTGGCGTGTAATCTCCGATCCTATCGAGCCACCAGCACCCGTCACTAAAATTGTCTTATTTTTAGCCATCCTCAACACATCTTGATAGTCCAACTCAAACTCATCACGCTCAATAATATCTTGGTAAGCAACAGGGCGCATTGCAATTTTTTCCTTTCCAGTAAAAATATCTTGCAATGCTGGTAAAACTTGCGTCTCGATTTGTAATGAGATACATATGTCCAATATTTGTGCACGCTTAGCATGTTCCAGTGAAGGGATTGCCAGCAATACACATGTAATGGCCTCTTTTTTGACTATTTCTTTTAGCTGATCTAAACCTCCCAGCCTCGGCGTCCTATCCAATTTTACATGCAGATTATCATCTAGTAGTCCAATAATTTGATATTCTGCATCCGCTCTATTTGTTAACTCATGAAAAACATAGCTAGCTGCCTCTCCGCCACCAATAATTATCGTTCTTTTCAAAACCATTTGTCACACCTCGCAAACATTATCTATCATTTTTCAGGGCTCACTTGCCATTCATATTGTTCCTTTGTAATCGGATGCTTATAAACTACCGTATATGGGCCCTTATTGTCTGATTTAAAGTAGGCATATCCAGTCATTTTTTCCTTTGGTGCAATACTTTCTCCCATGTTTTCAAATGGATATATATCTAGCTCTTCACCTTTATTGTTCGTCACCCGAAGCGCCGTACTATCAAAGAATAGATCCTCAATCGATGTATTTTTCACCGTTATTTTCAATCGTAAAACTTGCTTCACTGTCTGCATATCACGATCTCGTTCATCCGTATAACTTGCCTGCTCTACATTTATCTCCAAGCCTTTTGTATCCACATTTTCTTGAATTTGATGACTTGGTCTCTCTGCTTTCTCAAGCATTTCATTCCCAGTACAGGCAGTAATAGACATGGATGCTACAACGATACTCGCAATAGCTAATAATTTTTTGAACACTCTAATCCCTCCAAGTGTAATGTCTGTCACAGTAACTATATTTATCTCCATCTCATATTTATTCTAAAAAACGTTAACAAACTAATCATCTGAAAAATAAGTCATCTAATACTAGTATATTTCGTGATTGAAAAATGATTTTCCCTTCTTTTGCCATCTGTGTTAATACAGCACTAAGAGTGGTATTACTAACCCCAACATAATTCGCCATTACCCCACGTGTGAAACACCTTGGCAATTTCACATAATTATCGATGCGCTCTGTTCCAAAACGCTCAATTATGACTTGAAGCATGTTTTCAATCTTCTGTCGATTTGTATCAGTACCACTTACAATTTTCATCGCGTAACGTTCATAGATCATTCTCATATAGTTGTAATGGTACAAATAACCTTCTTGAATACTCATCATTTTTGCAATAACATCACTTAGCAAAAAACGCCAAGCCATCATTTTTCCTGTTAAAACCTCACCGCGCATTTGCGTATTGTGAATCTCTTGACTATGGTGTAAACCAATAAAATCTCCTTCCCCAACAAAATCAATAATCTGCTTGCCTATATAAAGCGCTCCAACACCGTTTTCTATAGCGTATACGTATGGTGATTCCACTTGAGCTGATTCCAAAACAACCTTATCCCCTCTTCCAAATACAATACGTTCCTTATGAATCGGAAAATTACTATCTTCAAGCAACAACCTAAATAATTTTTGCGGATGAAAATCATGTTCAATCGTATCACGGTTATAAAGCTCCACTAATTCCATTTCTTCACCTCCAAAATTTATACTAACAGCTATAATTATCTTTTTTTTTTTAAAAACACTACTAATTTCACTATTTTATGTCTATTTCGTGAATTTACCGGCAGCATCTTGTTGCTTTATCGCTAACTCTATTTAACCATCTCCTAGTTTGTTAGGACAATCACAATTGTCATTAGAGACTGTCAATCATGAAAAAAGGTATAAAAAAGCAAAGAAACGTAGCTTAACAGACGTTTCTTTGCTCCTATTGTTCCTACTCCATATCAAAAATAAGGTTATTTATCTTTTCCCAATCTTGATCTGTAGGCATGCGTTCCGTTCTGTATTTAATGCAGTCAAGCCTTTCACCATCCTCCTTGTAGTTATATATCACAATATCCACTCCCAATTCCTTAGCTACTTTATTTGTGATGTGCTGGTTTACAAGAAAAGTTATCTCTACATTTGAACTTACAAAACTGCTTACTAAAACATTCAAATAATTCAGATAAGAATGCTTGCCATCAAAAGCAAACAAAACATGTTTTTTTCTCTGTGCTCTACCTTGATGTGAAAAATAGGTAAACATCGCGAAATTAACCGCAATATCCTCTACATATTTTAGCCCAAACTTTTTTTTTAATCGTAGCATTAGTCAATATTTCTAACCACTTGCTATACATAGCTGGATGCCTATGCTTAATAAGTCTATTTACCTCCGTGCTATTTCGTTGGAAAAGAGGTGTTAACTGGGTAAGGAAATAGATATTCCGCAAGTATACCGCGTATAGAGAAAATATTTCTGGTTCAGGTAATTCCTTTCCTAGCTGCTTAAAAGCATCTACTAAAAATCGATTAATCACTTCTAGATTCTCTTTGTCTATTAGGCCTTTTATATCAACTGTTTTGCCTTCCTCGTACACGTAGTTGTCCAGCGATAATAAGCTACCATACATGAACTCATCTTCTGTCATATATTGTTCTTCAATGCCAGGAAAATAACTTTGCCCCGATTCAGGCATGAACTTATGCGTTGACAACTGTCTCACAGACTCCTTCAAACGTGCCTCTAATACAAGTGTATGCCCCTGCTCCAACCGTTTCCTTATTACCATAATCCAATACAAAGCGCTCCGATGTTGTACCTCTCTTTTATGATCCATCTTACCTGTAAACGTACTATACCATCGATGAAAGATATCTCTATCCTGCTCTGTTGGCCTGTTTATAGAAGAAATATCATTCGTATTGTAGAGAAAATGAAAATAAAAATGACGAATGTTAACTTCATCGCCGACAATTGCTACAGGGGTTAATGTCAAATCCAATTTAAAGTCCTTTAATATCTTTTTCAGGTAACCCAGATAGCGATACAACGTTGAAGTCGATAAAAATAACTCATCAGCCCATTCATCAATAGTTAAAAATATCTCATCATACACATTATTAACAATCGTATACAGTGGTGATTGTTCTGCGATTTGGACAACTAAATCCTCAATTAAATGCATATTATTAATAGTGTAACCAGAAACGGAACTAAACTCCACAATATTATCTTCCGGCAAGATATACTCTAAATCCTTCATATCTCGAAATAGCGTCCGTTTAGAAGTTCCAAACTCCTCTGCAATCTCATCCAGCGTTATCGGATAGTTAGCCTCATAAATAGCTGTCAACAATTTAATTTGGCGTTTTATCTTTTTATCAGCAACCAATTGTGAAAAAAAATGATTCATGATAAACCCTCCTTCAAATGATATATATTCTTTCCATGTTAGCTTTCCTTCTTGAAAATCATTGCATATATCATTCCTCCTTTCTAAAAATAGAGTTTTCCATATCATTCCTCCTTTCTGCGATTCATTATAAATGCAACAGCAATCTTATAGCAACTTTTTATTTTAAAAATGACACTCAAGACTGACAAGAGTGAATACACAACTTTCGCCTTCCATGATTAAATAGAGTTATCAGCAAGAGCCATATAGACAACGAAAACAGCAAAAAAAAATTTTGAAAGAGGTTATTATTTATGAAAATAAAAAAAAAATAGTGAGTACAATCGCACTAACATCTATAGTAGGGGCGAGCTTAATTGCACCATTTCAAGTATTATCAGTTGCTGCTGAGGAAAATCCCACAGTTATTGGGCCCACGGGAAGCTATACTAACATTCCAATTGGACCGAATCTTATCAGCCAAGACTTTACAACAATCAATAATATATTCAAAGATTATCAAATCAGTGAATCAAGCATTATAACAGCCCCAGATTCTACAAAAACACCGACATTATATAATGATAACAGCTGGTTACGTACAAATATCAATTCCACTCAAGCAATTTCAGCAACTAATCCATTTAGCTTCTCTACACGCGATCTAGCTGTTACTGCACAAAAAATAGCGTATATTGCAACAACTATCAAAACAGAACCTGGAAAATTATATCAGTTTAAATACGACACGAAGCTCTATAACACAGGCAATTTTACTGCAAGTCCACAAAATAGTCTCATCAAAATGAATGCACGAGTAGCGACTCACACCAGTAATGTGACATACAAAAGTAATTCGTATAGTCTAGCTGGAACCTCAGCAGAAACAGTAACAAATAAGGATGAAATTATTGAATTTAGAGCTACGTCCGATAAAACAGTTATTTCCGCAGAGATGTCCTACTTTAACCTCGGTACAAACAGTGGCTATCATTTTGCTGCTATGAATAATTATTCTGTGAAAGAAATAGATGAAGCTACCAGCCAAGAAGCGCGGGATCGTGTAGCTAACCTATTTATCGATAATGAAGTGACTGGTACTATATACAACAACACGGATCAAGTAGCAATAGATGACGCAAAACTACTAGTGGATGCCCTACTATCTGATAGCGTACGAGCAGAATTGCAAAGCCAATTAAACGAAGCTCAAACGCAACTAAATGCTCGTAATGAAGCAATTACAGCCGAAAAAACACGTGAAGATGCTGCTGAAAAAGCAGTGAAAGAACTATTCACAGGGGATGATCCAACCAATAACACGCTTCAAAACACAACGTCACAGCAAGAAATTGACGACGCAAAAAAATTAGCAGACGCAATTACTAATCCTACGAAAAAAGCAGCACTTCTGGATGACTTAGACAAAGCTCAAAATCTACTAAATATACAAACAGCCGAAAAAACACGCCAAGATGCCGCTGAAAATGGCTTAAAGGAGTTATTCAATAACAATAATCCAAGCGGAACAATCAAAGACACAACTAACCAAGAAGCTATTGATACCATCCAAAATCTGATCAATACAGTCACAGATCCAGAAAAAAAAGCAGCTTTACAAACCGAATTAGATAACGCACAGTCACAGCTAGATACACAACTTGCTCTTCAAAACAGCGCAAAAACATCCGTCGACAACTTGTTTAGCAACACCAACCGTACAAATCTTGCGAACGACGTAGACCAAGCTGACATCGACAACGTAAAAACACTTGTAAATCAAGTCACAGATTCGGCTATTAAAGTCGCTTTAGAACAGGACATCGCAAAAGCTCAAGCCCTGTTAGACGCCAAAAATACAGAAATCGCCAATCAATTAACTGCCGAGAATACAGTCAAAGCCTTATTCGACAACAACGATTCGAAAGGCACTATCAAAAACACAACCGACCAAGCTGCCATCGACACCGCCCAACAACTCGTAAACAGCGTGACTGATTCCGACAAGAAAACCGAATTACAACAAGCGCTTAACAAAGCACAACGCCAACTCGCACTCGGCGAAGTTACCATTGATTCCTATACTACTGGTG
>NZ_AODK01000036.1 GCF_000525975.1 Listeria rocourtiae FSL F6-920
AGATAATTTACCAAAATAACTTAGATTCGAGTAAAATAAAAGCACAAGCACTATCCGAGCGAGCGAAAAAAAATGCTTTTTTTCCCAAATGTGAATAAATATATAGCTGACAAAGGTTGGAAAGTAATCAGTAGTGCCACACAAAAAAAGCAAATTTACACAGCAATTCTACGAGATAAAGACGGTTCTTATCATTTGGCCGAATTCACATATCCAAATAGTAAGCTAGTTGTCAAAGAGACATCCAAAAATAATAATCCACAATCAGATGATGACTTGTCTTTACTACAATTACAAGGCAATAAAAACCAGTATATCGGCGTTGTAGCAGAACTGGAAACGATTCTCGGCAAAGGTACGACAGTTGTTTTAAAGGCAACAGACGATAAGGAATACACACAGCCATTACACACTGGCTACAATGACAAAAATGCTTTAATCCAGCTTACAAAAAAAAACAGAAATGACAATAGACACAATTTCTGCAGTAACAATCAAAGACAATAATGGCGATGAGCTATATACAATGGAACTAAAATAAATAAATGGTTGGCCTGAGGTTTGCTAAAATTCCTCTTGCCAGCCTTTTTTATAGAGAAAAATATAAGGCAATATGAGTATATTGTAACCAAATTTACAAATCTATTGATAATCTTCTTTTATATAATTAGAAACATAATTGAGACAAATGTTCTATCACGATTTGCATTGGATTAATAAGGGTAATGGAGAAAGAGAAGCTGTAACATCGATGCAAGATAATCTCTCAATTTATTAAAAGGAGTAAGAAAATGGATAATTTATCGGTAAACAAGAAACAGGGCTATTTAATTATACTTAGCGCTATACTAGTAGGTGTAGCGTATCAAATGCTACCTTTAACAATGTTGCAAACAGATTACTTAGAAATCATCAGTGCATTTTTCAATGGAAGTATCATGTTTGTTCTACTCTACATTCTACTTAAGGCAGAATTTCTAGATTGGTTTCAGCATTTTAGCATAAAGTGGTTGCTGATAGGTATACCGTTTTTAGTAGTTGTCGGAACTGTTGCGGGTAGCCTTTGGTCAGCGATTGCTGGAGGAGTAGCCGAGAATGATGTGAATAGTGTTCTAAGCTGGGGGTACGTCATTAAAAATGTTTTATTCATGCTCTTAGGTGAAGAATTGTTATCCATTGGCATTCTATACGCCGCTTGGAAAAAAATTGAACTGGAAATTCTGGCAAGCAACTCTTTTATGTTCGATTCTATTCGCTCTATGGCATCTGCCATCGTATGATTATAATCTATTGCAGTGTTTAGTAACGATTATTCCGAGTCGGATGGTTCTAAATTACCTATTTAAAAAGAGCAACTCTATCTGGGTTACATGGATTGCCCATATCGCTTTTGATCTTATCGCTTTTCTACCAGTTTTATTAAAATAAAACCCCAGGAAAACAAGTTTATTTAGGCTTGTTTTTCTGGGGCTTAGTGTTAATTTATTTTTTTGATATTTTGTCAATGTACTCAAGTGACATACCAGTTCCAATAGCCACGGACTCTAAAGGGTTAGGTGCCATATGTACAGGAACATCGATTTGATGAACAAGCCATTCTTGGAACCCGTGTAGCAGAGAACCACCACCAGTTAAAATGATACCACGATCAACAATGTCACCACTTAACTCAGCTGGGCATTGTTCTAATGTGACACGAACTGCTTCTAGGATACGTCCTAATGTTTCTTCTAATGCTTTTTGAATTTCGGTAGACGTGATGGTGATGGTCATCGGCAACCCTGTTAGCAAATCGCGGCCACGAATATCTAGTGTTGCCTCAGTATGCGGAATTGGCGCGTAACCAAGCTCCATTTTGATGCGTTCGGCCGTTGCTTCGCCAACAAGAAGATTGTAATTTTTGCGGATATGCTGGATAATTTCATCGTCCATGTGGTCGCCACCAGTTCTAACAGATGTACTCGTTACGATACCTCCATATGAGATGATGGCAATTTCACTCGTCCCACCGCCGATATCGACAATGACATTCGCAATCGGTTCATCGACTGGGAGATCTGCACCAATTGCTGCTGCAACAGGTTCTTCAATCAGTGTGACATCTTTTGCGCCCATTGATTTCACCGCATCACTAATTGCACGGCGTTCCACAGAAGTCGCTCCAGTTGGCACACACACGACAACATTTGGCCGTTTCACTGAACTGCCAACAATTCCCGTGACCCGACGCATAATCTCGCGTAATAGACCAGTCGTGATATCAAAATCGGCAATAACACCATCTTTTAATGGACGAACGGCAATAATATTTGTAGGAGTCTTCCCAATCATTTCTTTCGCTTCTTGGCCAATGGCAAGCACGGACTTGGTGTGAATATCCATGGCAACTACAGAAGGTTCATTCAAAATAATTCCATTTGACTTATTGTACACTAGTATGTTTGCGGTACCAAGGTCGATACCAATCGTTGTATTACCAAACATTTTTTTACCCTCCATATTTCCTTTTTCATGCTTTTATCGGCACAGTCTCTAGTATAGAGTAGTTTTTCAATTGTAGGGGTTTATAAAGATAATGATATAAAAAGGTAATATAGGAATCGCATAGGAATCGGCTTTCACTCAGAAAACGTAAATCGCATGTAAAGATTTTAATGAAGATCCAGTATTTCACTCAAGAGAAAAATGGTAACTTGAGTCGTGGCGTTGTTAGTTCAAAATCACCTGAGAGTGTACGTTGACTGTAATAATGAATTCGACCAGTTCCAATAGCTATGGATTCTAAAGGATTCGGATCGAGAATAATTGGAAAATCAACTTGTTTTGTTAGCCATTCTTTGAAACCATTTAATTGTGAAGCGCCCCCTGTAAAAATAATACCTTGATCCATAATATCGCCACTTAGTTCAGCGGGTGATTGCTCCACCATAACGTGAACCATTTTAACGATTCTTGCTAAAAACTCTGTAAATATCGGCTGGACCTCAGTGGAAGATGCTTTTATGATTGTTGGAAGTCCGGTCAATAGGCAACGGCCGCGAACTTCCATAGACTTCAAAATATGAGGACCTGGCGCGTAACCAATTTTCTGTTTCACTTTTTCGGCAGTTAAGTTGCCGATTAATAAATTGTGTTCATCGCGAAAGTATTGAATTATATCGGCGTCAAGAGAATCACCAGCAGAGCGAACAGACATATTAGCCAATATTCCTCGATATGAAACAATTGAAATCTCTGTTGTGCCGGCCCCCATATTCACAATCATGTTGGATACGGGTTCATTGATAGGGAGTCCCGCTCCGATGGCAGCAGCAACAGGTGCTTCAACAATAGTCACGATTTTTATACCTGTCTCAAGAACGGCATCACGAATAATATTCCGCGCTACAACCGTTGCACCAGCGGGGACACTTACACTTGCAGCCGTTTTACGAATCGGAATGTTGGTGATTCGAGCTACCCGATTCAGAACAGTTTGTAATAATTTTACTGTATTATCAAAATCCGCAATAACACCATCTTTTAGCGGTTTGATGGCTGTTAAAGTGATAGGTGTTTTTCCGTACATTTGCTTTGCCGGGTTTCCGATAGCGTAGACTTCTTTTGTCTCAGCATCTAAAACAACGACAGCAGGTTCATTAAAAATAATGCCCCGCAGTTCATTGTAGACAACAATATTCGATGTTCCCAAATCGATTCCAATTGCAGAATGACTAAACATAAGCACACACCTTACTTTCCTTTGAAATTTTAAAGCAGATTGACTTCTTAATGACATAATTGCCTTAAAGTGGGGAAGATAAACATAAATACTGAAAAAACACAAAAAAAAGCTATGCGTTTTAAGCATAACTTTTTTTTCATAACCTAGTTAGCGCGTTCTTGCTTTTCATAGAGACTATACATGTAGAAATATATAAATCCACTAATTACCGCTAGCACCGCGATTGTCATAAACGTTGCAAAATAGCCAACGAGTGTAGAAAGCGTAATTGCGAGCGGGGCAATCACTTTTCCGAACGTATAACGAAGCCCAGCAGCTGAGAAATACATCGCGCGTTTATTATCAGGTGCTATTTTGGCAACGAAGTTCTGTTGAATTCCGACTGTCATCAGCTCTGCAAAACTAAATAAAATAATCGCTAAAATGGCTCCCCACGGACCTGTCGTGATTCCAAAAAGCAGAATAGCAATGCCGTATAAAAAGGAAGAGTTCATAAAAACTAGTTTTTCACGATATCTGCTCATCATCCGAGTGAAGAATACGGTCAATAGAGCCACGCAGAATCCGTTGATAGAGACGATAAAGCCGAATAATTGTTCTCCGGTAAGCTGTATCCAGAAAATCGATGAATCGCCAATAACTTCCGTAATGTAAAGTGGAAATAATAAATCCAGTTGCATAAAAGATTGAGAAATAATGACACCAGCAATAATATACAAGAAAAAGACTTTATCTTTAAAAATAAGCTTGTAGTTGCGCAACTGCTCCATCAAAACTGTACTGATTTTTTTCTCACGCTGTGCCTTACGTAACTCTTTATCTAGAGCCATCGGAGCAGTTTCATGGCCGAATTTTGTCAATAGAATTAAGAGAAGTAAATCAGCAAGTACAATTGCGAGCAGTGTCTGAGCTGTATACTTATTAAATACAAGTGCCCCAATAATTGGCCCGATAACGACCGCAATATTAATCATCATATAAAAAATGGAATAAACATGGCTTCGATGCTCCGGCTTCACAACGTCTGCAATCATTGCCTGGCTTGCCGGCTGATAAAACGACATAAAAATACTGGCAACCATAAATCCGAAAAATGCGATATAAGGTGAATGAAACATTGTTGTTGCAGCAATCGCAAAAATAAGGAAACCAGCACCTTCGCCTATAACAGAAATACTCATCATCCGTTTTCGACCATAAGTATCCGCAAAATAACCACCGAGAAGGGCAGTAATAACAGATAGAGCCTGCGATAAAATAAGTAACAGACTCGTGGTTTGTCGCCCAATTGAATCCGAGAAATAAATCGTTAGAAAGGGAAACACCGCCCAAAACGAAATATCGAGCAAAGCTTCCCCGAATAGCCGCACTTTGAGATTAATATCCCACGTCTTAAACTTCATAATCAAACACCTTCTCTATAAAAAAAAGCCCAGGAAACAATTATTCCATGGGCTTCATTATTAATTAGTAAAAATAATATTATCAAACAATACTAAAATGCCCAGTCACCGTTACGGAATACAGGAACTCTATCCCCAGTTGCTGTAATGCCATCAATGTTCATTTTATCAGAACCAATCATGAAATCAACATGTGTCACACTTGAATTCACACCGGCTTGCTCTAATTCTTCGCGACTCATATCTTCGCCGCCTTTGATGTTAAAAGCATAAGCACTACCGATTGCTAAGTGATTGGATGCATTCTCGTCAAATAGCGTGTTGTAGAACAAGATTCCTGACTGTGAGATCGGTGATGGATCTGGTACAAGTGCAACTTCGCCAAGGTAATGCGAACCTTCATCTGTTGCCACCAAATCTTTCAAGATATCCTCTCCTTGTTCAGCTTCAACATCAATGATACGCCCGTCTTTAAATATGATTTTGAACTTATCAATGATATTCCCCGCATAGCTAAGCGGTTTTGTACTAGATACGTAGCCATTTACGCTGTTTTTCTCTGCACAAGAGAAGACCTCTTCGGTAGGCATATTTGCCATGAATTCTTTTCCTTGCTTATTAACGCTACCAGCTCCAACCCAAACGTGATTCTTAGGAAGGCCAATTGTTAAATCAGTACCAGGTGCAGTGTAATGTAGTGCACTATACTGCTGTTCATTCAAATACGTAGCTTTGTTATTCAGCGTTTCATCATGGTTCTTCCATGTTTGAACTGGGTCAGTTGTATTGATGCGCGTTGTTTCAAAAATTGTTTCCCAAAGCGCAGGAACTTGTTCAGATTGTGGCAAATCTGGGAATACTTTCGCAGCCCAACCTTCAGATGCGGCACCAACAACTGTCCAACTTATTGTGTTGGATTGAATCATTTGACGGAATTCCTCTAATGCTTGTCCCATGGCTTTTTGGCCAGCAGCGATTTTTTTGCCATCTACGCCTTTTAGCAAGTCTGGATTATCAGAAATTACAGATATAAATACGGCATTTTCATGTGCTAATTCGATGCGTTCTGCAGCACGGTGAATTGGTGCTTGCTCGAAAATATCTATTGGTGAGTTCTGGTAACGGAGTAATGTTATTTTTTCATCAGCCCAATTAATAATAACATCACTTGCCCCAGCTTCGTAGGCCTTTTTCGTAATCAAGCGACTTAGCGGCGCGCTTTCAATGGAACTATTGATTACTACTTTCTGATTTGGTTGAACGTTCACCCCAACCTTGACGATTAATTCCGCATACTTTTCTAACTTTTCATTAAATGTTGTCATATGTAGCACCTCTCTCCTATTCAATAAAAGCATTGTATCTTAAAAAAACACGTAAAGCAACTGTTTGCCATGCCCATTCAAACCAATGCTGATGCATCTTTTCTAAAAAATTCTTACTAAGCGGTAACAGCGAAGATTCAGGTAATAAAGCGTCAACCGAGCAATACGGGCAAAGAGCAGTATCCTCCATTTCCAGCCAGTTTGTAATCTCTACTGGCGAAAAAATCTCAAGGCAATAAAAACAGCCACAACGCTGAGCTTTAGCTAGCCATATTTTATTACTGGAAGCATATTTATGAGCATGCCTTACATTACTCAAATTCAATCTCTGACAAAGCCTCATCCATTGATTCCAGAATATTATATTTCACAAAATAATCCAACCAAGCTTGGCGTAAATCAGGAGCATCACGTTTAATTGACGGTTTAATTTTATCATACATCGTCTTCATAATATCTTGCCACATCGCGTTTACGGCGCGATCTAGTTTCGTTTCTTTCCAACGTTTGGCGGGTGGGCGTTTTTTTTATTTTTCTCATTTTGGAATTCGAGAGCTTTTTGATAAAAGCTATCTTTACTCGCTAAGTTTTCAGACATATAGACAGAAAATTCATTGAAAGTCATCGTAACACTCCTTAAAAATTGTAGGTCAATTAACAGTAACATATACTTATCAGAGCGTCTACTCCACAATGGCAGGGCAAAATCAGATTATACAGCACATCTCTTGTTTTTTCATTTGCCAAAGCTTTAAAGAAATCATTTTTTATAAGGCATAGTGAATGTCTTATATAGACTGGTAGGTAAGGGAATTCAGCTTCTAATTTGAGAATATAAAATACCATTTTAAAACTATTTTGGCTATCAAAAAAATGCCTATCTATCAACATGATAGGCAGGCATTTTGGGAGATTTAATTTAGATTTTCGAGTAACGCATCGGCAAATGTTTTCGCATAGGCTTCCGCACGAACGACATCATCTTCATCTGGATCTAAATCTACTTTAAGACCTTCTACTGGTACCGTTGCGCCTTGCTCTTTCAAGCGTTTCTCAACAAGATCAACCGTCAAGCAGAACTCATCATAAAATGTATCGCCTGAGCCAAAAGAGGCACATACTTTTCCAGAGAAGTCCACGTCAGACATATCTTCATAGAAGTCTACAAATTCGTCTGGAAGTTCACCATCATCATACGTATAGCCACCAATTAACGCGCCATCGTATTCTAGTAATTTGTCAGGTTCAACTGAGATACATTCCTCAATATCCACCTCAATATCATATTTCTCTAACTCTTCGCCTAGGATATCTGCAATTTCTTCTGTATTACCAGTCATGCTGGCATATACAATCATTACTTTTGCCATTATTCACATCACCATTTCTTTCTTTAAAGTAATAAGTTCATACGCTAAAAAAAGCACACAAGCGAATGCCAAATATGCTTGTTTCATCATTCACTAATACTTCCATTATAAAGAATTTCAGGAAAACTGCAAGAAATTCCGCCAAATTTAGCAAAAAACGTTATATTCGTGCTTTCAAAATGAGGCGAATAAAGCTATAATAATAGAAGTGAGAATTTCTGGCTATGACAAAATTAAGTGAGCTTGATAGCTAGAAAGAGAAGGGATGGAAAAAATGATTACATTAAAATCAAGACGTGAAATTGATGAAATGAAACGTGCGGGAGAAATCCTCGTTGCCACACATAAAGAAATCAAAAAGCTAATCAAGCCAGGGATTACGAGTTGGGACATCGAAGTATTCACAGATGAATTCCTACGTAAACAAGGTGCGACTCCTGAACAAAAAGGCTTTGAGGGCTACGAATTTGCTACATGTGCGAGTATCAATGACGAGATTTGTCACGGTTTTCCACGTAAAAAGATTCTAAATGAAGGAGATATTATCACGGTAGATATGGTTGTTAATTACCATGGCGCACTTGCCGATTCGGCATGGACATATGGCGTTGGTCAAGTTTCACCAGAAGCTCGGCGTTTGATGGAAGTGACACGCAAATCGATGTATCTTGGTATTGAACAAGCGCAAGTTGGAAACCGAATTGGCGATATCGGTCATGCCATTCAAACGTATGTAGAAGCTGAAAAATTGGCGGTAGTTCGCGAATTTATCGGTCATGGCATTGGTCCAACACTACATGAGAAGCCAGAAGTTCCACATTTTGGCGCAGCAGGAAAAGGCCCACGTTTGAAAGAAGGTATGGTTATCACGATTGAGCCGATGGTAAACATAGGCGGTTGGAAAGCCAAAATGGATGATAACGGTTGGACGGCGCGCACAGCTGATGGTTCACTCTCAGCACAGTACGAACATACAATTGCAATCACAAAAGACGGCCCAGAAATTTTGACATATCAAGGTGAAAATGATTAATTGAGTGTTTTGCAGGTTATAGAAAAGTTTTATATAATTTTTCACGAAACCTCAGACGCTGAGATATGGAGGTGTGTTGCTAATTGGTGCGACACACCTAAATTTTTTCAGTAATTAAGGGGAGAGAAGTGGTTATGGGAGAAAAAAGAGCGATTCGTAAGACGAGGAAGCCTCATACGGTCACATCGATTTGTGAGGAATTACATAATCAAGGAATTGCAAAAGGAGATACGGTAATATTACACTCTGCACTCGGCCAAGCTGGATGGGTTTGTGGAGGCGATGTTGCAATTATTAAAGCTTTTCAAGAGGCAGTGACGGAATCAGGAAATCTGGTGATGGCGACGCAGAGTACGAATGTATCAGATCCTGCAAAATGGCGAAATCCAGCAGTTCCCAAAGATTGGTGGCCAGCCATATACGAAGAAATGCCAGCGTATGATCCGGAAGAAACACCAACTTTTTTTATGGGTGTAATTCCAGAAACGTTTCGTAAAATGACAGATGTCAAGCGAAGTTCCCATCCGAAGTATTCTTTTTCTGCATGGGGAAGTGATGCGGCATTTATTACAGAAAAACATGCACTTAATTTTGGATTTGGTGAGCAATCTCCACTTGCACGCCTTTACGAATTGCATGCCAAAATTGTTTTATTTGGTGTTGACCATAATAAAAATACATCACTCCATCTTGCCGAGCACCGCGCCAAAAAATTCCGAATTCAACAGGAAAAGTCACCAATTATGGTGAGAGGCAAAAAAATTTGGCAAAGCTACGACGAGATAACCTCAAATAGTGAGGATTTCATTGCTATCGGTCATGATTATGAGCAAAAAATAGGGCACCAGCCTACGACGATTGCGGGTGCCCCTACGAAAATTTTCGAAATGCGCGGGTTGGTAGATTATGTTAGTGGGATTATTTCCGAATAGTACTTAATTCTTCCGCAAAAAGTTGCATTTCGCGCATGCTTATATTGTTTTTGCGGTGAATAAGGGAATAAATATCAAGTAATGAATCATAATGGATGGCTTCTAGCGTCAGGTTTTCAAAGACAGAAGCGTTGACCATCTTTAGTTTGGCAGTAATTTCATTTAACATATACGTCATGTTTTCTTGCGTTGGATTTTCTAAGTTCATGCGAGACACTCCTTTTCAACTTTCAAAAATTGTAGCATATAGTTTGGAGTGACGCCACAATTAGCGTCTATTTTAAGAAGAAAGGAGATGCAGATGTTAAAAAAAATACAAGATATTCGTCTCGTTCGCTTTGGCATGATTGTTGGGACTCGGTTTACGAAAAATGATGTGTCGGGTAGCGCCTCGCAGTTAGCGTATTACATGCTCTTTTCTATTTTTCCAATCTTACTAATTGTTGCCTCGCTGTTACCGTACTTCAATATTGACCAAGACCAACTATTTACGACAATTAAACAGTTTGTTCCAGAGCAAATTTATGAATTTATTAATAATAATCTGGATCAACTTCTAAATAATAATTCAAGTGGTGCGCTTTCACTTGGTATCATTGGTACGCTTTGGTCGGCTTCTAATGGTATGAATGCAACAACGAAAGCACTGAATAAAGCCTATGGTGTTAAGGATCGTCGAAATTATTTTGTGAAACGACTTTTGTCGATGGTTTTTACATTGGGTATGCTCGCAGTTGTTGTTGTGACGCTTCTCCTCGTTGTTTTTGGCCAACAAATTGGGATGTTCATTTTTAAACATCTTAATGTTTCCCAAGATACGCTAGATATTTGGAATAATTTTCGTTGGATTGTGACGATGGCCGTTATTTTTATCGTGTTTTCCTTTATTTTTTGGATTGCGCCAAACCGGAGAAGTACATTGTTTAGCATTTTGCCGGGAGCGATTTTTTCCACGGTTGGTTGGGCAGCCGCGTCGATCGGGTTTGCCTATTACGTGAACAATTTTGCCAACTACTCAGCAACATATGGCAGTATTGGTGTCATAATTATTTTGATGTTATGGTTTTATTTAACAGGGACGATTTTGATGATTGGTGGCGAGATTAATGCCACACTCAGCATATTACGACAGAAAAAGCTGGTCGGGGAGATAAACTAAACTTGACCATAAGGAGAGAATTATTTTGAGTGAAAATCCAGTAACAGAAGGTCAACAATTTCCGCTGACGATTAAACGGATTGGTATTAACGGCGAAGGAATCGGTTATTTCAAGCGATCCGTTGTGTTTGTAACCGGAGCCCTAGCAGGAGAAGAAGTAGTTGTGGAGGCAACAAAAGTTAATCCACGTTACACAGAAGCAAAAATCCGTAAAATTCGTAAAAAATCACCACACCGCGTCACACCACCATGTCCAGTTTATGATGCGTGTGGAGGTTGTCAGCTACAACACTTGTCATACCCAGAGCAGCTGAAAATAAAAAAAAGATCTCATCACGCAATCTCTTGAGAAACATACGCGTTTTTATCCAAACCAAATCAAGATTCACGATACTATCGGCATGGGAAATCCTTGGGGTTACCGTAATAAAAGCCAATTTCAAGTGCGAGAAGTTGATGGTGTGGTCGAAGCAGGTCTATTTGGCGCTGAAAGTCACGAGTTAGTTCCAATCGAAAACTGCGTGGTACAGCATCCAGATACAGTGAAAGTAACTAATTTTGTTCGAGATCTGTTGGAGGAGCTTGACATTCCAATCTATGAAGAACAGCGAAATAGCGGTATCGTTCGCACAATTGTCGTTCGGACAGGAATAAAGACAGGTGAAATCCAACTAGTTTTTGTCACAAACAGCAAGAAGTTGCCACGCAAGCGCGAGTTAATTGATAGAATCCAAACGGCTATGCCAGAAGTTGTTTCGATTATGCAAAATATTAATCAGGCAAAGACATCCTTAATCTTTGGAGAAGAGACAATTTTTCTAGCTGGGAAAGATAAAATGACTGAAAAGCTCGGTGAAATTGAATTCGACCTATCGGCACGCGCTTTTTTTCAATTAAATCCATCCCAAACAGAGAAGTTGTACCGGGAAGTAGCGCGTGCTATCCGTTTAACAGGTAACGAAAAGATTGTTGACGCCTACTGTGGTGTGGGTACAATTGGCTTATCTTTAGCGAAACGCGTAGCAGAAGTGCGTGGCATGGATACTATTGCAGAATCAATAGAAGATGCGAAAGCAAATGCAACCCGCGCAGGAATTACAAATATCACATTTGAAACTGGAAAAGCGGAAGAAATTTTCCCAAAATGGATTAAAGCTGGTTTCAAGCCAGATGCTATTGTGGTTGATCCGCCACGTGTTGGTTGTGAGGACCAATTACTGCAATCGATTTTACGCACGAATGCCAAGCAAATTGTTTACGTATCATGTAATCCATCCACTCTCGCTCGGGATATCCAGGTCTTAGCTAAGCGGTATAACGTAAAATATATTCAGCCACTAGACATGTTCCCGCACACCGCTCATGTGGAGAGCATTACAGTGCTAACGTTAAAAAATTAATCGAGGAGGGCTGCTCATGAATGTCCACTTAAAACAATTCAAAAAAGAAACCGCACAGATTGAAGCCCTTAAGAAATATCAGCTGACAAACGATGAATTTTCAGCGCATCCAGTTGAACTTTTAGAACAAGCGAGCCAAACATATAGCTATCATTGTGTTCTCGTTTACGATAGTGAAGCAGTTGTTGGTTTTTTTGTTCTGGATAGTGGTGATGGTGTAAAGACTTATACCATGGAACAGAATGCATTGCTTTTACGGGGATATTCCATCGATTCGAGTGTACAAGGCAGGGGATACGGTGCCAATTCTCTAGCTGAACTCAAAGCTTACGTGCGCAATAACTTTAAAAGGGTTTCTACCGTTGTGCTAGCTGTTAACAAACGAAACATCCCTGCACAAAAATTGTATTTAAAAAGCGGATTCACTGAAACCTCAAGTGTTGTCTTAGGTCCACGCGGGGAACAATTTGTTTACGAACTAAGAATAGACAGAACATAAAATAGAGAACGGGGAAATGCACAATAGTCCTCGTTCTCCATTTTTGAATCACCTTGCAATAATGTAAGGTCGGATAGCGCCAAGAAAGCTTTTCATTACTTGCGTTATTTGTTAAACTAAGGAAGACAATAACTCCATAAGAAAGCGTGGCAAATTTATGAAAAATGATAAAGCTCGGTTTCTGGTTCTCTTGATTCCGGTTATATATATAAGTTATGGTATATTTTTAGCAATCGATTTTAGTAGCCGTGCAGAGCTGATTAATGTTATTGTAAATGGCACAATTCTTGGCGTAGTTTCGTTTTTCATTATTTGGAAGGCGAAATTAAGAAATGTAGTAGCTGTGATTTGGCTGGCTACTTTTGTTTTATATTTATTTATTTTGCATCATCTTGTTACATACATTTCAGCGGGTGATATTTTGAGAAGTACTTATACTGGGGCATTTCATATTCAGCACGAAATGGTTAATCTTGAGCCGTTCACGACGATTGAAAATACTGTTCATCAGACACTACCGACGATGCCAACTATTATTCAACTTCTTGGAAATGTTTTATTACTCGCACCGCTAACCTTTTTTCTGCTTTATTTTCAAATTACAAAAAAGATTAGCATGACACTTTTGACAGCTTTACTCGTTTCAATGGGAATCGAGCTTATTCAATTCCTCCAAACGACAGTTATTACAGGTTTTAGCGGTATTACATTACCAGAAAATCGTTCGACAGATATAGATGATATTATTTTAAATACGCTTAGTGGTTTGCTAGGAATTCTAGCAGCTTTATGTATCCCAAGTGTGAGAAAGCGCAAAAAATGAAAGGGATTGGTATGATGAAAGAAAGATTTGCAAAGCTTATAGCATGGTTTCAAGAAAACAGTCTGAAGGCCAAAATAATTTTTATCGTTTTTGTACTTGCATTCGTTGTATACGAAGTGATTAATATTGGAACAACAACCGATTTTGGTGCATTAAAAGAAAATTTAACATCGCAGGGACCAGAAAATATTTTAATTATGATTGTTGTGGGACTTATTGCCGTAACACCAATGCTCATCTATGATTTTGTCATTGTGAAACTATTGCCTGGGAAATTTCCAACGAGTCATATCATCGCATCTGGTTGGATTACGAATACATTCACAAATATCGGAGGCTTCGGAGGTGTATTAGGAGCATCTTTACGCGCTAATTTCTACGGAAAAAATGCTGATCATAAACAAATTCTCCTAGCTATTTCCAAAATTGCCTTATTTCTCGTATCTGGTTTGTCTTTGTATTGCCTTATTGGCTTAGTGATGCTATTTATTCCCGGATTTGCCGATCATTTCCGAAGTTATTGGCCATGGCTTGTAGGAGGCGGACTTTATTTCCCAATCCTATTTTTCTTCACTAAGTGGAAAAGTAAAACATTATTTGAAGATTTACCGCTAAAACGCGAATTACTGCTCATTTTGGCATCACTATTAGAATGGGCTTTTGCATTCGGTTGCTTTATTATTATCGGCGTACTTATGAATGAGCCCGTCGATGTGGCAAAAGTATTTCCGCTCTTTGTCATTGCATCTGTAATTGGTATTGCCTCGATGGTGCCAGGTGGAGTCGGTACGTTTGACGTTGTAATGATTCTTGGCCTAGAACGACTTGGTGTATCGACTGATTTGAGCGTTGCATGGCTACTATTTTACCGTATTTTTTATTATATTATTCCTTTTGCAGCAGGACTTCTATTCTTCGTCCAAAAAGCAGGGAAGAAGTTCAATGACTATTTAGAAGGTTTACCGCGGCTATTTCTACAAAAATTAGCGCATCGCTTTTTAGTTTTATTCGTCTATTTCGCAGGATTAATGCTTATCATTTCTGCAGCAATCCCGAATGCGATTTATCACTTACCATTGCTATACAAATTAGCTCCTTTCAGCTTGTTCTTCGTATCGCAAATTACAATGATAGCATTCGGGTTTCTGTTATTAGGACTTGCTCGAGGAATTGAAAGTAAAGTCACAAAAGCTTATGTGACAACAATCGTTGTGTTAGGTTGCGCGATTTTTAATACATTGGCGCAAGGGTTTTCTATCAAAGCGGCGATTTTCCTCGGAATTGTGTTGATTTGTGTCTACTTAGCTCGTCACGAATTCTATAGAGAAAAACTTGTGTATACTTGGAGCAAAATCATTTTCGACAGTGCGCTCTTCTTACTTTGTCTAATCGGCTATGTTCTAATCGGTATCTACAACTCACCAAAAGTACCACATCACCGCAAAATACCGGATTATCTATTGATTCCATCTGAACATGTTTGGATTACAGGTTTTATCGGTGTTGCTATTGCCATTATTAGTTTGATTGTTATTTTCTATTATTTCTCCACAACGACTGTGACCATAGGAGAACCATTTGATGCAAGGCGTCTGAGAGCACATTTAGCAAAGTATAAAGGAAACGAAGTAACGCACACCATGTTTTTACGTGACAAATTACTATTTTGGTCCAAAGATGACAAAGTAGTATTTCCGTTCCAACTGAAAGCTGACAAAATGGTCATCATGGGAGAACCGGTCGGGGATAGTGCTCATCTTGAGGAAGCGTTGGAAGAGCTAATGATGTATGCTGATCGCTTCGGCTACCGGCCTGTCTTTTATGAAGTGGATGTTGACATGCTAGCATTCCTCCATGATCACGGCTTTGACTTCATGAAAATCGGTGAAGAAGGCTTTGTATCTTTGCCTGAATTCACATTAACTGGTAAAAAACGCAAAGGTGAACGAGCTTTAATGAACAAATTTGAACGCGAAGGCTATACGTTTGAAATCATCGAACCGAGTTTTGACGAGCAAACGATTCAGCGACTTCGTGAAGTTTCAGATGATTGGCTTGGCGAAAGATCCGAAAAAGGATTTTCACTTGGCTACTTTGATGTTTACTATTTAGAGCAAGCACCAATCGCGGTTGCTAAGGATGAAAGTGGCAAAATCATTGCCTTTGCTTCTATCATGCCGTGTTATAACGACGAGATGACGTCTATCGATTTAATGCGCTATGGTCAAGATGCCCCTAGCGGTATTATGGATTTCCTATTTATCAATCTGTTTCAAAAAGGACAAGAAGATGGCTATCAAATTTTCAATGCAGGAATGGCACCACTTTCTAATGTAGGATCGTCCCAGTTCGCTTTCTTAGGAGAGCGGATGGCAGGACTTGTCTACCGCTACAGCCAAGGCTTTTATGGATTTCAAGGATTACGAAATTACAAATCAAAGTACGTCACCACTTGGGTTCAAAAGTTTATCGCATTCCGGAAACGAAGCTCGATTGCTTTCACAATGTTGCAATTAATGGTGCTAGTAGGTAAAAAACGCCCGCTATCCAAATCACAAATCGTAGAAGAAATTCTAGAAGAAAATGAAGCTATAATTCTAGTTGAGGAAACAAAATAAAATAAGGCGTTAGGAGCTCAGTAGTTGAGCTTCTGACGCCTTATTTTTATTCTTGCACTAAATCTGCCAATGCCTCCTCAATTTGTGGAAATGCAAATGTGAAGTTTTGATTGAGGAGTTTTTGAGGATAAACACGCTGCCCCTCAAGAACAAGCATTGCCCGTTCTCCCATTGCTAGGCGTACCATTGAAGCTGGTGTTGCCACTTTTGCTGGTCGATTCATGGCATGACCAAGCAACTCCGCGAATTTTTTTGTTGCACAGGATGTGGTGCAGTTATGTTTATTGCCCCTTCCATACGATTATTCGTCATAATAAATAAAATCGCTGCAACAACATCATCAATATGAATCCACGAATACCACTGATTCCCGTCACCCAGCGGCCCACCGATAAGAAAAGCGAACTGCTTTGTAAGCAATGGCAATGATCCGCCATCTCTTCCTAAAATCAAGCCAAACCGCGTGAATACCGTCCGAATTCCTGATGTTCGAGCAGCTTTTTCCCAAGAAATCACAGTCTCTGCAAGAAAATTATCTGCCGCTACATGCTCCTCTGTATCCAAGAAGAAAGTTGTCTGTGAAGTAGGGTACACGCCAATTGCGCTCGCATTAATCAATATATGTGGTTTCAATTTCAAATGGTGAATAATTCGCACAAGCTCTGTTGTAACCTCTACTCGGCTATTCAAAATCACTTGTTTCCGTTTCTCTGTCCAGCGCTTATCGGCAATCCCTGCACCAGCAAGGTTTATGCATACATCAATAGCAATGCCAGCCAAATTCGGCAGAGAACCATCCAACCATTTTATATAATGTACATTTCCTGAGTCCACCTTATCATCCCGACGCGTCAAAATATAGATAACATGGCCTTTATCTAGCAGAGCCGGAACGAGATGATGTCCAATAAAACCAGTGCCACCTGTTATTAAAATATTCATATATCGTTCAACTCCTAACATATTTGTTATCACTTTTCCCTTTAAGATAGCTTTAAAACGATTTTTTTCGTATTATAAGAATAGAAGAGGAGGCGATAAAGATGAAAATAACATCCATTTCGCAACAACAAAAAAATAAAGAAAGATACAACATATTTGTTGCCGGAAAATATCTATTTAGTGTAGATGAAGTCGTTCTCACGAAGTACCAACTTTTTAAAGATCGCGAATTGACCGATGAGGAATTAGCTGAGGTTCAAGAAGAAGATGCAATCCGTCGAGGCTTGAACAAAGCCATCCAATATTTAGCTCATCGTGTGCGCTCCGAAAAAGAAATCCGCACTCACTTGGAAAAATCTGAAATGGAACCCGACGAAATTAGCATTGTCATTAAACGTCTAGCCGAAATGAAATATATTAATGACTTAGAATTCGCGCATCTTTATGTTCGTACCCAAGTAAATACTACGTCAAAGGGACCTCGTCAAATCGAGCGAGAACTTGTGACAAAAGGTATAGTCCGCGAATATATTGAAGAAGCGTTGGGTGATTTTAAAGATGATATACAACTTGAAAATGCTGTCAAACTAGCAACCAAAATCGTTAATCGCAGTCGCAAATCTGCAAAACGTCAACTACAGCAAAAATTAGTTACTGAGCTTATCCAAAAAGGCTACGAAACAGATTTGGCAAAAGAAGCAAGCTCGATAGCACTAGAAGAGTTCTCAGAAGAGCAGGAGCAAGACGTATTAGGCGAGCAATTAAATAAATTATTGCAAAGAAATCGTCGTTTAGGGCCAGCTAGGTGCCGTCAAAAAACAATCACATCTCTATTGCAAAAAGGGTTTTCCTATGATACCATTCAAGATTACATGCGAGAACATGAATTAGATTTTGAAGAGGAGCAAGAGTAATGAAAACTTATTTTGAAAACTTAAAGTTAGAGCTGCTAGCGATTAATCCGAATTTTACCGAAGAAGAAGCGCTTTGGTGGGTAGAGATGCTATGGACTGATTTTGAAGCAAGTTATGCCAAAGCTGGATACCCATATCGTGGAAGCGAATATACGTATGACTATGTATCAAAACAAGTAAAACAACATGGCGCATCACTACATTTGGTAGAACGAAAAGAGCGATGAAATACAAAAGCCTTCTCATTTTTGAATCTGAGAAGGCCCTTTTTACTAAATTCTAATTGGTAGCAGGATGTAATTTCTTGTGTAGTTTCTCATCGCTGAAAATCCAGCCAGTGTAAGAAGAAACGATTTGTAAATCATCATCCAATTTGACCACCGCAACAAATGGGTAGTGTCCGTTACTGCGATACCTCAAATCAGTATATGTTACGTACGTGCCATCCATCTTTTCTTCAATACGCCAGTTATACACCTTGGAAAAGGATACAAATGCCGCTAAATTCTTATCTTTCATCGCTGCGTGGATAATATCGTTATCGGGAACTGGTAAGCGATCGAATCTCTCGTAAATAGAAATCGTACGTTTAAAAGCTCTGCCGACATAGTAATGGTCTTTCGTTGTTACAGCAACACGCCACTGGAAGAAACGAATCGTAGAAGCTACAATAATTTCCTCCGCATCAGGAATCATATTTTTGACCGCATGGGTAATGACTTTTTGCGTGACGAATCTTGCTACATAGTAAACCGCCAAAATCGTGTATAATGTGAAGAACGTTGGTATAGCTGATGCACCGAGTAACCAAATAATAATAGCTACAACGTGAGAACCGAAAATAAAGATATCAAATGTGTTAATAAATCCAAATGCGACCCAGGTATCTTTAAATGGCCTCAAAGCCTGCGTTCCATATGCGTTGAAAATATCCACAAAAATGTGAAAGGCGACTGCCACGAAAGTCCACAGCAAAAGATGCCCAAACGGCGCGGCTGGAAAAATGAAAGCAAGAATAACCGATAGTAAAATCGGCCAGATTGCTAGACCTGGAAGGGAATGGGTGATTCCCCGATGATTACGAATATAATCCGCATTATTTTTAAGTTTCAGAACAGTATCAATGTCCGGTATTTGTGATCCAATAATAGTGGCTGTCATGATACCAATGGCAGCGGAACCCCCAACAATAGAAGGGTCGATCGCTGTAGCAACAGCGCCGAGTGCGATTCCCATAACAACATGTGTGCCAGTGTCCAAGAGACTTCCTCCTCTTCTAAGAGCAATATAAAATCAATATTTGCATCTTGTGAAACATCCGAAGGCGATTGGCTATCCAATCACATCTTGATTCTGTATAATGAAAACGTGCAAGAAATTCAAGTATCGGAAGTTTTGTTCATACTTACATTATACTACAGAATACCCGAAAACACGCATTAGAAAACCATGAGAATATACACATAGAATGAGGAGTAAATACACGATGGAATGGAAAAACGAAAAAATTATAGCCTTTAGATCAGCTTTAATTGATTGGTATGAGGAGAATAAGCGGATTTTACCTTGGCGAGAAAATACAGACGCTTACCGAATTTGGGTTTCTGAGATTATGCTCCAGCAAACAAAAGTCGATACAGTTATGCCATATTTTGAGCGATTTATGTCATGGTTTCCAACGATGAAAGACTTTGCAGAGGCTCCAGAAGAACGAATTTTAAAAGTTTGGGAAGGTCTTGGCTATTATTCTCGTGTGCGTAATTTGCAAGCTGCGATGAAAACAGTGGTGACAGAGATGGGCGGTGTCGTTCCGAATGATTTGGAAGGAATTCTCGCGCTAAAAGGGGTAGGACCATATACCGCTGGCGCCGTGTTAAGCATTGCATATGAAAAGCCAGAGCCTGCTGTGGACGGAAATGTGATGCGAGTCATCTCGCGGATTTTGGAGATTGACGATGATATTATGAAGCAGAAAACACGGAAGAAATTTGAGGCAGCTTTGTACCCACTAATCGATCCAGAGAAGCCAGGTGAGTTTAACCAAGCTTTGATGGAAATCGGCGCCCTTGTTTGCACGCCCAAAAAACCAATGTGTCTTGTCTGTCCGCTACAAGATTTTTGCGAAGCACACAAAGTAGGGAAAGAAGAGTCTTACCCAGTTAAAGTTAAGAAAACAAAAGTAAAGAGAATATTCCTATCTAGTGCTATCGTTAAGATAGGAGAGGACAAATATATCATAGAACAGCGCCCAGAAACAGGATTGCTGGCTAATTTATGGCAATTTCCAACCGTTGATTTAGCGGAAAATAACGAAGCAATGAAATTAGCTTTTTTACAGAAATATGGCATCGAACTCCAAATGGAATCCGAGCCAATCACACATGTAAAGCATATATTTTCACATTTAATCTGGGAAGTAGACGTATTCGTAGCGCAAGCGATTCACACACAAACCACAGAGTTGAAAACAAAAACTGTCACCAAAGCTGAAATGGAGCACTTAGCTTTTCCAGTTCCGTATCAAAAAATGTGGCAAGCATTTCTAAAGGAGGAAACTATACAATGAATAAAGTAGCATTAGTAACAGGAAGCAGTCGTGGGATTGGACGAGAAATCGCGCTTGATCTCGCGAAACAAGGGTATGATATTGCGATTAATTTTGCGAGAAGCCGTAGTAAGGCACAGGAAGTTGCAAAGGAAGTCGAGGCGTTAGGTCAAAAAGCGTTGCTAGTGCGCGCTAATGTAGGGGATATCGAGAAACTAAAAGGAATGTTCACAGAGGTTGATGAGGCGTTCGGACGGCTCGATGTGCTAGTAAACAATGCGGCAAGTGGTGTTTTAAGGCCAATTATGGAATTGAACGAGTCACATTGGGACTGGACGATGGATATCAATGCTAAAGCGTTACTTTTTGCAAGTCAAGAAGCTGCAAAGCGTATGCAAAAAACGGGCGGTGGAAAAATTGTAAGTTTGAGTTCTGTAGGAGCGATTCGCTATTTGGAAAATTATACAACGGTTGGCGTTTCAAAGGCTGCTGTCGAATCGTTAACGCGTTATTTGGCTGTCGAATTGGCGCCAATGGGGATTTCGGTGAATGCTGTTTCTGGTGGACTAATCGAAACAGAAGCGCTAGATCATTTTCCTAATCGTGAAGAATTATTAGCAGATGCGATTGCAAAAACTCCAGCTGGTCGTATGGTTGAAGTGCAAGATTTAGTAAAAACTGTATCATTTTTAGTGAGTGATCAGGCAGATATGATTCGCGGACAGACAATTATTGTAGATGGTGGAAGAACATTATTAGTTTAGAGCGTTTGTGAGCCTGTGAATGCAATGAGTAGTATTCCTTTAACAAATCCCATCACCTTCTTAAAAATCAAAAACGGACTTTTACTGTTCCCTCTTTGTTGTGGCTCTTACGAGGCAACATTTGCTAAGTTAGAGCCACAATACGAGTGTGAGCGCAGGGAGTATTCGTTCCTTGCCCAGCTTTTTGGGGTCTAACGAGCCGTTTCAGCTTTTCATCAGCCTTTTCAGTTTTTTTGAAACTGATTGCATGGTATAATGGAAAAGGATGTTAGATCGATAGTACATGGAGAAAGTAGGATATTGGATGTACTTACCTAAAGAGAAAGAAATAATTCAAATCAAAAGCTACAAACACGACGGCTCACTTCATCGTACTTGGAAAAAAACGGTTGTTTTGAAATCAACGGAAAATGTTATTATCGGTGGAAATGATCACACTTTGGTAGTGGAATCTGATGGCCGAAAGTGGGTAACCCGTGAACCTGCTATTTGCTATTTTCACAGCGAATATTGGTTTAACGTGATTTCGATGATTAGAGAGGACGGGATATATCATTATTGCAATCTAGGAACGCCATTCGCATCTGATGAGGAAGCAGTGAAATATATCGACTACGATTTGGATATCAAGGTTTTTCCAGATGGTCGGTTCCACTTGCTAGATGAAGGCGAATACGAACAACATAGAAGGCAAATGAAATATCCAGACGCTATCGACCGCATACTAAGACATAATGTAGATATACTCTCACATTGGATTCTGGACAAAAAAAGGTCCGTTTTCCAAAGATTACATTGATATCTGGTATGAAAAGTATAAAGAATATCGCTAAATTTGTAGTGAAGAACACGCAAAACAAGCTCCCATCACTGGAATCTTGTTTTGCGTGTTTTTTGTCGTTTGATGAAAAACGGAGTCTAATAAACCGTTTCAACGTGCGCTTCTATTGGTTGACGCGTTTTTTTTCACGACTTGGTGCTGCGGCTCGGTAGCCAAATGCAAGCATAGCGGAAACGCCGAACTCATTTGCATCCATCAAGTTTTTCTGAATCAAAAGTTCTTCAACAGCTTGTTTGTCGAACCCCTCAATTGGACAAGAATCAATGCCAATCGCAGCTGCGCTCGTCATCATATTTGCCATCGCTAAGTAAGCTTGACGACTAGCCCATTCAAAAACGAGACGATCCTCGGCTAACAAGTCAAAATCCTTCTCTAAAAAGTTACTAAAATAATTCGTGTACATCTTAGCAACTTCATCGGGCATTTGAGCTATATTTTTCAGGTGATTTTGAATGTAATCAGATTCAGGTGCCAGGCTATTTTTGGTACGAGAAAGCACGATTACGAATTTATCAGCAGTTGGTAACTGGGTTTGCGCCCCCCAAGCATTCGGCATTAAATCCTTACGTAGCTCTTTATTCTCAATGACAAGTAACTTCCAAGGCTCAAAACCGAAAGATGAAGGAGACAACCGAGCAGTTTCTAAAATAAATTGAAAATCCTCAGCTTTTATTTTTTTTCGCAGCATCGAACTCCTTACAAGCAAAGCGATAGTGGAAAGCATCTAAAATTTCTTGTTTCTTTGACATATGAAAAATCCCTCCTAAATTGTTTGACATTCCAAGTATATCAAGTAAAATAAAAAAAAGATAGTATGCACATTTTTGTTAGGTAGTTACATTTTGTATACTGTGAAAAGGAGGGAACGATGCAAAAACGTAAGACGGATTTTTCATGTGGTGCGGATGTAACGTCATCTGTTATCGGTGGAAAGTGGAAATTACAAATATTATTTCATTTAATGGATAAAACGATTCGTTTTAATGAGTTTCGACGGTTGATTCCAGGAATAACACAACGAATGCTCACATTACAATTACGCGAATTAGAAGAAGATGGCATTGTCTACCGAAAAGTATACAACCAGATTCCACCTAAAGTAGAATATAGCTTGACCGATTTAGGCCACACACTCATTCCACTAGTTCGAGCAATGTGTGATTGGGGAATGATAAATGGGGCTACTATTGTCGAAAACAGAACGATAACAGAGCATGAAAAAAGAACCGAGCCAGCTCTAATAGCCAGCTCGGAGTTTTATTCATGCACATCAATGTCAATCTTATTTTCCTCATCATGTCTCAATTTAAAACTATGAATCAGCTTTTCCAAATAATCTACGGTTTCTTGATAAGCAAAGACACAAGCGATAATGCGCATCAAATGATACTGATCAATGCCCTCATCGTCATCTTCTTTATCTATTTCCTTCATCTCATTTAAGAACAATCGCATCAAATCTGCTGGATCCTGCGAAAAATGTTTCTCCGTATAATTTAAGTCCACTGAAACTTTGTCAATATACGTGAGTAACAACTGTTCATGAGTATCCGTTAAATAATCAATCTGCATGCGTATTAACTCTTGTTTCTCGGGGGGCAATTGCAAAAAATCATTTTCATAGCGGTGTAATATCCGCAGTAATTCATACCCTTTTTGTGAACAAAGAATCATCTGCCGGTAAACAGCAATTTTTCGTGATTTGGAAATATTCGTTCGTCTCAAAAACGTTCGCTCTTCGCGATATAATTCATAGTAACTGCTCATTTGTGTAATCTGCTTTTGCATCCACTTCATGTCCTTTTTTAGGAGTGGAAAGTCTGCAGCATGACGCAAATTCAACTTTATCCAGCGCATAATTTCATCATTTGTGCTGTAAATAAACTGGAATAAAGTAATTTCATACTTCGGCGGTAAGAAAATCAAGTTCACGATAAATGCGGCAACAAGCCCGAGCATAATCGTGCCGAATCGTGTGAGGGCAATCATTAGAAAGTCATTTGTAGGCGAATCCATAACGATAACCAGCGTCACAAGCGCCAAGCCAATCGTTTTTTCAAGTTTAAACTGGATTAACAAGGCCACACAAATAATTGATGCAACCCCAATCAAAATAAAATCATTTCCAATGTAAAGCCCGAAACCAATCGCGATCACTGCGCCAATAACATTCCCTTGCGCCCGTTGTAAAATTTCTAAATATGAGCGGTAAATCGATGGTTGCACTGCAAAAATTGCCGAAATCCCTGCTAAAGAAGGAGAAGGGGAGTGACACAGCTCGGCAATAAAAAGCGCTAAACTAATCGCAATTCCTGTTTTTATAATCCTAGCCCCGAATTTCATTGCTGGTTATTCCTTTCTGTACTCATTTTCTCCTATTATATCCGTAAATGTCGCTTGGCAAACAAATTAACCAGCGATTTTTGCAAAAACCCGGTTCACAGCAGCAAGTGTCTCCTCGATATCCGTATGGGTATGTGCCGTTGTAATAAACCAAGCTTCATATTTGGAAGGTGCCAACATGATACCTTCTTCCACCATTAACTTGAAAAACTGGCCGAATAATTCACCGTTAGTGGCTTGAGCATCCTCATAAGTTACAATTTCTTGATCTGTAAAGTAAACTGTCAAAGCACCTTTAATCTGATTAACCGTAACGTCAATCCCATGTTTGGCAGCTGCATGCAGAATCCCATTTTTTAACCTAACTCCGAATTTTTCAAAGCGATCATAAATGCCGTTTTCTTGCAGAACTTCCAAGCAAGCAATCCCCGATTGAATAGAAGCTGGATTTCCAGCCATTGTACCGGCTTGATATGCGGGGCCTAGTGGAGCAACTTTTTCCATAATATCGACGCGCCCACCATATGCACCGATTGGCAATCCACCCCCAATAATTTTTCCAAGTGCAGTCAAATCAGGTGTTATGTTCAGCAAATTTTGTGCTCCGCCATACATAAACCGGAACGCGGTAATCACTTCATCATAAATGACAAGTGCACCTGCAGCATGCGCTAACTCGTTCACTTTCTCCAAGAAGCCTTCAACTGGGCCGACAATACCGAAGTTTCCAATAATAGGCTCCACTAAAACCGCAGCAACTTGGTCACCCCAAATCTGCATTGCCTCTTCAAAGCTAGCGATGTCATTAAAAGGAACGGTAATAACCTCCTCTGCAGTTGCCATCGTCACCCCGGCAGAATCCGGCGTACCGAGCGTAGAAGGACCAGAACCAGCCTCGACAAGCACCAAATCAAAATGCCCATGATAAGAACCAGCGAATTTGATAATTTTATCGCGCCCAGTAAAAGCACGTGCTACACGAATCGTCGTCATCACAGCCTCTGTACCAGAATTTGTGAAGCGAACTTTTTCCAAAGAGGGAATTGCGTCTTTTAACATCTTTGCAAAAGTGATCTCATGCTTCGTAGGTGTGCCATATAAAACACCATTTTCTGCAGCATGCGTAATTGCTTTTGTAATATGAGGATGCGCGTGGCCAGTAATAATCGGTCCGTAAGCCGCCAAATAATCAATATATTTATTACCATCAGCATCCCAAAAATAGGCGCCGCTTGCACGCTCCATCGTCACAGGAATTCCGCCGCCAACACCTTTATAAGAACGGGAGGGACTATTAACCCCGCCAACAATATGCCTAAGCGCCTCCGTATGTAACTTTTCCGATTCAGAATGGTTCATGTTTGATACATCTCCTTCATTAATGTTTCTTCCCTTCTCATTTTAGTAGAAACCGCGCCGAACTGCAATAATAATAGAAGCAAGTTCATTGTAACCGACGCGAAAAGAGACTAAAATAAAAGGACAATATAAACAGAAAGTGATGTGATTTCTTTTGAAAATACTGTTTACAATGCCAATACCAGACGATTTAAAAGCCAAACAACAAGCGCAATTTCCAAATCATACATACGACTACATAGAAAATTTAGCTTCCTATGAATCCTTAGAAACGATAGATTGCATCGTAACCTATGGCTCTGACATCACAGAAGCGATTATTGAAAAAGCTGATTCTCTAAGGTGGATTATGGTTTTTTCAGCAGGAATTGAAGAACTACCTCATGCAAAACTTCAAGAAAGAGCAGTTCTTGTCACCAATGTGCGAGGAATTCATGCAATCCCAATGGCCGAATTCACAATAGCTTACATGCTTTCTTACGTTAAACGCCTAGCGAATTTTGCAACAAAACAAGTAGAGCATAATTGGAGCCGTGATGCAGAGATGTCCGAACTAGCAGGAAAAACAATCATTATTGCAGGAACAGGCGCTATAGGAAAGCAAATCGCCCAGTTCGCAAAAGTATTCCAAATGAAGATAATCGGTATTAATACATCAGGAGAAACTTTTGCGCCATTCGATCAAGTTGTTTCTATAAAAGAAATCCAGACTGTTCTTCCCAAAGGTGATTTCATTGTATCCATTTTGCCGGAAACAAAAGCGACTAAAGCACTTTACCAAAAATCACATTTTGAGGCAATGAAAGAAAGCGCAGTATTTATTAACATCGGTCGAGGCTCTGTTGTCACAGAAGAAGTTTTGATAGAAGTCGCAACAAGCGAAACAATTGATCACCTATATCTTGATGTCACACCAATCGAGCCATTACCGACAAAACATGTTTTATGGGATTTTCCAAATGTCACAATTACACCACATGTGTCCGCCCATTCGCCTAAATACCTCTATAGAAGCTTCGACATATGGCTTGAAAATATTTCAAGATTTCAAAACGAAGAACCATTATTAAATACGATTAACTTAAATAAAGGTTATTGAAAAGAAATGTTTACGCACCCTAATGTTGACAGAACACGCGAAAGTTAGGTAGAATAGGATATATGTACAATCTATTTAAATTAAGCGAGAAAGGAGTGCATGACGGTGTCTAATTCTCATTCTCATTTACGAGAAGCAATAGATGTCTTGAAAAAAACTGGAGTCAGAATAACTCCTCAACGTCATGCTATACTTGAATTCTTAATTAATGCTGATACCCATCCTACCGCTGATGAGATATACAGAGCGCTTGAAGGGAACTTCCCCAATATGAGTGTAGCTACAGTTTATAATAATCTACGCGTATTCCGAGAAGCAGGACTAATTAAAGAATTACCATATGGCGATTCATCCAGCCGTTTTGATTTTTCTACATCCGAACATTACCATGCCATTTGCAACGAATGCGGTAAAATAGTAGATTTTCATTATCCTGGCTTAGACGAAGTAGAGCATTTTGCTGCAAGTGTCACAGGATATGAAGTAAATAAACACCGATTAGAAGTTTACGGAACTTGTCCAGAGTGCCAGTCAAAAACATTATAACTTCCAGCAAAGCCATCTTTTCACTTGATTTGATGGTTTTTTATCGCCAATGTATAAAAGTAATAATATTTATGCAAAAAAAAATCTATAATAGTAAACGGCTGTACATCAATGTTTAGCGCATACATTTTTGTGGAAATAGAGTACAGTCTAAAAAAAAAACTAAAATATTATGCATAACTTGGTTGACATTATCCTAATTAATTGATATATTAGTTCTCGGCGCTACTAGCCAACACTTTTACAAAGAAAAATAACATAAAATTAATTATACAAAGTTGTTGACAGATAAGTGCTTGAATGTTATGATTTAAAAGTCGCAAAAATAAAACAACATAAGTGATAGCAACGCGATAATGACCTTTGAAAACTGAACAGAAACAAAGATAAAACCAATAGAGACAGTAATGTTTCTAGGTAAGAATCGCAGGGCGGAAATAGAGAGCTATTTCCAAAAAAAACTACTAGTAAAGTAATTTGCTAGCGAAGTCAATGTGACGCAAGGAT
>NZ_AODK01000037.1 GCF_000525975.1 Listeria rocourtiae FSL F6-920
GCCGATGCTGACGCTGATGCGGATGCCGATGCGGATGCTGACGCCGATGCTGACGCTGATGCTGACGCCGATGCGGATGCTGACGCCGATGCGGATGCTGATGCTGACGCCGATGCGGATGCCGACGCTGACGCTGATGCGGATGCTGACGCCGATGCTGACGCGGATGCGGATGCTGACGCCGATGCGGATGCTGACGCTGATGCGGATGCCGATGCGGATGCTGACGCCGATGGAGACATTGATTGGAAGAATTATGTAGTTAAGAAACCTCTTATCAACCCTGTCCGTGAAGGAGATACGTTCATCCGTGGTGATGGGCTCTATGATGATGGGCCTCTTGCTGTCAATAGTTTAATTCAGAAAGCTAAGGCTTTAGCTTCACAACTTCCAGAAGGCGTGGAGTTGAAGTTAACGTTACAACTTCCAGATGGTACAATTATTGGAAATATTGCGCTAGATGCTGATGGTAATTACGTTGTTAATATATCTGGCCATAAGTTAGTGGCAGGGGATATAATTACGGCTTATCTAACAGCAACTAGAGGAGAAACTACTAAAACTAGTACTATTGCCTCAACAGAGGTGCTTCCTTTGCTCGACGATACTGACGCCGATGCTGATGCGGATGCCGATGCGGATGCCGATGCGGATGCCGATGCGGATGCCGACGCTGATGCGGACGCCGACGGTAATACAGATCCTAATACACCAATTAAGACAGGAACTGGAGGAACTGGTTCGGTGATTGAGCCTATTAGTACAGGGGCAGGAACTACTAGTATGATGAGTGCAGATCCTTCTACGAATAGTTCGGATGGGTCAGCATTGCCGTCTACTGGTGATGAAGATTCTAATACTGCGCAATGGTTCGGTGTTGGGTTACTCGCTTTAGCTGGAGGTTTCTTACTAAGATTATTTAGAAAAAAACCACAAGAATGATTTGAGTTTTTCTTGTTAAGTACCAATAATTGGCCTCCTTATTCCTTTGAATAAGGGGGCTACATAAGGAGTGTGCGGTTATGCAAAGTTTAGAGGCTATTTTAGAAATAAAAAAAGCAATTGCAAAGGAGAGCAAGCAACTTGGTAATATGAGTTGGCTTGGGGATTGGAAAATCTTTTTATCATTGGAGCATAGTGCAAAGCGTGCAACTGTTATCAATTACAGCAATGCATCTCTTGATTATATCTTTAAGCAAATTAAGAAAGAAATAGATAAACACGCTGCTAATTTTAAAATTGACGTAGCTTATAAATTTGAGGCGATGCTTTTTTCGGAATGGAATGATATAGTGCTACATACGAAGAAAAATTATTACCGCCTCGGTATTTCGTTCGATAAGGGATTCCATACTGCCTTATTGGAGCAAGAAGTGAATGGTAACGCAATGATACAACCAAAAGATGCTGGACTAGCGTTGAATCTGGAAAACTTAAATCGCTATTTAGTTCAATCACATAAGGAGCATGGTAAACTAGAGATAGAGGCTGATTCAGAGATTGTTGTTTTTGATACAATTGGGTTTTATTTTGATGGTGACGCCGTTTTGCCACTTTATAGTGATGAATTGAATCATGGCCGGCGTGTTATATCGCAATTGAAGCCGTCTGATGTAGCCGAACTTATCCAGCAATCTGGCTCATATTTGGCGGATCAGGTCGGTGTAGATGGCGAATTTATTTATGGTTACTTTTCGTGTTTTGATAAGAAAATCAAGCACTATAACAGTTTACGCCATGCGAGTTCAACATATGCTATGATTGAGTCGTATGAAGTATCTGGTGACGATAAAATTTTACGGGCAGCGGAGCGGGCATTGCGGTTTCTGGCTATTGACTTAATCAGGGAGAAAGAGAACCGTGCCTATGTCATCGAGCGGGACAACAATGAAATTAAACTAGGCGCAAATGCGGCAGCAATCCTAGCTTTTTCGAAATATATTCAGGTGACTAAAAATAATGATTATTTGGCGCTGTGTCAGAAATTAGCACATGCGATTTGTGATCAACAACAGGAGAATGGCCAGTTTGTTCATGTTTTAGAATATCCAACATTAGCTATAAAAGATGCTTTTCGAATCATTTATTATGATGGCGAGGCGGTTCTTGGCTTGTTGCGTCTATATGCAATTGACCGTGATTCACGCTGGCTAGATGTTGCGACGAATGCTTTTAATCATTTTATAGAAAAGGAATATTGGAAAAATCATGATCATTGGCTCAGTTACTGCACAAATGAAATAACGAAATATTTACCAGAAGATCGGTATTTTGAGTTTGGTCTGAAAAATGCAGCTGGACGTCTTGATTTTATTCATGATCGTGAAACAACATTCCCGACTTTTTTTAGAATTGACAGTTGCTACCCATGATATGTGCGAACGAATTGAAGCGGCGAATAAGGGATATCTACTCCAAGGCTTTAATCGTGAGAAATTAGAACAAACAATCGAAAAACGAGCGGATTACCAACTCAATGGATTTTTCTACCCAGAGCTCGCCATGTATTATAAAAATCCAGCGCGAATTATGCATAGTTTCTTTATTAGACATCATTCTTTCCGTGTTCGAATTGATGATGTAGAACACAATATTTCGGGCTACTGTCGCTATTTAAATAGGATAACAGCCAATTTGCCAGAAAAAAAGAAAGAAAAAATGCACCTGTAAAGAAAAAACACTTTACAAACAAATTCTTTACTGGTAATATATATACTTGTGTAAGACTTTATGGAGGTGTATATATAAATGGCAGTTAAAATTCGTTTAAAACGTATGGGTTCTAACAAGAAACCTTTCTACCGTATTCAAGTTGCAGATTCTCGTTCTCCACGTGATGGTCGTTCAATCGCAACAGTGGGTACATACAATCCACTGTTGAACCCAGCAGAAGTGAAAATCGACGAAGAAGCAGTTTTAAAATGGTTGCATAATGGCGCGAAACCATCTGACACAGTTCGTAACTTGTTGTCAAATGAAGGCATTATGGAAAAATTCCACAATTCAAAACTAGGTAAGTAATAAAGGTCATGGCTATGGAGGATTTAATTCTAACCATCGTAAAGCCTCTTGTCGATCATCAAGATGACGTTGTTGTCTCGGTAGAAGAGAGCGCTACAAGCCTTCTTTATAAATTATCAGTAAACAAAGATGATATGGGCCGCGTGATAGGCAAGCAAGGACGAATCGCGAAATCGATTCGCACGCTTGTCTATGCATCTGGCAACCGTAGCGAGAAGAAAGTGCGTCTCGAAATCATTGAATGACCGCCTACGCTAAAATGCGTTAGGTGGTTTTTTGTTGCTGGTGTTGTTATGAACGAAGTGAGCATGTAACTCACCAGTGGTTACTTGATGCCGGAATAGGCATAGCGGGAATGGATACTAATTTTTTTTCACGCTTGTCGAGACATCGATTTGATGCTATTTCGTATTCAACGTTTTCGGATTTAGCTTCAACGACCAACTCCTCGAAAACTTCACGCCCTCCATAAAAAGAAAGAACGGCTTTTTACTACATCCAAGCCAGCTTTTTTGGAGCTGAACGGGCTGTTTCAGCATTTCGAATTTGGATGTGTTACAATAAAACAAACACCTTCAACGGATAAAGGAGTGTTCCGCATGAAAATTATCCAAAAAGTTACTGTAAAGCAAGTTCTTACAGTAAGAAGTAAAGAAAAGTTATTTCGATACTACTCAGAGCAACGACAAAAGCTACAAAAGGAAAGCGATCAACTTCATTTCGAACAGAAAAAGATGGAGCGTAAAAACAAGTTTAATCAGGAGTCGGTGAACACCTATTTTGCTAAAGAAATAGAAATGCGTCATGAGAAAGTGAGGCTCATTGAATTTCAAGTGGAGCAGTTAGAAATTTTACCGTTAGGAAGCGAAATTAAAGAGCAGGAATTAGATGCTATTCTGGATGTTGCAGTTGGCGACACTTGGGATGATTCGATGTTTACTAAGACGATTTTAGTAAAAGATAATATTATAGTAGAAATACGCTAGAGGTGAAACATGGAGCAGATGTTTAATGTAGGAAAAATAGTAAATACACATGGTTTAATGGGAGAAGTACGCGTGATTTCGCAGACAGATTTTGCGGATGAGCGATTTGCCCAAGGAAATGAATTATTTTTATTCGCAAAAGGTAGTAAAAAACCTGAAAAATTGATTATCAAGACACACCGGAAACATAAGAATTTCGATTTGTTGACGTTTGAGGGTATTATTGGAATCAATAATGTGGAGCGTATGCGTGACGGGATGTTGAAAGTGCCAGAATCACAACTGGGTGAGTTAGAGGAGAATGAATATTATTTTCATGAGATTGTCGGCTGTGAGGTCTACACGGAAAAAGGCGAGTTATTGGGGGAAATTAGCGAGATTTTGACACCAGGTGCAAATGATGTCTGGGTCGTACAAATGAAAGGGCAAAAGGATAAGCTTGTACCTTATATCGCAGACGTTGTGAAGTCAGTCAACACCAAGGATAAGAAAATTACGATTTCTGTCATGGAAGGATTGTTTGACTAAATGAAAATGGATGTTTTGTCGATTTTTCCAACTATGTTTGATGGTATGACGGGAAATTCAATTATCAAAAAAACAATTGAAAAAGGACTTGTAGATGTTTCTATTACGGACTTTCGGGAATATGCAGAAGGAAAGCATCAAACGGTGGATGATTACCCATATGGGGGTGGTGCTGGGATGCTTTTGAAGGCACAACCAATTTTTTCAGCGGTAGAAGCTCTGTGTGAAAGAACACCGGATACAAAACCACGGATTATTCTAATGGATCCAGCTGGTAAGCGATTTGATCAGAAATTGGCGGAGGAATTTGCACGAGAGGAACATTTGATTTTTATCTGTGGGCATTATGAGGGATATGATGAGCGAATCCGTGAGTTTCTAGTAACAGATGAGGTTTCGATTGGTGATTATATCTTAACAGGTGGTGAAATCGGGGCGATGGTGATGATGGACAGTGTGATTCGTTTGCTACCAGGGGCGCTTGGCAATGCGGATTCGGCTGTAACGGATTCTTTTTCTACAGGCTTGCTTGAGCATCCGCACTACACACGACCAGCGCAGTTTCGTGATATGGAGGTTCCAGAAGTGCTTTTAAATGGGAACCATAAATTGATTGAAGAGTGGCGAGAACGTGAATCTTTGCGTCGAACATGGGAACGCAGGCCAGACTTACTTGAAAGTTATACTTTATCTGATCAGCAACGAAAGTGGTTAGAGGAGATACAAAAAGGAGTGAACTAGGTATGGGAATTTTTAAAAACGAAGAGGCTGAAAATCGTGATGATGTGTTGAACCGTGACGTGGAATCAGTGCTCGTATCAACTGGACCGACTGCGGTAAATCACGATGTTGTAAAAGTGATATTTGTTCGCAATTACGTGCAAGCAGAAGCGAAAGTAGGTTGGGCGGCAACCTCTGATTTTTCTGGTATTGTTCGTGGATTGCAAGAGCAAGCGCATGAACTTGGTGGTGATGCTGTGCTTAATTGCCATTTCGAGGAGCAGTTTATCCGTGAAGAAGATGGTAAATTACTCATGAGTCAAGTTGGTTACGGAACAGTGGTTATGACGAAAATTACGAGATTTTAATAAAGAGAAATGGAGAGCAGGCGTGTGAGGTGGCCCTCCATTTCTGTTTTACTGTAATCTTTTTTTCGCACGAGTTAGTGCTTGTTCGAGTGGGAGCGTCGGTTCTGGAACCATTCGTCCATGTCCAACTGCAAGCAAAGTTGGATGATGCAACAAGATTTTTTCAGTAGAGGCAATACCGGTTTCCAAATCCCATGTTCCCATTGTCGGAAAAGGGAAGAGCGGACGAGTATCTCCTGCAATTGCAATGCCGCCTTGTGTCTGTATTAAATCGCCAACAATGATGGCTCTCGTTCGGTTATCTAAAAAAGAGATGGAGCCCGGCGTGTGTCCAGGTGTCTCGATTACGGATAGAGAGCCAATCATGTCACCCTCGCCAATTATTTTGGTCGCTTCAACAGGAAATACTTTTGGATAAGAACCTTTAATTGGTTTTTGCGCTTCAAATGCATAGGCTTCAGGCTTTTTAATTAATTGCAGTTCCCTATCAGAAATCATAACCTCCGCATCTGGGTATGCTTCTATAATAGCTTGTAAAGAACCAATGTGATCGCCATGTGCATGAGTTAAAATAATATAGCGGAGTGGTAGGCCAGTAGCCGCTATATGTTTCAGAATTTTGTTAGCGCTCATAGGTAAAGCTGTGTCGATAAGCGTAAGGAAGTCTCCATCTGTTACCAAATAACAATTTACGGGGAAAAAGTATGGCAATGTAGTTAATTGTGTGAGATTATTTTGTGTCGTTGCTCTCATTTTGGTACACATCCTCTCGTCAAATTAGATGACTCTATCATACCATATTTTAGCCATCAAGAAAAAATACTTTACAGGTCATGATAAATGTGATAGATTAGATTAGTAACTGGACAAATCCAGTTTTATAACGATGTTCCGCTTCATTACATATGTTGAATGAAAGAATGTCTGTTGGAAGGAGATGAAGTGTAATGAATTTGTTAATCAATGAAATTACTAAAAGTCAATTAAATCCAGACGTGCCTAGCTTCCGCCCTGGTGATACTGTTCGCCTTCACGTGAAGGTTGTCGAGGGAACTCGCGAACGTATTCAGCTTTTTGAAGGTGTTGTAATCAAACGCCGTGGAGCAGGAATCAGCGAAACTTTTACAGTTCGTAAAATCTCTTATAGTGTTGGCGTTGAGCGTACATTCCCTGTACACACACCGCGTATCGCTAAATTAGAAGTATTACGTCGTGGTAAAGTACGTCGTGCGAAATTGTATTACCTACGCGATTTACGTGGTAAAGCAGCTCGTATTAAAGAAATTCGTTAATTTTATTAAAACAAAAGACGATTGGCCTCAAGTAGCCAATCGTCTTTTGTTTATTTCCTGTGTGACTCAAAAAGAGGAATCTGGTTCTTTTAGAAAGGAGATTTCTTCTTCTGTAGAGGCTCTTCCTAAGATAGCGTTTCGATGAGGGTAGCGTCCAAAACGTAGTAAAATATCGCGATGCTTATGCTCAAATTGGAGATTTGATTCCATCCCATCCTCAGAAAACTGTTTTATGGCTTCCTCATGAATAATTAATGATTCAGAATGCATGAAGGGCATGTACAAAAAGGCTCGTTGTGTAACGGATAACGCATCAAGTTCCCCTGTAGCAATAGCCTCTTGTGCTAAAACTAAGGCCATACCATCATAGGCGAAAGAACGAGCATTATCTCGGTATAAATTCCTTGAAAACTGGTCCAATACGATAATTTCAGCTAATCGTCCTGCAACTGTTTGGCGCCAAATGGCCTTTTCTCCGTTAGCTACTTGATCATGAATGGATTGAAAACGTTCTTTGATTAATAGATCAAAATGTTCATCCTTGTTAAACCATTGGCTCGGTTCACATTCCTCAAACCAAAAATGGATAATTTCTTGATAAGTCATAAATTATTCCTCCTTTTTCATCTCGCTATGAGTGCTTTATCGATTATGAATACCTTTTTCTTTTTGAATTCTTTTGAGTTTACTTGGTGTGACATCATTATTGTTTTCATCCACTACTTTTAGGCCTTCTACCATGTTTCTAAAGCCAAACCGCAAACTTTTAATATATTCTTGCCTTAGATGATGTTGCTCTCTTTTCTCGCTATCTGTCAGTGGGTATTCCCTAGAGAGGAGGCTTAATTCATTAATCCGTTGTAACCTTTCTTGTACAGTCATTCTTTTTTACCCCCGTTTCTATAACTTTTCTATACATATAGTACTTTCTAGATTGTGATGCCTTTAGTTTATAGCTAAACTATAGAAGTGTCAAGTTTTGAGATTATTTTCGTCACATACAAGAGAAGCTTCATTTGCAAATAGTGAAGATATCGCGTATCCTGATTGTATGAATAAAGGTGAAAGGACGTTGAACATGAAAAAACTGATACCGTATTTAACAACCGATCATTGTAAAGAAGCTGTTTCCTATTACCACGCTATTTTTGGTGGTGAAATCAAAAATTTACAAATGTCAGATGGAATTCCTGGTTTTGAACAATACCCAAACAAAGTCCTCCATGCAGAAATCTTTATTAATGAGCAGTTGACATTATACCTCAATGATATTTTCCAAACACCGGTTACAGAAGGGAATAGCGTTATACTTGGATTGGAGTTTAACTCGGAGGAAGAAATTACGACAATTTATACAGCGCTGGCTGAAGAGGGGACAGTTGAGATGGAGCTCCAAGAAGCATTTTGGGGAGCAATTCACGCAAAAGTTGTCGACAAATTTGGATTTAGTTGGGAATTGAATTGGGAGAAATGACGCAAACTAGCCAACTAACACTTACAGCTCGCAACAACCATATCACTGTCGAAAATCAATCCGGTCAATACTTTCAGCTGGCTGGTGAGCTCGTTCGCGGTGGTTTCATCGCTGATCCTGCCTCCGTTAAAAACTGGAATAAATCAGGTGCCACACAACCAATCCGCCAACCCGAAAAAGACGAAATCATGACACAAATCATGAAGCAAACGATTAACAGCCCATTTAAAATCCTATTTCAAGAACCCGAAATTTGAAAAAGTTTCCGAAAAGCTCTTGAAAAGCCACAAAAACTTTGGTATGATAAATCTCGTGGTCAAATGAGTAGGTGATTTGACATATGCAGTCTAGCCGTGGTACAATAACCTCTGGTTAATGAATGACAAGAAAGAAGGAGCATCCCGCTTCTCGCCTCGTAAATCTGTTTTTGCAGGCAAAGAATTGGAATTATGGTTCACGTATGTCATATGTGAATTTTCTGATGTGCGGGTTTGTAATGAAACCGGCGCTTTTTTAATGCGTACTTTCACTTGTTATGAGTAATAATTTATGGAGGTGGCTCACCATTAGCAAAGACATGTTAGTAAACGATGGGATTCGTGCACGTGAATTAAGATTGATTGATCAAGACGGCGAACAGCTTGGAGTTAAAACAAAAGCTGAAGCACTTGAAATTGCGGAGAAAGCCAATTTGGATGTTGTTCTAGTTGCACCGACAGCGAAACCGCCAGTAGCCCGTATTATGGACTACGGTAAATTCCGCTTCGAGCAACAGAAGAAAGACAAAGAAGCTCGCAAAAATCAAAAAATCATCGTAATGAAAGAGGTTCGTTTAAGTCCTACGATTGACGAACATGATTTCGATACGAAATTACGTAATGCGCGCAAGTTCCTTCAAAAAGGCGATAAAGTAAAATGCTCTATCCGCTTTAAAGGGCGTGCGATTACCCATAAAGAAATTGGTCAGAAGGTGCTTGACCGCTTTGCAAAAGAGTGTGAAGATCTTAGTACAATTGAGCAAAGACCAAAAATGGACGGACGTTCAATGTTCTTAGTCCTTGCACCAATTCAAGAGAAGTAAAGTTCTAAAGGAGGAAATATTCATGCCAAAAATGAAAACTCACCGTGGCTCTGCTAAGCGTTTCAAAAGAACAGGTTCTGGTAAATTAAAACGTTCGCACGGTTACACAAGTCATATGTTCGCAAACAAATCTCAAAAACAAAAACGTAAACTACGTAAAAGTGCGTTAGTTTCAAAAGGTGACTTCAGACGTATTCGTCAAATGGTCGCTAAAATGAAATAAGTAAGTTTTAGTACGGAAAAACACAGAATCTATTTTTGTGAAAACCCATTAGGAGGTAATTTATATGCCACGCGTAAAAGGCGGAACAGTAACACGCAAACGTCGTAAAAAGATAATTAAATTAGCGAAGGGCTACTATGGCTCGAAGCACACACTATATAAAGTAGCAAACCAAGCGGTAATGAAATCTTACCAATACGCTTACCGTGATCGTCGTCAAAAGAAACGTGATTTCCGTAAATTATGGATTGCACGTATCAATGCAGCAGCTCGTTTGAATGATCTTTCTTACAGCAAATTCATGCACGGCTTGAAATTAGCTGGTATTGATATGAACCGTAAAATGTTAGCGGATCTTGCCGTTCACGATGAAGCAGCTTTCACGCAAATCGCGACACAAGCAAAAGACGCTCTAGCTAAATAAGCAACGAACAAAAGTGGTGAACGGAGAATCTAATTCTTGTTCACCATTTTTTTATGCCTACAAGTGGTTTTACTGGTAAAAATCGCGTATACTGTACAAAGTAGAGACGTAATTTCAAGGAGGAACAATAGATGGATAAACAGTTAGAAATGTTGAAAGAACTGACCGACGCAAAGGGTATTTCAGGAAATGAGCGTGCGGTGCGTGAAGTCTTCAAACAATACATAGAGCCACTTGCAGATACGTTTGAAACAGACGGACTTGGTAGTGCGATTGCAACAAAAACAGGAGATACAGATGGTCCGAAAATTATGATCGCAGGCCACTTGGATGAAGTAGGATTCATGGTAACCCAAATCGATGAGAAGGGTTTCATCAAATTCCAAACAATTGGCGGTTGGGTCAGTTCGGTGATGCTAGCGCAGCGTGTAACGATTGTAACGCGTTCTGGAGAAGAGATTACAGGAGTTATCGGTTCTAAGCCACCGCATTTGATGAGTGCAGCGGAACGTCAAAAGGCGTTTGATATTAAAGATATGTTCATCGATGTTGGTGCGGCAGATAAAGAGGAAGTTGTGAGCTGGGGAATTAAACCTGGTGATATGATTGTGCCTGCCTTTGAATTCACTGTGATGAAGAATGAGAAATATTTGCTTGCAAAAGCTTGGGATAACCGGATTGGGCTTGCGATTGCGATTGAAGTTTTGCGTCAATTACAGGGGGAAAAACATCCGAATATTGTTTACGGTGTTGGTACTGTGCAAGAAGAAGTCGGGTTGCGTGGAGCTAAAACATCAGCACATCAAGTTATGCCAGATATTGCGTTTGCAGTTGACGTTGGTATTGCAGGGGATACACCGGGGGTAACGGCGAAAGAAGCAGTCAGCAAGATGGGGGAAGGTCCGCAAATTATTATTTATGACGCATCGATGATTAGTCACACACCATTGCGTAATTTTGTGACAGATGTTGCTGATGAGCTTGAAATTCCTTATCAGTTTGAGGCGATCGCTGCAGGTGGTACAGATTCTGGTGCGATTCATTTGACTGGGAATGGGATTCCATCACTTTCTATCACGATTGCGACGCGTTATATCCACTCGCACACATCGATGCTTCATCGCGATGATTTTACAAATGCGGTGAAACTGATTACCGAAGTTGTGAAACGTTTAGACGCAGATAAAGTAAAAGAGATTCGTTTAGGATAAACAGTAACACCACTTCAGACGAGCTGGGAGGTTTTACAACAGTGAAATCCGTATTTATTCTTGGTGGGACGGGTCTAATAGGTTATGCCGCAACGGAAGCGTTTTTGGAAACGGAGGATTATCAGGTAACGACGTTTTCTTTGCCACCAGTGCCGACCAATGGCGTGCTAGATTCGCGTGCAAAGCATCATTTTGGTGATATAAACAACATGTCTGATGCTGAGATTGTGAAATTTTTAAAAGGGCATGATATTTTTGTTTTTGCGGGTGGTGTGAATTCGCACTATATTCCGAAGAAGCCAGCAAAGGAATTTTTCTTTCAGATGAATGTGGAGCCTGTTCAGCATTTGGCGCAGCTCGCGAGGCAGGCTGGAGTGTCGCGATTCATTCTCTGTACCTCTTTTTATAATTACTTTCATGCGTTGTGGCCGGAGTTGCAGCTGACAGGACTTCATCCGTATATTTATGCAAGTGTTGAGCAGGAAATACGTCTAATGCAGGAAAACGGGAATGGGTTAACCACAGTTGCTCTGCGATTGCCATATGTTGTTGGCTTAGTGCCTGGTCGTGTCTCCGCGTGGAAAACATATGCAAAGCGATTGCATCGCGCGGAGTTTCCACTGTATGTTAATCATCACAATAAGGCGACGGGTGGCTCATGCTATATGACAGCGAAACAGGTAGCACAGGCGCTCATTGGGGCGGCAAACGATGAAGTTCCATCTAAAAGTTATACACTTGGTTGGCGCAATATATCGAATGAGGCTTTTTTAGCGCTTGCTAAACGGGCAATGAAATCAGATACTCAGATTAAAACACTAACATTTCGTGAACTCCAAGCAATAGCTATGAAAGAAGCGCATGAAAACGAATTAGCAGGTCGGGAAGCAGGGCTTGAACCGGTGGCCTATACAGAATTGCTAACGCGTACGCTTTATGTAGACCCGATTGAAGCGCTGGATGAGCTTGATTATCATAATGACAATGTGGAGCTTGCAATCCAGCAGGTTTTCACAAGTTTATAGTAAAAAAACGATGATGCCTCGATTTCGCATCATCGTTTTTCGTCATTACAGAATTCCTAACTGTTGCAAAAATACAAGGAAAATCGCAACAGGGCATACATATTTCAAAATCAATAACCAAGCGGCAAAAAGTTTGAATCGAAAAGCTCCATCTGATGTGATTTCATCTAGTAGAACTTGGCGTGGCATCCGAAATCCAACAAAAATGGCAATCAAGAAAGCACCAATTGGAAGTAAGATATTGGACGCTAGATAGTCCGCAATTTCGAATAAGTTCTTTCCGAAAAAAGTAACATCGGCAAGAGCTCCCGTACTTAATGAAGTGGGAATAGCGAGTAACGTAACCACCGCGACAACGATTAAGAGCATTTGTTTTCTAGCTGCTGGCCGTTTTTCGAGGAATGCAGTAACTGGAACTTCAAATAAATTGAAGCTAGACGTCAGCGCTGCAAATAGGAATAGCACCAAAAATAATAGTAAAAGTACAGTACCAAACGGAACCTGGTTGAAAATCGCAGGCAAGACGATAAATAGTAACCCCGGTCCTGCCTGTGGTTCGATTCCGAATGAAAATGCAGCGGGGAAAATCGCAAGCCCAGCGAACAAAGAAACAAGCAAGTTCATCAAGGCAATTGTTAACGCACTACTTGGCAAGAATACATCGCGTTTTAAATAGGAAGCATACGTAATCATTCCACCAACCCCAACAGCTAATGAAAAGAAACTTTGTCCGAGCGCCTGCAAAATCCCGTCCGAAGATAAATCACCGAATTTTGGCTCTAAAAAGTAAGCCACACCATCCATCGCGTTCGGCAATGTCAAGGCGTACACAATCAATATGAGCAAAAAAATAAACAGGGCAGGCATCATCCAGCGATTCGCGCGCTCAATACCAGCTGTAATACCTTTTAGCAAGACGAAAAAATTAATCGCAATAAAAATTACTGTGGCTAAAATCACTTGAAGCGGATCATTAGAAGTCACCACAAACAGCTCAGTTAAAGCCTCTACAGAGAGATTTTGAAGTGCTCCTGTTAGAGCCTTCCATATGTAGAGCAACGCCCAGCCACCAACTACACAATAAAAAGCAAGAATTAAAAAGCAAGTAATAACGCCAATACGTCCAGTCCAATCCCATTTCGTGTTGGGTGCCAACTTGCGGTAAGCAGCAATTGTGCCACTCTGCGTGTTTCTACCAATAACAAATTCTCCAAGCAAAACGGGCAAGCCAATGAAAATAGTGAAAATAGCAAAAATCAGAAAGAAAGCACCACCACCCGCATTTGCTGTCACATAAGGCATTTTCCACAGTGCACCAAGCCCAATTGCAGAGCCCGCTGATGCTAAAATAAATCCAAATTTTGATGTCCATTGTTCTCGATTTGTTTGCATAATAGTTTCAATCTCCCCTTTAGTACGTTTCATCTTTAACGTATTATATCAGTTTTTAGTAGAAGATAACAACCTGAAAATAAGCTTTTTCCGAATAGTTATCCAATATGCTATAATAGACGAGGATGGGAGTGTGATGAATCGTGGAAATGATTAAATCGACGAAAAATGACCGCGTCAAAAATTGGCGTAAATTACAAACGAAGAAAGGCAGACAGCAGGAGTTTTCATATTTAGTAGAAGGGTTTCATCTTGTGGAGGAAGCGTTACGTCAAGACGGCCTAGTAACGGAACTGATTATAGCGCCTAGTGTGAAAATCCCGGAAGGTTGGAACACAACGAATATCCCTGTGTTTTATGTGAATAAAGAAGTTGCAACAAGTATTAGTGAAACAATCACTGATCAAGGAATTTTTGCCGTTGTGAAAATGGAAGATCCAGAAATCATGATGCTATTTGGTAAAAAGTTTTTGCTACTAGACGGCGTTCAAGATCCGGGGAATGTAGGGACTTTGATTCGTACAGCTGATGCTGCTGGGTATGATGCGGTTGTTTTAGGACGTGGAAGCGCCGATTTATACAATCCAAAGGTAATTCGTTCGACACAAGGAAGCCATTTTCATATTCCAGTTTTGCAAGCGAATTTACTGCATTGGGTTGAGCGTTTTGAAGAGGAGGGCGTGCCTATTTTTGGGGCTGTTTTAGATGATACAGCGACAAAATTGCAAGAAGTGGAGCCTCGAGAAACGTTAGCTTTGATGGTCGGTAATGAAGGGAACGGCATCCAGGCGGAACTTCAAACACGATTAACGCACAAAGTATACATACCGATATATGGTGCAAGTGAGTCATTAAACGTTGCGGTCGCAGCAGGTATTTTGATGTATGGATTGAGGAAGTAATTCTAATAAAGAGTACGAACCTAGTTTTTAGGGTCGTACTCTTTGTTTTCTAGTCTGGCATCTTCACTTCTTTAATAAGAACTGGTTTCAGAGCTGATTTCACCCCACCAATAATCCCTTTCGCGGCACTCCAATCGATGTTAAATAAGGTACCAGAGCCGCCTGTTGAAATCATAGTGACCTCGGTTACGTTGTTAAAATCATGGACAACAATGAATAGGGCGGTGTGGTTACTGGGCCGTAGAGAAGATTGGTCATAGGTTAACATGCCTTGATAGAATGCTCCGAACTGGCGAAGCTCTTCAAACACGATATCCTTTGTTGATTGAGATAATTTGATTAAATCCATGGTTTCCGTTACGCTACTTTTTACAACATATCTAGATTGAGTCATGATTGATAGTCCCTCCAATCATATTTTACGGGCATTAGCTTATCTGCTACTTTTATTTTACGCTTAAATAAGTGAATTTTCAATGGATCAAAACGCTTATTAATTGTAAGTTGGTGAGTTTAAATGAGTTACTTTCTGGCTTGGAATGTGGTATAATGATTTTAGAGGTGAGAACAATGAAAGAAGAAACGCATACAATGTGTCCGAAGTTCGAGAATGCCTTTTCGCTACTTGGTAAGCGTTGGACTGGTCTGATTATTAATGTATTGTTGGATGGGCCGAAACGCTTTAAGGAAATTGCAGGCGAGATTACGCAAATGAGTGATCGTGTCCTTGCTGAGCGCTTAAAAGAGTTAGAAGAATCGGGAATCATCGTGCGACATGTGTACCCAGAGACACCTGTTCGTATTGAATATGTATTGACTGAAAAAGGTAAAGGCTTGGAGAAGGTGATGATTCAAGTTCAGGAATGGGCAGAGAATTGGATTGAGCTAACACCAGCTGAGAATTAGTAAAAAATATGACTCTTAAACATGTTTCGTGGTGGATTGAGAGTCATATTTATTTTTTACCTTGAAAATTCGATTCAAACATACTATAATGAAAGCTATCAACTAAATATATGGAAAAGACATTGAAGGAGACAAGTAGTTATACGGATGCATTTTTAGGGAGAGGTTATCTTAGACTGGAAATAACCTTATGATACGTATTTGCGAACATTTCAGCTCTGGAGTCGCTGTCGGGATTTTTTTAATGAAAGACAGATCGGTGTGAAGCCGTTATTTGAATGAAGTGGATGGCTTTTTGCTGTCTATTAGGGTGGTACCGCGTGATTATGAACCTCGTCCCTTTGTGGATAAGGTTTTTTATTTTGGCTAAAAATAAGGAGTGAAGTAGCGTGTTAGATCAGTTGGAGCAATTGAAACAAGAGGCTGTAAAAGAAATCGTGGCTGTGGAAAGTCTGGAAACATTGAATGATTTACGTGTAAAGTATTTGGGTAAAAAGGGACCGATGACGGAAATTATGAAGCAAATGGGTAAATTATCTGCAGAAGAACGCCCAAAAGTGGGAGCCATCGCGAATGAGGTTCGGGAAGAATTAACGAATGCCATTCAGGAAAAGCAAGAGGAGCTAGGCGCAGCTGAGATTAAGAAGCAGCTTGCGAATGAAACAATCGATGTGACGCTTCCAGGAACAACTGTGAAAGAAGGGACAGCCCACTTGTTGACGCAAGTTATTGAGGAGATTGAAGATTTGTTTATCGGAATGGGCTATAGCATCGCGGAAGGGCCAGAAGTCGAGAAGGACTACTACAATTTTGAGGCGTTGAATTTACCTAAGGACCATCCAGCTCGCGATATGCAAGATAGTTTTTATATCACAGAGAATACGTTATTGCGTACGCAAACTTCCCCTGTTCAGGCACGTGTGATGGAGCAACATGACTTTGCGAATGGACCAATTAAGATTATTTGTCCAGGTAAAGTTTACCGTCGTGACAATGATGACGCGACGCATTCCCACCAATTTACCCAAATTGAAGGTTTGGTTGTAGACGAGAATATCACATTAGCTGATTTAAAAGGAACGCTGACTGTGCTTGCAAAAAAAAAATGTTTGGCGAAGAGCGTGATGTCAGATTGCGTCCCAGCTTTTTCCCATTCACAGAGCCGTCTGTTGAAATGGATATTTCATGTTTCAAATGCGGTGGTGAAGGCTGTCGCGTGTGTAAGGGAACTGGCTGGATTGAAATTCTTGGTTCTGGCATGGTTCATCCCAATGTGCTTGAAATGTCAGGCATCGATTCAAAAAAATATAGCGGTTTCGCATTTGGTATGGGTCCGGAGCGCGTCGCGATGTTAAAATATGCGGTGGATGATATTCGTCACCTATACACAAACGATTTGCGGTTTACAAAACAATTTTCGGTGAAAGAATAAGGGGGGCGAAAAAGCATGTTAATATCATATCAATGGGTCAAAGAATATTTTCCGAATCTAGCAATTTCAGCAGAAGAGCTAGGTGAGCGCATTACGCGTGGTGGAATTGAAATAGAAGGCGTGGAACATTTAAACGCGGATATCACGAATATCGTAGTCGGTGAGGTTATCATATGTGAAAAACATCCGAACGCGGATACACTCAATAAATGTACGGTCAATGTCGGAGAAGCGGAACCAATTCAAATCATCTGCGGCGCACCAAATGTTGCTGCAGGTCAAAAGGTGATTGTTGCTCGTGTTGGTGCCAAATTACCAGGTGGCATGAAAATTAAACGTGCGAAATTACGCGGTGAAGTGTCTGAGGGCATGATTTGCTCGCTTCAAGAACTAGGATTTGAAGGGAAAACGATTCCGAAAGCAGTTGCGGATGGGATTTTTGTATTACCAGCAGAGGTTGAAATTGGTGCAGATGCGATAGGTTTACTCGGCTTGGATGATGCGATTTTAGATATGGCGATTACACCGAACCGAGCGGATGCATTAAGCATGACGGGCGTTGCCTATGAAGTGGGTGCAATTGTAGACCAAAAGCCAGTATTTGATGGGATTTCAGAGCTAGCAACGCAAGGTGATGTTTCGGATTATGTTCAAGTGAGCGTGAAGGATGAAAACACGACGCCATTTTACGGGATGCAAGTGATTAAGGATGTCGTAGTTGGCGAATCACCGCTATGGCTCCAAACAAAGCTAATGAAAGCTGGTATTCGTCCGCATAATAACGTAGTTGACGTGACGAATTACATTTGCTTGAAATATGGGCAACCGCTTCACGCATTTGATTATGAACGACTTGGCAGTAAGGAAATTCTTGTTCGCCTAGCTATGAATGGTGAAGAAATCGTAACATTGGATGGGGAAATACGTAAATTAAATGAAGGACATGCAGTGATTACAAATGGTATGGCTCCGATTGCAATTGCAGGTGTGATGGGCGGCGAGACATCAGAAGTTGTCGAAACAACAACGACCGTTGCTCTAGAAGGTGCCATTTTTAATAGCAGTTATGTTGGGCGTGTGTCTCGTGAACTTAATTTGAGAACAGAAGCAAGCATTCGTTATGATAAAGGTAGTGATGCTTGGAAAGTCGAAAAAGCCTTGCAACACGGTGCTACACTGATTGCTGAACTTGCGGGTGGAACGCTCGTTGGCGGTATGGCAAAAGTCGATAATCGCACGAAAACAGAAAATATTATTAAGACAACATTGACGCGAATTAATCGAGTATTAGGGACCGAAATTAGTTCAAACGAAGTGCATAATATATTCGCAAAATTACAGTTTGATTTAGTGGCAGACGGCGATGCATTAGCGATTACCATCCCGCCACGTCGCTGGGATATTCTGATCGAAGCGGACATTTTTGAAGAAGTGGCACGTATTTATGGCTATGATAAAATTCCGTCGACATTGCCTAGCAGTGTTTCAGCAGGGCACCTAACAGTCGATCAAGCAGCTAAAAGAACGATTCGTCGCTATCTAGAAGGTGCTGGACTGAACCAGGCGTTGACGTATTCTTTAACGACCGAACAAGCCGCAACAAAGTTAGCTCTTACAGAAGAAAAAGCCGTTTCGCTTTCTATGCCGATGAGTGAAGAACACAGCCATTTGCGAACTAGCATTGTGCCACAACTCCTAAAAGCAGCCAGTTATAATGTAGCTCGCAAAAATAGCAATGTTGCGCTATACGAATTAGGCACGGTTTTCTATGCCACACAAGGCGATAATTTACCGCTTGAAACCGAACATTTAGCAGGGCTTATCACAGGAAGCTGGTACGAAACAAATTGGCAAAAACAAGACAAGAAAGTGGACTTCTTCCTATTAAAAGGTATGATTGAGGGAGTCGTTGCCAAACTGGGATTAGAGGAAGCTTTAGATTGGAAGCAAGCGGAAAAACAAGACTTGCATCCAGGAAGAACTGCAACCATCTGGCTAGCAGGTGATGAAATTGGATACCTCGCCCAAGTTCACCCATCACTTGCTGCTGAGTTGGATTTGAAAGAAACATACGTATTCGAATTGGATGCCACACAATTGCTAGCAGCACGGAAAAAAGCTGTGACGTATCACACGATTCCAAGGTTCCCAAGCATGACACGTGATATTGCTTTACTAGTAAATAAAGAAGTGAGTCAAGCAGCACTAGAGAATGAAATCAAAGCCCAAGCCGGCAAACTTCTAACCAATATTCAGCTTTTCGACATTTTTGAAGGCGAAAAACTGGGCGCAGATAAGAAATCGATGGCCTACACACTCACGTTCCTTGATCCAGAACGAACATTGACGGATGAGGAAGTAACAAAAGTCAATCAAGCCATTGTAACAGCGCTTGAGACAAAATTTGACGCGGTTATTCGCTAATAGAAATAAGTTTGGACAAAATCTCATGCCGACTTTCGCTAAAGATTAGTCATAAAGAAAAAAACTCATCGACTTGTAACTATTCTTCTATCCATAATAAAATTGAGGAATAAGTTATAGGTCGATGAGTTATTGAGATTTTACAAATTTGTTGGCTAAAAAGAAGTCGCGCTAATTTCAGTTCTTTATCTGGAGGCTAAAGCTTTAAATAAAAAAATTGAAAACGGTTCATTTATTCGAGTGATACATGTATAATTGTGGTATCAAGAATAAGCGGGAGGAACAATATGATTCATTTAGGAAATGATTGGGACATACTTTTACAAGATGAATTTACAAAAGATTATTATTTGAAGCTACGTGAATTTTTAAAAGTCGAATACGGGAATCAGCGGGTTTATCCTGATATGTATGATATTTTCAATGCGCTGAAATATACGGCTTTTAAAGATGTAAAAGTTGTGATTCTAGGGCAAGATCCGTATCATGGAGCGGGGCAGGCGCACGGGATGTCTTTTTCTGTGAAACCAGGGGTTAGAACACCACCATCGCTTGTTAATATGTACAAGGAACTGGCGAATGATTTGGGGCTGGAGATTCCGAATAATGGCTATTTATTACCTTGGGCCGAGCAAGGTGTATTGCTGCTGAACACTGTTTTGACAGTTAGAGAAGGGAAGCCAAATTCACATGCGAAACAAGGTTGGGAAATGCTAACGGACACGATTATTTCGCTTCTTGGACAAAAAGAGGAACCAGTTGTCTTTTTGTTATGGGGGAACAACGCCAAGTCAAAGCAAATATTGTTGCGAAATCCGAATCATCTAATTTTAACAACTGTTCATCCGAGCCCGCTATCAGCAAATCGTGGTTTTATGGGATGTCGGCATTTTTCGCAAACGAATCAGTATTTAAAAGACAATGATGTAGAGCCGATAAATTGGCAGATTCCAAACATATAAAAGACGATATTCTCGCCTCAAAATGTAGGTGAAAATATCGTTTTTAATCCGTATCTTAGCTTCTGCGCGATAAATTACGAGCTTTATCAGTATTTGCAAAATGCCATTTCGTGTAGTGTTGGAGTGTCGCTTCTCCTTTTGTATCTATAACATCGGCAGCTACTTGATCAACTTTTGAACTCGCTCCTTTTGGGATAGCTAACCCGAGTTCTTTCTCCATTTCACGAAAAGCTTCGACAAAACGAAATCTGGCTATGATGGATGCAGCCGCAACCGAGAGATGTAGGCCTTCTGCTTTTGTTGCAAAGAAAACATCTTCACGAACGACGGAAGCTTCTTTAGCGAGGTAACGATAATAGGTGCTTTTTTCAGCGAATTGATCGATTAGAATCGCGTCAGGTTTGATGGGGGCTATTTTTTTTGAGAACATTTTCTAAAGCGCGATTATGTAGGATTGCTTTCATTTGTCCTTGGTTCATTCCTTTTGCTTGCAGTTCGTTGTATTTAGGATTGGGTAATAGCAGGAGGCTGTGAGGAACGATAGGGATAATTTTTTTAGCAATCTCACAAATTTCTGGATCAGTCATAGCTTTGGAATCTTTGACACCGAGCTGTTTTAGAAGTGGCATCATGGCTTGGTCTACATAACATGCGGCAACAATCATTGGGCCGAAATAGTCGCCGGTTCCAACTTCATCGGATCCAACAACATTTTTAGATGCGAAACCTGGAGGCAAGATAGAGGAGCTTACTTTTGTTGACTTCGTTTTTGGTTTTGTTGCGGTGCCCCATTTTGCGGCTTCCTGTTCTCCTTTTGCCCCTTGGAACATGACTTTGCCAGATTTATAAGCGGTGATAGAAAGCCCTGTTTTTTTTGACTGCAAAAATAGCTCCGGGAGGTATTTTGTCGGACATATGTGATAAATAAGCGCTTTGCATAGCTTCGATTTGTTTTGGTGTTGCTTGGATAACGGTATTTGCGATTGAAATCATCTTCTTTCTTTAGGTTCATCGCTTTTAATTTTACCATAATTCACGAGATTGTTTCATACTTAAGGCTGAAATCGTTCTGGATTAGAACATTTGTGCTTTTCTTCGTTTACAATTCATGATAAGATGGGGTACAAGTAGGATAAATGTGTGCGAAGGAAATGGATGAGGAGGAAAACAGATGGCGGATAATACTAGAAATAAACTGACAACAACAATATATGGAAGAGAATATACCATTGTTGGTGTTGAATCTACTGAGCATCTTCGTTTAGTCGCACGTCTGGTGGATGAAAAGATGCATGAGATTGGTGCACAGAATCGTTCTTTAGATAGTGGGAGGCTAGCTGTTTTGACTGCCGTTAATGCCACGCACGATTATCTGAAATTAGAGCAAAAATACCAAGAGTTGGAGAAAGAGCTGGCTCGGATTAAAGGACGCGAATAAATGGTTTTAAATGTTATTATACTCATCTTATTAATTGGTGGATTTTTCAATGGTTATCGTAATGGTGTTTTACGACAGCTGATTATTACGATTGGTTATTTATTGAGCTTTTTTTGTAGCATATAAATATTATGAAGCATTAGCACCGCATATTACATTTATTCCATATCCAGAATTGGATAAGTCGAATGATTTTTATGTGTTACTTGAAACGCTTCATACAGAAAATGCGTATTACAATAGTATTGCCTTCTTGCTGATTTTTCTAGTGGCAACGATCGTTGTGCATATGATTGCTTCCTTGTTTAAAGGTGTCACCAATGTACCAGTTTTACGTCAGGTAAATGGTTTGATTGGTGCTGCATTAGGAGTTTTACAAACGTATTTGATTGTTTTCTTGATTTTATACGTTGGTGCTATTTTCCCAGCGGAGTGGTCGCAAAATGTAATTTCTGGTTCGTCTGTTGCGGAATGGATTTTGAAAAATACGCCATTATTGTCCGACGCATTCTACAAATGGATGACGGGGATATTACCGAAATAGTTTTATCGATGTCAGCGAAAAGCTGGGGCTACTCAGTTCCAGCTTTTCTGCTTTTTAAGGGGAGTGATGAATGGTGAATAAAAAGAAAATTATTGATTTACTAGAAACGATTGCGTTATATATGGAATTAAAAGGTGAGAATCCTTTTAAAATATCGGCATTTCGGAAGGCGGCACTAGCATTAGAGCAGGATGAGCGCAGTTTGTCGGAAATAGAAGACTTTACTAAGATTAGCGGAATCGGTAAATCGACAGCTGTTATTATTCAAGCATTTTTAGAAACGGGTGAATCAGAGGAGCTGGAAGCGCTGAAAAAAGAGGTTCCCGAAGGTTTGGTTCCACTTCTAAAAGTACCTGGGCTGGGCGGAAAAAAGTTATCTCGATTGTATCAAGAGTTGGGCGTTGTGGATCGGGATTCACTACTTGCTAAGGCGACTGATGGTAGCATATCAGCATTGAAAGGCTTTGGTCAGAAATCTGTTGATAAGATGGTGGACGCGGTTCAGGAGATGGGGGAGCGCCCTGATCGTTATCCGCTAAATGATGTGTTGCCGATTGCAAAAAGTTTGGAAGCTTATTTGGCTGAAATTCCTGAAATTGTACGCTTTTCACATGCGGGTAGCTTTAGAAGATTGCGGGAAACAGTGAAGGATTTGGATTTTGTTATTGCAACAGATCAACCAGATTTGGTAGCGCAACAATTATTAGCGATTAAGACGATTGACCAAGTGATTGCGGCTGGAGATACGAAAGTTTCGGTAGATTTGGATGATGGAATTAAGATTTCTGTAGATTTCCGAATGGTTGCACCAGCCGAGTTTGTCAGTACATTGCACCATTTTACGGGTTCAAAAAATCATAATATCCGGATGCGTCAAATTGCCAAGCACCAGGCGGAGAAAATCAATGAGTATGGCGTAGAAGATGAAGCTGGAAACGTGAAGCAATTTGAGACGGAGGAGGCATTTTTTTGCTCATTTTGCTATTCCGTTTTTGCCACCTGAGGTAAGGCGTGATGGTACGGAGATTGATCGAATCAAGGCAGATACAGCGTTTGTTCAGCTTGAGGATATAAAAGGTGATTTGCATATGCATACTACTTGGTCAGATGGCGCTTATTCGTTGTCCGAAATGATTGAGGCATGTATTGCGAAGGGCTATGAATATATGGTGATAACGGATCACGGGCAGTTTTTAAAAGTCGCTAATGGGTTGACGGAGGAGCGTATTCGAAAGCAACAAGCTGAGATTAGAGCTTATAATGAGAAGTATGCGGAAATTGAGATTTTATCGGGAATTGAAATGGATATATTGCCAGACGGATCGCTTGATTTTGAGGATGATTTATTGAAAGATTTGGATTTCGTGATTGCTTCCATTCATTCTAGTTTTTCGCAAACAGAGGAGGAAATCATGAACCGCCTGCAAGTAGCTTGTGAAAATCCTTATGTGCATCTGATAGCGCATCCAACAGGTCGAGTCATTGGTCGTCGTGATCCATATAATGTGAATGTGGAGCAGCTGATTCAAATGGCTGCGAAAACTGGTACGGCGCTCGAGCTCAATGCGAATCCGCAACGTTTAGATTTGACTGCGAAATATTTGGAGCTTGCTACAGAATATGGGGTGCGGGTAGCGATAAATACAGATGCGCATGACACGCAACATTTGGATTTTATGGAGATTGGTGTTCGGGCGGCAACGAAAGGTTGGTTGAGTAAAGAGAATGTATTAAATACGATGGGAAAAGAGGATTTTCTCGCGTTTATTAAAAATAATCGTCCGTAAGTGGAGGACGTTAACTGGGGCTAAATATTATGAGTAAAAAAGTAGAAACGATTTTAGAGTTCGATAAAATAAAGCAACAGCTTCTCGAATTTACTTCTTCTGCGTTGGGTGAAGAAGCGATTCGAGCGTTAGAACCGACTTCGGATATTGACAAAGTGAAGTTAGCGCAGCGGGAAACCGAGGAAGGTGCGAAAGTTATTCGGTTACGTGGGTCTGCGCCGATAGCTGGTATTTATGATGTGGCTGGACATATGAAACGCCTTGAAATTGGCGGTGATTTGAGTGGTTTGGAGCTTTATCAAACCGGGAGTAATCTCCGCGTGAGTCGCTTGATGAAGCAATTTATCGACGGTCTTGTGGAACAAGGTGTTGAGCTAGAATTGCTGGACGAGTTAGCTAGTAAGCTTGTGCCAATGCGGGATACGGAGGACACGATTGCGCTCACGGTTGATGAGGCTGGTGAGATTTTAGATACGGCGAGTGAAGATTTACGAAATATTCGTCAGACTTTGCGCCGTACGGAAGGCCGTGTACGCGAGCGCTTGGAGCAGTATTTACGTGATAAGAATGCTTCAAAAATGTTGAGCGATACGGTTATTACAATTCGAAATGATCGCTATGTTTTACCAGTAAGACATGAATATAAAGGACATTATGGCGGAATTGTCCACGATCAATCTGCTTCTGGCCAAACGTTATTTATTGAGCCACAGAGCGTTGTAGACATGAACAATGAACGTCGTACATTACAAGCAAAAGAAAAGCAAGAAATTGAGCGTATCTTAGCAGAAGTTTCGGCTGTTTTAGCAGAATTCATTTCAGAAATTAGGCAAAATACGTATGTGCTCGCGCGATTTGATTTTATTTTTGCGAAGGCTAGGTTTGGGAAATCGATGAAAGGAATTACGCCGCAAATAAATCAAGATGGAATTGTGAGATTGTTTAGTGCGCGTCATCCATTGCTCGACCCTGCAACGGTTGTTAGCAATGATATCCTGCTTGGTGGCGATTACCGTGCGATGTTAATTACGGGGCCAAATACAGGTGGGAAGACGATTACGCTAAAAACGCTTGGACTATTGACACTGATGGCACAAGCTGGTTTGCAGATTCCAGCGGAGGAAGAGTCAGAGATTGCTGTCTTCTCTCACGTTTTCGCAGATATTGGAGATGAGCAGTCCATTGAGCAGAGTTTGAGTACATTTTCTTCTCATATGACGAATATTGTTTCGATTCTTGATAAAATGGATGCAGATTCCTTGATTCTCTTTGATGAGCTGGGGGCTGGTACCGATCCGCAAGAAGGTGCGGCGCTTGCCATTGCGATTCTTGATGCGGTGGCTGCGAAACATGCTAGCGTAGTGGCTACAACACACTATCCGGAGCTAAAAGCATATGGATATAATCGGGAATTTGCGACAAATGCATCAGTGGAATTTGATGTGGAAACGCTTAGCCCGACTTATCGTCTACTGATAGGTGTTCCTGGTCGCAGTAACGCTTTTGCAATCTCGCGTCGTCTTGGGTTGAATGAGGCGGTTATTGAAGATGCTAGAAGCTTGGTAGACACGGAAAGTGCGGACTTGAACGACATGATTTCCAGTTTAGAAGAAAAAACGTAAAGCGGCAGAATTGGAATACGAAGAAGCGTATCAAATGAGCGTGATGCAGAAAAATTACAAAAAGACCTCCAAAAAGAGATTATTGCTTACCACGACCAAAAAGATAAATTGATGGAAAAAGCGAATGAAAAAGCAGCTAATGTCATCGAAAAAGCAGAGGTTGAGGCAGAGGAAATCATCCAAGAATTACGGCAAATGCAGCTTCAAGGTGCAGCAGGCCTTAAAGAACATGAGCTAATCGAGATGCGAAGCCGTTTAAACCAAGTGAAGCCAAAAACAATTCAGAAAAAAGTAGTGCATGATGTCCCTAAAGTCGCGCATAAATTTGCTCAAGGTGACCAAGTCCGAATTTTATCATTAGGGCAAAAAGGAGTACTTTTAAATCGAGTGAATAGTAAAGAATGGAATGCGCAAATTGGGATTATCAAGACGAAAGTAAAAGAAGCGGATCTAGAGTATATGAAACCGGAACAGCCGAAAAAAATGCGTCACGTTACTACGGTGAAAAGTGATAATTCGGTTACAAGAACGGAATTGGACTTACGAGGTGTGCGCTATGAAGACGCGTTACAACAAGTGGATAAGTATATTGATGCTGCATTACTTGCAGGCTATCACCAAGTTAGTATTATTCATGGGAAAGGCACAGGAGCGTTGCGGCAAGGCGTTACAGAATTCTTGAAGCACCATCGAATGGTGAAATCCATTCGATTCGGTGCAGCAGCAGAAGGTGGAAATGGGGTAACGATTGCCGAGTTGAAGTAAGATTTGAGCAGATTATTGGCTCCATATGCAAACGGAATGCTATACTAGCGTTACAATATGTGTAAGGAGGTAGAGAAATGGCTATTCAAGAAATTACAGATGCAGAATTCGAAAAAGAAACAAGCGAAGGTCTAGTGCTTACTGATTTCTGGGCGACTTGGTGTGGTCCTTGCCGTATGGTTGCGCCAGTTTTAGAAGAAATTGACGCGGAACAAGGCGATAAATTAAAAATCGTTAAAATGGACGTGGATGCGAACCAAGAAACACCAGGTAAGTTTGGCGTAATGAGTATCCCGACATTACTAATTAAGAAAGACGGAGAAGTGGTTGATACGATTATCGGCTATCGTCCAAAAGAAGAATTAGATGAAGTTTTAGCGAAATACCTATAGCATTTTCAAAAGGCTGGTTAAAGTGAGAAGAAGCGTGATTTAGTTTCTGTTTCCTTCTCATTTTTCCTAGCTTTTTTTGTTGCAACAAAGCCGTTTTATGCTACACTGAAAGAGGAAGATAATTAGACTATAGAAGCAGGGGAAAAATGTTTGCTATGGTATTTTTCGCTGATAGATTGGGGTGGTGAATGATGACGACAGAACATATCCGAAATAAGCTTGCCTTGTTGCCTGATCAGCCTGGTTGTTATTTGATGAAAGACCAGCAGGGCACAATTATTTACGTAGGCAAAGCGAAAATTTTGAAGAATCGTGTGCGCTCTTATTTCACTGGATCGCATGACGGTAAGACACAACGTTTGGTGCAAGAAATTCGTGATTTCGAATACATTGTGACGTCCTCGAACGTGGAGGCCTTGTTACTTGAAATAAATTTGATTAAAAAGCATGATCCGCGCTATAATATTATGTTAAAAGATGACAAGACTTATCCTTTCATTAAAATAACGAACGAGACGCATCCGCGATTAATTATTACACGGAAAGTGAAGCGTGATAAAGGGAAGTATTTTGGCCCGTATCCGAATGTGTACGCAGCGAATGAGACGAAGAAAATTTTAGATCGGCTTTATCCACTGCGCAAATGTACAACGATGCCGAGTAAAGTTTGTCTGTATTATCATTTGGGACAATGTCTAGCACCGTGTGTATTTAAGGTGGAGCAGGACACGTATAAAACGATGACAGATGAGATTGTACAGTTTTTAAATGGTGGCTACAAAGAAGTGAAGCAAGATTTAATGGCGCGAATGCAGGAGGCTGCAGAATCGATGGAGTTTGAAAAAGCAGCGGAATATCGTGATCAAATTACGGCGATTGAAACGACGATGGAGAAACAAAAAATGACGATGAATGATTTTGTGGATCGTGATGTATTCGGCTATGCGATTGATAAAGGCTGGATGTGCGTGCAAGTTTTCTTTATTCGACAGGGGAAATTGATTGAACGCGATGTTTCCCAATTTCCATTTTATAGTGATGCAGATGAGGATTTCCTAACATTTATCGGACAATTTTATCAGAAAACGAATCATATTCCACCGCAGGAAATTTTTCTGCCGGATGATGTGGATGAAGAGGCGATTCAGGCGCTGTTGCCAGATACAAAGGTTCTCGTTCCTAAGCGTGGCAATAAGAAGGATCTTGTGAAATTGGCTTACAAAAACGCTAAAATTGCGCTAAATGAGAAATTTTTACTACTTGAGCGCAATGAAGAGCGAACGGTTGGTGCTACAGAAAGACTTGGAGAAGCGATGGGAATTCCAACACCAAACCGAATCGAAGCATTTGATAACTCCAATATTCATGGTACAGACCCAGTTTCTGCGATGATTACGTTTCTTGATGGTCGTCCAAGTAAGAACGATTACCGCAAGTACAAAATCAAAACCGTTGTAGGTCCAGATGATTATGCAACGATGCGAGAAGTAGTGAGACGTCGTTATTGGCGCGTGCTTAAAGAAGGCCTACCGCTTCCAGATCTCATTTTGATTGATGGGGGAAAAGGGCAAATTGATAGCGCAAAAGATGTGTTAGTAAATGAATTGGGGCTGGACATTCCGGTCGCTGGTCTTGCCAAAGATAGCAAACATAAAACGAGTCAACTCCTATTTGGTGATCCACTTGCAGTCGTTCAGCTTCACCGAAATAGCCAAGAATTTTACCTTCTACAACGAATTCAAGATGAGGTCCATCGCTTTGCTATCACATTCCACCGCCAACTACGAAGCAAAACTGGCTTCCAATCCTTACTCGATGGCATTCCAGGAGTTGGACCAGGTCGTAAAAAAACGATTTTGAAACATTTTGGCTCGATGAAAAAACTAAAATCCGCGTCTGTTGCAGAAATAAAAGAAGCAGGCGTACCGATAGTTGTGGCAGAAGCAGTCCACGCGAAATTTGCAAAAATGAATGAAGAAAAACCGAAGTAGGAGGGATATTTTTGGGCAGAGTAGTTTTAAAATTCGGTGGTACCTCGGTAGGCACCATTGAAAAAATAAAAAAAACAGCAGACCAAGCTATTCGCGAATTTGAAAAAGGGAATCAAGTTATTGTGGTTGTTTCGGCGATGGGCAAATCTACAGATCGGTTAGTTGATATGGCGCTTGAAATTAGTGAGCATCCAAGTAAGCGTGAAATGGACATGTTGCTTTCTACCGGAGAACAGATCACGATTTCCTTACTTTCAATGGCAATTCACGAGAAGAATTACGAGGCAGTATCTTACACAGGTTGGCAGGCTGGAATCACGACCGAGCCAGTTGCGAGTAATGCTCGAATTCTAGATATTGATACCGAAATGATTCAAGCCGCATTGGATAAAGGACAAATCGTTATTGTTGCAGGATTCCAAGGTGTCAGTGGGGAAGGCGAAATCACGACGTTAGGAAGAGGCGGATCAGATACGACAGCCGTGGCACTTGCCGCCGCGTTAGAAGCGGATAAATGCAGCATATGCACCGATGTCGTTGGCGTTTTTACAACAGACCCGCGCTACGTTAAAAATGCGCGTAAGCTGAGCCAAGTAACATATGATGAAATGCTCGAACTGGCGAATCTTGGAGCCGGTGTTTTGCATCCAAGAGCAGTGGAATACGCGAAAAATTACCGCATTCCGCTTGAAGTCCGAGCGAGCCATGAAATCGAAGTAGGAACGATGATTGAGGAGGAAATGACCGTGGAAAATACGAAAGTCGTGCGAGGAATCGCATTTGAAGATAAAATTACCCGCGTGACAATTCATTGGGATAAAAAAAGAAAACATGCGCGTATCAAAAGTTTTTACAACGCTCGCAGATCACAATATTGATGTGGATATTATCATTCAAGGGATTACTGGACTGGGCCACGGCAACCTTTCCTTCACAATTAAAACAAAAGCGTTACTTGAGACATTAGCCGTGCTAGAAGAGCATCAGGAGGCGCTACAATACGCTAAGTTGGAATCCGAACAGAACTTAGCCAAAGTGTCGATTGTTGGATCCGGCATGGTGTCGAATCCAGGTGTTGCAGCGCATATGTTTGAAGCACTAACGGATAATGATGTAGCAATCAAGATGATTAGTACATCGGAAATCAAGGTTTCAACAGTGGTAGATGAGAAGAAAATGATTAAAGCGGCTCAAGTATTGCATGATCGATTTGAGTTGGAGGATTAAAAATAAACATGCTGTATCCATCTTTTACACTGATGGATACGGCATTTTTATAGTCTGATGGTTGTTAGGAGGCAGTTGTCAAGTCGACTGCTGCTACACGAATTTTTCATTACGTCCTGAGAGGGATTCAACCCCCCGACCGCTTCAGATATTTCTAGTTTGATAATTGCGAAAACCTCTCTGGCACAAAGATTTTAGCGGTTTTGGAATTCGAGCCGACATCGGAAAAACCTTCGACAAGTACAGGCGGTAGTATCGTCGATTATTTGAACAGCCAGAAACAAGACTCAAGTATTACGGCGCGTAAGAAGTTAGCGGCGCAATATGGCATTGCAAATTATACAGGTACTGCGGCGCAGAATATAACATTATTGAATAAGCTAAAAGCAAGTAGTGCGCCAAAGCCAACGGTACCAACCAACCCATTTGCAGGCAAGAAACTAGCGTCAAAGGTTAACGGACTACGCTTCTATAATAAACCGTCATGGGCAGACAAGGACGTAGTAGGCACAGTCAATAAAGGCGTAGGCTTCCCGACGGTGCTGGCGAAGGTCAATGTCGCAGGTAGCCCGCAATACAAGGTGCAGAACTCTAAGGGCGCCACTTTTTACATAACAGCAAGCGACAAGTACGTCGAATTGAAAGCGAAATAGCACGACAAAGCCCACGTTCTTAATCGAGCGTGGGCACTTTTGTTATATATATAAACAGAAAATGTGAATTTTTATACGTTTAAGTACAAAATCGCTACGTTCAGGACAAAAATGGTCACACACTCTTTTTTTATGTTATGATAAATGGGACATAAAAAAGAGAGTAAGATACAAAAATGAAGAAAATAGCTTACAGTTTTTTTTGTTGTACTAAGTGCATTAGTCTTAACATTTGGATTTGTGCCCCAAGTTAACGCGACTGAGGAAGCACCGGGAACCAATTTACCTACATCAACCGAGATTACTTACGATGTGAATAAATTTTTAACAGAGGAAGAAGTTAGTCAAAGATTCATCGATATTGCATCTAAATACGAGCTTGAAGAACCATTTTCAAAAGAAGATGCTGAGTTTGTAGTTCGTTACTCTAATACTGCTGTAGATGCTTTGCCACCAAGCAATTCGATGATGGCATCTCGGAGTATTCATTTATACAAAGGTACTCAAAATAGAAGCTTCAACAAAAGTAAAACGGCTCAAGGGGCAAAAGTAACGTTCAGTGGTAAATTGACAAACCACCTTAATGCTATTAATTGGACGGGTCAATGGTACAAAGGTGTTACAACTGCAAAAATCAATTCTGGAAGTGCTAAAGTTACAAAAGTGAAAACAGTCGTTCAGGTAAGCACTTATGGGTTACTCGGTGCTGGCGGGACTTATGTAGGGCTAGTAAACAATTCAACTATTTCTAGTGAATCTGCCAAAAAAGGTGGGGGAGTAACCGTAAATTACCTAGATAAAACTAAAAAATACAACGCGGTATTACCGGTATACAGTAACGTCAATGCATACGTAACTGTGTCTACAAAAACAGGTTCGTATAACCTGTACGCTTTTTAAGATAGGAGGCTTAACCTAACAATGGTTTTAATTTTTAGCGCAGTTGTAATTATACTGCTCGTAGTAGGATTAGTAATGCTACTAAAGAAACTTTTTTCGAGGAAAAAATAATTAAAGTAAAAGCTCCGTCATACATTCGTTGTATTGACGGAGCTTTTTTGTCTTGACTTATTATACGTCATGACGTATAATGGCGTGGAAGGCATTAAAAAACGCTCTTGTTGCGATAACAAGAGCGTTGGTATGGCGGGTGATAGACGATGGCAAAAGACGCACAACGTCGTGCAGCGGATAAATGGGACGCCAAGCATCCTGAAAATAAAGCTCACCGACGCGCTAAGTCAGAGGCAAAAAGATTTATACTTAATCGCGCAAGTGAGGACGAGTTACAACAGGTGGAACGATGGGTCAAGGAGCGCCGTGCTGAGCGGCAAACCAGCCCGACAGAAAAGCAATGACGTATGGAGTGTTTTCAGCACTGACGCCATGACTTTCTATAAGGGCTAGTATTGCTGGGTTATCGCGTTGTAGCGTCGCAATATGTATCAAACTATCGATACCCTCGGCGCTAAATTTAATAGGTTGTACTTGCGAATCAGTAGTAGTTACGTTACAATTAGGTTGAGTTGGCTTCATTAACGAAGCGTTTTTGAGACCTTTGTTGCAGCAAGGGTCTTTTTCTACATCATCATACTTCATACATTTCGACCTCCTTTTGTAGTTGCTGGCGTTCCATAAGCGGGTAGATGCCCTGGCGTTTTAGTAGTTCGTAGATGAATAAGCGTCCAGTGTGCGTCCAGTATGTGTGCAGAACTGTACCGCCACCGCGAGTTTTAATCGTTTTACTGTGCGTGTAGCCTTTGTCAGCGTGTTGCTGGTAAAGAAACCACGTGCCCGACAAATTGTATTGTACTTCTAAGTCGTGAAGCATTTCGTTAAGTCGGCGCGCACTCATACCGTAATCTTTGGCGATGTCAGTAATACGCAGTAGTGAGTCGCTTTGAAGTACATAATCATAGTATGCGGCTTTTGGCTGTAGCTCGGCGTTTTCCAATTGCAGTTGGTCAACTCGGTGGCTGGCGTATTCTAGGGCGCGTTTCATAATCATTTCAGGCGAGTTCCAAGCGGCTTCAACTTGTAGGAAATACTGACGGGCTTGTTTACCTTTTTCGGTGCGCTGGATCATTGAAATTTCCTTCGCCATTGGTAGCGTGATATGGTGGTCTATGAAGGTTGTTTCGTTGCCTTGAGCTGTTGCTCTTTTTTGAGCCATAGCTATAAAGTCAGTGTTTTCAACAAATCCGTAGCTTACCATTCGAGGGAACCAGTCTTTATACTTTGTTCTGACGCCCAAAAACTCGTGCAGTTCTCTAGCGGAAACAATGACTTGACCTTCCTTATTGTGTTGCGTGGTGATTAGTTCATTCATTAATAAAAACCTCTTTTCGATTTAGTTTGTGAATTTATATGAACAGCTCGAAAGCTGGTATTAATTATCATAGCACCCAAGATTCGGATATTAGCTTTTTGGCTAGACTTTTAATTGTCTTTAGAAAAGTATATAATAATTTTCTTTGAGGTGAACAATGTTTTTTCGAGTAAAAGAACTTGCAGAAGTAAGATGTTTGAGTATTGCAGAGCTTGAACGAGAGCTTGGATTCGGTCAAAACTCTATTTATAAATGGAAGACACAACAGCCTTCTGTTGATAAATTAATTATGATTGCCGATTTCTTCGATGTTACAACTGATTATTTATTAGGAATTAATGATGAAATTCTTCTGCCGCCAGCGGAATATGAGTTCCCGTTCAATGAGTACTACTATGAAGACGACTACAGAGAGTTTTTGAGTGAACTCAAGACTTGTGGATTAAGCTATTATCAAAGTAAGAGCGATTACCGGAAGATAGTAGTTTTTTCGCCTGTAGATAAGGAAATCATTGCTACATGTAGTATAATGAAATTAGTGAAATCAGTACCTGAATTTCTTACCCACTTCTATCAATATAGACATGCAATACAAAGAGAGTATTTCACTGATTTTTTAACGAGTTTTGAGCAGAAAAGTGATGGAACTTCATATGACTTCCTCAAAGAAATTGATTGTCTAGCTGCCAACTTGAACGAAAACAAGAAAATCGAGCTAATAAAAGAATTAAAGGAACGTTTTGGTGAGCGTTCTTGATAATATAAAAATAACATACACTGATAAATATGTCAATGAACTGAAACTATGTTCAGTGTGTAGAAAGAGGATGCGATGATAAAAAGTAGATTAGCTGTACTGTTGGCTGAACGAAATATTAAAGTTGGGCAGGCGTCCGAAGACACTGGTATTGCCCGTAATACAATCACTTCATTGACGACTGATTCTAGCGCCGGTGTGCAATTTGATACAATAAATAAGCTATGCAAATATCTGAAATGCACTCCTGCAGATTTTTTTTGAGTATGCACCGATTGACATCCAGACCAACTTGAACATTGAGACGTTGTCGCTTGAAGATGAAGATAGTAAGAATGGTAAATTAAAGCTTGAACTAAGTGGGTTAGTTACTTATAGCGTCGATTTTGGTGATAGACTTGTGACATACTACAGTAGCGCTAGTATTGGATCACATGAATATGATGACTATGAATCTGAACTAGTTGCGATTAATCGTGCACTGCCAAAAAATAAACAAGTGGACTATCTGATTGATATATATTTCGATGGACAGGGAGATAAACGAGAATTTGATAACGTTGTTTTGGATAAACTGACTATAGGATTTCAAAATAAATTTTTTGAAGACCTGAAAAATACAGTGATAGACAAATTATCTGAGGCTATTACAGAAGTTGCCTCATTAACAGGGGCACAACACTTACTAGACAGAGAAATAAAGTTTTGTTTTGTTACGGACTATAATCAGATGTATTCTAGCCTGAAATTTAAATTCGCTTAAGAAACAAAAAACCTCGTCATCAATCAGCGTATAATAACACTGACTAATGGCGAGGTATAAATTCACTCTTTGGTTTCAATTTTTTTCATTGTATCATGGATTGAGTATCCAATGCAAGCGCTTTTATAAATTGTTTTTCCTTTCGCTATCCACACGAAGGGCTCTTCCTATTTACGGCATATTTTGGTATGATAGACGTAAAAAGGGAGAGATATTATGGAAGATTTTTTGAAAAATTTGGCTTTATTGTTACCTTTTGCGAGCGCTTTTATAGTTATTGTTATTTTTGTGTCCAATCAAAATTTTCAATGCTGATATTGAAAAACATTTATACTCGAACGTTGAGAAACTTGCTACACATGTGTTTAACATAGCAGTATTAGCAGGGCTAATAATGATGATATTTGCATTGACATCGAATGGAGGCAAAGCGCCTGCTACAGATGGTTTGGACGGTGTGGCATTGACAGTTATAGGGTTGATATCTCTAATGTTCCTTGCATCAATACACTATATGTTCTTTTTACTTTCTATGAAGCTGTTAGGAAGAGAAGATTATTACTTCAACAAAGAAGGTAAGACGTATACAATCCTAAAAAAAGCACAAAAAAGAAAAACTTTTTTTATGTTCTTATAAAGAGAAAGAGATGGTCGGAAACAAGGTTGAAGAGGTTGTTGCATGGAAATTTTTCAATGAAGAAGAAATATTTAATACAGTGACGATAAAAAGAGTGCCCTTTAAGATAGCTAGGAATAAAATAAGCGTAGAAATTTATACGCGGTTAAGAAAAATGAAGTGGTTTGTATGGGTATTCTTAAGTGTACTAATGTTAATGGGAGTTAGTTCGACGGCAATACCAATAATTGGGGAGCTATTAAAGGGGAAACCAAGTTCTTCTAGCCTGTTTACTTACTATTATTTCGGGGTATTATTTTTTTGTGTCTATAGTATTATTTGTAATGATTATAAGCAGATACAGGGCGGGTAAGATACTATCAAAACCTGAAAGTAACAACCTCTCGACGCAAGAATCTGAACCGTCAGTTTGATGCTATATAGCTCTTACTCAATTTTGAGTAACCAACAAAACCTTCATGTCACTATCCATTTGGATTTAGCGTGAGGTTTTTTGGTGTGTCAGCCTATCCTAGCGACCTTACAAAAATGTACGTTAAAACTTACATTCATGTCACTTCGGCAAAATAATTTTATGTTATAATCGACACCTAAAAAAGAAAATAGAAAATGGAGGTAAGAGTTGTATGAAAAAAATTAGTTTAGCTATCGTTGCTACATTGTTGCTAGTATCTATGGTGTTTCATGGAGCACCTGTAAAAGCTGCGCAAGGTCAAACAATACCTACTGGAACATATTTCATTAAACCTAAGCTGAATCCAAACTTAGTTGTAACTCCGCAATTTAAACTTGACCAAAAAAATACCTACCCAGGATTAAATTATTACGAATTTTTCTATGTTGCCTCAAAAAATGCCTATGTGATAAATATAATTCCTCCTATTGGTTACAGTGCTCAATGGACTGGAGAAGTTGGCGTTGGAAATCTAAAGTGGGAAGGGCAAGAAACCAATCTTGACGATAAAATGCTCTGGACTTTAGAAGATACAGGCTCTGGAAACTTTATTCTCCACAACAAAAAGAATCCTAACATGGTATGGGATGTGCATAATGCTTCGGCTACCATTGGAAACCCGATTAAAGTAGAGCAATTACACCCTGCGTCTAGCCAGTTCCGAAACGCTCAATTATTCCAACTAGAAGAAATTCGCCCATAATAAATTGAATGAAGTAAAAACCCCTCGCAACAGTCCGTTTGGATTGGCGAGGGGTTTTTGTGGCGTTCTATTTCAAATCTAATACCATAAGAATCTTCTTCATAGTTATCTGTTTCGCAACTTGCCGACCATTTTAGGGGAAGTTGCTTAATCGTACTGACGTCTGCCACTTTAGGAACTTCGAATGAAACAATACCTTCTTTTTTTTGCGCCTTTTAGTATTTCTCCGCCAATATTATCACTTGCCAGCATAGACGCTTCTAGTTGTTGACCTTCAACAAGCACGGTCGCTTGGTCGGGATATGTATCAAAATCTAATTCACCGCTGTTTTGGGGTGCAGTACAAATTAGTAGTGGCGTTTTCTTATACATTGTGGTAACTTTGTTAGGAGATTATCGAGTCTAAAACGTCCGAGTTCGAATACCGTTCTTTACCTATAACAACGAAATGCTTTTTACGTGTTTCATTACGTCCTGAGAGGGATTCGAACCCCCGTTCCGTCACACAATTTTTCAACCTTTTGGGTACGAAACCCTTTCTGGCGCAATGATTTTCGCGATTTTAGAAGTCGAACTACCGCCGAATTTATGACCGATTGACGCCCTTCTCCTCAAAACGAATATTAGGAGGCGTTATTTTGACAAAAAAATTAGGTATTTTCGATGTTAACAATTTAGTTTCGGGAGGGGCTCGTCGGCTAACAATTAAGAAGGCGTTGACAACCGTCGTTAGTCAAATGCGTGCGGCAAAAATGGCTGAACGCACTATTAGCGATTATCAAAGGCATGCGCAAAGCTATGTGAGCGCCACAGAGCTTACTTACTTGGACGAAGTCGACGTGGCTTCTATCTACGTGTGGTTAGCGTCCATGAACGTCAGCAATAACACGTTGCTTATACGCCTTAAGTGTTTTAAAGCGTTCTTAGGCAGGTGCTTCGATAATGGCTGGATTGAGCGAAAGTTCTGGCGCACAGTAACCGTTAAGACCGAGCAGGTAGTTAAACAAGGTGCAGCGGAGGAAAATGTGGCACAACTATTAAGCGTCATGGATACAGCAACCTTCATTGGGCTACGCGATGCTGTAGCCCTTTTGACGATGTACCGCGCAGGGCTTCGAGTAGGTAGCCTTGTCAGCGTTAAGGAGTCCGATATCGACACAGCGTCCAATACAATTACCTTACAAGGCGCGCAATTAAAGAATCGCAAAGGGCTAATACTGCCGTTACCGCTTGAACTAGTTGAAATGATTGAGGTATTAATAGAACGCAACGAAGCTATACGCGCCCATTATGGCGAGGAAAATGCGTTCCTTTTTATTAACCGCAATGGCACACGCATAAGCAGTGAACTACGTCACAACACAATTCAAAGGCGCTTACGTACCTATTCACAAAAACACAATATCGATAATATTAACCCGCATGCATTGCGCCGAGGCTTTGCCAAGCAGTTATTAGAAAGAGGCGCCGACTTAGCGCTAATATCAAAAGCGTTAGGGCATAGTAACTTGGCGGTTACTACGCAATACCTTCATTTTGAGTCGCAAGAAATAGTTGATAAACTACGCGGATATTTGTAAATACTGGCTACGAACCTAAGACCTAAGACTGATTTTTCATAGGTCGCAAGTATGGTTTTTAGGCTCGACGTCTATATTTTCCTTTCCTAAGTGGCTATATAGTAGGGAGGGAGGGCGCTTAGTAGGCGTCGAGTTGTGAAACAGTTCGCCGTACTACCTTAACGTCAGGCGTCCCGTGTGTGAGGCGTGTTAGAATATCGCCCTTATACATTATTAGTTGGCGCTAAATGATAGGTTCAGACGATGGAGTGAAACGACATCGGATGACGAGCCGTTAGGCGAGTATAGAAGAACGTGCTTAATCGTTATATATGACGTAATATAAAGGCATAGTCTACCCTTTAACGGGTGTATTGTGTATAGGCGCCATATAAATAAGAAGTATTACGATTTAACGTACCCATCACAATCAATCTCGCGCCCTCGACGCGCACACCCTTCGAAAAACTAAGGGGTCGATAAACTGACGCCGAAAACGTTTATACATCTTATATAACGCATAATAAAAGCGCAATGCACAACGCCTATTTCACATGCAACACGTGAACCTTAGGGCGCCAGTACATTGCGCTATTTATGTATAGTTAATGGTTAATTGTATAAAAACGTACAGTAGTGCGACATTGTGAAATGGCTATACCGCGCGCTATTGGCGCATAGGCTAGTTTACATAAGGTATCTTATCGGAAGTTGTCGCTGTATTTCGTTGCATATTTATGCTAACGTTTAATAGTCGCGCAATTCTGTTTATGACGTTTTATAGGGCGGGGGTGCTTAATTTATTTTATGCGTTTCCCTGACCCGAAAACAATTCTTACAAAAATTTTAAACCGAGGGGCAGGCGTTTGTCAAGTCGTAACCTCGGATGTACGCCCAATTAACGTAGAAAATTACGTAGGGCGTAACGTATCTAAGTTAGCTAAGGGGGTAGTAAATGCTTTCAAAAACATATAGCGACGATGAATTGGCGCGATTTTTTATTGATGGTCATGGAAATGTAGGGCTTCTATGCGAAGATGGGAAAGTTCGTCCAGTTTGGTTTAACGTTGCTGAATACACAAGTATATTACCCTCTGATAAAGTAGAGTCATTTATGAAGGAGGTGACGCAGCACAAATGGCAACAAGACTAGAAACGTTAATGGACGAGCTAACAGAGGAGCAACAAGAGGCTATTCACTTGCTACTTGAGCAAATGGAGTACAGCAAGAAAGACGAAGACTACAAGTCGATGGACGCTATCGCCGAGGAAGTAGGTACGTGCAGAAAGACGTTGTACAACTGGCGCACAAAGAACCCCGTATTCATGGAGGCGCTGGGATTGGCGACACAAGCACGACTTCAAACACTTGCACCTTATGCTTATGGCGCAATGAGCAAGTTGTTGAAAGGTAGTCAGCCGTCAACAAAGGCGCTTGACTTGTACTTTAAGCAGCAGGGCTGGACAAATGCCCCGCAAGAAATTAATATTACGACAAATAGCCGTGATGATGCAGTTTTAGCTGAGGAAATCGCGCGCTTAGCCGTACAAACAGGTGTAGGTAATAATGACGCTTAACTGGCTCGACAGGCCGGCACGGCAAGTTCGTATTGACTTACTTAGGCAACACGCAAAGGCGCTTCAAAAATTACATAGCGAAGGTAAGGCGACAAGGACACAGCAAGGTACTCTGCTAGCTGACTTGCGCGAACTGGAACAACTAACGAGGGTACACCGTGCAGAGCATGATGTGCTCTTTTTCATGTATGAGTATTTTAGCGAAGACCGCAACCCCGATAACCTCGGTAATTTGATTCCGGCTGGGCAGACGCTTGATACTGCCGCCGAGTTTCATGCGGAGTTATGCGGCATGCTGGATGATATTACGCAAGGTAAGGTTGATTCGCATGTTGGTTGGGCGGTAGGACGAAATCACGCTAAGACAGCATACTTGTCGAACGGCTTTTTGTGCCATCAAGTCGTGTTTCGGTTGCGCAAGTATATCGTCGAGGTATCGGAGACAACCGATGTGGCGGGCGATTTTATCAACTGGACGAAATTACAACTTAAGTTTAACGCTAAATTGCGTGAAGACTTCGGCGAACTGCTTTACGAACAAAATAGCCGAAATGAGCTCGACAATAAATACGAGTTTATTACGTTATCAGGCACGAAGGTAGAGGCGAAGGGTACAGGCACACAGATGCGTGGGCTTCGTTATCTCAATACGCGCCCTGATTTATTTTTATTGGACGACCTTGAAAGTAATCAGAACACCAACACGAAGGAACTGCGCGAAAAGAATTTACACTGGTTCCAGTCGGAAATGTTGCAGGCGTTGGATGCCGGCGGACTTTGCGTTTATATGGGGACGATTGTACACTACGATTCGCTACTCAATCACGTCATCGTAAAAAGTCGCCAGTTCAAGTCGAAAAAGTTTCCCGCAATTACGTCATTCAGCGAACGCCCAGACCTATGGGAGAAATGGCGCGAAATTTACAATAATGATGACGAGCTAGCTAAAGATAAGGCAGACGCTTTTTACGAGGAAAATCAAGCGGAAATGCTGATAGGTACCGGCACTTTATGGGCTTCTCGTTATGATTATAAGTACTTCATGGAAAAACGCGAGGAAATGGGTTCGAAAGCGTTCAATCAAGAGTATATGAATAATCCTCTTGACGAAGAGAGTCGAGTATTTGATCCAGAAAAGTTTACTTACTACGTCGAAAGTGATTTGAACTTGAGTCAATGCGACATTTTCGGTGCAGTAGACTTTGCGATGGGCAAGCAGAAGGGCGACTACTCGGCGCTTATTACAATCGCTCGCAAACGGGATACGGGTGTCTGTTACATAATTGATACGGTCGTTGAGCGCTTGAAGCCTGACGCTTTTTTAAAGTTGATAGTAGAAAAAACGATGTATTATCAGTATGAAATGCTGGCAGTCGAAGCGCAGGCGGCACAAGAATGGTTTGCTGATAAGCTAAGCGAAGCATTACAGGCGCTTGGGTATCCATCATCGACGCGACTGAAAAAAGTTAAGCAAAAAACACGTAAAGAACTGCGTATTGAGGCAATGTTGCCTGATATTGAAAGCGGTCGTGTGCGTTTTCATAAGTCGCAGCGTATGTTAATCGAACAACTTGAGTACTATCCGAATCATAATCACGATGATGCGCCAGACGCTTTAGCTGACGCGCTTAAAATTGCCACAAAGGCGAAAGCTGTTGAAATAATCAAGCGCAGAGCATATCGATAAGGAGGTGACGCAAAATAAACAGAAATATAATGACTGCCGACACAATTAACAGTTTAATTAAGTCGCCGTTTCAGCAGGCGATTGGAGAGCAGGAAATGCAACGGCTGAACAAGCAAATTGAGTCTTACAATTACTACGATGGTTATCAGCACATTGACCCAATTTCTAAGCAGTTAGTTCGCGCTGAGGATTTACAGCGACCTGCTGGCTTTGACTATACTCCGACTCGTTTTTCGGTCAATTACTTCAAGCGTTTTATTAATAATAAGGCGCAATGGCAAATGGCAGGCAAGCACGGTATTAACGTACCTGTGACGCTGATTGATGATGAAGAGGTACGCTTAAGTCCTGATTATGCGCCTAGTGCCGCACAAGTAGCGGAGTCGGAGCGTGCAGAGGGCTACGAGCGTTTATTATATCAGTTGTGGGACGAAAACGACATGCGTGCTAAGTTGTTGTCGGCGGCAAAAGACCGGCTGATTGCCGAGCGTGTAGCAGCTAAAATCGTATTCAACCCGCAAACTGGTAAGATTTCGTGGGTGTGGCACGCTGATACTGAGGTATTCCCCGTCTACAGTAACGACGATTACCGCATTCTTAAGGCAGTACATATCGTTTACGCAGAAAAGCTATTTGACGCAGAAGGTGAAGAAGTAGAGTTTATTCGAAAGCAATCGTTTATATTAACCACCGATAACGCAGGTAAGTCGATGTGCTATCTGACGGAGGGTTATTATACGATGGAGCTTGAAGAAGTCAAAATGTTGATACGCAATGAGCCGATGGGCATTGACTTCATTCCAGTCGTGCTTTTCCCCGTGCAGGGGCTTATTGACAGTCGTACAGGCGAACGGACTGAACTCGATGATATGCGGCAAGTTACTGACCGTCTGAATCAATTAAACGAGGACGCTGTCGATAGTTTGCGATTTGAAATGTTTCCAGTGACGATATTTAAAAATATCAAGCGCGAGGACATGTTGAATATTGATATTGCACCAGGCGCCGCCGCCGCGATTAATTCGGACAACGATAAATCCCCTGACGCACAGAAACTAGAATCAAACTTCACTTACGGCAGCGCGCTAGACAATACGTTTTCAAGGCTTAAAGGGGCGCTACATGAAATCACAGGCATACCGAATTTTACGGCGCAGGATTTGAATTTCGGCGGAATGAACGCGGAGGCATTGCAGGTACTATTTCATGACATCATACAAGATACCGAGGAGCATTGGCAAACATGGGGACGCGGTTTACCGGAATTACACGAGCTTACTATTCGCTATTTACAGGCACGCCTAGGCGCTCCTAATTTCAGCTATGATAAAGAAATAATTCGGAATATTGGCTCTAATTATAAAAGCGAAATGAAATTTGTATTACCTTTACCGGACAACCGCAAAGACTTAGTCGAACTGCTTATCGAAGAAACGTCAGCAGGATTCGAGTCAGTTGCGGGCGCAATGAGTAGGTTGGGCGTTGAGAACGCCACGGCTAAGAAGCAAGAAATCGAATCGGAGAAATTAGAACGGCGTAAAACAACGGCTCCATACGCCGAGGAGCAGGAAGGACTAACGAATGAGTGAAGAAGTAAAAACTGAAACAACTGTAGGTAACCCGCCTGACGGGGCGAAAAATACGGAAGAACCTACGCAAGAACAAACAACGCAAACGGTGCCATATGATCGCTTTAAAGAAATAAATGACGCTAAAAAAGCGAAAGAGACAGAGCTTGAGCAGTTGAAGGCACAGATTGCGGCGAAGGAAGCAAAAGAAGCCGAAGAAGCAGGGCAGTTTAAGGCGCTATGGGAGCAAGAAAAAAACCGCGCGAGAAGCGGCAGAACAAGCTCAAAAACGCATTCAGCTCGATTTCTTCAAAGAGGCAGAGTTAGCGAAGGCAGGTTACACAGGCGAACGACTTGCAACGGTTAAGGCGCTAGTAACTGGCGACACAGAGGAAGCTTTGACAGCGCAAATTACGTCATTCAAAGAAATGTTTCCGCCAGTGCATTATGCTGACCCTTCTGTTAATAACGGCGGTCAGCGCCCAACACCGCCCGCCACAAACGATGCTGAGGAAAAAGCACGGGAAGTAGCAAGAAAAATATTTAAACGAAAAGGCGCACGCTAAGGCGCCAGAGGAGGAAAAGAATTGCCAATTTACACACCAAAACAAAGCCGTACTGGATTTCAGGGCGGCAAAAACATTCTAGCAAGTGAGCATTTTACTTTTATTGAGGCAGGCGCAACGTTGGACGGCACTAAGTTTGGCGATACACATGTCGAGGTCGGCACTGCTATTGCGCAAGACGAAACGACAGGAAAATGGGTGCCTTTTGTTGACGCAGACGTAGATAAGTACGTTGATTTCGGTATTCTTAACGTCGACTGGAATAGTGACGGCGTAAATGACGGCATTGTCGGCGAAGTATTGACCCGTGGCGCTGTTTATGACGCAAGATTGGTCGGGGCTACTGACGCATTCAAAGAAAAAACACCAATTCGATATGTAAAGGAGATTGTATAATACATGGCAGGAATTACGCATTTAGAACAGTTTCAAGAGCCCGCAATGCGCGGACTGATTGACGAAAGTCAAAAACTAAGAGAGGAAACACCGACGTTTGGTGACCGCTTTTTGCCTGATGAAATGACGCATAGTACTAATTTCGCGTATGATATTGTGAAACAAACACGTCACCTAGCAGCAATGATTGGCTATGGCGCTGAACCGCCAGTGATGGACAGAGACGCTGTTGCATCGAAAATGGGCGAGCTTGCTAAATTTGGTATTAAATATATTGTAACCGAGGAAGAATTACTTGCGTTAAATCAATCGCGTTCGAATTCAGAACATTCAGAATTGATTTCAAAGTTACAAACGAAAGCAATCGATATTTCAACGGCGATTAATGAGCGCATTCAAATTATGAAACTTCAAGCGCTAGCGCAAGGCAAAATTGAATATAACAAAAATAACGTCAAAGTACAATTCGACTATCAAGTACCAGCCGAACATAAAATCGCACTAACAGGGACGAATGCGTGGACTGACCCAACGGCTGACGCGCTAGGCGACTTGATTGGTTGGGCGGCTAAGTACGAAGAAACTAACGGACGGTCTGCTGAAACCATTGCAATGCCACGTGAAGTATTCGCAATGCTAACGAAAAATCAGTCAATTATCGCAGAGGCTCGTCCGACTAACGCCACGGCAAAACGTGTAAGCCAAGGCGAAGTTGGCGAAGTGCTCGACGGCTACGGGTTACCCCCCATTGAAATTATCAAGAACCGCAAAGCAACGGTGCGAAATATGTATACGGGTGAGGATGAAGTTATTGAGTACTTCCCGCAAAACCGTGTTGTATTTTTAGCAGAAGGACTTGGTAATTTTCTATTCGGCCCGACGGTTGAGAATAACTTTAATCCGGGTATTTTTGTCGATGCATACGACAATAAGGAACCAATTCGCTCTATTCTACGCGGTGTTGCGGCAGGCTTCCCGATTATTGAAGACCCTAAACTAATTCTATTTGCGGATGTGGCGTAAGATGGCGAATATCAAAGTACGAGTAATTGATGGTATTGTTGACGGTGTGCACGCTGGTAAGGACGTAACCATTGATGAAGTTCATGTTGCGCGTCTTGTAAAAGCAGGCTTCATTGCGGAGCCAACAAAGACGCAAGAGCAGCCAGAAGACACTACGCCAGTGGTGCAAGAAAAAGCGCCAGCAAAGAAAGCTTCGACAAAGAAAAAAGCCGACTAGGAGGGTGACGGATGACAAAAGATGAATTATTGACGCAACTAGAAGCGCGCTTTGCAGGCGTATCAGGTATGACTATTGAATATTTAACAACCGCCTTGAATGAGGCAATGCGTTTAGAAGGATTCGCGTCGTCCGTAACCGTTTCTGACGCAGATGCTACACGTATTTTACTTCGTGCCCGCATCATAGTGACCGAGGATTTAGCGTTTAATACGGCGGCATATTTCAGTTTTAAGGACGGCGAAGAAAGTATTGATAAAAGCCGAATTTCGGCAAATTACTTACAGTTGCTTAGTCAACTGAAAGCTGAGTATGACGCCCAGTATACGCAAAATTCAGGCTTCAAAATAATGAAAAGGCTCGACCGATTATGAACCAGCGCGAAGTCAACGAGTTTTTCGAAGATTTGGCGGCACAGTTCGTCATACTTGACGAAAAGCAGCAGCGTAGATTTACGAAAAGCGTGGACAATATTCGGCTTGAAGTGCTGGACGTATTAGAAACGTATGCAGATGAAAATAGCGTTATACCTGCAAGTAGACGTGCGCAAGTGTTGCGTGCCTTCGATACAATTGAGCAACAACTATACGCAACGATGTCGGTTGTGCTACAAGCTATTTTAGTTGAGACTGCTACATGGACTATAGAAAAAGTAAATAAATACCTCGCTAGAAACATGGACGCAGAGGCGCAAGCAGACTTAGTTCAAGCTGTTGTCAAAAACGTTGTATCAAGGCGTGAACCTGCTGATGAACTTCAATTGAGCGATAGGCTCTATCGATTGTCGGGCGATTTGACGGACGATTTCCGCAAGACCGTGCGTTTATCCATTTCACGCAAGCAGACTATTAATAAGACTGGGCGCGAAATAAAAGCAGCAGTCGACAGTAGGGAATGGCATTATAAGCAATTGAGTGGCTCGGAAAGTCCTGTTACGTATCGAAAAGCAATTGGCGAAATCGCAAAGAAAAGTGAACAAGTAAAAGCGGTTAGGCTACATGCCGGAGTCAAACGCTCGCGAATTTGCCTCGGATTGTCAAAGGAAAACCGTCATGGCTTAGGTGCTGGCGTATTCTTGCCGGAAAAAGACGATGATATATACAGCCCGCACCCGAAGTGTACTTCATTCTTGACTTACGAATTAACCAACGAGGAGGGTGACTTATGATTACAGACGCTGACAAAGCGTTTATGAGTCAAGCGAGAGCCGATATGCTGGGCGGTCGGACGTTTACGATTATCTTATTGCCTGACGAAGTTGAAGCGACTGACCCTGACACAGGCGAAGAAGTAAAAATACCAAGCGCACCAGTCGAGGTTCAAGCGCATGTAACAGAGTCTCCAACATACAGTAGTTCGGGCGGCTGGGACATTTCGGACGGTTTATTGATTTATACAGCAGATATCAAGGCGGACATTAATATCGAGGACTGGGTAGACGTCACATACTTCGAATATAACAGCGATAAATACCGCGTCATTCGTAAGCCGCAAAAAGGCATAAGTAAACGTAATCGGGTCGAGGTTTTTGGGGAGTTGATAACTTAATGAGAATAAATATGCATGCAACAATGGGGAGCTCGTTAAGTAAAAAGTTAGACATTGCCTTATATGAAAAGGCTGTAGGCGTAACAACTGAAAGGCAAGTACTCGCGTCAAGCAGTAAGACGGCACGATATGCGCCGCGAAAGACGAGTGCGTTAGCTAATAGCTTTCCGGCAAGCGTTCATAAAGTCGATGCGACAACATGGGCATACGGAAGCGACCGAGAATACGCCGAGATTCAGGAGCACACGAACCGAAATAAAAAAAGGCTTTGTACGAAAGACAATTCAAGAGGACACGCCTGTTTTCAAAGCGAACCTCAAGAGCGCAGTCAAAAGGGCGGCTAAGTAATGCCTTTCGAAGAGCAAAACGCAATTCGTGCGCAAATAAAAGCATCGACAGGTTTAGATGTTATTGTTGAATACGATGGACTACAACTGCCGTCGTCAGATAAAAAGCCTTTTCTTACGATTGAGCTTTTAAATGACGCCGGCACATCGAGCACTAAACTGCGTGATTCGGTCGCATCAACAAACCTTTATCAGCTCGGTATATACCCGCAAACAAATAGGCAACAACGTGAATTAAGCGCCCAAATTAAACAGGCGCTTCTTTTTCATACATACGATGGCTTTCAGGTATTGGACAACGTTTCTATTGCACCAATTCCGCCAGAAAGCCCATCGGACGAAGTTAATTTTCATAGAGCGTTCGTTAGTTTTACGACTAGCCGACGAGACCATAAACAATAAGGAGGAAAACATTTGTCAATTGAATACATAGGCGAAGACATTCTCTACCTCTTATCGATTCCTGCAACAGATGGTAGTGGCGATACATATGAGCGATTTTTTAATCAAACAGACGGTAATACTTCTATCGAGGCAGACGATGTTGAGTTAGAGACGAAAGATAAAACGGAAACAGCATACGGAAAGGTAGGGCAGACGATTAGTTTTGGCGGTATTATGACGGAAGGCGACGTCGCGTTTAACGCACTTAAGGTGGCAATACGTAAAAAGAAATATGTGTCTATTGTCGAGTTTGACAAGCGCACAATGGAAGGCGAGCAAGGCGTTTATAAATTAAATAGTTATGAAAAAGATAGTAGTGTAGGAGACAACGTGTCACTATCTATTGAAGCCTCATTGTCGGGCGAAGTCACGCCTGTAACACTGACCGAAATCCCTGACGGTGCTCCGCCGAACGAAGCTGACGGCACACCCTAATCCGCCCCAAAACTTTCGCATTACAAAAGTGACTGATACTGCAATTACATATGCATGGGACGAGGTCGACGGCGCTAACTATTATTTACTGTATATGAGTAATAGAACTGCGCCACGTGCTGTTTTTTCTAACGAAATAACAATCGAAGGATTGTCGTTCAGTACTGTATACACTGCTAGAGTATCAGCATTTAGGCGAGGACAAGAAGGGGCACAATCAGAAGAGCTAAGCCAGAAAACTTTATTACCTGCACCTACGATTTCGAGATTTTTGTATGGCGAGTCATATGTAAATGGCACGTCAGTCAACTTACCGAGCGTAACGAATTGTAAACTTTATCGAAAGGGAGAGTCAACGGCGCTGTTAACAGGCACAATCACGTCGGGGGTACTTCGTATATATGTCTTAAATAACGTGAATATTGTTGCAGGGGCGCAGTATGATATACGAGCTATTGACGGAAATCCTAATCAAGCTACATCTGTACCCGGGATGGCAACGACGATAACCGCAGAGCTGGCTAAGCTAGAACTTAACGCGGTAACATCAAGCGCGCGTATTGTTTCGGGTAAAACAGAGCCGAACGGTTTTGTGCGTCTGACAGTAGATAACGTAGCAAGGACAGTCCCGCAGGCAGACGCTGATGGTAATTTTTCAATCACCTCAAGCGCAATTAATGCTAATTCATTAATCAAAGTAGAAACAAAAGTCGGTTCCATATATCCAACACATGCCGCATTACGGGCTGATTCAGGATTAAACTCGATACCAACCGCACCTATTCGAAACCTTATGTCAATTGAAAGTTTTACAACATTAAACGCGTGGACACTACAATCGGGCGCAGGCACAAGTCGTGTGATTGATACGGTGAACACAAAAGATACGCAAGCAATAAAACTGACTGCTGATAAGACAATTGCTTTTATGCGCAATACAACTACAAGTATTGCTATGGAAGAAGCTACTGCTTTGGAATGCTTGTTATTTGTACATGATGTAACAACGCTTGATAAAGTCATTGTCTATCTTGCTAACGATACAGGTCTAGCAAACAACGTAAGTTTTACAATTAATAGTTATGAATTAACGTCAGGCTGGAACACTGTAGCGGTCGCACTATCAAGCGGAAAAGTTACAGGAGCATTCACAACAGCGCAGGCAGTAAAGGCGATGCAAGTTCGTGTCGAACCCAAGACGGAGATGAAAGCGGAGGTATCCTTCGACTTGATTTCATCTGTTAAAGCCGATAAAGCCAATGTGTTGTTTGTGTTTGATGACGCTTGGGACGAGGCGGCGCTAGGAATTACAGCGCTAGAAAGTAAATCCCTACGCGCAAATATTAGTGTTGTGGAAGTTAACGAATCAGATGCGCGATTCATGACGAATGCAGAGCTAAAAGCGTTGAACCTAAAAGGGCATGATTTATTGAATCATACAAAAGAGCACCCGCACTTGGACACGCTTAGTAAAGCAGACCAGCGCGTTCAGTTTGACTCATGCAAAACGTACCTAACGACAAATAACTGGACGCGTGCGAACGATATCGTTATATACCCATACGGTGATTATAATGCTGATACGTTGAGCGCTTTAGCAGAGGGTAGCTACAAATTAGGTCGTCCATTAACGTCTGGAATCGAAATCACTAGCCCGAATAATAACTACCTTGTACGCACGTATAATTTGACGCCTGACCGCACAATTGCACAAGCGAAAAATACTATCGATTATGCAATTGCGACAGGTGGGACGTTGCTGTTCTTGAATCATCGTTTAGGAACAACCGAACAAATGGCGGATACGATGTTCTGGCGCGCGACTGGTTTGAGCAATTAGCGGCATACGCGAAGCAAAAAGTAGATGAAGGAAAAGTGAATGTTATAACAGCGAGTGAGTGGCTTTTACAGTAATAAAAAAATATATTGGAGGAATTTTATAGATGACAAGTTTTGAAATTAACGGTAAAGAGTACGAACTAAAACTGACGTTTGACAGTATCAACTATTTAAATAGCGGAGAGGGCGGCGCATTGGCTCTCGTCGGTAGCGTGTTCACGGGCGACCTTGAAACGTACGTCAAAATCGTTTATGCAGGCTTGAAGCACACAGGCGAAAATTTTACATATGAGGCAGTACAAAACGCAGTTGAGGCGCAAATTGAAGCGGAGAAACTAGACCTCGACAAAATTATCAAGGACGGAAACGAAATTGTGTCGGGAAGTTTTTTCTACAAGAAGACAGTGAGCAAACTGTTGAAGAACGAGGCGGCAAAAGAGGCGATGGAGCAACTTCTCAACTAGACGTTGAGGAATATTACAAACGAGGGTGGCGCTATTTTAGAGCGTTGCCCGAAGCCATTCGACGCATGACGCCACGTGAGTTTTACATACTGCTTGAGGAAGAACAAGAGTTCAAACTCGACCAGCTCGAAATGCAAGCGTTGCAGGCGTTTATGAATGAAAAAGCTGCGCGAATTGAAAAGCTTAAATTGAAAGACATATACGAACGACCAACCAATGCCCAATTAGTTGCGCCTCAAAAGACGGAAGATGAAATCCGAGAAGCGCAATTGAGACGGCAACGGGAAAATGACGCATTATTAGGTCGAATTCAAGTCCATAAAAATACATAAGGAAGGAGGAACTTTACATAGCGAATTATGATATTTTAGTGACGCTAGGTGGCGACATTACAGGTCTTTCGCGCTCATTAACTGCGGCACAGAAGGATATTAACGGACTTACAAATTCCATCAAGCAATCAACTAACTCGGTAAGTGCACAAGGAGCAAAGTTAGACCGCGTAGGCAAATCGATGATGAACGTTGGTTCTGTAATGACTGTAGCGTTTGGAGCGGCAAGCATCGGCATGGTAAAAGGTATCGGTGCCGCAGTAGGTGCCGCCGCAGAATTTGAAAGCGCTTGGGCAGGCGTTGAGAAAACCGTTGACGGTAATGCGTCACAATTAAAGTCGTTACAAAAAGAGTTACTTTCAGTTACAAAAGCAATGCCGCAATCGACAAAAGAAATATTTGGTGTGGCGGAAGCGGCAGGACAATTAGGTATTAAGCGTAGTAATATCGCTGGATTTACAAAAACAATGCTTGACCTCGGAGTGGCTACTAATATGACCTCGGAAGAAGCGGCGACTGACCTCGCTCGTTTAGCGAATATTACACAGATGCCACAAAAGAATTTCGGAAGACTTGGTGCTACAATTGTAGCCCTCGGGAACCATTTTGCGACGACAGAGAAAGAAATAACATCTATGGGGCTAAGGTTAGCTGGGCAAGGTAAACAGGTTGGGCTAAATGAGGCGCAAATCCTTGGACTGGCTACAGCGATGTCATCTGTAGGGATTGAAGCGGAAGCTGGCGGTACAGCGATGTCGATGGTTATGAAAAAAATCGGCACGGCTGTTGATAATGGCGGCGACAAACTAAAAGGCTTTGCGGAATTAGCAGGTATGAGCGCTGGGGACTTCCAAAAAGCTTGGAAATCTGACGCGGCAAGCGCATTGGATGCGGTAATTCATGGGCTAGCTAAAAGTAGCAAGGAAGGCGAAAACTTAACAACGGTATTAAATCAGCTAGGTATTAAAGGCATTCGTGAGTCTGATACGCTACTTAGACTTTCTGGTAACGCCGACCTTCTTACCAACGCGCTAAAAACGGCAAGTAATGGTTGGAAAGAAAATACAGCGCTACTTAATGAAGCTAATAAGCGATATGCAACGTTTGATTCGCAAGTCGGTATAACGAAAAAAGTAATGGCTGAATTTGGGCGGTCGATTGGGACGCCGTTAAAAGATGTTATTGGTAAGTTGCTACAGGCGATAAATAAAGTTGTGATTGGTATAACGGGCTTTATTAACAAGTTTAACGAGGCTAGCCCAACAATGGCTAAAATTGGTGCTGTTATTACGTTAGTTGTTACCGGACTCTTGATTTTAGGCACCGTAGTTGGTGCTGTTATGATGGCGTTCGGCTCATTTATTACAACGATGTCAGCCGCGGGTATATCTTTAGTAGGTATAAAAGCCGCATTAGCATTTTTGATAAGTCCGGTAGCGTTGATTACTGCGGCAATAATAGCTCTCGGATTGGTATTCTACGCACTCTATAAAGACAACGAAAAGTTTAGAAATACTGTTAACGCAACAGGCGCGGCAATACGCACGGGCTTTTTAGCGTCTATAAACGCTTTAAAAGTGGCGCTTCAAGCAACAGGCGCCTTTTTCGAACATATAGGCGTCGCAATAAAAGCAGGTTTCTTACGTGCTTTAGAAGATTCTAACAACGCACTTTCAAAGTTCGTCAGTTTCTGTCAGCAAGTAGGCGCCGCACTTAAATCAGCGTTCGGCACGTCGATTGATTTTATTGTTTCGCTATTCAATAAGCTAAAAGAATCGCTAGGAGGCGCAACCTCTGGCGTTATTTCCGGCATTGTTACGCTACTTGAACGCATGGGTGGCGCTTTTGGCGTGCTCGGGGGCATTGCAAGTATTGTTATCGGTGTGCTTTCGAAAGTCGCATTGGCATTTTTAGGGCTTACCGGCGGGCTAGGTTTAGCGGTTGCGTTGCTTATCAGTTTTGCCACAGCGTGGGCGAAAACAGGTAAGTTTAACGCGGACGGCATCACGGAAGTATTCGACAATTTATCGGCTACTATCGACAAGGTTGCGGCTTATCTGATATCGAACTTGCCGAAATTTATTGCGATTGGCACTGACTTGATTACTAAATTTATTGAAGGTATTACAAAGGCGATACCAAAAATTGTGGATACAATATCCTCGATTACCGATAAATTTTCAAGTACGTTATCATCAGTCCTACCGCAAATTATTACCTTAGGAACGAACTTACTTGTATCACTTATTAACGGATTAGTAAAAGCAATACCTAAGCTTACTGGCATAGTTATTAAAATTATTGAGACTTATGTGAGTACGATGTCTAAGCTTTTTCCTTTAATTTTAAATGCTGGGCTACAAATTTTAACAACTTTAGTCGCAGGGATTACTCAAGCTTTGCCTGTAATTATAGAAGCCGCAGTGTCGATTTTAACCGCGTTACTCAACGGTGTTATTGCGGCGTTGCCAGTAATACTTGGTATTGGACTACAGATTATTACAATGCTAGTAGGCGCAATTATTAAAGCATTGCCAACGCTATTATTCGCTGGTATTACAATTATTACGACTCTACTTGACGTTTTAGTTACGAATTTACCGATGATAATTGGCGCAGGTATTCAAATTTTAATGGCGTTAATAAGCGGTATAAATCAAATTTTACCACAACTAATAATGGCGACTATTCAACTAACTATGGCGCTATTAGGTGCGTTAATATCGGCGTTACCTAAGATTATCGACGCAGGAATTCAGCTTGTTATGGCGTTGATTTCGGGGTTAATTAAGATTTTACCGCAACTAATAAACGCTGCGATTAAGCTATTACTTGCAGTTGTTAAGGCTATAATTACGAATTTACCGAAGATAATTGAGGCAGGCGTTAAGCTCGTACTAGCGTTGATTTCTGGCTTGCTCAAAATATTGCCTCAACTGATTAAGGCGGCAATTACTTTAGCGGTAGAGTTAATCAAGGCAATTATCAAGTTTGCACCGCAAATTTTAAGCGCAGGTGTGCAATTGATTTGGGCGTTAATAAAAGGGATTTTAAGTCTTATTGGACAACTGATTATTGCTGGAGCTAAGCTTATGAGTCAACTGCTAACTAAAATTAAAAGCTTCGGTGCGCAGATGCTCGCAAAAGGCGCCGAGCTAATTATAAAACTAATAAGCGGCATATGGAGTAAAGCAGGCGAAGTCGCATCAAAAATCGGCGAAATTGGCGACAAGATGGTTGAGAAATTTAAAGGCTTTTTCGATGGCATGAAAAACGCAGGTAAATATGTAATTGACGGACTTGTTAACGGAATAAAAGATAAAGTAAACGCAGTTAAAGAGGCATGTCAAAATGTTGGCGATGCGATTACTAGTAAGATTAAAGGCGTGCTTGGCATCCACTCGCCTTCACGTGTTACTACAGCGTTAGGTGAGTTTATTTCGATTGGCTTAGCGAATGGAATTGTTGACAAGATTTCGGCGATTACAAAGGCAACTGACAGAATGACCGAAGCCGCAACGCCCGATGTACGTGCAATACAGACAGGACTTAATTCGAACATGAACGGCAGTATTAGCGGAGCAGTGTCGGCATCAATTGACGCTAACACACCGTCGAACGCATGGCAAGACCGTTTAGGTGCCCGTATCGACGCACTGGGAGACAGGCTCGACGGAATGATGGTTCAAATTGACGGTAAAACTGCAGGGCGTGTGATGGCACCGCACATCAGCGAACAAGAGGCGCAACAACAACGCCAGCAATTCAAGGCGTTAGGCAAGCAATTTTAAGGAGGCGTTCACAACGACATTAACAAGTTTTACATATAACGATAGAAATAGTTTAGACTTCGGCTTGGCGGTGCGGGAGCGTGCTCCTTATACTGCTGCCGAGCGCAACGTTGAGTTTATCGAAATTGCAGGGCGACATGGGACGCTCATGCGGGATCGCGGTACATTTAAAAACGTACAAGAAGAGGTGCCTGTTTATTTATTTGCCGAAGACCGATGTCGCACGAATATTAGGCAAGAGGCAAATGAGCTATTTAGCTGGCTTAAGAGCGCGCAAGGCTGGTGCGAATTAACTTATTCGGACGACGCCCGTTACTTTATGCGTGCTACAGTATCGGCAGAGCTAAGCTTAAAAGAAGTGTTTTACTTGTTTTATGTGGGCGAGGGAGTCATTCCCTTTGTGCGTCAGCCTCAACGTTACGTACAAGACGGGCAACGTATTCGAACAATTACAAAGCAAGATACGGTTCTGACAAATCCCGAACTTTTCGAAAGCCAGCCGAAAATAACCGTCTATGGTACGGGTGATATTACGTTATATGTTGGTAATAAAACCGTTGTCTTAAAAGGCATTACCGACCCAATTACGCTCGATACTGAAATGGGAAACAGCTATACAACAGTGAACGGCGTCATTACGTCAGCTAATCATAAAGTTAGTAATGCGTTACCTAATTTAGGGCTCGGCGACACGCCATTCAATTGGATTGGCAACGTCACAAAAATTGAAGTTACGCCGAGGTGGTGGTCGATTTGAGTTATCCGATTTTATATGATGCTGGCGACGCCGAGCTAAGAAAAGGCATTGTGCCTTCACATAACGGTATAGGTCGATTAGTCAATATTGTATCACCAGTCGTCACGGAGGAAAAACAAGGCGCATTTAAGTTTGAATTCATTTACCAGGCGCCTAACAGTTTCGACGACGATTACGCAATACAACGCCCGTTATTCGATGCAATTGTAAAAGACAACGTCGTCAAGGCGAAGGCAAACGACTATGACGGCGACCGGTTGTTTCGCATTGATACAGTTGAGTTCGACACTATTAGCGAAGATAAATATGTTACTGCGGTTGCGCTTGCACAAGCTGACCTTTTTTCTAATGCGATTGTGAGCGTCGATTTAAAAGGCGTCACACCTACAGGCGCAGTCAATGCGTTGTTAGCTAACGCGGTCACACCGACTAAATTCACGGCGTGGACAGACATTACAACGACTGCGAACTACAAGCAAGAGTATATTAACGTATTGTCAGGCATTGCTGGCGAAGAAGGTTCGGTTATTGATAAATGGCGCACTGACCTCGAATGGGACAACTTCATAATTCGCATGCACAAGGCGCGCGGTGCCAATCGGGGCGTACGTATTGCTTATCGAAAAAATCTCACAGGGCTTACGGCAACAACAACGGGCGATGTCACAACGCGCATTATTCCGTTTGCACAACTCGATAATGGCGACGGTACAACACGTAAAATAAACTTGCCCGAAGTCGTCGTTGATGCGCCAAACGTGGCGGACTTTTATCAACCGCTTGCCTTGCCGGTCGACTTTTCGCAAGACATGACCGACGCAGGTTATACATCTGTTGCGCAATTACGGACGCTAGCACAGGCGTGGTTTGAGCGTACAGGTAATAACACGCCGAAAGTCAACTTTACAATTAACTTTGTGCAGTTATCGAAAACGGAAGACTACAAAGAGTTCGCTATGCTGGAACATGTTGCGCTGTTTGATACGGTGCAGGTATGGCACGAAAAATACGGCATTGAAATAGAGGCAAAAGTCAGTAAGTATACATACGATCCCGTCGCTGAAATGTACATAGAAATTGAATTAGGCGATGCAAGGTATTCGTTGCAAAGTAAAGCGGTCAATGACGCACAAATACAAGCGCAATTAACCGAGCAAATGACAGGTATTCACGATTTTATCGCGCTTGCTATCGACCATGCAACGAATTTAATTACAGGAAATGACGGCGGTTATGTTGTGCTTTATCCGCCACGAAATCCTGCCGAAATCTTTATCATGGACACGGACGACGTCAACACGGCGAAGCAAGTATTGCGTATGAATAAATCAGGCATCGGCTTTAGCTCAACAGGAGTCAACGGTCAGTATCGCTCTGCATGGACGTTAGATGGACGCTTTAACGCCGACTTTATTACTGCTGGAACGCTTCAAGCTATCGACATTAAAGGCGTAAATATCACAGGTTCGACTATTCAGGCAGACTCTTTTGTGTCTAGCTTTATGCCGCCGCTGCCCGCACCGCAGTACGAGGAAAGTTTGCGAATGGGCGGAGGCGCAGGCTTTTACTTAACCGCTAAGCGTCGTAATTATAACTTTCCTGCTATGCAATTCCGCATGAATACAAGCGGCGACCTCGGCATTGCGATTGAGGCGCTTAATGAAAATACTGGCACAGTTAACCCCGATAAAGTTGTGCGCATTTCGCCGTGGGCTGGCGTTGAAACGCCGTTTATTCAGTCGATTGGCTGGTGTTCCATCGGCGCCGACCCTACAGGTAAAACCGCCAGCATCGATAGATTTACATGGGATACTGCAACGCTTAAATATGTGCCGCATGTTGCCGCCGCTTTTCAACAAGGAAGCTCGGCACTAATTAAGCAGGATATTGAGAAGTTCGAGGAATCGCGTATGGCAGAGAAATATAGCGCAACGGAAATGATACGCACAATAGAAGTGTTCAGCTATCGTTTGAAGCAACATATTGAGCAATCGAGCTTTGAAAAAACGCTAGGATTCATCGCCGAAACATTGCCGCCGGAGCTACGCGCCGATGACATGCAGGCAGTTGATTTGTATAAAACGTGTATGTGGCTATGGCAATATGCGCGCGAAAATGAGGAAGAAAAGATCGCACTTGAAAAAAAGGGTGAGCGAACTGGAAGACCTGGTTTACTCACTCATAGAAAGGGGTTAAAAATGGCTTTACGAAATATTCCCATCACTGTCGACCTAAACCGCACCGTACGCTCGAATCAAGAGTTATGGGGTCGTGTAGGTGACAACATGCTTTTGACGCTAAATGTGAACGTAATTGATACATCGAACAGTATAAATAAAGTAGTCGACCTGACGGGACTAAAATTATACTTTACTTTAGTATATCCCGACGGCACTTACTTCCGTGACAGCTTAGGCGTCGTAAATCGCAATGATAAAGAAGGCACATTCGATTATACACTTGCCACTAATTGTTTTGCACAGGCAGGCGAGTTCGAGTGCCATTTTCGCATCGAACAAGGGACTACGACTGTCTTACGTTCAGGCACGCGCGACTTTACGTTGACAGTTGACGCCGACCCGTTGCAGGGAAACATCGAAATGGACAACTTTGCAAGCGACATCGACCAGCTCAATGCGGACATTCAAGCGGCAATTGCAGAATCGCAAGCACAATTAAATGACGCGCTTGAAGACCTCGCTGTTGCATCGACAAATGTTGACGCGGCAGTCGTGAAGGCAAACGAAGTCATTGCGGCAATTAACGCAAATCAAGTCGTCAAAACTGCCGATACCGCTAACTGGCAAAAGGCGAAAATAACGGCTGACACAGGAGCCGCAAAAGCGCCACCTGACGTCACTACCTTAGCCGAAATTATAGAGCAAGGAAGTTTCTACATGAACTCGACGGCTGTAGCGAAGTTGACTGACGCTCCGGTCGTAGGTACAGGCGCTTTCAGGCTTGAAAATTATAAGCTTGTGACTGGTACAGCAATCGAGCAACATGCGCGTTATTTTAGCCCAAGCAACGCCGCCGCTAACCGCCACTTTTTCCGTTATGTAGGCGCAACAGCAAGTCCGTGGCGCGAGTACGAAAATACCGTCGGTTCGCAAGCGAAGGCGGACGCGGCTCAAGCGGCTGCTATTACTTATACTGGTACTGCATTGAATGCTTTCGCACCTTATGTGCAATTATTCAAGGGAGCCGCGTACTTTCTTGATACGAATACATATACATTCCCATCGGAAGCATTGAAGATAGGACTATACATTGATGTGTCGCGGTATACGCCTGGTACTGGCGCATTAGATTACGGTTTCCGAACAATATTTATTCCTCGTGAGACGTTAGTTGAAAATAGCGGTAAGGCTATATGGGAAAGCATGGTAGGCACGGACGGAGCAAAGAAAATATTCTATGGAACATCTGCTTCGATTAGAGGGCACGCAGACAACGGCGCTAGTCCTAACAACGGCTGGTGTATTAGGCGCATAGGATACAGATAAGGGGAGGAGAAGCAGAATGAGAGAAGTTTATGTTTCGATAGGCGAGAACGGATATGTGCAAGAATGGTGTGATATAGAGGGTAAGGACAATTTGCCGGAACGTTTTTTTAAAGTAAAAGCCGATGAGAAGCTAATTTATAATGTTGATGCTGTAAAAATCGTTGATGGGATTGCTGTACTAGATAAGAAAGAGCAACAAAACGTAATGATTGCAAATGGAGATTTAATCAACCGTCAAATTCAAGAAGAAATTAACGCCTTATAGGGCGTATTTTTATGGCAGATTGAGGTGAGTTATATAGTTGGAGCAAGAAGTTAAGTTAACTAACCGAAATTTTACAGAGATGACGGTCGAAGTTAAGGAAAATAGCGCGGATATAATCGCATTAAAGGGCGACATTGCCGACCTCAAGGCGGCACAAAACGAGCATGGTGAGCGTATATCAGAGCTCGAAAAGCAGCACGAAATGAGCGAAGCAACATTACGTTACATCATCCTCGAAGTCGTGACCGAGACAATTAAGCCGGTCATTGAAGAAAACCGCTCGCTTAAAGAGGAAATTGCCGAGCTGCGTCTTGAAAAATATAAGCTAGCGTTTAACGTCCTGAAATGGGTTGGAGTCACAGGCGGCGCAGTAGGTGTTATTTATATAATGAATGAAATCATAAAAGCCGTAGTCAATTAAAAAAGGAGGTGAGAATGTTTGAAGAAAATTAACTGGAGAGTTCGTTTTAAAAATAGGGCGTGGGTTGTCGCAATGATTGCCGCGCTTTTTTTTATCGCACAAAGTGTGCTAATCGTATTCGGCATTAGCTGGGACTACACAACGTTGTTCAATCAGATTGTAGTAGTTGTCGGCGCTGTATTTGCGTTAGTGGGACTTGTTATCGACCCTACGACGGCAGGCACGCCGGACAGTGAACGAGCTATGAGATACGAAGAACCACGAAAGGATGAGGAATAATGAAAATCAATGAATTGAAATTAGCCATTTATGCAGGGCACGGCGGAGTTGACCCAGGAGCGTCCAGCTCATACGGTAAAGAGTCAGAGAAAGCCCTAGAGCTGATGCTTGAGGCTACTAAATACGCTCGTTCGCTGGGCATTAAGGTCATTAATAACCGTACATCTAACGTTGCCCGAAACATTAGCGCAGATGCGAAGAAGGCAAACCGCGAGAAGGTCAATGCTGTAATAGAAATTCATTTCGACAGCGCGACAGCAACGGCACAAGGTACGACCGGATTTTACTGCGATGGCAGCGCAACAAGTAAGAGCCTAGCGCAGAAAGTCAATGACCACGTAGATGACTATTTCAAAGACCGGGGGATCAAGCCAGACACGTCAACAAGGCATGGGCGTTTGGGTATCCTGCGAGAAACGAATGCACCAGCAATGTTACTAGAAACTTGCTTCATTAGTAACAAAGATGACATGACAACGTACAGCACTAAGAAAACATTAATTGCAAAAGCCATCGTCCATGGAGCGCTAGACTACTTCAATATCGCACTTCCAAAAAACGACGCACCAGAGAAGACGCCAGAAGCTCCTAAACAAACGGTACCAACCAACCCATTTGCAGGCAAGAAACTAGTGTCAAAGGTTAACGGACTACGCTTCTATAATAAACCGTCATGGGCAGACAAGGACGTAGTAGGCACAGTCAATAAAGGCGTAGGCTTCCCGACGGTGCTGGCGAAGGTCAATGTCGCAGGTAGCCCGCAGTACAAGGTGCAGAACTCTAAGGGCGCCACTTTTTACATAACAGCAAGCGACAAGTACGTCGAATTGAAAGCGAAATAAGCATAACGAAACCCACGTTCTTAATCGAGCGTGGGCTTTTTATCTATTCTTTTTCCTCTGCGATTTCGTACAGGTTAGAATCGCGGTTAATAGTTTCGATTAGCTCCCAAGTTTCCGCATCCTCACTAAGTAATTCGCCATTATCATTTGTATAAGGTAGAAAATAATTTCTGAATTCAGCTTCATCGTTCCAAATCTCCGATTGACCTTGATTGTGTTTATTTACATAAATAGCATTCTCCATTTTTTGTTCCTCCTCATAATCTAAAAGTTTTCTTAAAATCGTTTCTGGTGTTTCGTCGAATGCTCTTGCAAATTGAGTAATCGTACTGACGTTCATTTTTTCAATCGATACCTCGTTTTTAATTGACCGAGATAGGGAAGGTTGTTGCATTCCGTGATATTTTTGTAAAGCATATAGTGACGTGTCATACTCAATTAATAACTTGCTAATAGGGTGCATCAATACCAACTCCTTAACTCTATATTTATATTATATAACAACAAGCATATAACATCAAGCATTTGTTTTAATCCCAATTAAAGTGAGGCGTAAGAGGGATGTTTCAAAATGCAAACTGATGCATAGTAAAAAGCCCTTGCACTAAGTAGGCAGGGGCTTTGTACGTTTTACTATTTAAATTTTATCTTCTCCGTTTATATTTACTTGGATTAAATGCATCGAACCCGTCATGCCAACTACATTGGGAATAGCGAAATCAGATGCTTGATAACCGTCGCCCGTTAAAGTGCCCCAAATTTTCACTTTATCTCCAACAATAGCTTCGTCTTGAGCATGGTCAGGAAATATAGGCATAACGTATCCATTTTGATTTTTTACCATCCACGCCAATATACCATCGACTTTATTTAAAGACATTAGGTCGCCTTCAAAATAATACTTTAATCCTGTTACGTCTGTGTCGCCTTTAGTATATAAAATGGCGCCAGGCACGGCAGGGTATTTTTCCGCGTTCTTTTCTGCCTTTTCCTTAAATGAGTCTTTGGGCGTTTCTTTAACGGGCGCTTTTACTTCCAACGTTTCTGTGAAGGTAATAACGCCATCTTTAATATTGGCGCCCTTCAAATAACCACCATTTTTGCCGATTACTTTTTTAACCTTCTTCGATTGTTTCTTTGGCTTATACGACTTGTAAGTGATAGTATATTTGCCAACATCTAAGTTTTTGACTTTCTTATAAAGGTCACCATCCTTGTCGACTTTGGCTTTTATTTCTTTTTCATACGCATTAGCGCCAGTAATAGTTGCATAAAACTTCATTTTCTTAGGTAGGTTAGTATGCAGTTTCAACTTCAAATCGTCATCTTTTACGACTTTGCTTTCTGACTGAATTTCGACCGTCAAATCTTCCGTAGCAAGTACATTAATTGGCAGCAGAATAAGTAGCAGTATGGCGAAAATCGCAAGTAATCCCTTTTTCATAAGATATTCTCTCCTCTATATAACGTAATGTAATCTTTTTCATTATATAGTTTCCAACATCATACATCAAGGATTAATTTGCATTTTTGTACCATTTTCCGCTTGTTCAGCTAAGAAATTTTGCCAGTCGCGCTGAAAGTCTTTTGCTAATACATCATAGTTTAATGCGTTCTTATCTGTTTCAGTGAATTTGTTTAACTCTTCCATAGCGGAAAGAATATTTATCGTACGCTCAACACGCGCTATAGCATCATCCTTAAAGCCGCTATCATACTCGGCATAAGCAAGTAAGTAATGTGTTGTAATACGAAAAAGTTCTACTTGATGTAGTCGAGCTAATTTTTCCGCTTCAACGAGGTGTTTTTTGCTTTCTTGATAGGCACCAGCTAGGATGTAATGACGAGAGCAGTTTATAAGAAACGCAATTTTAAAGAAATGAATTTGTGGGTAGTTATCATATTTTTCAAGCTGTTCTATCGCTTTATTAAGAACGTTCTCTGCTTGCTCAACTGGAAATGTATAGAAAATCTTAGTCATTAGGTAGATATCGTTGTGATACCAAACATCTTGTAGAGATATCCTTTCCCAAATCTCCTTTGATTCTGGGCTTTCTACATCAAAAGACTGTTTCTGGTTAACCTCAACAGAGATACCAAGTATATGGCGTAGGGCTTCAATAAATGGATCAGTGTTCTTTGCTAAGTAGGAGTCGTATATATCAATTAATTCAAACAAATAATTTTCGTTTAACGATTGCTTCTGGTCGCGGAATTGCTTAAATAGACGGTCGCGCTCTGGTAATTGAAACCCGTTTTGTACATAGAAGAATTCAAGCATTTCTATGTCAAGTTCTTTTAATATGTCTAAAAACATCTCTATGGAAGGTAAACGACCTTTTTCAATCGCTGATAAGGAACTTTGGGATACGCTTTTCATCTTGCTTTGTGCAATATTCTTATTCATACGTATTTCTCTAATAGTTTCGCCAACTGTTTTCATTGAAGTCTCTCCTTATTATCCGCATGCGGGTAGATTTTTGGGGTTTATTGGGTTATCATGTATAATAGTAGGTATATCCAACAGAAGGGAGGTTACATAACATGAAGAAATCAAATGTTCTGAAATTTTTTACTGCGTTAGTTGTAACTGTCGCGCCAATGATTCATATTATCGTAGGCGGCTGAACGTAAGTGTAAGCGCAACCTAAACTAAAAAGCCGAAGCTTGCACCTTCCCCAATCCAGCCAGATTGTGCGAAGAAAGCGTAAGCCTCGAACACACAACAAGTTTAACACAAAGTAGTAATTTTATTAACTGAAAAGGGATGAAGCACAATTATTTTACGGGAGTGAAGAAAGATGGACGACTTTACAAAACGGGATTTAGAATTGCTTGAAGAAATCGTAATACATGCCGATGCCAACAATAAACTGAAAAATAAGTTAGTGGCGCTAGGCTACGATGAAAAAATGTCTTTCATCATTGCGGGCATTATTATAGAAAGAAATACTTAAATTAATTGCACAGCCGTTGAGCGTAAATGCTTGGCGGCTTTATTTTTCGTGGTCTTTCGAATTAGCCACCATAATGTCCATAATTTCTTTGACGCGCTTAATGTCCTCGGGGCGGTTTTCTATCATATCGTATAGCCACGCATTAAGCTCGCGGTCATTGATAAGTTCTTCTAGTTGCGCTGACAAGTATTTATTTTCCGTGCGCCCTAATAAATAGTCGACAGACACGTTAAAATAATCGGCAACCTTTTGTAGATTTTCACCTGATGGTATCTTATCTTTCCATTTATAGATAATATTTACGCCCATATCAAGATTTCTAGCGAGGTCTTGAATAGAAATTCCCCTGTCTGCACAAAGTTTTTTTACTCTATCAAACGTTGACATATCAACAGTTCTCCTTAATTATGAATATATTAAATAATCTTTCGAGATAAAATCTCTTGCTTTTTATCTTTAGAGATGATAAAGTATGTTCATAGACAAATTTAATTAGCTAACAGCACAACAAACAAGAGCCATGAATACACGTTCCCCAACGTTTTGCGGCATTATTGTAGGCTTATTTCGCTATGCATTAATATTATCACCAAAGATAAAAAAAAGTCAATGTTAGCTTTTAAAAATTATCTTAATTAATAGAAGGAGGAGATTTTGAATATGAAAATGAGCACAGATACGCTTTTAGCAGGTTGCGCAGTTATAGTATCGTTATTATCCGTATGTTTCTCATTGTATGTCTATCTGTATTCATGAGGTAAGCCATTTTTCATAGTCAATAGAAATATCAGTTAAATCAACTGGTATTGCAATATTCGAGCGAGTTGTTTCTATTACCAACACAGGATTATCGTACTGTATTCTACGCACGAAATAGTCTGTTGCATTAAACGCGAATATACAAAATTCAGAATCCAAAGCACCAATACTTAACGGTACTTTATCCGTGTAAATGCTTTGTATTTGATTATCGGAGTTGGGAATTTTTTTGTACATGAGTTCGGGGTTTCTATTCGATGATACTATTTTCTTTTTATATGTATCGGAATTAACATCCTCAAACTCTAAATAAATACTGGTTATTGCCACAGAAAGTCTTGATTTATTAGCTAGTAGGACTTGCAAAAATAATCGATTAAACTTTGTAGATTGATTAGGCGCTTCAATGGCCTTTATTACTTTAATGTCTAAATTGAATCTTTCATTGATGATATTTCTTAAAAACAAAAAAGTACTTATAGCTAAACTTATTATAGAAATAAGTAAAGCTGCTAATTTTAAATCCATACGTATTCACCTCGCTTTCATAAGCGATTATACCATAAATAATACCAATAGTAGAAAGGAGCAAATAAAAAAGCTACTCCCTTTTACAGGAATAGCAGCTTAGCTAAGACGCAGCCGATGGCGAGCACCATCGCTGGTGTCAGTTCAAGTTTTACCTCGATTTTCACCAAGCAGCACCTCCGTTCTCCAGCCGAGCTGGCAAGCCGACTGGCTAGGGAGCGGACACGTACAAATAATTCAATTATTTAGGAGGTATTAAACCATGAAAACTGAAATCTGGAACGACCACAAAATACGCTTTGTAAATATGGAAGGCGAGTGGTGGGCGGTATTATCTGATATTGCTAGGGCATTAAGTCTTCGTACTGACAAGCTTAATGCACGTATAGAAGATGACAACCTTTCAAAGGTGCCCATGAGAGACAGCGTGGGACGTCTACAAGAAACTTCTATAGTAAACGAGTTCGGCATATACGACGCTATCTTTTCCAGTAAGAAAGCCGAGGCGAAGGAATTCAAGCGTTGGGTGTTCAATGTTATCAAACAGTTGCGCCAATCGGCAGGACTAGAAGGCTTCGAAGTTTTCCGCATGTTGGACAAAGAACATCAAAAAGAGTCCATGCAACACCTACGGCAAGGACTTAAGAAGCCAGTACGCGTCGATTTCATCAAAGCTAATGTTATTAGCAATAAAGCGGTGTCGACAAAATACGGGTTCGATAAAATGATTAAGAAAGCGGACATGACACCAGAAATGTTGCTAGACCGTCAAGGCATACTTGAGTCAACCGTCGAGCTTATGCGGGTCAAAGAGAAGTTTGGGCTGGGCTTAACGGTGAGCGACGAAGTTTACCGCGCAGTATCGGGCGAAGCAAAACAATTAGCTTAATTAATAGGAGGAAATAAATGTTTAACGATACTTTTTATCCATCACCATCAAAAGTTATTAACTTACTACTATCAAAACTACGCACTGACGGGCTCCGTATCTTGGAGCCTAGCGCAGGTAAAGGCGACATCATCGACGCAATTAACCGTGAAAGTCGAAGCGCTCGAATTGATGCAATCGAGAAAGAACTAGAGTTATGCGCAATACTAACCGACAAAAATATTCCCGTGATCGCATACGATTTTTTAAGCTTTGAAACGAATACAGAATATGACGCAATTATAATGAACCCGCCGTTTGATGAAGGCGACAAACACTTACTAAAAGCGATTGAGCTGGCGGAAGCACAAGCGACACGAAGCTGTAAAATTCGTGCAATTATTAACGCCGAAACAATTCGCAACCCGCACACAAAAACACGCCAGCACTTAGCGGCGCAACTGCAAAAATACAGTGCTACGGTAGTTTACCACGAAAATCTTTTCGCGACTGCTGAACGCAAGACAGACGTCGAATGTGCAATTATAAACCTAGAAGTAAATACCGCGCAAACTAATGTCAGTAGCACATATGCCACCATTATAGAAGGTGTTGAGCGTCAGCAAACCGCTAACATCGAAACAAGCCTATCGACTATATTAAGCAGTCAAGAAGTAGCTGAACGTGTGCAAGATATTGAAACGCTAGTGCACCAGTACGATTTCCATGTACAGCTAATAAAAGAAAAGCATAAAGCGTCAACTTCGCTAGAGTATTTGGAAAGCCTAATTTACGCAGAGCGAAACGAAAATATGGGCACTTATAATAAACTTTCAAAAGACATCAACGAGGACATTGAGGCTATTCGGGTGAAATATTGGGGCTTAATACTACGTACTGGTGAGTTTAGTAAACGCCTTACAGAACATGGTCGACGCCAAATTGACAAATATATTGCGAATGCCTCCGCACTTGAAATTAATTTCGTCAATATTGAACTGTTGCTTATGGCTATTATGCAGAATTCAAATGACATTATACTTGATAGCTGTCTTGACATGTTCGATAAGGTCACGAAGTATCACAACAATTCTTATAGCGGTAACGTTCACTATTATAACGGCTGGGACACTAACGACGCCTTTAGAATTAATAAAAAGATTATCGTGCCGTTTTACCCATTATTAGGTGCGTTTGATGCAAGCGATATGGGACATAGTCGCGACGGGATTTTTTATAAGGGTATTGATTATAAAGTGAAAGATTACCTAGATGACTTAGTAAAAATGTTCAAGTTAATTTCACCTGATTTTGACGAGACCTTTCAAACGAATTCATCAGGTGAATTCGAAAATGAACTATTACGATTCAAAATGTTCAATAAAGGCACGATTCACATATGGTTTAAGGACGAGGCACTTCTTGACAAGTTTAATGTTATTTGCGGACAACATCGCAACTGGATACCGTCAGATGATGAAATAAAGCGTAATAAAGACGCGCGTAGCTTTGTAGACAAAGAATTTAAAACCTATGCAAAACAATTGAAAATAGGGGCGTAATTGCCCCTTGTAGGAGGAACAACAGATGTCAAATATCAATCTATCAGCACACGCCATCAAGCGTTGTATAGAGCGTTTTGGTGTAAAGGAAGCAGATGCGCGTAGATTCGTCAATGATCGCATGCGTAAAGCAGTCCTCACGTATCGACAAAGCGACGGCAGTATGATTTTTAGCGCCGAGGGCATGATTATCGTCACTAATGCGCAAAAAAACGCAGTGTTAACTGTATACCCTGAACCTTCCACAGTTTTTGCGCCAGAAATCAACAAAGCTGTTGACAAGGTAGTCAAGAAGGCGACAGCAAAAATAAGCGGAATTCTGCGTGAATTGTACAGTCAGTCTGCACAAATTAACGAAGATATCACGGTTTGTTATCGCAAACTTGCTACATGCCGAAATCCATACGATTTTAATGCGCAATTATCGAAGTTGAAAAGTCAGCGCAACGAGCTAGAAAAAGAAATTCGTAGCAAAGTCGCGGAAAAGAACAAGCTCACAGCGTCGGCTCAGGCGTTGAAAATGAGGTAGGCGGGTGTTATGGCACAGCGTCAAGGGTTTACTATCATAACTAACCGTGTCATTGACGACGAGCAGTTAAAGGGCGCCGACAAGCTAGTTTTTATGGCAATATGTCGCTACGCACATAATAAAACGCGCAAATGCCACCCGAGCCGCGAAACGCTTATGAAAAAAGCTGGCGTCAGTAAAAAACCTTTTCAGACGTCACTTACCACACTAGAAGCACGAGGTTACATATGCATTGAACGGCGTACTAGCAACGGGTTGAAGCTTTCTAATGAATATACCGTAATGGGTTGAATTGACCCCTACCGATAGGCACAATTGACACCATCCGATGGGTACAATCGACCCCATAAACTAGACTGTACTTTAACTAAACTGTATTTTAACTAGACTTTAAAGTAATACCAGCGCTATCGCACTGGGGTGACGTCAATATAAATAATAAATGAAATTGGCGCCAATACAACAATAATAAGGAGCGATAATATGGACGCAATAAAAAGCGAAGCACAGGCGTTATATGGCGCTAATACAGTAATATATGCGTTGGCACAAAAGTTACTTGACATTAAAGCGGCAAATCGTGAGGACGTGGTTAAGGCGGCAAAGCTGATGCAGGAGAGCGCCGCGCACTTAAGTAACATTGACGCCGAGCTATGCGAAGTCGAACTCGAAGAATTTCGCAAAGCAACAGGTGCGCCAGTATTCAGTCAAAGGAGCGGGGAAAAATGAGCGAGTACGAACAAGCAATTGAGGAAATGCGGGTACGCCTAACCAAATTAGCGAAAATCGAAACGTTGATAGAGGCGCAAACATACAAAGGCGATGCTTTGACCTTTTACGCGCATGTTGTGGCGATTGTTAACGGAAAGGATGACGAATAATGGGAATTGTAATATTAGGCGCCGTACTAGCTATCGTGACACTAACGACGTTGATATGGCGAGGTGAGCGCAATGGGATTTAGCCGTGGCGACCAAGAAACGGTTATTAGCTATCAGCACGACACGGGTGAATGGCGTTTCTACACGAATGTGCAAAAGCATATGACGAAGTGGGGAGCGCTTATCGAAAACGCAACAACCTTTGAGGAGAATGGGCGCGTAATTTCGATGGAAGGTCGCTTGCCTGACATAGTTGTGTCGATGTATAAAAAACGCGAAATTGACGAAAAAAACCCGTATGGCTATGGGCGAAAGATTAAAAGCGAATAAGGAGCGTGGCGAAAATGAGTAAAGAAGTAAAATCGAACTTCGGTTATATTGTGAAGGTTGGTAACGGTTATTTAAATATTAATGAAATTTATCATATAGGCGGGAATAGTATAAGTCTTAATGTTCGGCTCGCGCGTAAGTACGACAATTATGTCGACGCAAAAAAAAGTAGCGGACGAATATGGCGGTAAGGTATTGACGTTAATGGAAACAGTAATTATTGATGTTGAGGAGGCGTAAATAGATGCGCAATTTTGCAGTAGGGGAAAAAGTAATGCTAATACTCAATCAAGAAACAGTTGTGGCGGAAATAGTAAGTGTAAATGCAGGTACTTACACGGTAGTGCATAAGCACGGAGTCAATTATAGAGTCAATAAGCATGAAGTAATGTCGTTCGATACCAGCGAAGTAGGCTCCGACACTATCATGGCGAAAGTAGAATTTATCAAAGCCGAAGAGCGAATTTTGGATAATTTAAATGACGATTTAGAAAAGATACGCAAAGAAACAGGTAATATGCGAATTACAAAACGCGGTCGATACTCGGATGAATATAACGAAACACTTGTGTACATTTATAAAAACTCAAAGGAAGCAATTATTCTCGGATATGAGCTCGCATTAGACGCTCAAACTGAAAAGGTCTTAGAGCTTAAATCAGAATTAGAAAGGGGCGATTATAGTGTCGACAAAACCGATTGAAAAATGGACAACGACCGACTTCACGAAGTATTTGCAGGCGGAACACTTGCGCCGCTACAACGTCGAGTATCAGCCGTTCGGTAAATGGGCGGTTGAGCAAGGGCATATTGGGCGCATTATCGGCACGAAGAAAAAAGCGGGCACACACGACAAGGCATTTTTGAAGTCGTTCATTGACGCCGCTTTTGACGAATACAAGCCTAGCCCACAATATCCAGGCATTTCGTTCGGCTTCATGCTGACGTATAAAAAGCAGTTGTGGCAACGGCTTGAGGCGCAACAACAACGCACAGTGACGACGAAGCAAGCCGTTGAATCGACCGACTGGGACGAGGTGGCTGACTGGCTATGACACGTATTACTTTTGACGACATTAACCAGCGCCCGCCAACCGACGACTTGCGCGTTATTGTAAATGCTCGAGTCAAGGCAGCGTTTGTACCGATTGATTTTCGTTACGTGACAGCGGCAACCAGTCCCGTGCGCGCCGACCAGCCGCAAGTGTACGGATTAATGGAACGCTACATTGATACGTTCTACGACGCCGAACACCGCGTAAAATCGCTTTACCTGTTTAGCGAGGCAACAGGCACGGGCAAAACGACGACAGCAAGCGCCTTGGCAAACGAGTATCTGCTAGCGTCTGTGGCGACTTCGTTAGCGAAAGGCGAGCGTCCAGCCATGCGACCAGCTTATTTCCTCGATGTCAACGCATTGCAAACCGAATACAACAGCTTTACACGACCGCATGTGCCGCCAGCTATGGCGCAGGCTTACGCCGCGAGCTACTACGAAAAGCTTGGCATTGCTAGTACAACGCTATTTGTGGTCTTCGACGACATCGGGGTGCGTGGCGCTACGGACGGCTTTCGCGGCGATTTACATAGCGTTATTAACAAACGAGTAACGGCGCAGTTGGCGACGGTCTATACCTCCAACCTACCATTGACACAAATGAAACAAGTTTTCGACACAAGGCTATATGATCGCATGCGTGATTTATGCGCCGAGGTGCCTTTTACGGGCGAATCAAAACGAGGAAGAAGGTAAGAACGATGAAAGCAGAAAACAAGGTATTGCGCCACGAACTAATTTTGAAAATTGGCGATTTATTCAGCCAGCACAGCGAACCTGTGCCCGATGATTGCCCGTGCCATATTTGCGCTAAAGTGAGCGAGGTAGGCGAGGAGCTAATGAAGTTAGAGGAAGAATGTTCCGAAAAACGCTCGCCTAACCACGCATATCAATACACTGCGGCGGAGTATATCGAGCTGTCGACAACGATGACTGACGTCGAAATTGCGGATTTATGGGACATCACAGTACCACAACTGCGAGCGTACAAAAGTAGTTATCAGTTACATAGCGTTAAAAAAGGGTTGACCGCCGAGCAAAAGGCGCAGTTAGTTGCCGAAGTGCCAGCCCGACGCGCAAACAACGAGTTGCTTCGTGACATTGCGGCGGAGTACGGCGTGTCGGCGAACTACTTATCGAAATTAATGGCGCAAAGCGTGTAGAGGAGGAAATAGCAATGACTTCAAATATTATACGAAGTGCAACGGTGTACTTACCGATGCACGACTGCCAAACAAAAACTTTCACCGTCGGACAAAACACATATGAATTTAGTAGTTCGAAAAGCAGGATTGCATACAGAGTGAAATCCATCTATGAATATCCGGAAACTAATTGTATCAGAATAGTAGCTGAAAACGGGATGTTTATAGATTTTGCAAATATTCCGTATTCTTTAAAAGGTGACTGTTAAATCAGAGGAGGAAATAGCAATGAAAACAAGCGAGTTTAAGGCGATTTTAGACGAAATGGATTTGGCGGCTTACGAAACGAAAGAAGGATTTAGAGTAATTGATTCGAATTATACTTTCGCTACTGTTAATAATAGACGCGAACACGTGATGAAAATTTATATGGATGCCCACGCAATATTAGGCAGAGAAGCAGTAGCTGAATTATTCGAACTACTAACAGCATACGCATCAACACCGCTATCAGAACGCGAAGAACCGAAGTTGTATTATTTGCGCGACCCTGTGATTACTACTGGATATAATTACTTAGCTATTCATAATGAAATGCAACATAGGCAGTATACTGACCTTCCAGACAGTTTATTAGGTGACTTTTATCAATTCACCGATTTAGATGATTCAGACATGGGTTATTGGCAGTATGGATTCACCCGCGCTGAAATCGACGCATTCGAGTTTGAACATGCGCATTTGATTGAGAAAGAGGTGGAAAACGATGGAAGATAAAAAAGTAACCTTCCACGTAGCTACAGATAAAGTAGGAAGCGCCATAACAGAGTATTTTTATTTGAAAGCAGAATTAGATATTGATTTCGATAAATTAACGCCAGAAGAGTTAGACAGCGAAATTGCAGATGCTTACGACGATTGGTTAGGCAGTAATATTGACTTGGGATGGTCTATTGAGGATGAGGAGACGGAATGAGGAAATTAGTCATTGTTGTAGAAGGCGATTCAGCAGAAGTAGCTCATTCGCTTGGAATAGAGTTTATCGCGCTCGATTTCTTACCACTCATAGGAATTGAACCAGAAGATGTTACAGTCCAAGGTGACGGAATGAGGAAAGATAAATTACTAAAAGCAATGAATGAGTACATAGACAGGGAGACCGCTCAAATTCCTGTCTACGCTGATGATTATGACGCTGGAATAGAACGCGGGATGCAGAATATGTTTGATTTCGTTGAGAAATTTTTGATTGAAGAAGAGGTGGAAAACGGATGATAAAAAGAGACGAATTAAAAGACTGGTTAAAGGAATCTGAACGTAGAGCGAGTATATCGAAAATTGAAACCTATTTAGATAATCAAATAAAAAATCACGTACTAAAGGGGAAATACAGTTTTACGATATCAACGGGTGAACCTGATAACGTATTACACAGAGATGTAAAAACTGGCTTTTACGACATTTGGCACGATCCTGATTTGTCGAAGGATAACAGGAGAATAGTACACAGTAAAATCCTAGAAAAATACAGAACGTTTGGTTTCAAAATAGACAAACATACAGTTGACTGTGGATGGAATAGTAGATATGACGCTGTTTCGTTTAAAGATATTGATAAGTCAATTGAGGAAGAGGTGACGGAATGAAGCGAATCTTAGACATCGATATCGCCCACGAGAAAGCGCTAAAAGAAGATTATGAAAGAAGTATGACGCTAGTACTCGATGAATTAAAGCGTCTATACAGAATTGTTAAAAGGGAACTAGGAGCATACTACATTATGAAGTATTTTGAACACTCCCATTTGCGTATGAACAGATGGCGACAAGAAAAGTTTGTGAAAGCGTGGATAGATGTAGATAGTGATGAAATATTGCGTAATTTTATGGACTGGATAGATGGGGTGAGAGAGTGATAAAAACGCTTGAATTATTCGGAGGAATCGGCGCGCCTCGCAAAGCGCTAGTAAATCTAGGTATTGAACATAAATCAATTGATTACGTTGAAATTGACGAAAAAGCAGTGCGTGCCTATAACGCTTTGTACGATAAAACGATTCAACCGCAAAGCGTCATAGGTTACAACTTGCGACCTGACGTACTGGTTCACGGTTCCCCTTGCCAAGATTTTTCTAGGGCAGGTTATCGATGGGGAGGAGGTAGCGAAGATAAAACGCGTAGTTCTCTGTTGTTCGAAACGTTGAAAATCATTCGAAACATGGGCGCTTGGAAGCCTCGTGTCGTGCTTTGGGAAAATGTCAAAGGAGTGCTTGATCGCGACATGGTACACGCGTTTAAAGATTACCTAGCGCAAATGGACGAAATGGGCTATACGAGTAGTTATGAGGTATTGAACGCGATGGACTTCGGCATACCGCAAAAGCGAGAGCGTATTTATACAATATCGGTTCTAAACGGTGAACGGTTCAATTTTTCATTGTTGGAGAAAAAGCCAACACGTCCAATCGGCGAGTTTTTAGAAAGCGATACAGACGATATATACACGATTAAAATTCCGAGCATGTTAAGTAAAATTGAGGCGCTGAACATGCAGCAGAAAAACGCGAAGTACAATCGCTACTTGGATGTCATAGATACGCATTGCTGGACGATTTCAACACGACAAGATAGATGCCCAAATGCAGGGATAGTGAAGCTTAATAGTCATAAATATCGTTATTTGACAGAACTTGAATGTGCGCGCTTGATGGGTTTTTCAGACGAAGACCACGCGAAGTTGCTTACAGAGTACCCAACCAAAAAAGGCAAAAAGAACGCGACACTTTATAAATTGTATGGAAACAGCATTGTTGTTGATGTGCTAGAAACCATTTACAAGGGATTGTTTGAAATGGGGGTATTAAAGCTGGAAGAGGCGAGCAACTAATGGAATACGCGCTATACCGCGGCGATGAATTGTTACAAATCGGCACAGTAGACGAATTAGCGGCGTTCAAGAAAGTGAAGCGTAAAACGATTTTGTTTTATGCCACGCCGAGTTATCGGAAGAGGACGAGTGAAAAAGGGCTACGGACTATTAGATTGGAGGAGGATGGAATTGGCTAAGAAGAA
>NZ_AODK01000038.1 GCF_000525975.1 Listeria rocourtiae FSL F6-920
GAAGAGGTCACACCCGTTCCCATCCCGAACACGGAAGTTAAGCTTTTCAGCGCCGATGGTAGTAGGGGGCTTCCCCCTGTGAGAGTAGGTCGTCGCCGGGCAATGTATATATTTTAAAAACACTAAACGATATAAAGTTTAGCGTTTTTTTTGTTTGAGAGCTAATTCTTTGCAATTAGGCTCTTTTTTTTAGTATAATTAAAGTCAAAAATAGTCAAAGTCAGTGTAGTGAAAGGAGTTCATCCTTATGAAGAATATATCGGATATCATTGAGGCTTACTTGAAGCAGGTTCTTGAGGCTAGTGAGGCTGTCGAGATTAAACGAAGTGAGATGGCAGATCAGTTTCAGTGTGTGCCTTCTCAGATTAATTATGTGATTAATACGCGCTTTACGATGGAACGCGGTTATTTGGTTGAGAGTAAGCGTGGTGGTGGTGGCTATATTAGAATTATCAAGGTTAAGATGAATGATAAATTGCAATTGTTAGACGCCATTATTGTGATGGTGCATGAGAAGAAGGTGTCGCAAAACTTTGCGGAGGATGTTTTGCTCAGATTGTTGGAGGAAGAGGTTATTTCTAAAAGAGAGGCGCGTTTGATGTTGGCTGCGATGGATCGAAATGTGATTGCTTTGCCTTTACCTGAGCGTGATATTGTTCGAAGTCGGATGCTTGAGGCGATGCTTGAGGCATTGAAATACGAGTAGGAGGCATTTTATGATTTGTCAGAGTTGTGGGGAGAATGAGGCTAATATTGAAATTAGACATGAATTTAATGGTCAAACTTTCTCGGTATTTTTGTGTAAGGGATGTGCGGAGGCACAGAGTATGGCTTATATGGAGGAGCAGGTTGCTGAGAATAGTGTGGACTTCTTGAGTTTATTGCAGAAGACGCCAGACAAAGATGTCGAGATGCTGGAGTGTGAGTATTGTGGAATGTCTTTACAGGCAGTGATGGATTCCTCTAAACTGGGCTGTGAGCATTGTTATGACAAATTTTCGGAGAATGTGATGCAGATGGTGGAGCGAGCTCAAAATGGGAATAAGGGCCATGTTGGGAAGGTTCCGCTTGCTGAGAAAGAAGTTTTGGCGGTGGAGGAACAGTTACAGGTTTTGCAGGACCGGATTGTTTTGCTGATTGCTGAGGAGGCTTTCGAGGAGGCTGCGTTGGTTCGGGATCAGATTAAGGCTTTGAAAGAGGATGGAGCTGGTTTGGATGGGGAATGAACATTTGTTTGAGCCGGTGCTTAGTTCTTGGTTGAAGTCAGTTGGGCCGGAGAATGATGTTGTGATTAGTTCGCGGGTGAGGTTGGCTCGGAACTTTAAGGAATGGAACTTTTCTGGGGCTGGTTTGGAGCTGTTGGAGCGGATTCGTGAGGTGTTTGGTGACGGTGAATTTCCGCTTTTGGAGATGAGGGATTTGTCGTTGTTGCAGCGCGGGATGTTGGTGGAGCGCCACTTGATTAGTCCTGAGCTGATGCGCCGGCATGAGTTTGGTGCGGTGATGATTAGTGAGGATGAAAAGGCGAGTGTGATGTTTAATGAGGAGGATCATATTCGGATTCAGTGTATGGCGCCAGGGCTCCAGTTGGAGCGTGTCCTGGATGCGGCATTTAAGTTGGATGATGCGTTTGAGAGGAAAATGCCATATGCTTTTGATAAGCGGTTAGGGTATTTGACGACGTGTGTGACGAATGTTGGAACGGGGCTTAGGGCTTCTGTGATGGTTCATTTGCCGGGATTAGTTGCAACAAAACAGTTACAAAAAAACGATAGAAGCGATTAGAAGGTACGGTTTTGTGGTAAGAGGAATGTATGGGGAAGGAAGTCGGCCGGCAAGTAATATTTTTCAGATTTCAAATCAAGTGACATTGGGGAAGACGGAGCTTGAGATTGTGCAGGATTTGTCTGATGTGATGGAGCAGCTTATTATGCAGGAACGGGTTTGCCGAACCAAATTGAAGCAAAAGTTCCATATTGTGATGGAGGATAGAATTTTCAGAGCATATGGGATGTTGAAACATAGTCGGATATTGGCACAGAAAGAAGCAGCGGACGCTATTTCTGACTTGCGATTAGGGGTGCAGATGGGATATATTGAGCATATACCTAGTCAAAAGGTCAATGAACTGATATTATTTTCGCAACCAGCTTTTTTACGAAAGTTTGCGCAGCGGGATATGAATGAATTGGAAGAAAAAGTGATTCGGGCTGCAGCTATCCGGGATATTTTGGATACATACTAAGCTTCGAAAATTGGAGGAGGAAACTACCATGATGTTTGGAAGATTTACACAGAGAGCGCAGAAAGTATTGGCTTTGTCACAGGAAGAAGCTATGAGGTTGAAACATAGTAATTTGGGAACGGAACATATTTTATTAGGGCTGGTTCGTGAGGGCGAGGGTATCGCTGCAAAGGCGTTATATGAGCTTGGAATTAGTTCAGACAAGGTGCAAAAGGAAGTAGAGAGTTTGATTGGTGAGGGTGAGACTGCCGTTCAAACGATTCAATATACGCCACGTGCGAAAAAAGTGATTGAGTTGTCGATGGATGAGGCGCGTAAACTTGGTCATACGTATGTCGGCACAGAGCATATTTTGCTCGGCCTGATTCGAGAAGGTGAGGGAATTGCGGCTCGTGTGCTTGGGAACCTAGGTGTTAGTCTGAACAAGGCGCGTCAACAAGTATTGCAATTGCTTGGTGGCGGTGATGGAGCGGCTTCTGGTCGTTCTACTAATACGCAGGCGACACCGACATTGGATAGCTTAGCGCGGGACTTGACGGTTATTGCCCGGGAAGAGAACTTGGATCCTGTGATTGGCCGTTCGAAGGAAATTCAGCGTGTGATTGAAGTACTTAGTCGCCGTACAAAGAATAATCCTGTCTTGATTGGGGAGCCTGGGGTTGGTAAAACCGCAATTGCAGAAGGTTTGGCGCAACAGATTGTGCATAATGAGGTTCCAGAGACACTTCGGGGAAAACGCGTGATGACGCTCGATATGGGGACAGTTGTTGCAGGTACGAAATATCGTGGAGAATTTGAGGATCGCTTGAAAAAAGTGATGGATGAGATTCGCCAGGCCGGAAATGTGATTTTGTTTATCGATGAATTGCATACGTTGATTGGTGCTGGTGGTGCGGAAGGTGCAATTGATGCGTCGAATATTCTGAAACCTTCACTGGCTCGTGGAGAGTTACAGTGTATTGGTGCAACGACGCTTGATGAGTATCGAAAGTATATTGAAAAGGATGCGGCACTTGAAAGGCGTTTCCAGCCGATTCGTGTAGAGGAACCGACTGTCGATGAGTCGATTCAAATCTTGCGTGGGCTCAGGGATCGTTATGAGGCGCATCACCGTGTTGCAATTACAGATGGCGCGCTTGATGCGGCTGTGAGGTTGTCGGATCGTTATATTTCAGATCGTTTCTTGCCAGATAAAGCGATTGATGTAATTGATGAGGCAGGTTCTAAGGTTCGGTTGAAGGCTTATACGACACCTGCGAATGTGAAGGAAATGGAATCCAACTTGGCAGAACTGAAAAAAGAGAAAGATGCTGCGGTACAAGGTCAAGAGTTTGAGAAAGCAGCTTCGTTGCGCGATAAGGAACAACGGTTAAGACGTGAACTTACGGAGAAGAAGAAGGATTGGCATGAGAAACAAGGCCAAGATAATAGTGAGGTAACCGAGGAGATTGTTGCTGAGGTTGTTGCAAGCTGGACTGGTATTCCGGTTATGAAGTTAGGTGAGACGGAAACGGATAAACTGCTAAATATGGAGTCGCTGCTTCATAAACGTGTGATTGGTCAAGATGAGGCAGTTAAGGCGGTTTCATTGGCAGTAAGACGTGCACGAGCAGGGCTTAAAGATCCGAAGCGTCCGATTGGGTCGTTTATCTTTTTAGGGCCTACTGGTGTTGGTAAAACGGAATTGGCGCGAGCGGTTGCTGAATCGATGTTTGGTGACGAAGAAGCAATGATTCGAATTGATATGTCAGAGTACATGGAGAAATTCTCAACGGCGCGTCTTGTTGGGGCTCCTCCAGGTTATGTCGGTTATGAGGAAGGTGGCCAATTAACGGAAAAAGTTCGCCAAAAACCTTATTCTGTTGTCTTATTAGATGAGATTGAAAAGGCGCATCCTGATGTATTTAATATGTTGTTGCAAGTGCTAGATGATGGGCGTTTGACTGATTCTAAAGGTCGGGTTGTTGATTTCCGAAATACGGTTATTATTATGACGTCAAATATTGGAGCGCAAGAGCTGAAGGATGACAAATCAGTTGGCTTCAATGTTTCTGATATGACCAAGGACCATAAGGCAATGCAACACCGGATGCTGCAAGAACTAAAAAAAGCGTTTCGGCCGGAGTTTATTAACCGGATTGATGAATCGATTGTTTTCCATTCGTTGGATGATAAGGAATTGAAACAAATCGTGACATTGCTTACAGAGCAGTTGACGAAGCGTCTCAGTGAGCGCAATATCCATGTTAGCTTGACAGAGAGCGCGAAGGCTAAAATTGCGAAAGATGGTTATGATCCAGAGTATGGAGCTCGTCCGCTAAAACGGGCGATTCAGAAAAATATCGAGGATCGATTGTCGGAGGAGTTATTGCGTGGAACGGTTAAAGTTGGCGATACGGTTGTTATTGGGACTAAAGGTGGCGAGTTGACGGTTCAGGTGAAGGAGAAGAAGAAAGTCGCTCCAAAAAAGAAAACCACAACGACTGCTACAAAGACAAAAGCAAAGACATCTAAGCCTAAGAAATCGGAATAAGTGATTTAAAAAGTGATGGGAATCTGAAATTGGATTTTCATCACTTTTTTGTTATTACTTGTGTTGGAGTGGACTTCAAGGTTTATACTACTGTGGAAGGCACAATTTTTTAGGAGGAGAAATAGATGGAATATATGAAATTTGGGAACACGGGTATGGATGTTTCGCGAATTTGTTTGGGTGCAATGGGATTTGGTGATGCAGAGAAATGGACGCATAAGTGGGTTTTAGATGAGGAGCACAGTCGTCCGGTAATTAAGAAAGCGCTTGAATTAGGAATTAATTTTTTTGATACGGCAAACATTTATTCACTGGGTGAGAGTGAGAAAATTCTTGGGAAAGCGCTGAAGGATTGGGGGAACAGGGATGATATTGTTTTGGCAACGAAAGTACATCAGATTATGCGCCCCGGTAAGCCGAATGGTGGCGGACTTTCGCGCAAGGCAATTTTGAGTGAGATTAACCATAGCTTGGAACGGTTAGGAATGGACTATGTGGATTTGTATATTATTCATCGATGGGATTACGAGACACCAATTGAAGAAACGATGGAGGCGTTGCATGATGTGGTGAAGTCTGGAAAGGCGCGTTATATTGGAGCGAGTGCGATGTATGCGTGGCAATTCCAGAAGGCTCAGCGTGTGGCGGAGCGTAATGGTTGGACGAAATTTATTTCGATGCAAAATCATTATAATATGATTTATCGGGAGGAAGAGCGTGAGATGGTGCCGTTTTGCAGGGATGAGAAAATTGCATTGACACCATATAGTCCGCTTGCGTCTGGTCGTTTAACGCGTGATTGGTCTGAAACAAGTTTGCGTTCGGAGACAGATCATGTGCAACATTCGAAATATGATGGAATGATGGAATCGGATCGCGGGATTGTGGAGCGATTGGCGGAAGTTGCGACGAATCGTGGCGTGACACGTGATAAGATTGCGCTTGCTTGGTTGCTGAATAAGAATCAGGTGGTCTCTCCAATCGTAGGTGCACAAAAAGAAAGCCATCTCGAGAGTGCGGTGGCTGCGCTTGATATTCAGTTGACCGTGGATGAGATGAGTTATTTGGAGGAATTATACGTACCGCATCCATTAGTTGGGCTGATTCCAGATCCTCGTAATGCGTAATGTGAGCTCCCCCCCCTACTCTAACTATACCATTTAAAATGGCTAAAATATAGACTTTTATTATTTTTTGTAACTGGTAAAATGGGGTAGTATATGAATAGTTGGGAGAGATGTTGAATGAGCTCATTTGTTCTAGATTTTCAGGAAATGACGGATAGGCAACTGCTACTCGTTGGTGGGAAAGGACTAAACCTTGGTAAATTGTCAAAAGTTCAAAGGATTCGTGTGCCAGCAGGTTTTTGTGTGACGACAGAGGGATTTCGATTGGCAGTAGAAAAGAACGATTCGTATCAAGCTTTGTTGGCTGAACTTGCCGATTTGAGTGTCGAGGATTTAGAGCAAGTTACGGAGATTAGTGGTAAAATCCGGGAGCTTATTGAAGGAATAGTAATGCCTTCTGAGATTGGGCGTGAGGTGACGCGTTACCTTTCTCGATTTGGTGAAGAGAATGCCTATGCAGTTCGTTCTAGTGCAACCGCAGAGGATTTACCACAGGCGTCTTTTGCTGGGCAACAGGATACGTATTTGAATGTCATTGGGGTAGAGTCGATTTTGCAACATATTAGCAAGTGTTGGGCATCCTTGTTTACTAATCGCGCGGTGATTTACAGGATACAAAATGGATTCAATCATCGTCAAGTTTATTTAGCGGTCGTGATTCAAAAAATGGTTTTTCCAGATGCTTCGGGGATTTTATTTACGGCTGATCCGGTGACTTCAAATCGAAAAATTGTGTCGATTGATGCAAGTTTTGGATTGGGTGAGGCGCTTGTTTCGGGGATTGTTTCGGCGGATTCATACAGAATTCGGGATGGCGTAATTGTGGATACAATGATTGCTACTAAAAAATTGGCGATTTATGGCGAGCAAACTGGTGGAACATTGACGCGGAAACTTGATGTGAAGCAACAAACAAAACAAGTTTTGACGGCGGAACAAATTTTAGAGTTGGCACGGATTGGTAGGCTCCTTGAAGGATATTTTGGTGTGCCTCAAGACGTGGAGTGGTGTTTAGCTGAGGGACTTTTTTATATTGTGCAAAGCCGGGCGATTACGACGCTTTATCCGATTCCTGTGGCGGATGATGATGCGAACCGGGTGTATGTGTCTGTTGGACATCAGCAAATGATGACGGATGCGATGAAACCACTAGGGACTGATTTTTATTTGATGACAACGCCGGCCCCGATGCGAGTCGCTGGTAGTCGTCTGTTTGTTGATATTACGGGGATGTTGGCGAGTTCGGCTGGGCGAGATAATTTAGTGAATAATTTGGGGCAGTCGGATCCTTTGATGAAAGGTGCTTTTGAGACGATTATTGCACGGGAGTTTGTGAAGGTTGTGCCGAATGATGAAAAAGTGCTAAATGTTGCGCCAACGGAGGAGAACTCGGATATTTTTCAGGCGCGTATTGAAAATGACCCAGGGATTCCAGCGGTATTGATACGTGATAGTAAGGCTTCACTTGAGGCTTTGAAGCTTGAAATAGAGCGGAAGTCGGGGACGGATGTTTTTGATTTTATTGTGGAGGATTTTCAAGTTTTGAAGAAGTATTTGATGAATCCACGGAGCAGTGCGGTATTTTTAACGGCTATGGAGGCGTCTACATGGTTGAATAATAAGATAGAGGTTTGGCTGGGGGAGAAGAATGTAGCAGATGTTCTATCTCAGTCGGTGCCCGACAATATTACATCAGAAATGGGATTGGAATTGCTAGACTTAGCGGATAGGATTCGGCCATATCCTGAAGTTGTGTCGTATTTAGAGCGTGTGAACGCGGATGATTTTTTGTCTGAGTTGAGCCGGTTTGACGGGGGTGATGAGTCTGCGCAAGCGATTCGGGATTATCTTGCTAAATATGGTGTACGTTGCGCAGGGGAAATTGATGTTACGAAAGCGCGTTGGGTGGAGAACCCCGCGATTCTAATTCCGATGATCCTTAGCAATGTTAAGAATTTTGATGCTGGTGCGAGTGCGATAAAATTTGAGCAGGGACGACGCGAGGCTTTGGAAAAAGAGCGGGAAATTTTGACACGTTTGAAGTTGTTGCCGGGCGGTGAGTTGAAAGCGCTGGAGGCGGAGCGTGTGATTCGCTTGATTCGGAATTTTATTGGATATCGGGAGTATCCGAAATATGCAATGATTAGCCGCTATTTTATTTATAAGGAAGCTTTGATGCGCGAGGCTAGAAAGTTAGTTGAACTGGGTATTATTTATGAAAGCGAAGATGTATATTATCTTCATTTTACGGAATTTCGCGATGTTGTTGAGACAGGAGAAGTCGATTATCTGGTTATTGATGCGCGTAAACAGGCGTACGAATTGGATAAAAAATCGACGCCGCCACGTATTATCACTTCGGATGGGGAAATTATTTCTGGGAGCTACGCTCGAGAGGGTATTCCAGATGGAACACTGGCTGGTTTGCCGGTTTCAGCTGGAACAATCGAGGGACGTGCGCGAGTTATCTTAAAAATGGAAGATGCCGATTTGGAACCAGGGGATATTTTGGTTACGACTTTTACAGACCCGAGCTGGACACCGCTTTTTGTATCAATCAAGGGCTTGGTTACAGAAGTTGGTGGTGTCATGACACACGGTGCGGTGATTGCACGCGAGTACGGATTGCCGGCGGTGGTAGGCGTTGAAGGGGCCACGAAGCTGATTTTAGATGGGCAACGGATTCGAGTTCATGGAACGGAAGGATATATAGAATTACTGTAAGAAGATAAGAAGAGAGGGCGTGATTGCCTTCTTTTTTACGTGAAAAAGTGAGAATCAGGCTTGAAAATGGAATTTTGATGTTGGGTGATTTTTAGTGTGAAAAGTATGGTAGAATAGGGACAGACATGAAATTTGGAAGGTGATTTAAAAATGGCGAAAGCGAAGCGTAGTGTGAAATTTATGTGTCAGGAATGTGGTTATGAGTCACCAAAATGGATGGGAAAATGTCCGAATTGTGGGGCTTGGAATCAGATGGTAGAAATGCTTGAGCCAACAAAAAAAAGGGCGGTCATCGTTTACGCATACGGATGAAGTATCTGCTGCTGTGCCTATTACGAAGATTACGAGTGATAATGAGCCACGGTTTTTGACGCAGATGCCGGAGCTTAACAGGGTGCTTGGTGGCGGAGTCGTGCAAGGTTCGTTGGTGCTCGTTGGTGGGGATCCAGGAATCGGAAAATCAACGTTGCTGTTACAGGTTTCGGCGCAGCTTACGACAACTGGGAAACGTGTACTTTATATTTCTGGTGAGGAATCGGTGAAACAGACGAAGTTACGGGCAGAGCGATTGGCTGTGACGGGGGACAATTTGTATGTATATGCGGAGACGAATTTGGAGGCGATTCAGCAGACGATTCAGCATGTGAAGCCTGACTTCGTGATTATTGATTCAATTCAGACAATATATCATCCAGATGTGACGAGTGCGGCGGGGAGTGTATCGCAAGTTCGGGAATGTACAGCGGAGTTGATGCGGATTGCAAAAGGTGGAAATATTGCGGTGTTTATCGTAGGACATGTGACGAAGGAAGGCGCGATTGCTGGACCACGATTGTTGGAACATATGGTAGACACGGTACTTTATTTTGAAGGGGAGCGGCATCATGCTTACCGAATATTGCGAGCAGTGAAGAATCGATTTGGATCGACGAATGAAATTGGAATTTTTGAGATGCGCGATATTGGGTTGGTGGAAGTCGCGAACCCGTCTGAGGTATTCTTGGAAGAAAGGCTGGACGGGGCTTCGGGCTCAACGGTTGTTGTTTCGATGGAGGGAACGCGGCCAATTTTGGTAGAAATCCAGGCGCTTATTTCACCGACGATGTTTGGGAATGCGAAACGGATGGCAACCGGGATGGATCACAACAAGGTATCACTAATTATGGCGGTGCTTGAGAAGCGAGTTGGACTATTATTACAAAATCAGGATGCTTACTTGAAGGCGGCTGGTGGTGTGAAGCTGGATGAGCCTGCGATTGATTTGGCAGTGGCAGTGAGTATCGCGTCAAGTTACAATGATAAGCCTACAAAAAATACGGATTGTTTTATCGGCGAAATTGGTTTGACGGGTGAGATTAGAAGGGTTTCGCGGATTGAGCAACGTGTACAAGAGGCTGCAAAACTGGGCTTTAAGCGAATTTTCATCCCAGCGAATAATCAAGGGGAGTGGAAGCTTCCGAAAGATGTTAGTATTATTGGGGTTACGACGCTTGGTGATGCGCTAAGTAAGGCGTTACCGAAGTAATCTAGGTGCGGGTTTGGGACAAAACTCCAAATGAGATAAAAATCGGCTACCTACTTTTCGGGTAGGATGAAAATTTTTGCTTCATACAAATTGATCGAAAGTGTTTGTATTCAAGGTATTTGGAAGGATTACATGATGACGGAAAGCAGGGAGAGGGTAGTTTCCTCGGGCCATGCAAGAAGTTAAGCGAAGTGTAGCAGAACTGGAAGTCTGCTAAATCAATAAAGGATTACATGGTCGCTGTCGCTTTGCTCGCATGTATATTGGGATTGTAGCTCATTTTATTCGAACAGTCGGGGAGGATTACATGGTCGCTTTGCTCGCATGTATATTGGGACTGTAGCTCATTTTATTCGAACAGTCGGGGAGGATTACATGGTCGCTTTGCTCGCATGTATATTGGGACTGTAGCTCATTTTATTCG
>NZ_AODK01000039.1 GCF_000525975.1 Listeria rocourtiae FSL F6-920
GGCAACGATTTAATTTAGATTAAAAAATGTTTTAAATTCAGAGTAACCTGTTGATTTTGGGTTACTCTTTTTTTATCCTTTTTTTCAAATTCCAATAAAGGGACATAGAAATGTTATTTTTATTAAAATAAGTGAAATATTTTAAAAGTACTTTATTTTGTCTTTTTTTGATGATATAATCAAGCTGTTAGATAATGAAAAGGAGGAATAATTGTTATGAAAAAGAAAAGCTTTATTTATGTACTTGCATCCTTAATTATGTTGACGCTTACAACGCTGTTTTCACAAAATGCTAGCGCTACGGTTGCATCCTTGGATTCTACTCAAACATTTTTAAAGGTTACAAGTGTTCCTACAGTCGATGATGAAACAGTTGGTACAGGGATGTTAATGACACGTGCTACATCAAAACCAGAGTATTATAAATATCAGTGGATTCGTGGAAGCAAACCGCTAATGTACGTTAGGATGTTATTTATACAAAAGAAACTTCTTCATATGTAAATGAAACCTCTAAGTATCAACAGTCGGGATACATAATACCTTACTATGCTGCACATAAAGGATTAAGTCGCAGTTCGTCTGGTGCTAGATGGATTAAATATCAATCTAAGAAAGTAATGTCCATTAAATATCCCACTCCTTGGGGACAAACGACTTTAATTAAGAATAATTTAGTTGATTATCGGACTGTAAAAAATTAAAAATAAATCAACTACCTATTGACAGTTAATAAAAAAAGTTAGTTTTCAGACCTTATAGAAACATACTTTACACGATTTCGCATAAAACCTCAGCGTGTCAGCAAATGTTTAGCTTCTAAGCAAAATCTTATATCAACTTAGATTACTTCAAAGACTCACAGCAAAAATGAGCGTTTGTCGATACGCTGAAGCTAGCAAGCATTGGCTTTTCTTAATAGAAGGAGGCAACAATGATTAGTATTAGTAATTTATCTAAAAGTTATAAAGAGCAACAAGTATTAAGGCATATAAATTTGCATTTTGATAAAGCAGGATTTTATTTTTTTCTGGGGAAAAATGGAGCAGGTAAGACAACATTGTTTAAATGTCTTACTGGTTTTGAAAAATTCACTGGAGAAATTAAAGTAGTAAACGAAACGGAATCAGCTAATTTTTTCGGCGCCATGTTCTCGGACCTAATGTTATATTTAAATCTATCTGGAAACAACTGTATACGGACGCTGTGTATAAATCAGTTGTCAGAATCTGAATGGCAGTTCGTGAGAAGTTATTTTAATGAAGCCAAGTTAAAAAAGCGAGTAAAGAGCTATTCTTTAGGGCAACAAAAGCTACTTACATTGCTCATTCTAATTGTCAATGATACGAAGATTCTTGTCTTAGATGAAGTTTCCAATGGTTTGGATTATGAAACAGCTAATAGTATAAAGGGGCTATTAGTAGAGCTAAAAAAAGATAAAATCATTTTATGTTGTGGACACCAATTTGAATTTTATGAAGGTATAATAGATGCTCTATACGTATTAAATGATGGAGGCATAACTAAGGTTTCAGGCGGAGAATATAATTTGGAGGAAGTATATGAAAAATATATTGGCAGTCATAAAACAGCAATTAAGTTACCAACTAAAAGCTAGATATTTTTTTGTTTTTCTGATCGTCGTGGTATTCCTATGTAGCATTGCTTCTATCTTTCAAGTAGCCGCTTATAAAGAAAGTGTTACTACATTAACACGTGAGCTAGGAGAGGTAAAAAAGAGCGATAGTCAGCTAGATTTAGACGACTTTTTAAAGCAAGATGTTAACGTCACGTATGTAGATGGTGGTGGGCAACAGGTGGATAATTACATTAAATATGATTTTTCTAAAATGGTATCACATTATAATGCTCTACAACCCTTGAATGCTTTTAACCAATTCTTTACATCGATAGCCTTTGTCTTTTTCCAACTGATGATAGGCATTTACGGGTTATTTTTAGCGTACACGAATATTAAATATTCTACGGATAAGTTCCTCATTATGCAGTATGGTAAGGCATCCTATTTTTTCGGACAAATAATAGCAGGGATGATAACAATAGGTGTTGTCTTAGTGCAAATACTTATTTGTGCACCTATTATTCAGCGGATGGTTAATCTATTGGCCCCTGTAAAAACACCATACTTGTCCTATGTACCAATTAATCAAGTGGTATTTGTGGATAAACTACCGATGGAATTATTAACTATGTTCGCTATCGGAGCTGTGTATGTAGTATGTATATATTGTTTTACTACGCTACTTAAAAATCAAATAATCCCACTTCTAACTATTTTTGTATATGTACTCATTTTACCGAAATTAGGAACATATGATTTCAAAAATATCATTTTGTACTCTATTCAAAAAAATTTTAATACCTCAGCAGCAAGTCTTGATATGGTACCAGCAAGGGCTGTAAATATGCTTATTGTGGTTGTAATAGGTATCCTACTTTTATGTATATTGTTGATGGGGGCATTCTGGCTGGATAAAGAAAGAGGTTTCTATTCTAGCTATTTTAAAGAGCATAATAAGTCTAGAGAGTTATAAATAGGCTATATCAATACTTGCCAATCATTACGATGAACCGGGAATAAATATCTGCCATTAAGGGTCGAAATTGACATTTATATAACTTTATTTTAATATGGATATATGGGAATTTTTGATAATAATTTTATGGAAGCGTATTCTTATTTAGGGGATGAGAATATGTATCCATCTACTAGTGAATGAAACAAAGATGATTCCCGAAACATGTTATAGACCTAGTGAAAATAGAATGATATGAAGAGGTGATTTTTGAGGGAATAGCAGCAAAGCATTGGACCATGGTAAGTAAGAATTATTATATTAGGGGGATTTTTCATGACCAAATCATTGAAAAGAAATATTTTGACAGCAGGCTTAGCTCTCATTTTAGTACTCACTTCTATAATGGTATTCACAACGCATGTCTCTGCTACATCAAATACGCAGCTTAAACCGCATGTAACATAGGTTATTGGCTTGGTGGGAACGGTGGTTCCAAGAAAACATTGGCTCAAGCAAGTTCAGGTTGGGACGTAATAAATGTTTCATTTATTGAGACGAAAGGGAACTATTATACTCCGAACCTATCAATGGATCTTTCAGCAGTCTATCCAGGGACAGAGGCTCAACAGATAGCAGCGTTTAAAGCTGATATTCAAGCACTACAAGCCCAAGGTAAAAAAGTTGTCATTTCTTGTGGTGGACAAAATGGTGTTGTTCATATGGATAATGCTACGCAGCGGGATATTTTTTTGAATGGGGTTAAAAATATTATTAATGAATATGGTTTTGATGGTTTTGATGTTGATTTTGAAGGTAGTTCAATAGCTGTTATGAATACTGACAAAATTGGCACACTGACAACACAGCAGTCTATAAACCTTGAATATTTACTCCGCAATTTGAAAACTACTTATGGATCAGACTTTATTATTTCTGCTGCTCCTGAATATTGTTATGTTCAAAATGGGGCAATTAGCACCGGTAATGGTGGAGCGTTTCTACCGGTTCTTAACGCTGTTCGCGATATTTTGACATATATTCACCCACAATATTATAACGGCTTCAATGGTGATTTTGCTTGGCTACAACCATCAGCAAATGCGGGTGCACCTTTTGCACAAGTTTATTCTGCAGAAGGATATACTCGTCTTTCTGAAATGCTGATTACGGGATTTGTAACGATGGATAAAGGTACCTTTGCTGGTTTGAGACCGGATCAAGTTGCGTTTGGAGTTCCTTCCAGCAATGGTGCAGGTAACGGCGCGCAAAGTGTTTCAGTTTATGCGACAGCCTTGAATAGTTTGCTTACAAAATATCCTACGTATCGTGGCATTATGACATGGTCTATTGGATGGGATGAAACAAACGGAAACAACTTTGTAAACACGATTGCTCCAATTATTAAGGCTGCAAATGATTCAGATCAAACGTCACCAGATGCTAAAGCTCCGACGATTTCTAGTCAACCAACTGATAAAACTGTAAGAATAGGTGGTACAGGGGATTTAACGGTAGTTAGTTCGGTATCCAAAGGGACGCTTACTTACCAGTGGTATAAGGCTTCTAGCAAAGTGAACACTGGTGGTACGGCAATAAACGGTGCAACAAGCGCAACATACAATGCCCCAACAACTACAGAAGGTACCAGTTACTATTACTGTATTGTAACTAATACGGACAGTGGGGCATCAGGAATCAAAACGGCAACAACGGCAAGTAATGCAGTATCTGTAACCGTTAGTGCCTCGAGCAATGCTGCAATACCTACTATTACGAGTCAACCAGCTGATAAAACGATTACTGTGGGCGGAGTAGCAACGCTCTCAATAGGAGCTAATGTATCACAAGGGACACTTAGTTATCAATGGTATAAGGCCTCTAGTAAAGTGAACACTGGTGGCACATTAATAAGTGGTGCAACAAGTGCAACATATAATGCTCCAACAAATGCAGTAGGTACCAGTTATTACTACTGTATAGTAACCAACACAGATAGTTTAGCTACTGGAACTAGTACAGTAACAAGTAATGCAGCGACAGTAACAGTAAGCTCATTACCAGTAGGAGATACATGGAAGGCTGATGCGATTTACGTTAACGGGGACACAGCAATATATCAAGGAAAAACTTACAAAGCCAAATGGTGGACACAAGGAGATGTTCCTGGTGTAGGTGAGTGGGGACCATGGGAATTGGTCATATAAAGCTATTCAAGTAGTAGTAAATGTTTCATAATTAAATCAATAATAATTACGGAGTTTATTTTTTGAAGTTGAATGCTTACTTCTCTAAATAGGCTCTGTTTTTGTATCTTCAAGACTAATGAATTCAGCGGATACTTCAGTAATCTTTACAAAAGCGATGGTGCAGTCTAAAATGAAAGAGCCAGTGGTCGTTTGTTTTGGAGGTGTAGCCGTGGAGGCGAAATTAAAACAAAAATTAAAAACATTGCCTGAATTACCCGGTTGCTATATATACCGGGATAAAAAGGGTGCCATCTTATATATCGGAAAGTCTAAAAATCTTAAACAACGTGTGAAATCCTATTTTACGAAAAAACAAATGGGAAAAACAGCGCGTCTGGTTCATAATATTTACGATTTTGAGTTGATTATCACGGATACGGAACAAGAGGCTCTAATGCTTGAAATGACGCTTATTATGAAGTATCAGCCACCATTTAACGTAATGTTGAAAGACGAAATCCAATACATCTATCTCAAAATAACGAATGAAAAAAAATCCACATCTCGAATTGACGAAAGAAATAGCAAAGGATGGCGCGCATTATTTTGGTCCATATGCTAGTCGCTACAAGGCAGAAGAAACGCTGGAACTGCTACAGAAAATCTATCCCTTATGCCATTGCAATGGGAAAAAAGGTCGTCCCTGTTTTTATTATCATATCGGTATGTGTATTGGACCGTGCGCGCGAGATGTCACAAAAGAAGAATATGAAGCACAGATTAACAAGATTACTAACTTTTTAAATGGTGGGTATCGGGATGTGAGAAATGACATTGAAGCCCGAATGCATCGTCAAATAGAGAATCTGGAATTTGAGCGCGCAAAGGAAAACCATGAAATGTTGCATGTTCTAGAGCGCGTGACAGAAAAGAAAAAAAGTATGGCCACGTGATTTTTATCATCGCAACCTGATTAATTTTGTTGAGCATGACCAGTTTTGCGCTATTCAGCTGGTTTTTGTCCGGAATGGAGCTATCGTTGGACGAAGTTCTAAAGTTTTCGAGTTTGTTGGTGAAGTAAATGACATGATAGAAAGTTTTCTCATGGCTTTTTACAATCATCCGAATCACCTGCGTCCAAAAGAATTACTAGTTCCAGATCAACTAGATGCTAAATTATTAGCACGATCTTTGGATATAAAGGTGCGAATACCAAAAAAAGGCGAGAAAAAAATACTATTAGAGCAATTACAAAAAGATGCACAAATAGTTTTAGATGCTCACTTAAAAATGCTTCATTACGCGGAACAGAAAGATGAATAGTTTACTTGACTTGGCAGTGATGAATCAATTAAAATGTAAAGCTGGGCTGATTTCAAAAACTTGATTTCGGCCTAAATGTATCTAATGAGGAGGAGTTTCATGAAACAGGAATACATCGAATTAGTAGGTGCACGCGAAAATAATTTGCAAAATGTCTCACTCAAAATACCTAAGCGTAAAATCACTATTTTTACTGGGTGTCTGGGTCTGGAAAGTCTTCTATCGTATTTGGAACGATTGCAACAGAGTCACAAAGACAGTTAAACGAAACGTACAGCAATTATATTCGGAATTTTCTGCCTAAATATCGTCAACCAGATGCGGATAGAATTGAGAACTTGTCAACATCTGTTATTATTGATCAAAAGCGATTAGGCGGTAATTCGCGTTCAACACTTGGAACAATTACAGATATTAATCCGATTATTCGCCTTCTTTTTTCAAGAATAGGGAAGCCAGAAATTGGTGGATCGAACTTATTTTCAGTCAATGATCCGACTGGGATGTGTCCGGATTGTCATGGAATTGGTCGAAAAGTAACGCTTGATTTAGATAAATTTTTAGATAAAAGCAAGTCGTTGAATGAAGGCGCGATTCTATTTCCGACTTTTGCTGTTGGAACGTGGTATTGGAATTTGTATTCATTTTCCGGATTTTTTGATAATGACAAGAAGCTTGAGGATTATACAGCGGAGGAATGGGATAAACTTCTATACGCGAAAGATATTAAGTTTAAAATGGATATGCCAACGGGTTAGATGAATGCTACGTATGAGGGGATTGTTGAGAAATTTGATCGGCTTTATATTAATAAGGATGGTGAAATGGGAGAATCAACAAAAAAGCGCGTCGATTTGTTTACATCAGAGGTACATTGTCCAACATGCGACGGGACGAGACTTTCTCAGCAAACACTTAGCTGTAAAATAAATGGGTATCATATTGCGGATTATACGGCTCGACAAATTGACGATTTGATTCCGCTACTTAAAGAAATTACAGATTCAGTTGCAATGCCGATGATAGATAGTATTGTGGAGCGATTGCAGCATTTGGTTGATATTGGGCTAGATTATGTGAGTTTGGGCCGGGAAACGACAACACTCTCTGGTGTGGAATAACAGCGAATTAAGATGGTTCGTCATTTAAATAGTAGTTTGACTGACTTGCTTTACATTTTTGATGAACCAAGTGTTGGACTGCATCCGCTAGATGTTCATCGCTTGAACGAGCTACTCCAAAAGCTTCGAGACAAGGGGAACACCGTGATGTGATTAAGATTGCCGATCACATTGTGGATATTGGCCCCCATGCTGGGAAAAATGGCGGGCAGATCATGCTTGAAGGTAACTATGAGGACTTGCTTCAATCGGATACATTAACCGGGAAGCATATGAACAATAAAACGGAAATAAAAGCGGTGGTACGTAAGGCAAGCAGTGGTTTGCCAGTCATTCAAAGTTCTCTTCACAATTTACAAAATGTTCGTGTATCAATTCCAAAAGATATTTTGACCGTTGTAACAGGTGTTGCCGGTTCTGGAAAAAGTACGCTTATCAACCAAGTATTTTTAAAAGAAAATCCAGATGCAATCGTGATAGACCAATCTGCCGCACATGCTAATGTTCGCTCGAATTCCGCAACTTATACAGGCATTATGGACACAATTCGCAAGTTATTTGGTGAAACAAATCAGGTAAGTCCATCTTTATTTAGCTACAATTCTAAAGGCGCGTGCCCTGAATGCAAAGGGCTTGGCGTCGTGGCGATGGATTTAGCGTTTATGGAAGCTATTAGAACACCATGTGAAGTCTGTCGTGGGAAACGTTTTCAAGAAGAAGTTTTGCAATATAAAGTAGCTGATAAGTCAATCAGTGATGTATTGGAAATGACTGTCTTTGAATCATTGGATTTCTTCCAGCTAAAAAAAATCACCAAAAAGCTAGAAGCAATCGCGATGTTGGGCTTGGTTATATTGCGCTGGGCAATCGCTGAACACGCTATCAGGAGGGGAATGTCAACGGTTAAAACTTGCCAATGAGTTGCACAAAAAAGGCAGCATTTATATCATGGATGAGCCGACAACTGGGCTTCATATGTCAGATATAACGCATATTATGGAAATTATGAATCGTTTAGTAGATATAGGAAATACGGTGATTGTGATTGAACATAACCTAGATATCTTGAGAAAAGCTGACTGGATTATTGATCTTGGTCCAGAGGGTGGGAGTAAAGGTGGCAAAATCTTATTTGAAGGTACACCACAAGATTTAAAAATGTGCGAGGAATCTATAACTGCTCGCTATATCTAAAGCTGAAGAGTTTGGGACAAACTCCAGACGAGATAAAAATCGCCCTACCCACTTTTGAGCAGGACGAAAATTTTGCTTCACACAAATCGAGCGAAAGCGTTTGTATTCAAGGGATTTGGAAGGATTACATGCTCGCTTTGCTCTCATGTATATTGGGACTGTAACTCATTTTATTTCGAACAGTCCCAACAAAGCGGAGTGTACGACTGTACATGAT
>NZ_AODK01000040.1 GCF_000525975.1 Listeria rocourtiae FSL F6-920
TCGAAAGTAAGACGAGTTACAATCCCAATATGCAGGAGAGCAGAGCGAGCCTGTAAACATTTCCAGTGCTCTTCTACACTATGTTTCGCATAACTTCTCACATGGTCGGGGATACTTCTCCCTCCCCGTTTTCAGTCAACGTACCCAAGTACGCTCCGCGCTGGTACTCGCTTTTGCCTAGAAACTAAGCATTTGTCGACACGCTGAGGTTTGGCGGGAAATCATGTGAAGCAGTTTTCCTACAGTATGTGATGAATCTAAAATTCATTATCTACATAGTTTTATTTTGCACTTTTATAGTTCCTTCCTGTGGACAACTGTGTTACGTTGGTGTCAGTGCAAGCTAAGATGGGAGTTCGCCCCAGCCTCATCTTCAAATGAGTTTTTTTACTTGATAAATTTATTCACAAAATTATTCACCCGTGACGTATAATTCGGAAGATCCTTAGCTATAGATTTAAAGTGCGGGCCTCCCTCTACTAAATATAATTCTTTCTCTCCACCAAGTGCCTGATAAATATCTTGTGCCATAGCAACAGGAAATAGCTGATCTCCCGTTCCATGTATTATAAGTGTTGGGATTTTAGATTTCGCTACTTCCCTAGTTGTCGATGCATCTTCTAATTTGAAATTTTGCTTCTCGAATAGTTCTTGATTAATCAGTTGGTACATCTTCTCTTTATTAATCACCCCTCCAAAAGGGATTTTTTGAAGAATTGTTTGAATCAAAGCTTTATGAGAAGTGAATCCACAATCAGCTATAATGGCCTTTACAGATTTCGGTAAATCCTGTCCACTTGCTAATAAAACTGCGGTACTCCCCATAGAAGCCCCCATTAAAGCTATCTCACTATCTAATCCATTTTCTTTATCTGCCAGATGAATCCAGTTAATATAATCCTCACGTTCTAACCAGCCTAAAGAAATATTCTTCCCAGCATCTCCTTCACTTTCACCATAGGATCTCGACTGCGGTAACAATATATTATAACCATTGTCATAAAATAATTTGGCCCATGGACCCATGTTGGTCGATCCTCCAACACCATGAGCTAAAATCATTGTTTTTTTCGTATTATTAGGATTTTTCAAATATAAAGCTCGTAGCTTTTTCTTAATACCATCTGCTTCATAATGAGATGTCCACTCTTCTTTTTGTTGATTATTAAACCATACTACAGCGTCGTTAAATTCTTTCTCGTAAGGCAACTCTTTCACTGGCTCATTCATCAATGTATTCCCTGCTAAGTTAGTAAAAACAGCCGAATAAATAAGATGCGCTAGGGTAGCTTCACCTATTTTAGTGCCTCCATCAGCAAATACATGTTGCTTCATATCTGTATTAGAAGCTTCTGCAAGTTGTGGGATCATAACTGCCCACATACTAGCAATTAAAATAACTCCTATCATTTTCATCAGTATTTTTCTCATATTTTCCTCCTAATTTACAAAATAGTCAATATAGTATCACATACTGTTTATTGATCGATATTGATTATAGCATACAAATTTTGTATACTTGTTTTCTCTTTATACAGGTCTCATGGTACAATTTGATAGTCTCTATTTCACGAACTAGTAAATATAAATTATGCTATTTCTTAGCAATGCTTTATATAGATTGGTAGTGCTTTTCTCCAGCTACTTTAAGTCTTTTCCTATACACAAAATGAAGATGCCCCTCCCCGACGATAGTTAAGAAGCATCTTCTTTAGCTGTCCTTAGTTTTCTACTGCCAAATCTGATTTTTCTATATATGTTTTCTAACCCAATACTTTTTAACGCAATAAAAAAACCATCGCGGAAAAGGGAGTAACCGCGACGGTCAAAAGGGAGTTCACATTTCCATACTTCGGGGAAAAATATAGAAATGAATTTACTTGTTGTTAGCTTATACACTCATACTACATATTAAAGAAAAAAGTAAGCTGTGATTCAGATTAGAATTTAATGAAAATAATTTTTCCTTTTCATAATACTTCATTAAATCATAGACTGCAAGCATTATTTTATAGAAAAACCATATGATTCCGACAATTCCGTGAACATTCATTAATACACTATCTTTTTATGGCTTGTAGCAGTATACTATATTGGAATGGCATTATTTAGAAAACGGGGGTTCTCATATGGTACAAAGCATTTTTAAGCATGTCGAGGAGAATATAGACAACATCGTTCGCTATTGGGTCGCAACTTATTATACGAAAACCGATGAGTATAAACAGCGAAAAGAATATGATGGTTTTCTCAGCACTCGAACGGAGGAGGTCACACAACTCTTTCACACGACCTACCAGCAGTTGAAACAAAACTATGTAAACACTTCTCTCTTTCAAAATGTCGGGGAAGACTGTAAAGATATCGGAACTCCATTAGTAGAAACGGTGAGCAATTTGCACCTTGTTTTCACATCCACACTGGAGTATCTTTCTCAGCAGCTTCAACAAAACACGTTCACATGTTCCAACATAGCATTATGTAAATATACCCTACTCTTGCGAAAATTAGAGAGGCAAGCCGAGCAAGATTTAATTATTGGGTACATGAAATAAGGAGCGGTTTTAGCGTTACGTTTCTTCTCTTTTATAGACTAAAGCCCAGCCTTAAGCAGAAAATGAGATCAGTATGTTTCTGTTTACTGATCTCATTAACAGATGACCGCACTTCTTATTTCCTCGTGTCAAAACAAGAAAGAGCATCACTTTTTCAGCAATTGCTTGCAAAATCCATCATAGAAGTTTGTATTGGGTTCTCTTGTCTCTATCCTATAAAATGAGACGTATCATTCAGTCGTTCGATTTTAAACAGGCCATTTTCATAAGTTAGGACGGTTACGCTAGCGTTGTCTAATATGAAGTCGGCTTTTACACTTGGTTCTAGTTCATGGACAATATTACGAATCGTATTGCCATGTGCTACAATCAACACGTTACCGCCTGTTTCTCTGTGCGCGTTCACCACGTGTAGAAAACCTTGTTCTACGCGATGCCAAAACGTCATAAAATCCTCCGCATCATGCGTTGGATCTGCAACTTTTGTGCCGTTCATTGTTTCGCGCACATTTGCCTTGGCGTAAAGTTCTGCTTTCGACGCAAATCCCATCTTTTTGGCTACTAAATCCCAAGTCATCGCGCTTGCATCGCCTTCAAAAGAGCCGAAAAACGTCTCACGGAATTCACTGCGCGGTTCTAACTTCAAGCCAAATCCGTGTTTATTTTCTTTTAAAATAAGCTCTGCGGTTGCGATGGTTCTGTGTAAATCGCTGGAGTAGGCCGCAACAAATTCTGTGTCGGCGAGCCCTCGACCACTTGCTTTCACAATTTCTGTCCCCTCAGGAGTGAGTGGTGAATCTGCCCAACCTTGCATTTTCTCATATTTATTCAAATACGTTTGACCGTGACGCACAAAATACAGTGATAATGGTTTCTTCATTCCTTTTCCCTCCAAATCGATATGTACTCCTTAAACTATACCACATTTATCGGGTTCGAAAAAATAATCAATCTAGACTATTTTGCTAGTTTTCGATGCTTCCATTCGGTTTTCTACCATCCGATTGGCTGCTTCACCTGGTGTAACTTGCTCCAATTTTGCAATTTCAAAAACTTTGCCAATCTGGTCAAAAATTTCACCGATTTTCTTTTGTGCGCGGGCTTCGTTATAAGTGCTCAGTTCATCAGCAATGTTGATGACTCCACCAGCATTGACAATGTAATCTGGTGCGTATAAAATGCCACGACTTGCCAACATTTTGCCGTGTTTCGCTGCATCTAGAAGTTGGTTGTTAGCGCTACCACAAATAGCTGTCACTTTTAATTTAGGGATAGTTTCATCGTTCAAAATACCGCCGAGTGCACACGGGGCAAAAATATCAGCTTCCACTTCATAAATAGCTGTTGGAGCGACGGCCTTCGCTCCAAATTGTGTCACAGCACGGTTCACTGCCTCTTCATTAATATCTGCCACAATTAGTTTTGCGCCATCTTCATGGAGCAATCGACAGAGCGCAAATGCCACGTTCCCAACACCTTGGATCGCGATTGTTTTGTCTGTTAGCGAATCGGTTCCGAATACCTCCAAAGCTGTTCGTCTCATTGCGCTATATACGCCAAAAGCTGTCATCGGGCTTGGATTTCCGGATGAACCAAAACGCTCGGAAATACCTGTTACATGTTTTGTCTCTTCATGGACTAAATCCATATCAGCAACTGTGATTCCAACGTCTTCTGCGATTATATAGCTGCCATTCAAACGCTCCACATAGCGCCCCAAAGCTCGGAACATTTCTTCTGACTTATCTTTTTTCGGATCACCAATAATCACTGTTTTGCCGCCACCTAAGTTAAGCCCAGCTGCAGCATTTTTATATGTCATCCCACGAGCCAAACGCAGTACATCTTGAAGCGCTTCCATTTCTGTTTCATAAGGCCACATCCGACATCCACCAAGCGCCGGACCAAGTGTCGTATCGTGAATCGCGATAATAGCCTTTAACCCAGATGCCTTATCGTGACAAAAAACAACTTGTTCATACTCATACTTTTCCATTTCTTCAAACAACATACAAATCCCTCCCATTTCTTCTCCTTCATTATACGAAATGAGACAATTGAAGGGAAATTTTTAGACTATATATATCATTTTTCATACTTTGTATCCAAATATGAATCAATGTACTTAGAAAACGCTTACTCGAAATAGAACAAATAAGGTGAATGAACCTAGGTATAATTTATCTCTTCTTACTATTTTTGCAATATTTCCGTTAGAAATAATACATAAGAAGAAGCGCCCATTAAAGACGCCTCTTCTAATTATTCTGTTACTATCGCTGTGATACCTTCAGATTCAGAGAAACGCAATTCCAACCCGCAATTAGAATCAAAATGAGCTTCTCTCGTTGCCCAATATCTGATTGCTTGGATAAGTGAAAAGTGATCTAACGCCTGAACGAGTGTATTATTCTTCATGACATCGGCACCGAAACCTTTTTGTTCGTCGTATGTCAAAATAACTTCGACATCTTCTAGTTGCAATCCTTTTTCGTGTGTGAAGAAATGGATGACCGCGTTTGAAATATTTCCTTCATCTAGAATAATCGTGCTGTTTCCAGTTTCTTGCGTTGCTGTTCCTTGATGATCGAAAACATTGGATTGTAGTTTTGGATTGTTGCGATTACGCCATTTTTGGAAGAAATAGATTAGCAGGCGAATGATAAGAATAATCGCGATAACGTTGATAATTAAAGCTAAAATATCCCCGAATGCTCCCATATTCCCAAGCATACTACCAAATAGTAATCCTGCTAAACCACCAAACATTAAACCGCCCCAAAAGCCGCGATTTGATTTCTTTGCTGTTTGGTTATTTGTTGCTTTGTTTGTCGTATTGTTATTACGTTTGACTTGGTTGTTATTCGGACGGTAAGAACGGCTTGGTGAGCGGTAACCTTTCGCATGCGCTTCACTTACTTGTTCATATTTTGCCGGCATAACGGTGTTGTATGTCACGGTGCCCAGTGGTGAAAAAACGAGCATCATTGACATCACGAAAAAAAAGTAATTTCTTCAATTGTTTTCCTCCTGTTTAACTAGATTGTTCGCATCAACTTGCCGGAGCCACATGACCATCTAAGCGCAAGAAAAAGACCTCACGAATAAACGTAAGGTCTCGCAAACAAATCGGATGAATTGCTAACAATGCCGGGGTTTTATCCCGTACTGACGACATTGCTATACTGCTACTCCCCTTATCGGGCGTACTGAATTTGAATATGATAAGTATAGTATATTACGCGGTGATTGGCAAGCTATTGTGCCTATTTATTCTTGGAAATGGACTACCTTTTGTTGTTCGCCTGCTTCAAAAATCGCTTCGATAAGACGGAGAACACGGTGGACTTCTTCATTTTTGACGATTGGTTCTGCTTCACCGTTTAGAACAGCTGCAAAATTATCGTAAAATCCTGACATATCTGGCTCGATTTTTTTTGATGGGACTATGTGTTGTAGATTCTTCAGAAGGTGGTGCCATCGTTTTTGTGAGGCCTTGCCCTGCCTGAATTGGTTTTGGTTCAACTTTTGCAACATCACGGTTTGGTCCAACAATTTCGCCACTTAAATCCCAATCAGTAATAACCGCAGTGCCTTCTGTGCCTTTGACATACCAACGTGGCAATTTCACGTAATTAGTTGTGCCGACTTCCATTAATGCTGTTAGACCATTTTCAAATTGAATAATACTTGTAAAACCGTCATCAACCTCATTGCCAAGAATGTAACTTAGGTTCGCGGAAACCGTCTTGATTCTGCTATCGGTCATAAAAAGGAGCTGATCGAGTAAATGTACGCCCCAATCAAGGACCATACCACCGCCTTGTGCTTTCAGATGACGCCAATCGCCTGGAATTCCATTCGCGCCTTGTACGCGAGATTCGATATGAAAAACGTTGCCGATTTTGGCTTCTTTTTGCATCATGTCGCGCACGATTAAAAAGTCAGCATCCCAGCGTCTGTTTTGGTGAACCATGAATATTTGATTTTCTTTTTTGGCAACAGTGAGAATTGCTTCTAAATCTGCACTTGTAATCGTGACTGGCTTTTCGCAGACCACGTTTTTCCCCGCTTCTAATGCTTGAATTGCCAAATCTTTATGGCTATCATTTGGTGTTGCAATCAGTATCGCGTCTACTTTTTCATCGGCAAGAACAGCTTCGAAGCTTTGATACGTCTCAAGGCCTTTTTCTGTGGCTACTTGCATACGCTCTGATGAAATATCATAGGCGCCGGTTACCGTAATTCCGTCAGCCGCACTAACGAGTTCCACATGGTACGTTCCCATTCCACCAAAACCTACAATGACTAAATTCTTCATTAAGCCCACCACATGTCTAGCGGTTCGTCGTTAATTAAAATCGTTTGCAAATTGGTAACGGCACGCTGGAAACCTTCATCAATTGACATTAACGGATCTTCATGTTCGATGCTGACAACATAGTCATAGCCATATGTGCGCAGAGCACTCATCATATCCGACCATTCTTTCACACTATGCCCACAACCAACCGAGCGGAATGTCCACGCGCGTGTTTGTACATCGCCATATGGTTGCATATCGAGCACGCCATAGCGGTTGATGTTATCTTGATCGAGATACGTGTCCTTAGCGTGGAAATGGTGAATCGCGCCTTCTTTGCCGAGAATTTTGATGGCACCGACAGGGTCAATACCTTGCCACCATAAATGACTTGGGTCGAGGTTCGCGCCGATTGCTGGACTCGTTGCTTTACGTAGTTCTAAAATAGTGTGTGGCGTGTGAACGAGGAACCCGCCGTGAAGTTCGATACCAATTTTGACGTCGTATTCTTCTGCTAGATGACCTATTTCTTTCCAATATGGGATGAGTTTTTCTTCCCACTGCCATTTCTTTATATCGCTGTACACGGTTGGCCAAGGCGCTACTGGCCAGTTCGGAGCTTTCGCCTCGTCACTGTCACCCGCTGTCCCTGAGAATGTGTTCACGACCGGCACACCCATCATCGACGCCAAACGAATCGTTTTTCTTAAAATTTCATCGGCGGCACGTGCTTCTTCTGGATCTGGTGAAATCGGATTATCATGACAACTAAATGCACTGATAACCAAACCACGATCGTCAAACTTTTTCAAATATGCCAAACGTGCTTCTTCACTTGCAAGCAACTCATCGGTTGGACAGTGATGATTTCCTGGATTTCCACCTGTCCCAATTTCTACTGCACCAAGCCCTGCTGCCACCACTTTATCTAGCATTTCATCCAAACTTAAATTTGCAAATAATGGTGTAAATACGCCTAATTTCATGTTATTTCCCTCCAATCTTTTCTAATGGTTCTGCATTACCATATTTCGGATACACCCATGAAGTCGGGGCACACCAGTTCACACCATTTGTAATGACTTTTTGAATTGCTTCGTTGTGGTATGTTGGATACGTTTCATGGCCTGGCTGGAAATAGAAAATCTTTCCGTTACCACGCTTGTATGTTGCCCCACTTCGAAACACATGCCCTCCTTCAAACCAACTAATGAAAATTAATTCTTCAGGAGCTGGAATATCGAAATGCTCACCGTACATCTCCTCTTTTTCAAGGTCAATATATTCGGAAATGCCCTCTGTGATTGGGTGATTCGGCGCCACGACCCAAAGCCGCTCTTTCTCGTCCGCTTCTCGCCATTTCAAATCGCAGCTTGTGCCCATAAGCTTCATGAAAATTTTTGACATATGCCCAGAATGTAGGACGACTAAACCCATGCCTGCTAAAACACGCTTATGAATGCGATTCACAATTGCATCCTCAACTTGATCATGCGCCATGTGCCCCCACCAAACCAATACATCAGTATCTGCCAAAACAGCCTCTGTCAAACCATGTTCTGGTTCATCGAGCGTTGCGGTCTTCACATCAAGTCCTGAGGTATTTAAAAAACTCGCAATTTGACCATGAATGCCATCTGGGTAAATCGCAGCAACCTCTTCGCTCTCTTTTTCATGACGAAACTCGTTCCAAACTGTTACTTTTGTCATTGTTTGCCCACCATCTTTCTCAAATTTTTCAGGCCAATTTCAACGCTTACAAGTGGTGCTTTTTCGAATGCTTCTTGCTCAATCACGAACCATTTTACGCCACTTTGTTCGGCAAGTTCAGCAAAACGTCTGATTGCCAAAACTCCATTTCCAATTTCTGTGCTTTCAATTGGCGCACGCTTCATATCTTTTAAATGAATGAGTGGCATCCGATCCGCCCAGCGCTCCATATATGGCACAACGTCAACGCCCGCATGATGCACCCAATACGTATCCAGCTCGACTTCCAAACCGTGCACCCCTGCCAGCAGCACATCCAAAATATAGTCATTGCCCAGCTTTTCAAACTCATGCGCGTGATTGTGATAGACGAAATGAAGACCAGCATCACGAATCTTATCCGAAATCAAACGTAGCGATTTCGCGAACTCAATCCATTCCGCTTCTGTCTCGAACTCTGCCCCAGGACAAACAATATACGCATTCCCCAGCTCTTTTTCAAAAGCAATGACAGCATCCAATTCATCACGTAGCTGCTCGTACGGAATGTGTGAACCCGCAATTCCAAGACCAAGCTCCGCCAATTTCGCCTTCAAATCAATCGCGGGCGTATCATAGTAACCCGCAAACTCAACGCCGTCATAACCCATCTCGGCAATATGCTCAAGCGTCCCGAAAAAATCTTCCTGGCAGGCATCTTGCACACTCCACAACTGAATCGCAATCGGCGTCGTCATTGGAAAAATACCGGTTGCCCTGTCTGCGAAGACTCATAAATCGCTTCTAAAATTTGTGTAACCACAAGCGCCTGCTCTGGTTTCACAACAGGATCTGTTCCATTCAAAATACTATCAATCCACTGTTGCGCCTCCAGTTCTTCTGGATTATCACCCGTACCATCGTAAAAATCAACACCGCCCGGTTCCAGTTGAATCTCCGTTTCATACATCTGGCTATGCGACTCACCGTTAATGCGCAGACCATTCTCCATATCAGCGCCACCTTCCGTCCCGCAAAGTGTTGTCTTCGCCTCACCAACATCAAGTGTATTCAGCGCCCAACTAGACTCGAGCACAATCGTTGCTCCATTTTCCATCGTGATGAAGCCAAATGCTGAATCCTCTACAGTAAACTTTGCAGGATCCCAAGCTCCCCACGCGTTTGCTGCATTCGCACGTTGTGACAACTTATGATACGCATTTCCAACGACATACTTCGGTTTATAATTATTCATCATCCAAAGTGTCAAATCAAGCGCATGCGTCCCAATATCAATTAACGGACCGCCACCTTGCGCCTCTTCATCCAAGAAAACACCCCAGGTTGGAACAGCACGACGACGAATCGCCTTAGCTTTTGCATAATAAATCTCGCCCAATTCGTTATTTTCACAGACCTCATGCAAAAATTGCGAATCTTTCCGGAAACGATTTTGATAGCCAATCGTCAATTTCTTACCAGTTTTTACACTCGCATCAATCATCGCTTGTGCCTCTGCCGTTGTTTTCGCCATTGGTTTCTCGCACATCACATGTTTCCCAGCTTCCATTGCAGCAATTGAAATCTCCGCATGCGAAATATTGGGTGTACAAACATGAATCACATCGATTGCCTTATCTGCCAATAATTCCTTATAATCCGTGTATACGCTTGCATTATTTGTCCCGAAATCTACTTTGGCCTTCTCTGCACGCGCTGGTATAATATCACAAAACGCTACCATTTCTACTTCTGCTACACTCGCTAAACTAGGCATATGTTTCCCATTTGCAATACCGCCACAACCTATAATTCCAATTTTTAAAGTCATCAAAAAAACCTCCATTTGTTTTATTATCTCCATGATACAAAACAAATCGAGGCATTTCTTCCTACTTTATTGCCTACTTATTCCCGAATATTGTCCTCCTATATTTAAGAGGCGATACACCCATTGCACGTTTAAACGCATGATGAAATGTCTTCACACTACTAAAGCCTGCCAGCTCAGCTACTTCCGTCACCGGCGTCTCCTCATTTAGCAGAATCCATTTCGCTTTGCTGAGTCGGTAATCATTTACAAATGTCATAAACGTTATTCCCATGTTGCGCTTAAACAATTTCGTGAAGTAATATGAGCTAAAACCAACATAATCCGCGACCTGCTGCAACGTAATCGTCTCCTGGTAGTGCTCTTCCACATATGCAAAAATTTGTTGCAATTTTTCCAGCGTTTCCTGCGACTTACTCGTCGCGTCCTCCCTAGAATCACGCATAAGCCTCGGCACATATCGCTCCAAAATCGACAACATCTCATATAATTTCGCCTTCACCACATAGCGATAACCCAGCTTACGTTGTGAACTTTCCAAATGAATTACCTGCAAAATTTTTGCCATTCGTTGCGCAACATCTGAATCCCAATTAACGCTAGACGGCGATACGTGCAAAAATAAATCACGTAATCGCTTTCCTTCATCCTCCGTCAACGAAAACTCTTGAAAAACCGCCAAATCAAATTGCAACACAATTCGCTCACTATTCGGTGATGCCAAAAAATAATGTACGTCACCGCCATTAATTACATAAATCTCGCCTTGCTCCATCTGAATCGGCACATCATTCACACCAAGATTCAAGCGCCCCTCCATGACGTAAATCAGCTCCATCTCCTTATGCCAGTGAGGATATACAATCACGCCACCCTCATTCGTAAAGCTACGCATTGGAAAATCCCTATCAAGCGCTGGAAACTCCAAATAAAGTCCCACGATGCTACGCTGCCTCGTTCATATGCATAATCTGAATCAAATTCCCACACGTATCATCGAAAACTGCGAGCGTCACCTGTCCATGGGATACTGGATCTTTCGTAAACACAACGCCAAGCGCCTTTAATCGTTCATGTTCCTGATATACATCATCCACTGCAAATGAAGTAAACGGAATCCCCTGCTCAAAAAGTGATGTCTTAAATGGCCCCACTGCAGGATTTTCATCCGGTTCCAAAACCAACTCCACACCGTTTGGTTCCTCTTTTGAAACCACTGTAATCCAGCGAAATTTCTCTGTTACCGGAACATCCTCTTTTTTTACAAATCCTAGAATTTCCGTATAAAATCGCAATGCCTTCTCCTGATCATCCACAAAAACACTCGCTAAATTAATCCTCATTTTTCTACATCCCCTCACGTTAAATATGGATTGGTTGCTTTTTCATGACCAATCGTCGTTGTGTCACCGTGACCTGCATATACACGCGTCTCATCAGGCAAAACTAGCAACTGGCTCGTAATGCTTTCCATTAACGTATCGAAATTGCCTGTATACAAATCTGAACGTCCAATACTGCCCTTAAACAATGCGTCACCAACAACAACAAAATCATCAAAAATAAAACTCACGCTACCAATCGAATGGCCCGGCGTTGGTACCACACGGAACGCAAAACCTTCTATATTATAATCACGATTCTCAAACTCATTCTCAGCAGGAACACAAATAATTTCCTTGTTGCTATATTGTGACATCCCGACAGAGCCATTCAACGCTGGATTTCCAAGCCATTCCTGCTCCAGCGGACTCACATAAACTGGCACCCCATAATGTGCCCGAATTTCCTCAAGTGCCCCAATGTGGTCATAATGACAATGCGTCAACAAAATAGCAACTGGCTTGGTCCCTGTCTCCTCGACTTTTGCGATAATATTTTCTGCATCACTTCCCGGATCAACAATCAAGCAATGCTTTTCATCAGAGATCACATAACAATTCTCCTGCAACAACCCTGTTGCTATCCCACTAATTTCCACCATTATATACGCCACCCCATTCTTCTCATTTCCTAAAGTATAGCGCAAACACAAAAATTAACCAAGGAGGAGCATCGCATTCATTCCTGAATTAGGCTAACTTAGATATTTTCCATGTATTTCTCTAATCCTTGGCTTATCGAAAACTTTGGCTGGTAACCAAGCTTTTTTTATTTTTTTCGATGGATGCATAAGAATATTTAATATCACCTGGGCGTTTCTCATTATAAGCTACTGGAACCATCATATCCAGTAACGTTTCATAAGTCGCAATAATATCACGAAGCGAATGTTTTTCACCAGAAGCAATATTATAAGTATTAGCCTGACTCTCCACTTTCCTTCCCAGTAAAATAAGACCTTGCACAATATCTTCGACGAACACAAAATCACGCACCTGCTCTCCATCTCCAAATATTTGAAATACAGCCGCTTCTCCTCGGTTCACTTGTTGCGTTACTTCCGTCAAAATAGATAATACGCCCGAGTACGGCGATGCTGGATTCTGGCGGGGTCCATACACATTGAAAAACCTTGCAACTGCTACATTTAGGCCGTATAAGTTGCTATAAGAAGTCACATATTTCTCGGAGGCATATTTATCAATACCGTAAGGCGTAATTGGATCAATTAACGAATTTTCCGTTTTTGGTAAAGTTGGTTCTACACCATAAACTGCGGCTGATGATGCAAAAACGAATTTGCGAACCTTTTTTTCTTGGGCACGGGCAAATTCTAATAAATAAATTGTACCATCCATATTCACACGATGTGTTGCGAGTGGTTGCTGAACTGATTCTGAAACACTGGCAACAGCAGCCAAATGATAAATGTAATCAAACGAAAATGAACGAAATAAGTGCGCTACATCGACTTCACTATCCACATTCCCTTTCATAAATAGGATGTTTTCTTGACTGGGAATATTCTCAAGACATCCTGTGCTTAAATTATCAAAGACAATGATAGTACTCGATTCTTCTTTGGCCAATGCTTCCACTAAATGACTACCTATAAAACCCGCGCCACCGGTTACTAAAATCGTATTTTTCATCCTCGTGACCTCCTCTAAAAATCATACGGTCTATATTTTTGACGCAGATGATTTTGCGTCTTAGCTCGTGCAATGATCTCTTCTCTAAAGAAAAGCACAGCGCCATCTTTTTTTTATTTTTTGTAATTTTATCTCGATGAATAAGCGAATAGAAATTTTGTTTGGAGATACGTAAAATTGCAAGTGCCTCCGTTGTTGATAGAAAATAATTATCTAGTAGTTGGCGCTGCTCCTTTCGATTTAGTTCTACCATCACTTACCACGCTCCATCCTGAAATAAGACATTATTTAAACGGTTGATATCAAATTCTGCTACTACTTTTTGGCGGGCATTCACTATAAGCTCTGCCTTTTGACTATCTGTTAAGTTTAAATAATCAATAATCGCTCGTCCAAGCGCCTCAGCATCTCTTTCGGGAACTAGAAAACCCGTTTTCCCATGTATAACCAGCTCTGGGATACCGCTATGAATTGTTGAAATTACGGGCTTTCCTTGCGCCATCGCTTCCATCAAAGAAACCGGGATTCCTTCCATGTCTCCGTCTTTTGCAATAACACTCGGTAAAATGAAGATATCACTTACGTTAAAATGTTCTTTCACCTGCATTTGATTTAAAAAACCATGGAACTGCACTTGCTTTTGGAGCTCTAGTCGCTGCACCGTTTCTTCTAATATCAGACGATTTTCCCCATCTCCAACAATGTGCAATACCGTATCTATCCCATGATTCTGTAAAAACCGCACGGCATGAATCGCGTCAGAAATCCCTTTTTTCTCTGTCAAACGCGCTACAAGTAACAGCTGCAATGTTGGTTGTATAGCTTTCAGTGATTGCATCTGAAATGTGTTCGTGTCAATTCCCATATGATGGACATGCACTTTTTTCTTTTTTTTGCACCTAAATGAACTAATCGTTCTGCCCAAAAATCGCTGATTGGTAAAAGCACCGTATCAGAAAGAAATAGAAACGTATAAAAAGTAGCTCCCTTTTGTTGGATTGTACGCGTCACATCATACCCATGGAAAAATGTTAGCAACTTTCCTCGTAATATATCTTGATCTTGTAAAATGCTTGCGACCAAACCAACATTGCCATAATGTGCAATAACTATGTCGAAATCTTGTTTTGGTACTTTCTGTGCCACTAAAACTGGTTGTAGCGAGTTTATAATCGCCCCATATTTTTTTCGATTCAACAGTTTAGCAGTACGAATGGGCGCCTTGATACCGCACACAATGCTTTGACATACACGCTTTCTCTTATCATCAGGCAGGTCGACATACACTACTTTATTTAGCAAACTGTAGAGTGTCACATCCGCATGCATATGGATTGTATCTCCTCTTTTCAGAGCTAAAATTGTGACATCATGACCTAAATCTATCGCTCCTGTCATCTGGTTTAAAATAAATGTTTCCGAGAGTGTTGGGAACTCCGTCACAAAAAACAAGACTTTTTTAACACATTAGTTATTTAACTCCTTTCCACCATTGCCTTTGTCATATGTACCTTGCCGTATGCCCATTTTTTCTCTTGGAATCTGTCTTTTAAAGCATTTTTTGTATCTAAAATAAGTCGACTTGCCATACCTATTTGTTCGAGATTAAATGCTGTATGCGGCGTGATAATAACTACTAAATCATAGGTAGAGAAAGCTGTATAATCAATAGGAATACTTTTTTTGTATATCCCCATTAGCATCACGGAATATAGGAGCCTCTGGATCGCAAAACGCAACATTCGCACCACGTGCACAGAGCTGTTCATAAATATGCAAACCTGGGGACTCACGTAAATCGTTACTGTCTTCCTTGTAAGCCATGCCTACAAGAAGAATTTTAGAGCCATTAATCGCTTTTTGATGTAGATTTAGTGCTTCCGCTGTATGATCTACCATTTTTTCTGGCATAGAATGATTCGTTTCATGCGCTAATTCAATGAAACGACTATAGAAGTTTTTCGATTTTGCTTTCCAAGATAAATACATCGGATCCAGCGGAATACAATGGCCACCTATTCCTGGCCCCGGTGTAAATTTCATAAAGCCAAATGGTTTACTACTCGCCGCTTCAATTGTTTCCCAGATGTCAATATCCATTTTTTCAGCTAAAAGTGCCATCTCATTAATGAATGCAATATTAATGCTGCGGAACGTATTTTCGAGGAGCTTACTCATTTCAGCAACCTCTGTTGAATTAACAGGTACAATCGTATCAATCACTTGCCCGTACAAGATTTCACCGAGCTCTCTAGACATCTCATCTACGCCACCTACTACTTTCGGTGTGTTCAGTGTATGAAACTTCTTATTTCCAGGATCAACACGTTCTGGGGAATAACATGCAAAGAAGTCTCGCCCCAAGGTATGTCCTTTTTTAAGCATTGGAGCACAGATGAGTTCACGAGTTGTACCCGGATATGTCGTGCTTTCAAGAGAGATAAACACCTCATCTTTCGCGTAAGCAACAATATCCTGCATCGCATGTTTAATAAAGCGCATATCTGGTTCCATTGCCTCGGTCAGTGGTGTTGGAACGCAAATAATAATGGCATCAGCTTTCTGTAATACTTCTGGATTAGCCGATAGTTTAAACGCATCACTATCTAGACACAATTGAAGCGTCTCATTCGAAATATCAGCAATGTCTGACACTCCATTTACCAGCGACTGCACTTTTTTTAGCACTTGTATCATAGCCTATTGTTTGAAATCCTTTTTGAATAAATGCAACAGCAAGAGGTAAACCTACATACCCAAGTCCTATAACAGCAACCCTTGCTTCTTTATTTAACAATTTATTTTTCATATCTCTTTTCATTCCTTTCTATTTTAAGATCTTCCAATAATTGAATAAGGCGGTTCGTCACACGAGTTTGACCAGCTTGATTCGCGTGATAGACGGAATCATATACTTCAGAAGCATCCAATTGAAATAAATCCGGCGCAATGGATTCGCCAAAATAAGCATATATTTTCTCAAGATAGGCAATGGGCACTTCTTTCGCATAGAAAACGGGTGGTAGCAGTGTAACGCGGATATTATCCTCCTTGCATCGCTTCACAAATGCAGCGATTTCCTTCATTGCATTCGTCTCTTGAAACGTTTCTGGAAAAGGAATCGCTTTTAACGAATCAGGGTCTCGCAACTGTGTATTCAATCCTAAATAACATCCCGTTTCTGTGAGAGTCGCCACTTTTCGTTTGGCTAGCTTCTCAGGCGTCGCAGAGGATTTAGCATGTTTGAGAGAAATAAGTAGTAACTTCCATTTTTGTTTGTATTTCCCTCGATTTCTCCAATATTGGCGATAAATAAACGTATCAATTCCAAAGCCAAATACGTAATAGACCGGATTCGTGTACTGATTAAATTCTAAAGGTAAAAGTATCTGATCTCCTGGCTTTAAGTGCGGTTCTACACTATCAAGCAAATACCGAAAACCTAGACCAACATTGACGCCCACATTAAATACCGGTTTTCCGAGACTTCTTTGTATGTCATCAGTATTAAAGCCGTACAATACGCTACTACCGCCTAGCAAAACAATTTTTTCTTCGTCACACGAGGCTAGCATCATTGTTTTTTTTAGCTAGCAGCCCCTCCATATTTCGTATACTATCAAAGTTAAACATGTGCTTATTACCTTCCTTTTTGCTTTTTATGAGATATTTTCGATTGTAATATTTGCCCGATTTTTACAAGAAGCGGGTCGCGAAATAGAAGTAATATTCCGAAATATATGATCCCACCAACAACAATCTGCGCGATAATGATAAAAACTACACGTACTGCTGTTAACATATGCATGATGGCTACTTCAAACATAAAAGCAAGCAAACTCGCCAATACATACGGTAATATTTGTTGTATCATTTTTCTTATTGAAAAATATTTTCTAGAAAAGTAAGCTTGTAACACGCAGGTTATGAAGGTGAAAGTGATGTAAGACAACGCTGTACCGTAGCCCCCCCATAGCCGAATGAATACAATATTAGTAGCGAAACTTATGAACGATGCAATAAGAACACTAAGAGAATAACTTTTATTTTTACCTGTAGTCACTAAAATTTGTAGTCCAAAAATACCAGCTAAACCAGAGAAAAATAGACTAGGAGATAAAATTTGTAGATGAAGGATAGAGGGGCGGAAATCGCCCCCTAAAAACAACGGAATAAACAATGGAGCAACAGCGATTAATCCTGTCACAAGCGGTAAGGTACTAAGAGCTACATAGCGAAAAGAGAAATACATCGAACGTTCGAAGTCTTCCTTTTTTGCTCCATTATATTGCTTGACCATTCTTGGACTCATGACGGTTGATAAAGCGGTGACGAACACAACAAACAGCGTCATCAATTTAAATGCCTGATTATAAAAACCAACATCCATCGCCGAAGTAATATTCCCTAATATGACTTTATTTAATGCAAGTGGGATAAGCGTAATAATTGGCACGATAGCAAATGTCATCACAGGTATCACATGTTTTTTTTACTTTCACCCACTGATATGCGAAGCCTTTCCATTTTCTTAACAGAGGCAGCCACGTAACAAGTTGCCCCAAAAGAAGTGTCGTTGCATTAATCCAAACATAGACAGCTAAATCTTCTGGCCCCTTCACAAAACAAAAGATGCCAATCATTGCGCTCAGGCGCACAGCCATATTTCGAATCATAATGTTTTTCATATTTTCTTGACCTGTATAAAACCACGTAATATCAAAAACATACGAGAGAATGGTCAAAATATTAATAAAAAACAATAACTGGTATTGGCTCGTATGAAATGCAAAAATAAGATAGATAAGAAGAACAATAACGGAAAAGCAACTTTGTACTAGATACAAGCTATAAAATTCCACCTTCAAATCTTGCTTACGTATCACACTCGCAATTACTTTTCGACCATAATCCCCCATACCAAGTGTCGCAAAAGCTGTGAAAATTTGTACAATAGAACTGACATAAGCTTCAATACCAACATTTTCTGGCATTAACACGCGAATCACATACGGCATCGTGAAAATGGGGGTAATAATGAGAAGAACTTGATAAAGTAACACAAAAATATAGTTAGTCGTTACTTTTTTCATACATTAAACCGCATCCTTACCCGTTAACACTTGCTTTACAGTCATACCAATAATTTGGATGTCTAATTTTAAGCTAAATTCTTTAACATAATAGCTATCGTAAGCCATTTTCTGACCATGATTCATATTGCTACGTCCATTCACCTGCGCCCATCCAGTAACACCAGGTTTCACAAAAAGTCTCATCTGCTGTTCTCCCGAGTAATGCTCTGTAATCTCTGGTATTTCTGGACGTGGACCTACTAGGCTCATCTCACCGCGGATTACATTGAAAAGCTGTGGCAACTCATCTAAACTAAATTTGCGAACAAAAGTACCGATTGGCGAAACTTCAAGATCATTTCCTAATACAGATTTAAAAACAAAATTATCGGGCACACCATTTTTCCAATTATATACATGTTTTCTAGCTCCTCCAGGCTGATTACTCTTTCGCATCGAACGGAATTTGAAAATTTGAAACGGTTTGTTTTTTAGACCAGTTCTTGTTTGAATGAAAAGCACTTTTTCATTCGGTGAATCTATTTTTATCATGAGTGCTACAATAAGAAAAACAGGGCTTAACAAAATGATTCCAATAAGGGCTAAAATGAAATCAGCCATTCGTTTCACTCTTCTGTATTCGTGACTTATGACTAATGTTGCTTTTTGTTCCATAATTGTTAACACTTCCTTATTTTTTGATAGTCGCTCTTGCTTATTTCATGAGCTTCACGGAACCGCCTGTTCGTAGATGTTTCACAAGTCCATTCCATAAATAAAACGGGAAATGGGTCAAAGCTATAAAAACCGACATATGCTGACTTTTTCGATATACTTGCCAAATGTGTTGCGCCATTTGGAATTTATTACTAGATAAAGATACATTGCCTTTACGGTAGACAGCTAATGGCACGGTCAGACCTTTTGCAATATGCCCTGTTTTCAAAATCGAGAGCCATGTTGCCGTATCTTCCGCTCCTTTAAAAGCGGGCATTTGCACAAGACCTGTTTGTTTTGTGTCAATCATTACTGTGAGACAACCAATAATCGTGTTGCGTAATAAATAGCGATAGGTTACTGATTCCGGTACATTTACATGCCCTGTTATGTGCTTTCCATCTGGACTCATCACATCATAGGCTGTGTAGCTAAGCGCTACTTTATGTTCTCGCATAAATGCTAGTTGTAACGCTAATTTCTCGGGTTTCCAACAATCATCACTATCTAAAAAAGCGATATATCGACCCTTTGCTTGACGAATACCATAATTACGCGTTTCTGCGGCACCCAAATTATTTGCCAATACATACAAACGAATCCTAGGATCTGAATAGGCTTGAATACGTTTCAGCGTTTGATCCGTCGAACAATCATCAAGAACCAATAATTCAAAATCACGCAAACTTTGCGCTAAAACACTATCTATAGCTGTTTGAATATGCGCCTCTGCGTTATGTGCAGGCATAATAATACTAATCACCTTATCCATCCTTTCTGAAAATAACGGATATTAAGAAGAGCAAGCCCCATTCCGATACCTAAACTAAGGTGTCGTTTATCAATTGTGCTACTAAGACCAATACTAGCCGCTACAAATGCTACGCCAATCAGAAGCGGAATTGCGGATGTTGCACTGTATTCTTCCTTCATCCAATAACGAATCGCAACAATATGGTACCCCACGAAAAAAGCAAATAAAGGTATAAAAGCTAGTAAACCGCCATTCGCCAAAGCTTCCAACCAATAATTATGTGGCGCCCAGTAATTATCGAAAGCACGTTCAAAACCATACATATACTCATCTAAACGAATCGGCAAATTTCCTGCACCGATACCCATAAAATGTGACTCTTTGATCATATCCCACGAGGCTTGATACATTTGCACCCGCTCATTTGTCGAATCCCCTTTGTCAGTAAATGAATGATTCACCATACCGAGTAATTTTTGAATAAACCCAGAGGCATGAAAAGTAGAAACTAGCAGAGCTCCCATTCCTAGAACATAAATAGCGATGAAAGACCAAATTTTAGACCAGCCAAATAGCAGCAGGAGCATTTCTAAAATAAGAACGAGCATTGCAAGTCGGGAATTGGTCATAATAACGAGATACAGTGACATGGAACCTACACCGAACAAGCCGCCAAGCATAAGCAACTTCTTTTTCCACGTAGTAATAGACATCATCACCATCGGGAAAAAAATGGTGAGCAAAGAGGCGAAATCATTCGTATTAAACTGAAAGCCTGTTGGTTGAAACGCACTCGTTGTTGTTTCATAAAAAAGCGATCCAGACTGGCTTAAATGTCTCCCCGTCAAACATTCCCAAACACCAATCATTAACATACCGATATAAAGAACAGTCAGCCACTTTGTAAATCTGGCATATATTCTTTCATTACGAATATAGTAAGTAGCTAAAAAAATGACATATAGCCATTCGAAAATAAAATACAGATATCGAATGTTCTGCCCTAACTGCGGCGCCCAAAATCCAGTTGCCAACATCCCAACAAAAAAAAGCAATAAAAAGGATTAGGTAGGCTTTTACGTAACGCAGTTGTGCCCAATCTTTTCTTACAAAGAATAGAAAGAGGAGAAGGTGAATCGGAATCAAGAGGCGAAATAAAAAGATGTTCTCATTACCTGGTATTCCTAGATAAGAACCAAAAAAGCCAGAAAATATAATCAAAAAACTAAGTGCAGTTGTGAACTTTTCCATGTTGATTGGTAGAAAAATAAAGCAGGCTGCCAAGACAACCGGTATGGCCAAAATTCCATAGGGAAGGAGAACACAAACTTGGAGTGTGACAGCTAAACCTAAGATGTATAGTAACGCTTTTCCGTGTATCTGTAGCCAATTAATAATAGGCATACGTATTCTTTTCTTTCTTGTTATACTGTTGTCCGTTTAGAATCGCCCCTACGATTGGCACACCGGCATTTTCAATGTATACTTTTGCTTCCTCTACCTCATTTAATTTAGTCATGCCATTACGAACAACTAAAACAACGCCGTCACATAAAGTGGCAATCATACGCCCATCTGACAATACACGAAGAGGTGGCGTATCGATGAAAATCATATCAAATTCACCTTCCAGCTTCGTAAATACTTCTGCTAGCAATCCTGAACTTACCACCTCCATTGGATTCGAAGGTAACGGTCCTGTTGGTAAGAAAAAGAGATTTTCCTCTGTCAAAGGAAGAATTTGATTTGCTAAAGCTGACATATCACGTACACCTAACATTATTCCCCCGGCTTCTCGTGGAGCAATAGCCTGAGAGAGACGTGGCCTGTGTAAGTCTAAATCAACTAACAGTACTTTTTTGCCTAACTTTGCATATTCTTTGGCGATATTGCTAATACAGAATGTTTTACCTTCACCTTTATTGGCAGATGTGAACATGATGGTTTGTGCTTTGTTTAATGTAGAAAGTGCAAATTGGATACTTACTTGTGCCGAACGAATTTTTTCCGCTTCAAAAGACTTGGACTTTCCTTCAAAAAACAGTTTATTCTTATTTAATCTAGCCATGTTATTATTCTCCCTCTATGAATGGAATGTCGCCTAAGAAGCGTAGACCGATGTCATCAAAGCTTTCTCGCTGGCGGATAAGATTATCGTAGCTTGCTCGATATAGTACAATAACTAATGCTATTCCCAATCCAAAGCCAGCTGCTAAGATATACTTCGTCATACTGCTAACAGCGACTGGTTTACCTGCTTTCTCTAAATTTATCATTTTGGTGCCACTGAACAAACCTGGAAAATCGCTTTTTACGACAGATGCAATGCCATTCGCGATGAGCTTGGCTTGCTCTGGATTGGAATCAACCACTGTAATAGTAAAGACGAGTGAGTTTACGTTTCCTTTTACAGTAACTTTTTTTGCTAGTTCCTCTGGTGTCATATTTAATTTATATTTATTGATGACTTCTTGCATCGTCCTCGCGCTTCCGATTGTTGTACTGTATGTGTCACTCAATTGAATCGAGGATCTTACACTATCAGAGGCTTGTGCTTCATTTTTTGGAGTGACAGTTGTAACTAAGACTTGTGTCGATGATGTATAGTCCGGTGTAAGCCAAAACTTTTCTATCCCAAAAGTTAGCATGACAAGCACAGCAGGTACTATGACCAACCAGTACCAAGATTTTTTAAAACTTCGTAAAATCTGCTTTGTTTTTATTCCTTCTTTCATCATTTCCTCCAATTAATGCGTGTTATAAATCGTACATAGCATTTTCTGTGCTTCAATCCCCCAGTGATATGACTGCTCATAAGCTAGGCGTCCTCGTTCTCCTTCTTGCGCATAAAAATCTGGATTCGCTGCTCGCTGCTCGATTTTGTGTATTAGCTTTTCTATGTCAAACGGTGAGCTAACAGTTCCGCTTTGATTGTTTTCGATAAACGTTTGCCAATCGGGGAAGTCAGACGCAAGAATTGGTAGCGATGCAGCCATATATTCATACAATTTGGTCGCCATCGATTGAAGATAGTTGGGAATTGGATGTAAGAGACAGAGACCTAAATCTGATTCCGCGTATGCTTGCCAAATTTCTGGATAAGGTACACGACCATATATGTGCACGACATATTCTAGTTGGTTTCTATGAATAAACTCTTGTACTTTTATCTCTAGACTATTTGTCATTGGTCCTAAGAGCTTTAAACAGTATTCCTCTGGGTGTTTTTCTTGTAACCGGTAAATCAGCTCTAGCATCTCAAAAATACCGCGATCTTCTGTAATACTACCGACATAAATTAGTGTGAATGGCGATTTAGATTGTATTTTAGGGATGGCTTCTATATAGGTCGGATAGTTGTACACAGTCGTTTTTCCACAAGCAACATGTTTATAACTTTTCAAATAAGACTCTTCAGCAAAAATAATATGGTTACAGGATGCCATCGTATGTTTTTCCATTCGCAAAATCAATCTTTTCAGTGGTTTTCTTAAAAGAGCTGGAATCCATGTTTTCGTCTCAATATCTGCTGGGAAGTTTTCATGCATATCATAAGTTAGAATCGCGTCTGGCTTTTTCTTACGTAGCTTCGGTAAAAGTAACAGCAGTTCTGGATCATGAACGTGGTAGTACTTCGCGTTAGACGCTTTGGCAGCCTTATACAGTTTATACCAACGAAAGGGGCGTACGATTCGTGATTTGCTGGCGGGTAATAAATGAACGCGTAAGCCTTTATATTCAACGACTTCCATTCCATTATCAATTGCATAAAAGTCCACTTCGAATCCTGCATCAGCAAGTGTCATCGCTTCTTTATAAAAGATGCGTGTGTCATTCCAAACATGAACAGAACTGAACATCATTATTTTTTTTGCATTTAGCACATGGGTACCTTCTTTTCTTTATTTTTTTGGTAAGCCGATTGTCCATTTCAACGTTTGTTCTTTCGCAGCATTTGTCGGATGGTAAACTAATGTGTAATCTTTACCGTCTTTAGGGATAGCGAAGTAGGCATTTCCATCCAATGTTTTTCCTGCTGAAACGACATCACCAAAGCTATCATGGTAACCGAATGTTTCGATTTTCTTACCATCTTTTGTTTCTAAGTGAAAGTCCCCTGCGCCAACCCCAAATTCTGATTTCGTTTTGTTCACGATATGCATTGGAATGACTGTTAATTCTTTTCCTTTTTCATGAAAGGAATCGTCCTGTTTATATGTGAACTTTTTCGGCGTCATTTCAATATCTGTAATGACTTTTTTCTTAGCTATGTCAGTTTGTGCTTGCTGCGTTTGTTTTAGGCTATCTTCTTTTGGAGCGCTACATCCTGCCATTGTAGTGCTTAAAGTTAAGATGGTAGCTGTCGCAATCGTTATTTTTTTGTAATTATTCATTGGAAAAGCCTCGTTTCTTTTATTGATTTATATAAAACCCTTTTGTATCAAGGTTTATAGACAAATTCAAATATACCTTTTAAAGGTGAGGGTGGGACAAAACTCATTTCTACACAAAAATAAGCAAGATATCAGGATTCCCTTTTTGAGGGTAGGACGTAAATATTGCTTGACACAAATCGAGCGAAAGCGTTTGTATTCAGGGGATTTGGTGGAAGCCGGAAGCGG